>JBCDDN010000030.1:0-41654 GCA_039180285.1 Pseudomonadota bacterium | reverse complement strand
CCACCGCCACCGCCACCGGCCGCCGAAGCCGAGCAAACCGGGGCTCCGGCATCTGAACAGGCCGAACCCGCCCGCGACTGGGTGCAGCTTGCCACGGGTCCGACGCAGGATGGAATGCGTTTTACCTATCGCCGCTATGCAAGGGCCAATACGGTCTTTGCCGGTCGGGAGGCATGGTATACGCCGCTCGGCCAGACCAACCGGCTGCTTGTGGGGCCGTTCGATAGCGGTGCCGCGGCCCAGACCTTTATCGATACATTGACGGAGGCGGGTATCGAAGCCCTGCGCTGGCGCAGCCCCGACGGCCAGCCCGTTACGCGTCTTTACCGGACGGGCGCATCGCCCCAGCCGACCGAAGCAGCAATGGCCGGCGGTGCCGAAAGCGACACGCTGCAAACGGAAGCGACACCATCCCATCCGGCCCGCAACTGGGCGCAGATTGCCATCGGCCGGGAACGATCGGCCTTGCGCTTCACCTATCGCCAGTTCTCGCGGCGCGCGCCCGACGCGTTTGACGGACAAACCGGCTGGTTCGCGCCGTGGAACGCGACCAATCGCCTGCTCGTGGGTCCGTTCGACACGCGCGCTGCGGCGCAGGTCTTTCTCGACGCGATTTCCGAAGAAGGCGAGATCGAGGGGCACACCTTCCGCAGCGCGGAGGGGCAAGAGGTTATGCGCCTCGATCCGCAATGACGCGTGCCTCCTATGCTTCCCATCCAGCGCACAGCCGGGGCCGCAGATTCGACGAAGGGCGCGACGAGATGCGCGGGCCCCGCGACGCGTTCCAGCGCGATCGCGATCGGATTGTCCATTCGGTCGCCTTTCGGCGGCTGCGTGGCAAGACGCAGGTCTTCGTCGCGCCCGATGGCGATCATTTCCGCGTCCGTCTGACCCATAGCCTAGAGGTTGCCCAGATCGGCCGTACGATCGCCCGCGCTCTGGGACTCAACGAAGATCTGACCGAAGCGCTCTGCCTCGCGCACGATATCGGCCATCCGCCCTTCGGCCATGCAGGGGAAGATGCGCTAAAGGCCGCGCTCGCCGACGCCGGCGACTTCGATCACAATGCGCAGACTTTGCGGATGCTGACGCGACTCGAGCATCGCTATCCGCTGTTCGCCGGTCTCAATCTCAGTTGGGAGACATTGGAAGGGCTCGCCAAACATAATGGGCCGGTCGAGAGCCCCCCCTGGGCGCTGGCCGATGTCGACGCCCGGTATGGTCTGGAGCTCGACAGTCATGCGAGCCTGGAAGCGCAGGTCGCCGCGCTCGCGGACGATATCGCCTATGACAATCACGATATCGACGACGGGCTCCGTGCCGGGTTGTTCGATCGGGATGCGCTGCTCGCCATTCCGGGGCTTTCGGAGATCTGGGATCGTGCCGCAGACCGGTTCCCCGATGCCGGTCCAACCTTGCTCGCCTCGGAGTTGATCCGCGAGCAGATCGGCCTCATGGTCAACGATCTGATCGCGGAAACCGGCCGTCGCGTGGCGGATGCCGGCGTGGAAAGCGCCGACGATGTTCGCGCTGCCGGTCGCTCGCTCGCCGCCTTCTCGGCCGGATTGGCCGATCATGAGCGCGCCCTGAAACGCTTTCTCTACGCCAATATGTACGAGCATCCGAAGCAGGAAGCGGTGGCCGATGTGGTGCGCGGCGTGGTGGCCGGACTCTATGCCGTCTATCATGCCGACCCATCTCTGCTGCCCGACAATTGGCAGCGATCGCTACCGCATGAGGAGCCGCACCGGGCACGCCATATTGCCGATTTCATCTCGGGTATGACGGACAGTTTCGCCGTCCGCTGCTATCGCGCTCATATCGGCCCGGTAGAACTGCCCGAAGGTTTTTGAGCGGTCGTGGGTCGAATATAGTGACGGTAAGAAGATGAACCCGGCGATCAACCCGAGACGTCAGCAAGGTCAGATTAATTTGAAAGGTTGTAACGGATATTGGCATGACCCGATCGGTGATCGCGCATAACCGTTTCGGCCTCGGTGCGAGGTCTGATGACGGTCGCATCAACGATCCGCAGCGATGGCTGCGACAACAGCTTAGCGCCTATGATCCGGTGCCTGCTCTTCTCGATACCGTTCCGAGCCGCCGGACGGTGGTCGACGAACTCGCCGACTTCTACGTTCGGCGGCGCAATGGCTTCGGTCGCGGGCAAGGGGGTAATCGCGGTGAGCAGGAACCGACGTCCACCGACATGGACGGTGAGACGGTCGATCCTCGAACCACCGCCCGACGCAGTTTCAACCGTCAGGGTCGGCAACATTATGCAGCGATGGTGGATGCGCGGGCGCGGATCGCGCTGACGTCTCGGGCGCCGTTTGCCGAGCGTCTTGTGCATTTTTGGGCGAACCATTTCGCCGTCTCCGCCAATGGTGCCGCGCTTGTCCGTCTTGCCGGACTGCTCGAGTTCGAGGCTGTACGCCCGCATGTCATGGGGCGGTTTCGCGATATGCTGCTTGCCGTCGAACGGCATCCGGCGATGCTGCTTTTTCTCAATCAAGCGCGGTCGATCGGCCCGAATTCGCCGTTTGGCCGGCGTGTCGGACGACGGCGCAACCGTCGGCCCGGGCTCAACGAGAATCTCGCGCGAGAGATTATGGAGCTGCACACGCTCGGCGTCGATGGCGGCTATTCCCAAGCCGATGTTACCGAGCTGGCGCGAGCGATGACCGGATGGACGGTTGCCGGGCTCGCGCGCGGGCCTGTGCGGCGTATCTTTCCGACTTCGGCGACCGTCGGCCAGTTTTATTTCGCTCAGCAGCTCCACGAGCCAGGTCCGCGAACGCTGCTTGGCCGCCACTACTCCGCGGGCGGAGAAGCCCAAGCGGTCGCGATCCTCGAGGATCTCTCGGCGCATCCGTCGACGGCTCGGCATCTCGCCACCAAGCTGGCGCGGCATTTTGCGGGCGATACGCCGCCCGACGCACTGGTCGATCGGTTGGCGACGACATATCGCGGTACCGAAGGCGATCTTCCGTCGCTCTATCGCGTGTTGATCGATGCACCTGAATGCTGGGTGGACGAACCCGTCAAATTCAAAACACCCTGGGAATGGATTATCTCCGGTTTCCGCGCACTCGGTTCGCGCGAGTTCGATCGGCGGATCAACGGCGTGCTCCGTCAACTCGGCCAGCCGGTTTGGACGCCGGGATCGCCAGCGGGCTTTGACGATATTGCGGCCAGCTGGAGTGGTGCATCGGCACTTACCAGCCGGGTCGAACTCGCCCAGCGCATCGCCGATCGCAGCCGTGACCGAATCGACGCCCGGCAATTGGCGCCGCGGCTCTTCGGGGACATGTTGAGCGACCGCACCGCGCGGACGATCGCGAGTGCGGAAAGCGCGGGCCAAGGCCTTGCCCTGCTGCTCGTTTCACCCGAATTCTTGCGGAGATGAGCATGCTCGACCGGAGAGACTTTCTGCGCAGCGGCGCGTTGGGCGCCGCCGGCTTCATGCTTGCGCCGTACATCGCCTTCGCTCAGGCGGAGACCGACCGCCGGTTCGTCTTCGTCATTCTCCGCGGCGCAGCGGACGGTCTGGCGATCGTCGCGCCGACCGGCGACCCGGAGTTTACGGGAGTTCGCCGCGATTTCGCCAGGCATAGCGAGGGTGGTATGCGGCTCGGCGATTTCTTCACCCTGCATCCCGCGCTCGCCGAGATTGGGCAACTCTACGGTACAGATGAGGCACTTTTCGCCCATGCCGTTGCCTCCGCCTATCGCGAACGATCCCATTTCGACGGTCAGAATGTACTCGAAACCGCTGCGTCCGCGCCTTACGGCTTACGTGACGGCTGGATGAACCGATTTGTCGGACAGTTGTCGGGTCGGCAGGCCGAGGCGATTGCGCTGTCCTCGACCATGCCGATGGTCTTGCGCGGCAGTGCCGAGGCGAGCTCCTATGCACCGTCCCGAATGCCCGATCCGGAAATCGGACTGCTTCGGCGGGTCTCCATGCTCTATGAGGATGATCCGATGCTCCACGCCGATTGGGCGCAGGCGCAGGAGACGCAGGAATTGGCGGAGGATATCGACGGCACCGGTCGCGGCGAAACGGCGCTCGGCGAACTGGCGGCGCGGTTTCTTTCCGATCCCGATGGCACACGCATTGCCGCGATCGAGCTCCGCGGTTGGGACACCCATGCCAATCAGCGCGGCCGGCTCGACCGGCGGCTTGGCGCGCTCGACGGCATGATCGGAGCGCTCAGAACGGGCCTCGGCACGATTTGGCGCGACACGCTGGTAATCGTTGCCACGGAATTCGGGCGAACCGCCGCGCCCAACGGTACAGGCGGCACCGATCATGGCACCGCTTCGGCCGCGATGCTGCTCGGCGGCGCGGTGAGTGGCGGACGGGTGCTGGCGGACTGGCCAGGCTTACGGCAGCCGGACTTGCAGGACGGCCGGGATCTCCGGCCCACCATGTCGATGGACCGACTGTTCGCCGGCGCGCTTGCCGAACATTTCGCGCTTGATCTCGAGTTAGTCCTTCAGTCGGTTTTTCCGGCTGCCGGCGCCGCCCGACTTGACGGCCGCCTGATCCGCGCCTGAACCCTTCGATCCCCTTCGGACCAAGCCGAGCTACGCTTCGTCTTCAAAACATGGTATTTTTCGATAATCGGGTATCATAGGTTTCGCTCGGTATACGCAACGGGGAGATGGGGTATGAGTGTGTTCGAGGATGTCGCGCTGGGCCTTGCGGCTGCGCTGCTCGGCAAGAAACGGATGAACGCGCTGCTCATCAACCGGCTCGTCGACAGCGCCCGAACCCGGCCCCATCCCTGGAGCACACGCGACGATTATGTCACTTGGCCGGGTCTCAAGGATCGCAGCTATTTCGGCCGATTGCTGCCCAATACGCGCTGGCCCGGCGCGATGAAGCCCGAAACCCCGCCGCCCGAAGAGGTGGTCGATCTGTTCATCGCCGAGCCGGGACAGCAAAGACTCTGCCCGAAATCGACCTGCCTGTTCCCCGCCTTCGCTCAATATCTGACGGACGGGTTCCTGCGCACACGGCTGTCCAATGTTGCCGCGGAGGAAGATCGGACGCGCACGACATCCAATCACGAGATCGATCTCAGCACGCTTTATGGGAGGACGGATTGGCAGACCCGGGCGCTGCGGCTCCAATCGAACGATCCGGGCAAAAAGGGGCGTCTCAAATTTGAAGAGATCGACGGTGAGGAGTGGCCGCTGCGCCTGTTCCTGCCGGGCGGGATCAAGGTCGATCCGCAGTTTCTCGATCCCGAGACAGGAGCGCCGCTGCTCGACACGCCGCTCGGCATCGACAATGCGTCGGCAGAGATGTGCGAAACGCTGTTCGCGGTTGGCGGCGACCGGGTAAATGCCGCTCCGCAAACGG
The DNA here is from genome assembly GCA_039180285.1 of Pseudomonadota bacterium. GTDB lineage: Bacteria > Pseudomonadota > Alphaproteobacteria > Sphingomonadales > Sphingomonadaceae > Parasphingopyxis. The sequence continues at coordinate 36,280 of JBCDDN010000030.1, read as the reverse complement.
CGATGATGAATGTCCTGTTCCTGCGCGAGCATAATCGTGTTGCCGGGATGATCGAGCAGGATCACCCCGGTTGGAATGACGACCGGGTGTTCGAAACCGTGCGCAACATCCTGATTGTGCTGTTTATCAAGCTCGTCGTCGAGGAATATATCAACCATATCAGCACCGCGAAGTTCAAACTTCATGCTTGGCCGGATGTCGCCTGGAAGGCCGGCTGGAACCGCGAGAACTGGATGACGATCGAGTTCACCTTGCTCTATCGTTGGCATTCACTGGTGCCGCAGACGATGCGATGGGCGGGGCAGGAGATCGACGGCAAGTTGTTGCTGCTCAACAATAAGGTCCTGCTCGATCGCGGCCTGGCCAACGCCTTCGTCGATATCTCGGACAATGCCGCGACAGAATTGGGGCTCGGCAATGCCGCCGATTTCATGCGCAAGGCGGAGATGGACGCGCTGCGTCAGTCGCAGATCAACGACATGCAAGGCTATGCCGCCTATCGCAAAGCCATGGGCAAGAAAGTGCCGAAGAATTTTGCGGCGTTGGTCGGCAAGTCGAAAGATCCGATCGAGCAGACGCACCGATCCGCGCTCGCAGGCCGGCTCGAGGAGCTGTACGGCAGCGTCGACCGGCTTGAATTCTATACCGGCCTCTTCGCCGAACCGCGTGAACGCAATGGACCGCTTCCCGATCTGCTGACCGCGATGGTCGCGATGGACGCCTTTTCCCAGGCGCTGACCAATCCGCTGCTATCCGAACATGTGTGGGGAAACGAGGACAATCGCCGTGAAACCTTTACCGATCGCGGCCTGGCGATCATCGCCGAAACCGGCAGCTTGCGCGATATTCTCGCCCGCAACGCGACCGGGCTCGGCGATCGCTTCGTCGGCATGACCCGGCCGGACTGGAAACGCGAATAGAGGCCGTCGTTCGCGGAATTGCCCCCGCACGTCTGATCGTCTAATCGCGCGAGCTCGCACAAGGACGGGAAACCAGTGACCATCTACACCCAGTTCGCTGATCATATCGGCGCCATTCTCGATTCCCTCGCCGCGTCCGGCGGCATTCCGGTAGATCTCGACCGCAAAAATGTGGCGGTCGAACCGCCGCGCGATCCCGCGCATGGCGATCTAGCCACCAATGCGGCGATGGTGCTCGCCAAAGCGGCGGGCAAAAACCCGCGCGAACTAGCGGGGCTGATCGTACCAAAGCTGTCGGAAGTGGACGGCGTATCCGCAGTCGATATCGCCGGACCGGGCTTCATCAATATCCGGCTCGACGAGGCTGCCTGGCGTGACGAGTTGCGCACGATTGCCGCCGCGGGGAGCGATTACGGCAAATCGGACATGGGCGCGGGCAAGACGGTCAATGTCGAATATGTCTCGGCCAATCCGACCGGCCCTCTGCATATGGGCCATTGCCGGGGCGCGGTTGTCGGCGATGCACTGGCGAACCTACTCGAATATGCGGGCCATAAGGTGATCCGCGAATATTATGTCAACGATGCCGGCGGGCAGGTGGATGTACTCGCCCGGTCCGTGCATATACGCTATCGCGAGGCGCTCGGCCGGGATGTCGGCGAAATCCCCGAGGGTCTGTACCCGGGCGAGTATCTGATACCCGTCGGCGCGGCGTTGGCTGAAGAGTTTGGCGAGTCCTATGCGGACGCCGACGAAGGCGAGTGGCTGACGCTGTTCCGCGAACGCGCGGTCGATGCAATGCTAGAGCTGATTCGCGCCGATCTGGCGCTGCTCGGTATCCGTCAGGATATCTTCGCATCGGAAGCCGCCGTATTGGAAGCTGGCAAGCCACAGGCGGCCGAAGCCGAGCTGCGCGGGCGCGGGCTCGTCTATGACGGCGAACTGGAGATGCCGAAGGGCAAGACACCGGACGATTGGGAGCCGGTCGAACTGCCGCTGTTCAAATCGACCGACTATGGCGACGATCAGGATCGGCCGATCCGCAAATCCGACGGGTCCTGGACCTATTTCGGCAATGATCTCGCTTATCATTTTCAGAAGAGCCAGTCCGCCGACATATTGATCGACATCTGGGGCGCCGATCATGCGGGTACCGTAAAACGGATCAAGGCGGCGGTTGCGGCATTGACCGAAGGCCAGACGGAATTCGACGTAAAGCTCGTCCAGATGGTGCATCTGCTGCGCGACGGCGAGCCAGTTAAAATGTCCAAACGGTCGGGCAATTTCGTTACGCTGAAGGATGTCGTCGACGAGGTCGGCAAGGATGTGGTGCGGTTCACCATGCTGACCCGCAAAGCCGATGCGCAGATGGACTTCGATTTTGCCAAGGTCGTCGAGGCGTCGAAAGATAATCCGGTCTTTTACGTTCAATATGCGCATGCCCGGATCCGATCCGTCCATCGCAAGGCGGAAGCCGAAGGGATCGATATGGGCGGCGAGGCCGATCTCGGCTTGCTCGACGGCGAAGAACTGGCGCTGGTCAAATGGGCTGCGCAATTCCCGCGCATCGTCGAGGCGGCGGCGGCGGCCTATGAGCCGCACCGTATCGCCTTCTACCTGTTCGATCTTGCGGCGGAATTTCATGCGCTTTGGAACCGAGGTAACGATCATCCCGAGAAGCGGCTATTGGTGGTTAACGCGCCAGAATTGACGCGCGCGCGGCTGGCATTGGCGGCCGGAATCGGGCAAATTATTCGTAACGGTCTCGCAATCATGGGGGTCGAAGCCGTCGAGGAGATGGAGTGATGAGTAACGAGGACGTGCTGGACGCGCGCGACGAGGAGCGGCTGCCTTGGCTGGAAGCGGTCGAGGAAGACGAAGATGAGGGTGTTGGGCTTCTGACGCTGATTGGCGGCGTGCTCGTCGTTCTGGCGGCGATTGCGCTTGTGGTCGGTGGTATCTTCTGGCTGCGGGACCAGGACGGCGCTGCGCCTGACGGGGGTGAGCTCATCGCGGCTCCCGAAGAGGATTACAGGGTGCGGCCGAGCGAGGCGGGCGGCATGGAAGTCGAAGGGGAAGGCGATGCCGCTTTTTCGGCGAGCGAAGGCGGGAGCCCGGAAGGCCGGATCGATCGTAGCGCGACACCCGAAGAACCCATTGCCGGACGCCGGGTCGCGGCGACGGCCGGCGAGAATTCTGGTAACGATGCCAGCGGCGAGCCGACAGGTGCGGCGACGGCGCGCATTCCGACCAGCAATCGGAGTCTGGCCGAGTCTGCGCCGCGCTCTTCGAATGACGGGAATGCCTCTGCATCGAATGGCGTTACGGCGGCGAGCGGTCGACTTATCCAGTTGGGTGCATTTTCGAGTCAAGCGGCCGCGAACAGTGCTTGGACGCAGATCCAGCGCCAGAATAATGCATTGAATTCATTGCAGCATTCGGTAACGCCGGTGCAGGCGGGTGGACGAACGCTCTACCGTCTCCGGGCCGCCGCAAGCTCGCGCGAGGCGGCTCGTTCGCTGTGCGGCCGCTTGCGCAATGCGGGGCAAGCGTGCAGCGTGGTTGTCAATTGATTCACGCCCGCCGGGCGCAAACGAGACCGTCAACCAAGAGAGTATAATGAAGCCCGTCGTCTTTGGCATTGCCGCGGAAACGCTGAATGACGAAGAGCGCGCGTTGTTCCGTGATGCCGATCCCGCCGGCTATATCCTCTTCGCCCGTAACGTCGCGGATCGCGATCAGCTGCGCGCGCTGACCGACGAGTTGCGCGAGATATCGGGCCGCGAGGATGTGCCGATCCTAATCGATCAGGAGGGCGGCCGCGTCGTCCGGATGAAGCCACCGGTTTGGCCGGAGTTTCCGCCTTGGGCGAAGTTCGATGCGCTCTACGATATCGCGCCGATGTCGGCGATAGAAGCGGCGCGGAGTAATGCCCATGCGATCGGGCTGACCCTTGCCGAATGCGGGATCACCGTGGATTGCCTGCCACTTCTTGATGTCCGCCAGTCCGGCGCACATGACGTGATCGGCGATCGGGCGCTCGGTTTCGAACCGATGCGGGTTGCGGCACTGGGCAAGGCGGTGCTCGATGGACTGGCCGAGGCGGGCGTGGCCGGTGTGATCAAGCATATCCCCGGTCATGGCCGGGCTATGGTCGATACACACAAGGCGCTGCCGCGCGTTACGGCTTCGGCAGAGGAACTTGCCACCGATGTTACGCCGTTCAAGACACTCGCAGACGCGCCGATGGCGATGACCGCCCATATTGTGTTCGAAGCCTGGGATGCCGAGCGCTGCGCGACCCTGTCGCCGACCGTTATAGATGACATTATCCGTGGTGAGATCGGCTTTGACGGGCTGCTTTTCTCCGACGATCTCGACATGCAGGCACTCGACGGAGATCCTGCCGATCGCGCCGCGAACGTCGTTGCCGCGGGCTGCGATATCGCGTTGAACTGCTGGGCGCGTATGGAAGAGATGAAACGGACCGTCGAGTTGCTTGTCGATATCTCGGATGAATCCCGCGACCGCCTCGATCGCGCGACGGACACGATCCATCCGATCGAAACCGCCGACGCGCTCGACGCGCTGATCGACAAGCGGGACAGTCTCTTGGCGCTGGCATGAGTGAAGTTGCCGACGACATGTTCGACGAGGCGCCGGAGGTCGCCGAGACCGAGCGACTGACGCTCGACCTTGAGGGGTGGGAAGGGCCGCTCGATCTGCTTCTCAGCCTGGCGCGGACGCAGAAGGTAGATCTTCGGGAAATCTCCATCCTCGAACTCGTCGAACAATATCTCGCCTTTATCAGCGACGCCAAGGCGCTCAAGCTGGAGATCGCCGCCGATTATCTCGTGATGGCCGCCTGGCTCGCCTATCTTAAATCCTGTCTGTTGCTCCCCAAGGAGGAGCAGGAGGATCCGAGTCCCGAAGAATTGGCGCTTCGTCTTCAGCTACGCCTGCAGCGGCTCAACGTCATGCGGGAGGCCGGCGCCCGGCTGATGGCGCGCGACCGCATCGGCCGGGACGTGTTTCTGCGCGGCGCACCGGAAGGAATCCGGGTGATTCGCAAAAGCCGCTGGCAGGCCGAACTTTACGATTTGATCGCCGCCTATGGTCAGCTACGGGCGCGGACCGAGCCGGCCGTTCATATCATCGCCCATCGTCCGGTGATGACGCTTGAAGAGGCGCTTGAACGGCTCGAACGGCTGGTTGGGCAGTTCATGGACTGGGCGACGCTGGAGAGTTTCCTGCCCGACAGCGCGGATGGCGGTTACCGTAAATCGGCGCTGGCATCGAGTTTTGTCGCCGCGCTGGAACTTGCGCGGCAGGGCAAGGCGGAGATCCAACAGGACGACCATTTTTCCGATCTGATGGTGAGGCCCGGTACATGACCGAGATCAACGACGATGTAAGGGCGATCGAGGCGGCGCTTTTTGCGTCCGAGGATCCGCTGACCTTGCACGAAATCTCACAGGCCGTCGGCGAGGATGTTGATGTTCGCGCCGGGCTGGAAGAATTGCAGAATCACTATGCAGGGCGCGGGATTGGTCTCGTCGAACGGGGTAAGCGCTGGCATTTCGAGACCGCACCGGATCTTTCGCACGTTCTGCGCCGCGAACGCGAAGAACCGCGCAAATTGAGCCGCGCGGCGACCGAAACGCTGGCGATTATCGCCTATCACGAGCCAGTCAGCCGCGCCGAGATCGAGTCCATTCGCGGGGTGCAAATCTCCAAGGGCACGCTTGATGTGTTGATGGAGGCGGGGTGGGTGCGCCCCGCCGGCCGGCGGGAAACCCCCGGAAGACCGTTAATATACGCAACAACCCCTGTATTTCTTCAGCATTTCGGGTTAGAGAATCGGCGCGACCTACCCGGTCTTGATGATCTCAAAGCTGCCGGGCTGCTCGATCCTGTGGATGCCGCGCTCGAAGAGCTCGAACTGGAATCCGCTGAACAGGATGACTAACTAGGCCGCGGATAAGGAGAAAATTCATGGCTTTAGGTCCGTGGCAAATTGTTATTGTAGTGCTGCTCATCGTCCTGTTTTTCGGGCGCGGGCGAATTTCCGACATGATGGGCGATCTCGCCAAAGGCATCACCAGCTTCAAGAAGGGCCTGCGTGAAGATGAAGATAGCGGGGACTCCGCCGGATCCTCCGAAACGCCACGTATCGCGCCCCAGCCCGCGCCTCCGGCGTCGGAAACGACGGTCGAAGCCAAGCGCGAAGACAGCGCTAACTAGCGCTTGCGCGCCCGCCCTTGGTGGCGGGTTGCGGTGCTCAGGCTTTTGAGGGTGGTCGGCGCCTATGTTCGATATTGGTGCAATGGAGCTGCTGCTGGTCGGGATGGTGGCGCTCGTCATCATCGGACCGAAGGACTTGCCGATCGCCATGCGGACGGCGGGCCGTTGGTTGGGTCAGTTGCGCGCGATGACGGGCCATTTCCGGGTAGGCGTGGATGCGATGATCCGCGAGGCGGAAATCGAGGAGCAGGAAAAGGCTTGGGCAAAAAAAAATGCGCAGATCATGCGCGATCATCCGCCGGAGAAATCCGAAAAGCCGCAACCGGCCGATGATGTCGTGATGCAACCTCTGGACACGGAAGATGTCTCCGAGGTTGAAGACGTATCGGCGAAACCCGAACCAGAGGCCGGGTCTCGGCAAGAACCGTCCGAGACGCAACTGCCGTTGTTGCCCGACGAGCCACACGGTCGGGATGGAGTAACCAAGGCGTGAGCGAAGACGCCGAAATCGATGAGAGCAGCGCGCCGCTGCTCGATCATCTCATAGAGCTGCGCAACCGGTTGCTCTGGTGCATGCTGGGCCTCGCGGTCGCGTTCGGTGTCTGTTTCTATTTCGCGACCGAGATTTTCGAATTTCTGGTTCAACCATTGACCGCCGCTTTTCCGGTGGGCGAGGGGCGATTGATCTATACCCAGCTCTACGAAGCCTTTTTCGTAGAGATCAAAGTCGCGATGTTCGGCGCATTTGTCGTCGCCTTTCCGCTGATCGCCAATCAGATATGGGCCTTTGTGGCGCCGGGCCTGTATAAAAATGAGAAGGGCGCGTTTCTACCGTTTCTGTTTGCGACGCCGCTGCTTTTCACGCTCGGCGCCGCTCTCGCCTATTATATCGTGATGCCGGTGGCGTTTCGCTTCTTTCTAGGGTTTCAGGGCGAAGTCGGCGGTCTCGACCAAGAGGCATTGCCGGCGGTGGGTAGCTATCTATCGCTCGTTATGCGGTTCATTATCATCTTCGGGATCGCGTTCCTCCTGCCCGTGCTGATCCTTCTCCTCAATCGAGCCGGGCTGGTCGATCGCGCGCAACTCGTTCGGGCACGCAAATATATCATCGTCGGCGCTTTCATCATCGCCGCGATCTTCACGCCGCCCGACCCGGTGACGCAGCTGATGCTCGGGATTCCGCTGTGCCTGCTGTTCGAGATTACACTCGTGATAATTTGGTTCACTGAACGGCGCCGGAAGAAGAAGCAGCCTGCCTAGAGCCCGAAAACGGTTTGCGGACTCCGTGTTCGGCGCAACGTTCACTCGGCGACTTCCTCGACAGTCTCACCGACACTTTGCACGTCGCGGCCGATACCCGCAACCGTGTTGCATGCAGACAGTGCGAAGCTTGAAATCATCAGCGTTAACACGAGAAATTTGGACATGCTCATACTCCATCATGACCGGCCTATATGATGCCGCGCGGACTTGGGATAATGGCCGAAAAATGTCTGCCGGTCTATCGGGGCCGGCTCATCTCGCCACACGGCATTCGATTGTTTCGGGCCCCGAAAATATTAAACCCGGAAACGCCTTCCGGGGGGATGGAGGCGTTTCCGGGCTAATTTTCGGATAGCGAGAGCGGGGGGCAAAAGGTCACTATCCGACTTGCAGAACGCCGCGCATTCGATTTGGTTCCCAAAAAAAATCGAAAAATTGAGAAAATTGTCAAAAACTGTTGATATTCCGTAACTTAGATATATGTGTTTTTTAAAAAGTCGGTATCATGATCGTGAACAGCGTGCCCGTCTCAGCTTCGTCGAGGCTGGCCTGAAGCTGCCGGGCCATACCCGTTAAAACTCGTCGATACCGGGAGAATTCGTCACGTTCGGATGCTGTGGCGAGTGCCGGAGACCGGATCGCAAGCCGGGCATGATTGTCGGCAAGTGCCGTCACGGATATCGCTATCTCGACCCGATTGCCGCACAGCATGGCGAGCTCGACGAGCTCCGTCACCAGGAAGGCGACCGGTGCCGCTATGTCCTGACCTACCCGCACGTCATCGACATCGATCGCGATGCCCAGTTCGGCAGTCGGCGGGGCGCTCTGCTGAAGCCCTGATGCGAGCTCTGCGATAACGGGTCGAAGAGCCAGACCGGCATCCTTGTGAAGCTCGGCAAAAAGATTGCGCTGCACGATTGCGAGCGCATCGACCCGGCGTTGGATCGAGGCATAAGCGGCAGCGCTATCGTCCGATTTGGCGGCCCTGGCGTGCAAGCTCAGCAGGCTGGCGATGATTTGCAGATTATTCTTGACCCTGTGATGCACTTCGCGGGTCAGCCGCGTCTGCTCTGCCAAGCCGACGGCAAGCTGCTCTTCATGGCTCTGCAGTTTGACGAACGCTGTTTCGAACGCTTCGGCGAGTTGCTGGATTTCGATAGCGGATATCCGGGATTGTGGAAGATCGAACTCCGCTTCGCCGTCGGCATGCCGGATGACCGCGTGCCGCAGCTGTGTAAGCGGTCGGATCAGCAGTTGCGATATCGCCAGCCAGCCAAGCAGGGCGGCGACGGCCCACATAAGAATCGGCAGCGTGATCGAAAATATCTCTCCGGCGGTCAACGATCTGCGTTGGAAGCTGGCGGTAAGCACGAAGCCGGTACCGCCGATCGGACTGGACGCGTCGAGAATCTCATTGTCCGATATGTCCTCGTTCCAAGCCCGTATGATGAAACTCTGTTCGTCGCTGGACAAGGCGATCTGATAGTTTCGCGCAAGCAGGGCGGGTCGTGGGAGCAGTGCCAGTGAACGGCGGGAAAGTGTCGCCACGCCAGCGATGCCGCCATCCATGCCATGCGCGACGATGATCGCTTCGCGCGCCTCGTCGATCGATATCGCGGACATGTTGGGCGCGGGGAACGCCCCAATCGTCAAAGGTGCCGCGCCGGCCGGCGCACATAATACGCCGCCCGCTTCGCTCAATATGGTGAGGTGTAGTCCTCCGGGTCCTGTGCTGTCGGACATATTTTCAGGCTGCGGACAGGTCGTCTCACCATCTTCCGCTATTTGCACGTCATCGAGCGCGGATCGGATTGCCGTTTCGGTCTCAGAAACTCTTTGGGAGAGATGCCGTGCACCGATCTCCGCCAAGAGGCTGACCTCGGCATAGCGTTTCTCACGTGCGTTACTGGCCTGATCGACAGACGTGAAAACCGCCACAAGGCCGAGCGGCAGAAGCGCCAGGCCCAGCAAAACGAATGTTTGAACGCCCGTCGGGAGCTTGGTCAGATAGGGTGATCGGTTACCGGGTCGGGTCATCCCAAGATTGGCCTCGGATCATCCCCCGGTTTGTCAGTCAAGCTTGCCGAGGAGATCCAGCATTTCATCGGGAATATCTTCATTGACAGCATCTTCATAAGCCGTGCGCAATGCATCGCCGATATCGGCGGTGCTTGCCGGCGTAGAATTGTCTGCAGCGTCGCCCATGTCGTCGGAACCGGGCTTGCGTGGATTTTTAGCACCAGACGCCAACCTGCATATCCCCAATATATCCCGCGACCCAAATCTTCCTAGCCATATCCATTCCTACACTGCAACCGCGAATATCACGTAAAAGTTCCTTTATTTCGAACATCGCAATAATCGGATAACATTGTACCGCTTCCATCCTGGCGAATCTCGATCTTTCCACTTGAGTTGTATTGCCGGAACCGCCTAGGCCTATTGACGTTATACAAGCGGAAGGATTTTCGATGACGTCATTGGGACAGCAACTTGCGCCGCATCTTACTTTTCTGAGGCGCTTTTCCCGCGCTTTAACCGGGAATCAGAAACAGGGTGATGCCTTTGTCCGGCTGACACTGGAATCGATCGTCGCTGCCCCCGAGTCCTTCCCGGCCGATGTCGATCCTCGCGCGGGCTTGTACCGGTCCTTCCTCAAAATCTGGACATCGACCGAGACGGTCGATGTCGCGGCAACCGGAACCCCGGATGACGATCGGGAAAATGAAGTTATCGCCAATGCCCGCCTCGCGATGATCGACAATGTGTCGCGTCAGGCGCTGCTTTTGTCGGAAGTAGAGGGTTTTTCGAATGGCGACATCGCATATCTGCTTGATTGCCCGATCGATCGCGTAAACGCGTTGATTGCGGATGCCCGAGCGGAAATCGAGTCTCAACTCAAAACCGCCGTACTGATCATCGAAGATGAACCGATCATCGCCATGGATCTGGAGTCCATCGTTCGCGATCTTGGCCATCAGGTCACCGGGATAGCGGTCACGCGTGACGAAGCCGTCGCCGAAGCGTCCAATCGCGCGCCGGGTCTTGTGCTCGCCGATATCCAGCTGGCAGACGACAGTTCGGGTATCGACGCCGTACAGGACATATTGAGCCAGATGGACGTACCGGTAATTTTCATCACGGCCTTTCCGGAGCGGCTGCTCACCGGTGAGCGTCCGGAGCCTGCCTTCCTGATTACCAAGCCATTTCAGCATGCAACGGTAAAGACAGCCATCGCGCAGGCGCTATTCTTCAACCATGCAACCGTTCCCGCCTAGGATCGTTGTCATTGTGAAGCTGCTGCCCGAACGGGGCGGCCACGGAATGATGATATGGGATATGTTATGACAAACGAAACGCCACATCTTTCCAAGACCGGAGCGCGTGCGGGTAGAACGCCGCATTTTACGCGCGTAGTTCTTGCTGTATCGCTCTTTTTGATTATTGCGATATTCGGGTTCTTGTTCTGGTCTGGATAGTACCGTGCGTTCCTGGGCTGGTCGGTAGTAATAAAGACCGCATTGGCTTAAGCTTTTAGGATTGCTGATGGATCATCCGTCGGTGGATTTGTTTTCGGGGGGTCCTTGAATGGACGAAGCGCCGCAAAAGGCGGACAGTTCCGATGAGGCGGCGGACAAACCCGAACCGCTGAGCGACGCCGAATTCAAAGAACAACTCGCTCAAGTTATTCCCCATCTGCGTGCCTTCGGTCGGTCGTTGTCGGGGAACAGGGATACGGCCGATGATCTGGTTCAGGAGACGCTACTCAAGGCTTGGGCCGCCCGTGAGCGCTTTCAGGCCGGCACGAATATGCGGGCCTGGACTTTCATCATTTTGCGCAATCTGTTCCTCTCGCAAATGCGGCGATCGAAATTCAAGGGTGAGTGGGACGAACTTACGGCCGACAAACTCCTCGCCGCGCCCGCCAGCCAGGATCAGCATGTCGAACTGGGCGACATGCAAAGGGCGTTGATGGAATTGCCGGAAACCCAACGTGAAGCGCTTATCCTGGTGGGTGCTGGGGGGTTCGCCTATGAAGAAGCGGCGGAAATTTGCGGCTGTGCAGTGGGCACGATCAAGAGCCGGGTAGCCCGCGGTCGTACGGCGCTGGAAGCGATTATGGAGGACGGTAAGCTCAAGCCCCGGGAAGAGCATGACGGCGACGGCGAAAAAACTGCGCTTCAGGAGATAATGAGCGAAGTCGACGAACTCAGCAATCGTTAACGCAATTGCAGCCTAGTTCAGAGATCTGAGCAATCGCGAAAAATCGTCGGGCAAATCATCATCTGCCGTGTCGCGGTCAAAAGCATCGCGGAGACAATTGCCGATCGTACTGGAGTTCTGTTTCCGAAACCCCAGATACAGGTGCCCATCCGAATGTTTATCGGCTTTGGGTTGGCGAGATGACGAATTTTCGCTCATAACCAGATAACGTAGCTGTTTACGAAAAGTTGCATCTTTCTCTAATATACGGATTTTGTCTCATCCATCATGAAAGACACCGCCGGAAAAGATGCGATCGATGCGGCCATCGGCCGGGCAAAAGAGAACGCGCCGTTTCTCAACCGCTTGATTCAGGCCCATCCCCAATTCCTGGAAACAGTGGCAACCGGGCCGCTTCCCAAATGCTTCGCAGACTTTGCGGTTCATCTGGAGAGCGATCGAACGGACATCGTCAGGGCGCTGCGGCGCGATAAGCAGAAGCTCGCGCTTTGCACGGCGATCGGCGATCTCTCCGAAGCCTTGAGTCTTGTCGAAACGGTCGAACTCCTCTCGGATTTTGCCGATTATGCGCTGGACGAGGCCATTCGCGCTGCCTTTGCCGAGCGTATGCCCGGCACCGCTCCTTCAGGTTTCGCGGTCGTCGCATTGGGCAAGCATGGCAGCCGCGAGCTCAATTATTCGTCCGATATCGATCTTCTTTTTCTCTTCGATCCGGAAACGATTCCACGCCGCGAACGGGAAGAGCCGCAACAAGCGGCTCTGCGAACAGGCCGGCGGATCGTTGAAATTCTGAATCAGAGAACCGGCGACGGATATGTGTTCCGCGTCGATCTACGGCTTCGGCCATCTCCGGAGATTACGCCCATCTCGCTCAGCATCGGAGCGGCGATCGCGCATTATGAGACACAGGCGGAGCGCTGGGAGCAGGCGGTCTTCATTCGCGCGCGCGCGGCCGCCGGCGATCTTGAGCTTGGCCGCCGATTTCTGGCCGCCATCGAGCCCTTCGTCTGGCGCCGGTCGCTCGATTTCGGGGCCATCCGCGCCATTCGCGCCATGTCTCATCGCATCCGCGATCATTATGCGCAGGGACAGAGCTTCGGCCCCGGTTATGATCTCAAACGCGGGCGTGGCGGAATTCGGGAAATCGAATTCTATGCCCAGATTCATCAACTGATCCATGGCGGACGAGAACCCGCTCTGCGCGCGCCGGCGACGCTCGACGCGCTCTCCGCATTGGGCGAAAGCGGCCATATCGCATCCGAGGATATCGGGAAGCTGGGTGACGCCTATCGGCTGTTCCGCACGATCGAGCATCGCCTGCAAATGATCGAGGATCAACAGACGCACAGTCTTCCGGACGATTCCGCCGCGCTCGACCAGGTGGCGCGTCTCCATAATATGGGGTCTGGCACGGCGCTTCTGGATCAGCTGTCGGAATCCGTTGCATATGTTGGCGCGACGTATGATGAATTGGAGGATGATCGGCGCGAGGGATTGCCGGTCGATTCGGATCAGCTTCAGCAGGCATTGGCGGTAGCCGGTTTTCCGGCACCGGAGGACGCCAGGCTGCGTATCGAGGGGTGGCGGGCCGGTCGTTTACGCTCGACCCATTCCACGGTGGCGCGGGAAGCGCTGGAGGCCGTGCTTCCGGCACTGGTTGTCGAAATGAGCCAATCGCCTGATCCTGTCGGCGCCATCAACCGCTTCGATGTGCTGCTCGATCGGTTGCCGAGCGCCGTCAATCTGTTCCGCCTTCTCGAAGCGCGTCCGGGGTTGACCCGATTGCTGGTTGCCGTGCTGAGTCACGCACCGGCATTGGCGGACGAATTAGCGCGCCGGGCGGAATTGTTCGATGGATTGATCGACGCGACGGCGCTCGATCCACCCGAACCGCTTGGTGATCTTACCGCCTTGCTGGAAAGTCGCAGCCGTTCCGACGATTATCAGCAGCGGCTCGATCGAATGCGGCAGCTGGTCGGCGAAGAACGGTTCGCGCTGGGGGTCCAGCTCATCGAAGGGCAGTGCGATCCGCTCGATATAGCCGCGGGCTATGCACGGGTCGCCGAAGCGGCGCTTCGGGTTCTGGCCGATGCGGCCATTGCCGAATTCGAGGCCGTTCACGGTGGTATCGATGGTTGCGATCTCGTTATCCTGGCGCTCGGCCGGCTCGGCGGCGAAGCGCTTACCCATGCGTCTGATCTCGATATCGTCTATCTGTTCACGGGCGATCATGCAGCGAGATCCGATGGAGACCGGTCGCTCGGCGCGACCGCCTATTTCCAGCGCCTTGCCCAAAGGGTTACCGCCGCCCTCAGCGTACCGACGGCGGCGGGGCCGTTGTACGAAGTGGACACGCGCTTGCGGCCATCCGGTGCACAGGGTCTGCTGGCCGTCTCGTTCGACAGCTTCGAGGCCTATCATCGCGACAATGCCTGGACATGGGAACATATGGCCTTGGCACGCGCTAGGCCCGTTTATGGGCCGTCGGCTGCCCTCGAAAAGCTGCAGACAATGATCGATGCAATATTGGTGCGAGATCGCGATCCAGGCACGTTGGTGAGGGATGTGAGGGCCATGCGCGCCGAAATAGCCGAGCATAAGCCGCCGGCCGGACCATTCGACGTCAAGCTTGTCGATGGCGGTCTCGTCGATCTCGAATTCTGCGTCCATCTCGTCCAGTTGCGGGAGGGTTTGGGTTTTCATCCGCAGTTACGGCGGGCGGTCGTCGCATTGGTCGAAGCGGGACTTCTCGACATTGGCTTGGTCGCTGCGCATGATCTGTTGACGCGGATGCTCGTGACCTTGCGGCTTGTGGCGCCGGCGTCGGAGGATATTGGCGATGCCAGTCGCGCGCTGGTCGCCGAACGATGCGGGGCGGCGGACTGGAACAGCCTGGTTGCGGACTATGAACGGGCGCGGCAATGCGTATCCGACGAGTGGCAGAGGCTTGTCACGATTCAGGATGGAGGAGATTAAAGATGGTCGAAGAAGGTCAAATGGCGCCGGACGTGACGGTACAATTGCCGGACGAAAGTGAGGCGCCTCTCAGCGCTTATCGCGGCCAGCCATTGGTGGTCTATTTCTATCCAAAGGACGACACGCCGGGTTGCACGAAGGAAGCCATCGCCTTTACCGATCTTGCTGGCGAATTCGAGAAAGCCGGTGCGAAGATTATCGGCGTTTCGAAGGACCCCCCGGCCAAACATGTCAAATTCGCCGCCAAGCACGATCTCAAGGTCGATCTCGCAACCGATGCCGACGGCTCGGTCACCGAGGCGTTCGGCGTTTGGGTCGAGAAGAATATGTATGGCCGCAAATATATGGGTATCCAGCGGGCGACCTTTCTGATCGATGGCGATGGCAAGGTTGCCAAGGTCTGGCCGAAAGTGAAGGTTGCCGGTCACGCCGAGGCGGTGCTCGAGGCCGTACAGGCGCTCGGTTAGCCTGATGGCGAAACCAAGCGTTGCTTCGGCAGTCGCGGCTGTGCTGCTCGCCGCGGAACCCAAAGACAAGATATTCGCGGCCCGGTCGGCCGCGCGCGATTGGCGTTTCGGCCGATTGGACCACGCCTTCGATCGAGGCATGCCGGATAGGCCGGCGCGGCCTGTCTGCCCCGAGCTGCGACCGCCATCCGAGATGCCGCGGCGTGGGAAGGGCGGTTCGGAACGTGCCCGGATCGCGATGCTGCACGCGCTGGCGCATATCGAGTTCGTAGCCATCGACCTGGCCTTCGATTTGATAGGCCGTTTCGGAAATAGGTTTCCGCGGGAGTTCGTCGACGATTGGATGCGGGTCGGGTCGGAAGAGGCGATGCATTTTGCGCTGCTCGACCGCCGCCTGCGCCATTTGGGCTCGGCCTATGGCGCGCTGCCCGCTCATGACGGTCTTTGGGAGTCTGCGGAAACGACGGCACATGATGCTCTGGCGCGGCTCGCGATCGTTCCGATGGTGCTCGAAGCACGCGGTCTCGACGTTACGCCGGCGACGATCGACCGGTTCGAAAAATCCGGCGATGATATTTCTGCAAGGATTCTGACCCGAATTATGCACGACGAGATTCGGCATGTCGGATTCGGGGTCAAATGGTTCGAATCCCGCTGCAAAAGCGAGAATGTTGCGCCGCAGCAACAGTGGCGGACGCTCGTTTCGCGCTATTTTGGCGGGCGCCTGAAACCGCCATTCAACGATTCAGCGCGTCGACAAGCCGGTTTGACCCGGGATTTCTACCTGTCCCTTGCCTCGTAGGCACTTCGTTAACAATGTCGCCCCAGACCGGAAGCGGGGAGGCACATTACCGTCTCCGGATTGGGAAATTTTCTAGATTGGCGCGCGAGTTTGCGCGGCGGATCGCTATGAACGGGTCGCAAACCGCTATGACAATTCAACTTTTCGCATCGGCCAAACGCTCCATCGCGGTAATGGCCTATGCTCTTCTTGCCGCTTTCGGCATCGCCACGCTTTCGGCACCTGCCGCCGCTCAGAACAGAATGGCTGCAAATGCCGAAAGTTCCGATGTTCGCGCGCTTTTCGCCAGCTGGCGCCAGGATGAGCGGCAGCGACGCGGCGTGATGGCCATTCCGTCGCTTGAGCCGGTCGCAGAAAATTATCGCCTGAGCAGCAATTTCGGCATGCGCCGCCATCCGATACTTGGTGGGCGTCGGATGCATAGTGGCGTCGATATGGCCGGCCCGGTCGGTACGCCCATTTATGCGACGGCTGATGGTATTGTCGGCCGGGCACAATGGCTCGGCGGTTACGGCAAATATATCGAGATCAATCATGGCGGTGAGATCCAGACACGCTATGGCCATCTTTCCCGCATCTTGGTCGAGCCGGGCGCCCGCGTAACACGTGGCCAACTGATCGGCCGCATGGGCTCCACGGGACGGTCCACGGGCAGCCACCTCCATTACGAAGTCCGCATTGCCGGCCGCCCGGTGAATCCGATGCCGTTCATGACATCCGGCGCCTATCTGGCCCAAATGGCGGTGGCGGACACGGCCACTGAAACCCGCATGGCCGGGGTTGGCGGAAGCCAGTAAAGTTACACGCATTTGGGCGACCGGCTTGTCGCCCGCGCTTGCCTTGCCTATCTTAGCCACATGACCGACGTAATCGATATCGATCTGACGTCTTCGGCTGCGGCCCGGGTAGCGGCCATCGCCGATCGCCAGGGCAAGCCCGCGATCCTGCGTCTGGCCGTCGATGGCGGCGGGTGCGCGGGTTTCCAGTATCGCTTCGAACTGGCCGACGGCGTGGAAGAGGACGATATCCTCGCGGAGCGCGACGGCGTGAAACTGGTCGTCGATACCATCAGCCTCGACCTGGTCCGCGGCTGCTCGGTCGATTTCGTCGAAAATCTCGGCGGCGCGGCGTTTCAGGTCAACAACCCGAACGCCCAGTCGGGCTGCGGCTGCGGCACCAGCTTCTCGGTCTAGCCGAAGCGCAGAACCATCGCGCAGCGCCGGTCGGGATCGAAGCCCGCCGCAATCTCCTCTTCGAGCTTGGCCGCGATGGCCGGTGGCGGATCGGCATAGTCCACAAAGCCGAGCGTGGCGTAAAACGGCCCATTCCAGGGCAGTTCCCGGTCGGTTGTCAATGAAACGCCTGCAAAGCGTTCGCGCGCTTCGGCAATGCAGCTTTCCATCAATGCTCGTCCCAGGCCGAAACCCTGGAACTCGGCGGCTACGGCCAGTTCCTCGATATAGAGTTCGTCGCCAAGTGCGCGGCCGCACAGAAAGCCTGCTCGCGCCTTTCTCTGGTCTGCGATCCAGAGGGTCTCCCCGGCCAGAGCCGCTTCGAGAATGTCGCGGCCGAGCGGTGGGTCGTCTATGGCGAATTCCATCGCCGTTCCGCGAAAAAGCTGGGCAGCGGAGGCTTCGATCGTTCCCAGCGCGGGAAGATCGTCCCCGCGCGCCTTTCTTACCGTCATAATCCCGCTTCCCACTGGCTGTTCGTGCGCGGAGCATGCATAAGCGGTGCCCATGAAAATCGCGACCTACAATGTGAACGGCATCAATGCCCGGCTGCCGCGGCTCACCGAATGGCTCGACGAACAAAAGCCGGATGTGGTGTGCCTGCAGGAGCTGAAAGGCGATGGCGATCGATTGCCCGTCAAGGCGATAGAAGACGCCGGCTATGGCGGGATCTGGCTTGGCCAGAAGGGATTCAACGGCGTGGCGATCCTGACGCCCAAAGCCGGTCCGGTCGAATATCAGCGCGGCCTTCCCGGCGATCCGGACGACGAACAAAGCCGCTATATCGAGGCCGAGATCGGCGATGTGATCGTAGCATCCATCTATCTGCCCAACGGCAATCCGCAGCCTGGGCCGAAATTCGATTACAAGCTGGCCTGGATGGAGCGGTTGCTCGCGCGCGCCGAGGAGCTGTTCGCACTCGAACGCCCCGTCGTGCTGGCCGGCGACTATAATGTCATCCCGACGGACAATGACGTCCATTCTCCGGTGGCGATGGCGGACGACGCGCTGACCCAACCCGAAAGCCGGGCGGCTTTCCGGCGGCTCACGGCGATGGGCTGGACCGATGCGATCCGTGCGCGTTTTCCGACCGGCAAGATATGGACCTATTGGGATTATCAGGCCGGGGCGTGGCAGCGCGATGCGGGCCTCAGGATCGATCATCTGATGTTGAGTCCGGTTGCCGCGGACCGGTTGCGCGATGCGGGTGTCGACAAGGACTATCGCGGCCGCGAGAAAGCGTCGGATCACACGCCGGTCTGGATCGAGCTGGCGGATTGACCGGCGCGCTTAAGGTCCCGTTCGGTTGACACGGAAGCGGGTTAGCCCAGCCTAAAGTTCCCACCCGGTCGGCGATTGCCTGTTTCCGGCGCGCCAGCATCCCATCCATGCGCGAAAGCGCGGCGCGCAACTGGACGTTCGACAATGCCGTGTGATCGGGTTCGCGCTCGAGGATCGTATCGATATCGCAATAGGCCGCGGCACGGGCTTCCCGCCGCCGCTCAGCCGCCGCCCACGCCTCGGCGAAGGCGGGGTTGCGCGGCGCAGCCTGGTCACCGACCGCCGCGAAAGACCGAGCGCCTTGCACGACGCGCCGACCTTGCCGCTCGCTTCGAACAGCGACAGAAAACACCGCATCCGCCGCACCGTCCAGCCCGAATGGCGATTGCGGACGATCGCGGCGGCGAGGGGATCGGGTGGTGCGTGTGTCCGATGCGTCATCCGCCATAATGGCACATGATTCATCCTACATTGCAAGGGGGTTCTTCTGCGCTGGAAGCCCGTTTCGCTTTGCGACAGTCTCAGCATTATCGTCATTGCGAGGAGGCGGAGCCGACGACACAATCCAGAGCCGCGAATGCTATCGCTCGCGGCTCTGGGTTGCCGCGCTCCCCGCGGTCGCTCGCACTGACGATCAGTTTGAGCTGATCATGGTCTTATGCATCACAGCCCCCTACAATCCCTTCTCATACACCGCATAGACCCGGTTCACCTTGCCGTCGATCGCATCGGCGATGGCGACCATTCCCTGATTGTCGTTGAGGATCCAGCCGACTTCGGCGCGGTCCACGTCCATCACGCTGACGCCCCAGCGGCGGATATATTCGATCATCATGAAGGCGAGCTGGCTGGCGAGGCGGCTGTTCTGGTGTTCGGGCAGCACGCCCATCAGGGGCACGCGGCCCGCCTTCCATTTCTTGCGCTTGAGCTTCCAAAGCAGCTTCGCCCAGCCGAAGGGCAGCAGCGAGCCGTTCATGTCCTTCAGTGCCTCGTTGACGTCGGGCAGGCAGAGCATGAAGGCGGCGGGCTCACCGTCATATTCGGCGATCAGGTTGATGTCGGGATAGATGACCGGCTTCAGCTTGCCCTTGATATATTGGACCTCGCTGTCGGTGATCGGGACGAAGCCCCAATTCCGGCTCCAGGCCCGGTTGAGGATCGAGAGGATCAGCGTCGCTTCCTCGTCGAAACGGCGCATATCGATGGGGCGGATGGTGATCCGCTCGTTGCGCTCGCCGGAGGCGACGATGCGGTTGATGAGCTTCGGAAAACCGTCATGCACGGGCACGTTGTAGGTGAAGAGCCGTTTGGCTTCGCGGTAGCCGGCGCTCTCGATCCAGCCCTGATAGGCGGCATTGTGATGGCCCATCATGATCATCGGGCTGTGGCCGTGGCCCTTGGTGAGGAGGCCCGGCTCATCCCAGATGGAAAGGCTCAGGGGGCCGAGCGCGCGGGTCATGCCCTGGCCGCGCAGCCAGCCTTCGGCGGCGGCGATCAGCGCGGCCATGACGGTTTCTTCCTCCGCCTCCATCATACCCCAGTTGCCGGTGCCCGGGCCCATGCCTTGATCGACCGGCTGTTCGAGCGCCAGATGATCGATATGCGCGGCGATCCTGCCGACGGGATTGCCGTTCCGCCAAGCGAGAAACAGCTGCACATCGGCATGTTCGTAGAACGGGTTCTTGCCCGGTGTCAGCAGCTCGATCACGTCGGAGCGCAGCGGCGGAACCCAGTGCGGCGTATCGGCATTCAGCCGATAGGCGAGATCGACAAAGGTCTTGAGTTCCGCCTTGCCGCTGACCGGGCGGACGGCAATGTCTGCGCTCATGATCGGTGCGGCTGGTTCGGGCTAATCCCGCGTACGCTGGGTCGGATGGCCTGTCGCAACCCCGCCGGAAAGCTCTGCGACCCAGGGATAGCGTTTCGCCGTTTCCGGTGTGTAGCCCAGATTGAACACGGTTTCGCTCTTCTCCTTCCGGTCGGGGCGTTCGTAAAAGGTGCCGAAAACCTTGTCCCAGAAGAAGTTGGTGATGCCGAAGTTACCGCTCTCGTCATGGAAATGATGCGCCATGTGACGGGCCTTCATCTGCGCCAACCACTTGTTGCGCGGTTTGTACTTCAGATGCTGGACGCAATGGCAGAATTCGTAGAAGCAGGTCGTCAGAAGGCCGGCGCCCACGGCGACTGCGGCGCCACCGACGCCGCCGATCGCCCAACCGATCGGCGCGAGGATGACGACGATCGTCGGCAGGGTCGTGGTGAGCGAACCGAACAGCACTTCGAGATGGTTCGGATCCTGATGATGATCGTAATGAATGCGCTTCCAGACCGGGGCGAGAATCTTCACCTTGTACATCCACTGGCTGTGCAACACCCAGCGGTGCAGCGCATACCAGGCGAGGGGATAGGCCATGACCGCAACGGCGAGGCTGACTATCGTCTCCACGAGCGTAGCGGGCTGCCAGAGATAAACGCCGAGGGATACGACGGACAAAATGAGATAGGCGATGATCGCCGGATACTGAAAGAAGGCGACGACCAGTTCCTTGAACGTCATCTTATCCAGATAGTGCGACCGATTCCAAATACCGGGGCGTGCGGTTGCTGCGGCTCTCACGTCTAACTTCCTTTGATCATTATTCTTTAAGGTCGGTTGGTCAAATCGCCAACTGCTTTAAGCCCACCCATATGAACCGGCAATGAGGCAGCTTTGCGACGAAAATCGAGCGGTTCTTGTTGCGCGATCCCGTGCAGGCGGTTTTTCTTAGACCAGCCGCGCGCGGCCGGCAAAAGCCCCGAGCGCTAGCCGATCTTCATGGTCCAGGCCAAGCCGTAGCGTCACCCAACACAGCGGCGCGAAAAGCAGCAGTAATGCGATAGCGCGCACCGGGGCGCCCATGGGTTCGAGCGCGATTCCGATCGCCGTTAACAGCGCCAGGCCCGTCGCGCCGGTCAGCAGGCCGCGCAAAAAGGGGCGGTCGAAGGGCAGGAGGCTGTCGCTGACCTTGAGTTCGACGACAGCGGCGAGCGCGATCACCACCGCCCCGATACTGACCGCGATCGCCATACCTTCGGCGCCGCGTTCCGGCGCGAACGCCCAGGCCAGGACCACCCAGACCAGAATGCCGGCCAGGCTGTTGAGCAGCGGCAACAGGCGATGACCGATCATTTCGACGATCGGCGTGGCAGGGCCGAGAATCGCCTCGCCCATCCGGCCCGCCGTCAGGATTACAAGCGCCATGAGCGCGGCATCCGCACCCGGGCCGAACAGGTTTAAAATGTCCGAAGCCAGCAGGATCAGAAGGCCGCCCAGTGGCAGGACGAGGGCCGCCGAGAGGCGCGAGGAAAACGCATAGAGCGGCGCCAGCTTGGCTCGGTCCAGAGATGCTTGCGCCGAACTGAGCGGCGCGAGCACGTAGAGAAACGCCTGACGGACGATCAGCGGTACGGATGCGACCTTGCGCGCGATGCCGAACAGTCCGGCGGCGGTGGCGCCCTGCGCGCCCGGGAGCATGACGTTCAGAATGATCGGCGGCAGGTCGTTCAGCACCCGCCGGGCTATGGCGCTCGGGGACAGGGCTATGCCGGAAAGAAGGACGGTATTGCGCAACGGTGCCGGCACCGGCGCGCGTATCATCAGCTTCAGATCGTAATAGCGTCCGAGCAGGCGGGCAGAGAGGATGGCGACCAACAGCAGCGAGAGCAGGTGAGCCACAAGCAAGCCCATGCTCGTCCAGCCAGCGAAGAAGAAGCCGATCGCGAAGACGAGCCGGGCGCATTGCTCCCAGAATATCCGCAGGCGAATTTCGGGCCCGAACGCGCGGCGCGCCCGCGCCGCCGATGTCGCGACTTCGACGAAGGTCCAGAGCGGCAATGCCCAGGCGAAGAGCGCGATCATCTGCGGCAATCGGGCGGCGTCGTCCGGCGCGGCGGAGAGGAGGCCGGCAATCTCGCTGGAAAAGATCGTGACGATCGCCGCGATCGCCGCTGCCGGTATCGTCGTGACCAGCAGGGCGAATTTCACGGCGCCATGGGCGGCTTCCTCGCCCTCCACCGGCACGATCCGCTGGAGGGCCTGGGTCAGCGAGAGATCGACGATCTTCTCCGCCATGTTTACGGCGGACCAGAGGACGATGTAGAGCCCGTAGGTCGCGATGCCGAACAGCCAAGTATAGATCGGCTGGGCGATCACCTCGATCAGCGCGCCCAATCTTGCCAGCGCCGCCATGCCCGCGCCATGGGCCACGTCACCGCGTTCGACCGTGTTTCCGCTTGTCTTGCCCCGCGTTATCGCTTCATTCCTCGGTTCGGATTAGCACCGCCTCGCCGATCAGCAGGAACAGGAAGAATGGCGCCCAGGCCGCGAGTAACGGCGGATAGGCGCCGATATTTCCCATGGCGAGCGCAAAATTATCGGCAACGAAATAGGTGAAACCGAGCGCCATGCCGATAATCGCGCGAATGAAGAGCTGACCGGATCGGGCAAGGCCAAAACCGGCGACGGCACCGAGCAAAGGCATGAGCAATGTCGAAAGCGGTCCCGAAATCTTGTGCCACAGACCCGCCTCGAGCGATGTGGTCGATCGGCCCGCCGCCTGGAGGTCGGCGATAGCCTGACGCAGTTCGAAGAAGTTCAGCGCGCGTGCCTCGACATTGGCGAGGGTGAATTGGTCCGGCGTTACGCCTTCGGCGACGATAATTGAGTCTGGATTGCTCTGCTCGACGGCCGAAACGTCGAACTGTTGCGGGTTTTCGAGCCGCCAGCCGGCGCCCGTATAGGTCGCGCGCTCCGCGCTGACGAGGAACTCGATGACGCCGGCGGTCCTGTCGTAAATCGTCACGCCTTCGAGGATCGCGTCTTCGCCGCGGCCGGAAACGCTGCGGGCGTTGATGAGATCGTTGCCGTCGCGCACCCAGACATTGGTGGCCCCTGCCCGTTCCTCGGGGATCGGCCCGTAATCCACCGATTCCCAAGCGCTGAGCGTACCATAGGCCGGCGCCACGATGCGCTCGTTGAACGCGAACAGAGCGATGCCGACGATGAAGCTGGTAAGGATCAAAGGGGCGAGAATCTGGTGCGCTGACGCCCCGGCCGCCTTCATGGAGACGATTTCGCTGTTCGCATTCATCGAGCTGAGCGCGATCAACGTTCCGAGCAGGGCGGCAAAGGGCAGGAACCGTTCGATCAGCTGGGGCACGCGCAGTGATACGTAGAACCAGAGTTCGGCTTCGCCATTGCCCTCCGGGGCCAATATCTGTCCAGATTCGCCAAGCAGATCGAGCGTCATCAGGATGACGACCAGACCCCCGAGCACCGCGAATGTACGGGTCAGGAACATCTTCGCCATGTAGAGCGATATCGTCCGCGACGGGAAAAACTGAAATTGCGGTGTATCCACGGATCAGCTCCCGATCGGGCTTCGCCTGCGCAGGAAAAGTCGCCGGACGGATCCGGCCAGCTTCGAAAAACCTTTCTCGAGCGCGCCGATCGGCTGGCCGCCCGGAACATAGGCGATATGATAATACATCCAGACGATCAGACCGGCGAAGACGACGAACGGTACCCAAAGCGATATCAACGGATCGACCCTCCCGAGTGCGGCCAAATCTTCGCCATATTGACAGATCTTGTGGTAGGTCGTGATCATGACAACGGATAGGAACACCCCGAGCGCCGATGTCGATCGTTTCGGCGGCACGGCGAGCGCAACGGCGAGCAACGGCAGCAGGAACATCATGGCGATTTCCGCCATGCGATAGTGAAAATTGGCTCGGCTCGCGAGCCGCAGCTCCTCGGGAGCGCTGGAGTCGCCTCCGACCCTCGCCAGTTCGAAGAGCGTCAGTTCGCGATGTTCGCCGCCACGCCCCCTGAATTGTTCGATTTGCGGCAGCTCTATCGGGAGGTCATGACTCTCGAAACTGAGTACCCGCGGGCTTTCGAAATCCGCCTGGTTGTGGATCAGCCGGCCGTTGGTCAGCCGGAGAAGGATCGTGTCTTCCTCGTCGGTGGCCATGAATGTGCCATGATCCGCCGAAACCGATAACTGCCGACCTTCAGGCGATGCTGTGCGGACGAATATGCCCGACAGATCGCGGCCGTCATCGGTGCTTTCCTCGACGCGTATCGTCATGTCGCTGCCGAGATTGTTGAACTCGCCGACATTGATCGACGCGCCCAGCGCACCCGAACGCAACTCGAATTGCAGATTCTCGTAGGAATAGCGCGCGATCGGCTGGAAATAGCTGACGATCAAAAGGTTGAGGATCACGAACGCGGTCGTGAAGATATAGGGCACGAACAACAGCCTGCGATAGCCGATACCGCAGGCGCGAAACACGTCGAGTTCGGACGATAAAGCGAGCTTGCGAAAGGCGAGCAGGATTCCGAGTAAAAGCCCGACCGGAATGGCGAGCGACAGATATTCGGGCACCAGATTGGCCAGCATCTGCCAAACGACGTTCACCGGACCGCCCTCGCGCGCGACAAAATCGAACAGGCGCAACATCTTGTCGAGAACCAGCAGCATGGCCGCAATGATCAAGGTCGCCACGAGCGGGACGAGGATCAGCCGGAACATGTAACGGTCAGTGGCGGTAAAAATTTGCAAAGTTCAGACGCTCCGTGACCATAATTTGGCCGCAAGCATTAGAGATATCTGACAGAAATAGGGGATTAGTATCCGTTTTGCCATGCCCCATATGGGCAAATGGGCGTGGCGATTGTCATTGGAGTATGTGTTGATGCTGAAAAGCAAGATTATCCCAGCGGTTACCGCCTTGTCCATGGCGTCCATCGCAAGCACCGCGAGTGCCGGCACCCGCGTGCCGAACGATCTGTCGCAATGCCGCGCCGGAGCGGGCGGTTCCGCGGCGCTCGTCCGTGTCGTCGGGCTTCGCGATAATAACGGCCGGGTCCGCGTGCAGTCCTATGGCGGTGAAGGCACGTGGCTGGAGCGCGGTCAGTGGTTGCACCGCGTCGATATTCCCACCGCCCGGAGCGGCCGCAATATGACCGTGTGCCTGCCGCTGCCTGGCCCGGGTACCTACGGGATCGCGGTTCGCCATGACAGCAACGGCAACAACCGGTCCGACCGGCGCGACGGCGGCGGCTTTTCGGGCAATCCCGACCTGTCCTTCCCGTTCAATCTCGAACCGGACTATGAGGAGGTCGCCTTTCGCGCGGGTAGCGGCGTCACCCGTGTCACTATCGTCCTCAACTATATGCAGGGCACGTCGGTGGAGCCGATCGGCTAGCTGATGGTTTGCGTCGCCCTTCTCTCCAATCCCCGCTCGACGGGAAATGTCGCGATGCTGCCGCGTATTCGCAAATTCTGCGCGCAGCGAACCGACATTTTTCACTATGAGGTGGAGGATGTGAGCCAGATCGGCGATGCGCTGCAGACGATCGCCCGGGTCAAGCCGCAGATATTGGTGATCAATGGCGGCGACGGAACGGTCCAGGCGGCGTTGACTGAACTCCATCATGGCCGGCATTTCTCCGATACTCCTCCGCCGGTCGCCGTTTTGCCCAACGGCAAGACCAACCTCATCGCGCTGGATCTCGGCGCCGAAGGCGATCCGATCGAGGCGCTCGAACGGATCATGGAGATCGTGCGCACGGACCTTTCGGACCATATCGTCAGCCGCGAACTGATCGCGCTGACCGGCGGGGATGCCAATGGCCGCCCGGTGCTCGGTATGTTTCTGGGCGGCGCCGGCCTTGCGGATTCGATCCTCTATTGCCGTCACAAGATTTACCCCCTCGGATTACCCAACGGGTTCAGTCATCTCATCACCGCGATAGCCGTCGTGCTGTCGGCGCTGTTCCGCATCAAGGCGCGTTTCCTGCCGCCCCAGGCCCGTCCGATCAGCGTGTCGGTCGTCCATGAAGGCGAAATCAAGGGGCAGTTCGCGCTGCTTATGGTCACCACATTGGAACGCCTGCTCCTGAAGAGTCAGACGTCGCTTGAAGCCACGACATCAGGGCCGCTCAAGCTTATGATGGTCGAGGAACGGCCGATCACCCTTCTGCGCGCCTTCTGGGCGAGCCTGTTCGGCCGGCTCGGCCGGAGCGATCTGTCGGGCGTGCATGTGAGTCAGGGTAACGAGATCCGGATCGAAGGCGATCGGTCGAGCGTCATTCTCGACGGCGAATTGTTTGAAGCCCGTAGCGAGCGGCCGATCGTGCTGACGCCGACCATGCCCGTGCCGTTTCTTTCTTTGGCGGCGTGAGCGCGCTTCAGGACCTGGTACGGGCGGAGCTTGACGCTCCTGTCGATCCACGCGTTATCGCATTCGCCCGGCACGTGGCAGGCTTGTTCGGGGATGCCGCGCGCGCCGTACTTTTTTACGGATCATGTCTGCGAACCACCGAGCTCGAAGGCCAGATGCTCGATTTCTACGTGATCGTGTCGGACTATCGCGCCGCCTACGACCGGCGCTGGCTGGCGGTCGCCAATCGCCTGTTGCCGCCCAATGTCTTTCCGGTGCAGCATGGCGGGCTGCAGGCGAAATATGCGGTGCTCAGCGAGAGCGATTTCGCCCGGCTCGCATCGTTCAGGACCCGTAACGTCTCCGTCTGGGCCCGATTCGCCCAGCCCTCCCGGCTTGCCTGGAGCAGCGACGGCGATGCAGCCGAGCGCGTCGTTGACGCGATCTCGTCGGCCACTCCGGCTCTGCTCGAAGCCGCGATACCGATGATCGAAAACGAGGTGAACGCGCTCGATCTGTGGCGCCGGGCCTTTGCGCTGACCTATTCCGCCGAGCTGCGCGCGGAGCGCCAGGGGCGCGCCGCATCGGTCGTCGACTTCGATCCCGATCGCTATCGCCGGTTTACAAGGCCAGCGCTCGACGCGCTCGGTATCGATGTCGTCGTCGACGGCGATTCTCCGCTTCGCCTGGAAACCGCAGGGAAGAGGCGCTCGGCTCGCTGGGACTGGGCGCGGCGACGGATCGAGGGGAAGCTGTTGACGCTAGCGCGTTTGGCCAAGGCGAGCGCCACCTATGCGGGCGGCGTCGATTATCTCGCATGGAAGATCAATCGGCACGCCGGAACGCAGATCACGGTGCGCCCGTGGCAACGGCGTTGGCCGTTGCTCGGCGCGCTGGTTTTGTTGCCGCGGCTGCTGGTCCGCGGCGCGGTCAGGTGACTTCGTCGGCGGGCTGAGGTTCGGCCATCCGAACGCGCGATGCCGCCTCTTCGATCGCTTGCCCGAGCGCGGCGATGGTAAAGGGCTTCCGCAAAATAGCATGGCCGGGCAATTGTTCGCTGTCGAACGATTCTCGCGCATAGCCGGTTACGAAGATGATCGGCAGTTCGGGATGGTTATCGGCGATCCGCGCCGCGAGCTCCGGCCCCGTCATGTCCGGCATAACGACATCGGTCAGCACGAGGTCCACATCGGGCCGCTCGGCAAGCACTTCCAGGGCGGTCGGGCCGTTTGCACAGGCGACGACGATATGGCCGAGTTCTTCGAGGCCCGCAGTCGTGGATCGGCGAACGCGTTGATCGTCTTCGACCACCAGCACCGTCCGGGCATCATGGGTTCCGGAATCGGCGAGTGGCTGAAAGGCGTCCGGTGCGGTGTGCGCGTCGACGACATCGCCTTCGAAGCGTGGCAGGAAGAGCGAAACCGTCGTTCCGGTGCCGACGGTGGAGTCGATCCAGACGTCGCCGCCCGATTGGCGGGCGAAGCCGAATATCTGGCTGAGGCCAAGGCCGGTGCCCTTGCCAACGGGCTTGGTCGTGAAAAACGGTTCGAACACATGTTCGATCACCTCTTTTTCCATCCCGCAACCGGTGTCGGTGACGGCGATCTGTAAATAGTCGCCGGCTGCGATTTCGCCGATCTCACCGTCCCCTAACGCCCGGTTGCGGATGGCGATGGTCAACTCGCCTCTTCCGTCCATGGCGTCCCGCGCGTTGACGGCAAGGTTCAAAACCGCGTTTTCGAGCTGATGCGGATCGACCCATATCGGCCACACGCGATTATCGGCCTCGATGGAAACCGAAATCTGTTCGCCGATGGATCGCTGCAGAAGATCGGCCATCGTGCCGACAAGTTCCGCCGCATCGGTGCCTTCGGGCCGAAAAGCTTCGGCGCGCGCGAAGGTCAACAACCGCCGGGTCAGTGCGGCCGCGCGATTGGCACCCTCGAGAGCGTTGCCGATATGCTCGTCCGCCTCGTCCGGCCGTTCGGCGATCTTGCGTTTGGCCAGATCGAGTCCGCCGATGACGACGGCCAGCATATTGTTGAAGTCATGCGCAATGCCGCCGGTCAATTGGCCGACGGCTTCCAGTTTCTGGGCCTGGTTGAGTTTTTCCTCCGCTGCCGCGCGTTCGGCCATCTCGGCCCGCAACTGGGCGTTCAACTCCTGCAGCTCGACCGTCCGTTCGGCGACGGCGTCTTCCAATTCCAGCGCGCGCTGGTCGGCGTCGAAGCTTTGGCGAAAGGCGCGGACGGTCGCATAGGCCAGGATCAGCGCCGCGATGGCGAGGATGACGCCGGCAATCGTGAGCAGGGTCGCCAACAGGCGGGCGCGCTGATTGGTCGCGACGCGCGCGGCCGATCGCTCGCTCAACAACGCCCGTTCCTGTTCGGTGATCTGCTCGAGCGTTCCGAGCGCGGCGACGCCATTTTGGCTGTTGGTAACGCTGTTGTAGCGGGACAGGGCATCGAAATTGCGCCCGGTAGAGGCGAGGCGGGCGGCCGCGGCAAGCTCTCTCGTATAGGCGTCATGAAATTCTTCCAGTCTTGCGGCCCGTTCGGCTTGCTCGGGGTTGTCGCGCACGATGCGCTGGAGCCTGTCGATCTGCCGGTTCGCGGCGCGGCGTTCGTTACGATAGATATTGGCCGGCGTGCTGTCGCCGTTGATGATGAAACGGCCCAATGCAGCCTCGGACTGGGCGATCGATTCCTCGATGCTGCGCGCGGCCATGATTGTTTCGAAGCTTTGCCGTTCGCTGAGCGCGGCGGCGTCCCGCTCGTTATTGGATTCGATCATCAGATAGACCAGAGCCGCGAAGAGGAGCGCAAGCGCCAATGCGCCCGCACTGGCGAGACCGCGACTCCAAATTTCCCTGTTGGAAGAACCGGCTGACGCCGTTCCTCCATATCCATCCGCCATAGTCGTAGCGCTATATCGCGCTGGAGAGCCTGCGGATAGCGGGATGGCTCTGTTCGTCCTGCGATTCCCGTCGGCTGAACGCGGATCGGGGCTAGGAGATGGCGCCGGTGGCCTTTCCGGCCGCTTCGAACATGCCGAGTATCTGTTCGACCTGTTCCGCCGTATGTTCGGCGCAAAGCGAGCAGCGGAGCAGATACACACCAACCGGCGTTGCCGGCGGCCGGGCCATATTCACGTACAGACCCTGTTCGAGAAGGGCCTGCCACATCCGTACGGCTTTCTCCTGATCGGGCAGCAATACGGCCAGGATCGCGCTTTCCGGTTCGTCCGTCGCCAGCGTGAAGCCGAGATCGCGCAGGCCTTGATGCAGCCGTTTGCTGTTTTCCCAGAGATGCGTGCGCTTGTTGCCCGCATACATGAGTTTGCGGATCGATGTCGTCGCGGTGGCCACCACCGAGGGCGGGAGCGACGCGGTGAAGGTGTAGGGGCGGCAGACGAGCCGCAGGAAATCCGTCTTCGGATGGTTGGACACGCAGAAGCCGCCGACCGTGCCGACGCTTTTGGAGAAGGTGCCGATGATGAAATCGACTTGGTCGATCACGCCCTGCGCTTCGGCGACGCCGCGGCCATGTTCGCCGAAAAAGCCCATCGAATGCGCTTCGTCGACAAGCACCATCGCGCCATATTTTTTTGCAATCGGTACCATCTCGTCAAGCGGCGCGATATCGCCGAGCATCGAATAGACGCCTTCGAGCACGACGAGCTTACCCGCTTCGGGCGGGAGCTTGGCGAGCCGCTTTTCGAGATTTTCGACATTGTTGTGGCGAAACCGGACGATATCGGCATTGCCGAGAAAGCAGCCGTCATAGATGGACGCATGGCTGTCGGCATCCAGAATCACATAGTCGCCCCGCCCCGCCAGGGTCGAAACAATGCCGAGATTGGCCTGATAGCCGGTCGAAAAGACCATCGCATGGTCCATGCCGTAAAATTCTTCCAGTGCCTCTTCGCAGGCCTTGTGGCCCTTATAGGTGCCGTTGAGGACGCGGCTTCCGGTCGTGCCGGAGCCGAATTTCTCGAGCGCCTCCAGCCCTGCCGCGATGACGTCCGGATCGAAGGTCATGCCCATATAATTGTACGTGCCCAGCAGGATCGTGTCCTTGCCGTCGATGACTGCTTCGGTCGGCGATTTGACCTCGTCCATCACGATGGCGAACGGATCGCGTACGCCGGCGGCGAGCAAGGCGTCGCGCTCCTGGATCAGCGGATCGAATTTGGCGAACAGGTCTGCGGCTTGCGGCGTTTCGGTTTCCGGTGCAACGGCCTGGGATGTGGTGGCATTCATTCTTTCAGCTCCTCGACGGCATCGACAAGCTGGCCCACAGTTTCGATTTCGGCTTGCTGATTCATCGTGATCACGATGTCGAATTCGTCCTCGATCGACGCCACGAAGTCCATGACCGTCAGGCTGTCCCATTCGAGATCGCCGGCAAAGGTCGTGCTTTCGGCAAGCTCGACGCCTTTTGCGTTGAACGGTTCGATGAGATCCTTCACGGAAGCAAAGGTCGTCGCGCGGTCTGTCATAATATGTCCCTAAAACGTATCGAAAAGGCTTGCCAAGCGAATGCGGCGGTAAAACGGCGAGTTATTGTCGAATTGCGCGCCCGTCGGCCGGTATCATATCGAAAAAACGGCGTATAGCCGGGGTTTACGCGCTAATCCAGCCAGCCTTGATCGCGATACCAGTGCGCGGTTTCGGCGAGGCCGGTTTCATGGGGAACGGCCGGCGACCAAAGCATGGCCGGCGGCTTCAGATCCGGGTTCGCGACCCAATCGGGATGGCAGAAATAGCGCGCGCGGTCCGGCGTCAGTTTCGCGTCCGCACCCCGGAAGAGCCCATCCAGGCTTGCCGCGACCCGCACCAACGCCGCCGGCATGGACAGGGTCCTGACTGATCGGCCGAGCGCTCGCCCGAGCGCTCGGGCAAAGGCCACATGGGACAGGCCGTCGTCCGTGCCGTCGTCCGGTTCATAGGTCGCGCCGATCGCGATGTCCGTATCGAGCGTGGCGAGCATGAGAGCGCAAAGATCGCGCACATGGATCAGCGATGTGCGCCCGGCGGGCGGCAATATCACGAGGCCGCGTTTCGCCATGGCGAACAGATCGAGCGTTTCGCCGTCGCCCGGGCCGTAGACGGCGGGCGGGCGGATGATCGTCCAGTCGAAACCGGACTCCCGGACCAGCACTTCGGACTCGGCTTTGGACCAGCCATAGTCGGAGAGGCCGGGTTCGCGCGCGGCGAGCGAGGAGATATGGATGAAGCGGCGAATATCCGCGCCGCGCGCCGCCTCGATCATGTGACGGGTTCCGGCGATATTGGGCTCGGCGAATCCGGCGCGATCGCGGGCGCGGATGGCGCCGGCGATATGGACGATCGCGTCCGCGCTACGGACCAACATATCAAGGCTGGCCCGGTCGCCCAGCGATCCGGCGACCCAGTCTATGCCGTCGCAGTGCGGCCGATCCTTGCGGGTGAGCGCCCTGACGCGGTGACCGGAATCGATCGCCATCCGCAGCAGATGGCCACCCACGAACCCGGTGCCGCCGGTGACGGCGATCACGCTCACGGGAATACCATATGGTTGCGGTGGACGAGCGCGGAGCGGGGTGCATAGCCCAGTATCGCTTCGAGTTCACCGGTCTTGCGGCCCATGATCCTGCCGACCGCTGCGCTGTCATATTCCGCAAGCCCGCGCGCGACGACCGCGCCGGTCTCATCGACGATATCGATCACATCGCCGCGGTCGAATGCGCCTGTCAGTCCCGTGACGCCTGCGGGCAGCAAACTGTTGCCGTCCTTCAGCGCGCGTGCGGCTCCCGGATCGACCGCGACTTGCCCGGCTGCGGTCAGGCGTCCCGCCATCCAGGCTTCGCGCGCCGAGGTCGACCGTTCGGCCGTAAATACCGTGCCGATGCCGGTTCGCGAAAAGGCGGTAAGGGGGCGATCTTGCTGACCCGATATGATCGCGAGCGGCATACCGGCGGTCGTCGCGATCCGCGCCGCCTCGATCTTCGAGGCCATCCCGCCGGAGCCCATCTCGGACACCCCCTCGGCCATGGCGCCGATGCGATCGTCGATCGTGTCGACAGAACGGATTAATTCGGCCTGCTCATCCCGCTTGGGATCGGCGCTGTAGAGGCCGGCTACGTCGGAGAGCAGGATAACGCCATTGGCTCGGGCCGCTTGCCCGATCCGCGCGGCGAGCCGATCATTATCACCGAAGCGGATTTCTTCGGTCGCCACGGAATCATTCTCGTTGATGACGGGTACGGCATCGAGACCGAGTAGCCGATCCAGCGTCGCGGCGGCGTTCAGATACCGCCGCCTGTCTTCCAGATCGCCAAGCGTCACCAGCATTTGCGCGGCCTTGAGCTCATGTGCGGCGAGCAGTTCGGCCCAACATTGCGAAAGTGCGATCTGCCCCGCCGCGGCGGCGGCCTGCGCGTCGTCCAGGCTTTTCCGCCCGTTCCCGGCAAGCCCGAGCAGACGGGTGCCGAGCGCGATTGCGCCGGACGAGACGAGGATGATTTTCTGTCCCTTTCGCCGGCGTTCGGCAATCTCGCCGACGAGCCCGGCCAGCCAGTCGCGCCTTACCGTCCCGTCATTCGATACCAGCAGCGAAGAGCCGAGTTTGACGACGAGGCGCGGGCAGTCGGATGGCGCAAAGACGGTCAGAGGGGCGACCATGTTTCGCTTCCCTCGCTCGCTTCATCGTCCGCGTCTGTGCGCGGTTCGCCCAGCGCCTCGATCACATGGTCCAGTACCGTGTCCAGACCCTCGCCGGTGGCGCCGGATAGCGGAAGGACCGTGCTGCCGCTGGCGTCCGACAGTTCGGCGCCGAGCGCATCCATCAACTCCTGATCGAGCAGATCTGCTTTGTTGAGCGCGAGGATTTCCGGTTTTTCGGCCAGCCCCGCGCCATATTCCTTCAGCTCTTCCCGCACCGTCCGCCACGCGGCGACCGGATCTTCCCCGGTCGCATCGATCAGGTGGAGCAATACCCGGCAGCGCTCGATATGGCCGAGAAACCTGTCGCCGATCCCTGCGCCGTCCGCCGCGCCTTCGATCAGCCCCGGAATATCCGCCATCACGAAATCCCGGCCTTTGTGCAGGACGACACCCAGCTTGGGATGGATGGTCGTAAAAGGATAGGCGCCGACCTTGGCCTTGGCGTTGGAGACGGCGTTGAGAAAGGTCGATTTACCGGCATTGGGCATGCCGAGAAGCCCGGCATCGGCAATCAGCTTGAGCCTGAGCCAGGCCCACATTTCCTCACCCGGTTCGCCGGGCTGATGCTGACGCGGCGCGCGGTTGGTCGAGCTTTTATAGGAAAGGTTGCCGCGGCCCCCGATGCCGCCTTCGAGCATCGTCTTGCGCTGGCCGACTTTGGTGAAATCGGCGAGCACGACCTCCTTGTCCTCGGTCAGAATCTGGGTGCCGACCGGCACTGCGATGACGAGGTCCTTGCCGCCCGCCCCGGTTTGCTGCTTGCCGGCTCCGCCCTTGCCGCGCGGGGCCTTGAAATGTTGCGAATAGCGGAAATCGATGAGCGTATTGAGGCCCTCGACAGCCTCGAACACGATGTCACCGCCCTTGCCGCCGTCGCCGCCGTCCGGGCCGCCATATTCGATATATTTCTCGCGCCGGAAGCTCACGGCCCCGGGGCCGCCCGCGCCCGAGCGAATATAGATCTTGGCCTGGTCGAGAAAATGCATGGCGTCTGTGTAGGGATTGCGCCGCGGTGTCGCTAGATCAAAAGCCTCGACCGGGGGCGTCGGCGAACCGGTTTCAGCCGGTCGCCCCGCTATCGTCGGCGCCGCGGATGACGGCCGTACAGCGGCCCGGATTACACTCTACGATCTCCTCGATCATTGCGGAGATATCGAGCGCCTCGTCGCAATTTTCTGATCCGTCGAGAACGAAAATCACCGGCGGCACGGGCTGCATGGTTGCGACGATTTCGAGATATTGACCGGCGGTGGCTCGCGAAACCGTTTCGCCGTTCCACGCGAGTAGATCGTCGGCGGCCATGGCGATTTCGTTCGTGACCGGATCGATCGGATCGGCAGATTCACCTTGCGGCCATCGGGTCAAAACCTGGCAATTCGGGTCGGAAACCGAGATATCTGCAACCGCCACCGGATCGGTGTTTTCGCCGGTACCGTCGCCGCCGCTACCGGCCTCTTCGCCGCCCTGGCCGCATGCCGCCAGGGTTATCGTGGCGGCCACGCCCAAATATGCCTTAATGATGTTGCGCATCGTTCCTCACCTATCATTTGCAAAGCCATATGACTCACGCGACGCGCTAAGCTGAGCGGTGGCCATGTCGCGGGCCGTTTCGCGCGGCAGGCCCAGCGATTTCGCCAGCGGTCCGCCGAGCAACGCGTCGCCCAGCGCCCAGAGAACGAGGCCGAGCGTATCCTTGTGCATCGCCATGTTTTCATGGCCCTCGCCGAGCTGATCGACCAGTTTGTCGATCGTCTCTACGATCGGATTGAGCGCGTCTTCGTTGCCGGTCAAGATCATCCAGCTGGCAAGGGCGCCCGCGCCCTCCTTGTCGAACGCATCGAAGGTGAGGTCGACGATCTCGCGCGGTTCGCCTTCACCGGCCCGGGCCTTGAGCACGACCTTGCCGATCGTTTCGCACACGCTTTCGGCCAGCGTGCGGGCCAGTTCCCGTTGAAGACCCGACGCCGATCCGAAATGATGGAGCAGGTTTGCGTGGGTGCGGCCGATCCGCCCCGCCACGGCCTTCAGCGTCACCGCCTGCGGTCCGGCCTCGATCAGAAGTTCGCGCGCGGCCTGCAAAGCGGCGGTTCGACTCTCTTCCGGGGTGAGGCGCTTTCTCACTATTGACATAAATGTAAGTAGCCTTCAGATACTGAATAAATTGCAATGGAGTCGCACCATGGCCAAAGACAAGACACCTGTCGACCTTGAGATCACGCCCCGCGATCGCCGCTTCGGGCGCGAAACCAAGCAGGATCGCTGGTGGTTCAACAACGATCCGATCGGCACCGCCTTTTTCAATGCGCTTTCGGTAACCTTCCCGCGCGGCGAGGCCTATTTCGTCGAAGCGGTGAAGGCGCATCGCGAGGGCGTGCCGCCCAAGCTGGAGCGCGAGATTCGCGCATTCGTGCAGCAGGAAGTGATGCACAGCCGCGAGCATGTCGCATTTAACCGCAAGGTGGCCGAAACCGGTTACGATATCAGTCCGCTTGAAAAGGTAGTCGAGGAATCGCTCGAGGCGACGAAGGATCGCCCGGCCATCGTCGATCTCGCGGTTACCATGGCCCTCGAACATTATACCGCGCTGCTCGCACAGCAGATTCTCCATAACGCCAAGGCGTTCGAAAGTGCCGATCCGGAATGGGCGAATCTGTGGCGCTGGCATGCGATCGAGGAGATCGAGCACAAAGGCGTCGCCTATGACACCTGGCTGCATGCCACGAAGGATTGGTCGCGCTGGCAGCGCTGGAAGCTCAAATCGCGGGTCATGCTGCTCGTCACGATGATGTTCTGGCCGAAGCGGGTGCGCGGTATGAAGACGCTGCTTGCGCAGGACGGGATCAGTGGCGCGCGCGCCATGGGACGGATCCTGTGGTTCATGTTCGGCAAGCCCGGCATGTTGCGCAAGGCCTTGCCGCAATGGCTCGCGTATTTCCTGCCCGGTTTCCACCCCT
>JBCDDN010000029.1:0-42412 GCA_039180285.1 Pseudomonadota bacterium | reverse complement strand
CTCGGCAACCAACGGGTCGGTGGCGAACCCGATGCGCGGCCGGGTCTGATTCCGTGGCAGAGCGAAGAATTTCTCGCCGACGATCTCGTCCTGCTGCACGGCCACGGGGCACAACGGGTGTGGATCGTGCCGTCGCTGGAATTGGTGATTGCGCGTGCGGGCCGGAGCTGGCCGACCGAGTGGGACGAGGCGGCCATGCCGAATGCGGTGATCCGGGGCGATGGCGCGGTCTTCCGCCGGGGAATGACGCCCCGGCCGGTTCTGCTGTCCTACAGCAGGCCGCTCATGATATGCCGCGCCTTGGAGAAGGCATAATGCCGGGCTCGATCGGATGCCGGTCACCGTCCGCATTGCGTCAAATTGCGATTGTTGGGCCGTCGTCATGAGTGGAAGGATGTTTTTTGGAGGTGCGCGCTGCGACAGCCGGGAACCGGGCAAAAAAACACGCCGTCGTGGCGACTATGTCTACTTCCGGCCATTGCATGGCGCGCCGGGCTCGATTGCGGCCACAGTTGTCCGGACAAATTGCGAATGCTAGGCTTCCGCTTTCCGGGACGGGTAGAGAGGCAGGATCGTGGCTAGGTTTTCGCGCCGGACTTTCCTCAAAGGCTCGGCGGCTGCGGGTTTGCTGGTCGCCGCGCCCGGTGCTCGCGCCAATGAATCCGTCGATGTCGTGATTCTCGGGGCCGGTCTGGCCGGCCTCCATACCGCGATGCAGCTGTCCGAAGCCGGCGCTTCGGTGCTCGTCCTCGAAGCGCGCGATCGGGCGGGTGGGCGCGTGCAGACGTTGGGCGATCTTCCGGGGCGACCCGAAGCCGGCGGAACCCAGCTCAGCTCCAACTATCGCCGCTTCGTGGCGCTGGCCGAACGGTTCGGCATTTCGCTGGTCGAGGATTCGCCGATGCAACGGGACGGACCACCCGAACTCTATGTCGCGCTGCGCGGGGAAACGATCCTGCCCGATCGATGGGCGGAGCATCCGCTCAATCCGTTCGAGGGGCCGCTCGCCGGACTGCCGCCCTGGGCTTTGCCCTTCGCGGCGATGGGGCGGGGCAATCCGCTGCCCGAGGTCGCCAGCTGGCGCGATCCGGCCTTTGCCGAATGGGATGTGCCGGTGTCGGATCATCTGGGTTGG
Source organism: Pseudomonadota bacterium (assembly GCA_039180285.1). GTDB lineage: Bacteria > Pseudomonadota > Alphaproteobacteria > Sphingomonadales > Sphingomonadaceae > Parasphingopyxis. The sequence goes on along the minus strand of JBCDDN010000029.1, from coordinate 41,277 downwards.
ACGAGTGCGCAATTGCGCCTCGGTTTCGGCATCAACCCCGGCTATGGCGCGTCCGCCTATAGCCAGTCGGCCCTGATGTGGTTTCAGATCATGAAGGCGATCGCCGAGCCGGGCGGGCGTTTGCTGACGGTCGAAAACGGCAATCAGCGCGTGCCCGATGCGATGGCCGAAGCGCTTGGTGATCGGGTGCGCTACGGGGCGGCGGCGCGGATGGTCACGAGCGGTGCGGACGGCGTCGAAGTCCGGACGATGGATGGCGGCCGCTATCGCGCGCGTCATGCCGTGGTGACGCTGCCGGCCAGCGCCCTGCGCACGGTCGACATCGATCCCGCCCCGCCCCGCCTGCAGCAGCAGGGCATCCGCAGTCTGCCGTACAACCGCGTGGTGCGCGCCTATTTCATACCGGAACGACGCTTCTGGGAAGAGGACGGCCTGCCGCCCTCGATCTGGAGCGATAGCTATGCGGGCCGCGTCTTCGCGCTGCGCGGTGGCGGCGGAGCCGAGATCACGATGATGCAAAGCTTCATCACCGGCCGGGCGGCGGCGCTTTTGGATCGGATGCCGCAGGCCGGGGCGATGGCGCTGGTGCAGGCCGAGATCGAACGCATCCGGCCCGCGGCGCGCGGCGCTTTGCGGCCTGCCGCCTATGTCAGCTGGGGTAATGACCCTTATGCCGGCGGCGCTTATGCCTGCTGGGCGCCGGGCCAGATCACCGCGTTCGCCGACGCGCTTTCCGCGTCGCACGGCCGACTGATCTTCGCGGGCGAGCACATAGCCGTCCGCGCTCGGGGCATCGAAGGTGCGCTGGAGTCCGCCGACCGCGCGGTGCAGGAGGTACTGGCGGCGTTATAAGGCCGATGGTGCGGCCTGTTTGTCAGAACTTTCCTATCGGAAAGTCGCGGCACCGCCCTCCGATGGCATCCAACGACGCTTCGCGCCGCCGGAGCCTGTGCCATCTCCGCCCGCTCCCCCTCCCGGCCTCCCAGAGGATACGCGGAGTGGGAGGCCGGGAGGGGGAGCGGGCCGGTGCCGCGCCTGAGGCGAAGCCGAAGGTCTGACAAAAAGGGCGCCGCGTCTTCTCACACGGCGCCCTTCCTATTGGCTCTATGTCAGCCGGCTTTAAAACCCGGCGCTGACCGCGACGCCGAAGTGACGGCTCCGGCGCAGTGATCCCACGAAGCTGCGGCGGAAGCTGTTGTTCGCGTCCGCATAGCGCAGTACCAGTGGCGAGCTGTCTTCGTTCGTCAGATTGTTGACGTAGAAATGCACGCGATAATTGTCGTTCCGGAAGCCGAGCCGCGCGTTGACCAGCGTCGTATCGCCATTGTCGATCAGGTTGTGCACCTGCGCGAAGACCCGGCTGCGATAGGAGATATTCGCGCCGGCGAAGAACTCCCAGCCGCTGCTGCCGATATCCGTCCGATAGTCGACATCGGCGAAGATCGTGTGCCGCGAGGTGCGCGGAATCTGTCGTCCGGCGATCGAGCCGAAGAGCGACTGGCAGTCCGTGTCGTTCGGAAACTGATCACCGATCGAGCAATCGACAAGGCCATTGTCACGGACATCGTTCAACACGCCTTCATTTTCGTCGAACCCTTCGGTGAATTCCGGGTCGAGCAGGGTGTAGTTGGCGGTGAACGTCCAATTGGGATTGGGCCGAACCTGCGCTTCGATTTCGAAACCCATGATCCGCGCGTCGCCCGCATTGGTGATGGCTGAAACCGTGTTGTTCGCACTCTGCACATTCTGGGTGAGCTGATAGCCTTCGATCTCGTTCAGGAAGGCGGCGAAGTTGAAGGTGAAATCGCCGAAGGTGTTCTTCGTGCCGATTTCATAGGATGTCGCGTCTTCCTGATCGTAGGACGGCACACCGGCGGCGATCGCCGTAATGCCGTTGAAACCGCCCGGCTTCGTACCGGTGGCGAATACGGCATAGAACAGATTGTCCGGTGTCGCCTGCCAGCTCAGGGTGATGCGCGGATCGAACGAGTTATAGGTTTCGCGCGCGCTGGACTGGGCGATGATCGGTCCGCCCTCGTCCTGATCGACGGCGGAGAAGCGGATGCGCTCGGACGCATACCGGCCTTCGACCGTCAGTTCTAGATTGTCCGTAATGTCGACCCCGACCGAACCGAATATGGCGAGGTTGCGGATATCGGTTTCGGACGTGTCCCGCGAATTGGGCGTCGAGGGGCCGAAGAATGGTGCGATGCTGCCGCAAATCGGGTTGACGGCGCAAAGAGCCGCCTGTTGGGCAAAGGCCGCACCGAAGCTGGCACCCGCTTGCGCGGCAGCATTGGCGGGCACCTCGCGCACATCTCGCGTATCGGAACTTTGGTCGAAATAGTAGCCACCCAATAGGAAGCGGAACCCATCGCCTTCATATAAGAGCTTCAGTTCCTGGCTGATGTCGTGTGTATCGGTTAGCCCTTCGAAGGTGAAATCGACCGTCGAACCGACATAGCCGAACGGGAAGGTCGGTCCCATCGGGCCGAAAGTGGGTGGACCGGCGGGGAAACCGCCGGGCGTGAACACCGCCGTCTGGAACGCTGTCGGCGAATAATCGGCATCGGATCGGAACAGCGTATCGCGGTCGTTATAGCCGGTCAGCGACACCAGGGTCAGCCGGTCGGTGAGATCGACTTCGACCCGTGCCGACAGATTCAGCGTATCGATGAATGTGCCCGCCGGATTGCCTGCGGCGAACTGGATGCTCGGATCGGCGGTGACCACCCCGGGCTGCAAGGTGCCGCAGAAGTAGCGGCCGCCGCCGCCGTAAAGCGAGCCATTGTCGAAGATGCAGTTATTCTGCGTGGCGTCCTGCGAGAAGAGGGCGGCCTGGCCATCCTCGACTTCCGAATAATAGCCGCGCAGGCGGACCCGCACCGGGCTGCCAACGGGCTCATAGGCCACGACGCCTGAAAAGGCGAGCGACTCTTCCTGACCGAAAGTGACGCCCGTTACCGGGTTTTCATGCTCGCCGCCGAAATCATAATAGCGGACCTGCGCGCCCGCGGTCAGGCCTTCGGCGATACCACCTTCGATGTTTGCCGTGATCTCGTAACGGTCGTCCTCGGAAACATCGAGGCTGATCCGGCCGCCGAATTCGTCGCTCGGTGTGCGAGTGATGATATTGATGGCGCCCGAATAGGTGTTGCGTCCATAGAGAGCGGATTGCGGACCTTTGACGACTTCAAGCCGCTCGATATCGTCGACATTATAGTCGGAAATCGCGCCGGTGATGTAGATACCGTCGATAAAGGTCGCGACGCCGGAATCGCCGAGGATGTTCGCCTGGCCGCGAATGACCGGCCGGTTGGAATCGCGGCCGAACTCGTTATCGAAGCTAAGGCCCGCCGTGGTATTGGCGATATCTGTCAGATCCTGCAAGTTGAGCTGTTCGATCGTTTCGGCGGTCGCGACGGCGACCGAGACCGGCGCACTTTGCAGCGCTTCCTCGCGACGTCGCGCCATGACGACGATCGGCGCATTGTTGCTGGTCTCGGCCGCCGTTTCGCCGGCAACCTGTGCATGCGCCGCGCCCGGCAAAGCGATCGCGGCGATGCCTGCCGTCGTGGCCAGCAAAATTCCCTTGTTCCGTGAAATCATAAGTCCCTCCCAAAACTCTTTGTTCAATCAGTCCGTGCCCGCATTAAATTTGTCCAGACAAATTTTATTGTCGATGCAGCGAAGTCTCGAACTGTGGCGCAACTGCAACGCATCTGTTGTTACGATGTTAGGCTTGGTTGTGGCGCGCCAAGCTCTGCCGGACAGCGCATGACGTCGATGCCAAGATATTCGGTTTCCGGTGTGAGGTAACCGTCTTGTCGCGGCTCGGCCCGGGCGAGATCGGTTGACAGATAGCGGGCGCTGTTATCGCACAGGATCGTCGCAACCGGGCATTCCGGGCCGCGTGCTTCGATCACCTTCAGTGCCGCCACGATGTTCGCGCCGCTCGAAATGCCGACGCCGAGGCCGAGCCGGTGGGCGAGTTGCTGCGCCATCAGGATCGCATCGCCATCCGCAACCGAGATTACCGGAGCGAGTTCTTCCAGCTTGACGATATCGGGGATGAATTCGTCCGACACGCCCTGGATACGATGATGGCCGACCTTGTGGCCGGTCGAAAGGGTCGGCGATTCCGCGGGTTCGACAGGGTGTACCGCGATGTCGTGACCGTACTTGGCGCAATAGCGCGCGGCTCCCATCACCGTGCCGCCCGTTCCGACACCGGCGACGAAAGCGCCCGGCGCCTGCCCGACGCTCGCCATCTGTGCGAACAGTTCGGGCATCGTACCGTCCGTATGGGCGCGCCAATTGTCGTCATTCTCGAACTGGCGGGACAGGAACGCACCCTCGCGCTCGGCTGTTTCCCTCGCCTGCGCGATCGCACCCAGGAAACCGCCCTTTTCGCGCGAGACGAGACGCAGATTCGCGCCATGGCTGGTGAGCAAGGCGCGGCGCTCGGCGCTCATCCAGTCGGGCATGAAGATGGTCACGGGATGGCCGAGTGCCCGGCCGAGGGCGGCAAGAGCGATACCGGCATTGCCGCTGGTCGCCTCGACGATCGGCTGGCCAGGGACAAGCTCGCCCCGCGCCTTGGCGGCGGACAGTATGCCGTGCGCCATACGATCCTTGATCGATCCCGTGAGATTCAAGAATTCCGCTTTGGCATAGATGACGGTGCGCTCTCTGCGAAAGCGCAAATGGATCGCGATCAGCGGTGTCCGCCCGACCAGATTGGCAAGCGGCGCGCAGCAGGGCGCAGACGGCTCGGCTCGGGATGTGTGGCGCTGGGCCATCACGCTATCGGTCAGCAATGAATTCTCCCCTCTTGACCGCCGATGCTATGCGCAGCGACGTGAGAGATCATCGCCAAAATTTGAACAAATTCACTTTCAGATCATCAAAATATTCTATATTAATCTCGCGAAATGAAAAAAATTGATGAAACCGATCGGCGAATCCTGAGCCTTTTGCAGCAAGACGCCACACGGTCGCTGGAGGCCATCGGCGGGGCTTTGTCTTTGTCGGTGAACAATGTCTGGCGACGGGTAAAGCGGCTGGAGGGCGAGGGCGTGATCGCGCGCCGCGTCGCGCTGATTGATCCGGAAGCGGTCGGGCTCAACGTTACCGTCTTCGTCGCGATCAAGACGAGCGATCATAGCGAGGACTGGCTGGAAGCCTTTGCGACCGCCGCGCGAGAGTTGCCGGAAGTGGTCGAGCTCTATCGCATGGCTGGCGATGTCGATTATTTCGTCAAGTTGCTGGTCCGCGATGTCGGCGACTATGACCGGGTCTATCGCAAACTGATCGCGACAGCGCCGATGAGCGATGTCAGCGCGAGCTTCGCGATGGAGCGGATCAAGTTCGATACAGCTTTGCCACTCTGAATCTGAGCATCCATCGAACCGTTAGCCCTGGTGCGCAGGGCGTTTATCGGTGGAGAGCCGTGCTTCGACAGGCTCAGCACTTACGGTCCGTCATGGCGTCTTTTCGAATAGCCTTCAGGCCGCCGCACCCGCCTCTTTGAGCGCCGCGATCTCCTCCGCCGAATAACCCAGACCGGCCAGCACATCATCGCTCTGCTCGCCCGGTTCGGGCAGCGCGTCGGGCGCGCCGGTGCGCTGCCCGTCCAAGTCGATGGGGAGGACGGGCAGTTGAACCGTGCGGCCGTCAGTCAGCGTGACGTCCTGCAACCCGCCGCTCGCGGCAAGGTGTGGGTCGTCGAACAGTTCTTCGGGCTTGCCGATCGGCGCGAAGGGCAGGCCCGTGCCGTCGAGCTTCGCGATCAGTTCGGCGCGGGTGAAGTTTTTCATCAGCGCACGGATCTCGGGCATGATCTCCTCGCGCGCCTCGACGCGGGCATTATTCTCGCGCAGCTCCTCGCGCGCCCAGAGACTGTCGAGCCCGAACAGCGCGCAGAATTTTTCCCACAGCGCATCGGTCACCACGCCGATGAACACCGGCTCGTCGGCCGTTTCGAACACATCGTAGATCGCCCATGCCGAAACGCGCGCGGGCATCGGCGCCGCCGCCTGGCCGGTCACCGCCTTCTGCGCCATATGCTGGCCGACCAGATACACGGTCGTTTCGAAGAGCGAGGACTGCACCTTCTGCCCGCGGCCAGTACGGTGGCGCTGCTCCACGGCGGCGAGGATCGCGATGACGCCGAACATACCGCCCGTCACGTCGATCACACTTGCCCCGGCACGCAATGGCTTGCCTGGCGGGCCGGTCATATAGGCGAGTCCGCCCATCATCTGCGCGACCTCGTCGAGCGCCGTGCGATTCTCATAAGGGCCGGGCAGAAAGCCTTTTTCCGAGCAATAGATCAGGCGTCCATTGGTTTCGGACAACGCTTCATAACCAAGGCCGAGCTTCTCCATCGCACCGGGCCGGTAATTCTCGATCAGGATATCGGCGCTCTCTACGAGTTTTTTTGCAACCGCCAGTCCATCCCCATCCTTGAGGTTCAGGCACACGCTCTGCTTGTGCCGGTTGTACATCGGGAAATAGCCGCCGCCCGAGCCGAGCAGCCGCCGCGTCCGGTCCCCGCCGATCGGCTCGACGCGGATGACCTCGGCGCCGAGTTCGGCGAGGATCGCACCGGCCGCCGGCCCCATGACCATATGGGTGAATTCGATAACGCGCAGGCCCGCCAGCGGTTGCTCGGTCATTATGCGGCCTCCCGAAAACCGAGCGGCAGACCCGCATCGGGCGTGAAGCCGTAGAGCGGCTCGCCCGGCAGCGCCTCGGTGATAATCTCGCGCACCTTGAGCAGCTTTTCGAGATCGATCCCGGTCTCATAGCCCATCGCCTCGAGCATGAAGACGAGGTCCTCGGTCACGATATTGCCCGATGCGCCGGGCGCGAAGGGGCAGCCACCGAGCCCGCCAAGCGAAGCGTCGAAGGTCGTGATGCCTTCCTCAAGCCCCGCCACGACATTGGCGAGCCCCAGCCCGCGCGTATTGTGCAGATGCAGCGTGTTGAGCTTATCGTCGCCTACCGCGGCTTTCACCTTACGCACGAGCCGCCGGACCTGTTCGGGGTTGGCATAGCCTGTCGTATCGGACAGCCCGACTTCCGCGACACCCGCGTCCATCGACGCTTCGGCGAGGCGCACCACCTGATCCTCACTCACCGGCCCCTCCATCGTGCAACCGAAAGCGGTCGAGAGGCCGACCTCGAAATGCGGGCGTTGGCCCTCGGGCTGGGCGGCGACCAGTTCGGCGACCGCGCGGATCTCGCCGAGCATCGCCGGATGATCCTTGCGGACATTGTTGATGCTGTGCGTTTCCGACATCGAAAACGGTATCGACATCTTGTCGACGCCGGCGGCGATGGCGCGCTCCGCGCCTTTGAGATTGGGGATCAGCGCGACGACCTCGAGATCGGGCAGGGCCTTCGCAAAGGTGACAAGCTCCGCCGTATCCGCCATTTGCGGCAAGAGCTTGGGCGGGACGAAACTGCCCACCTCGATTTCGCTGACCCCCGCCTCGGCCTCGGTTGCGATCCAGGCCTTCTTCGCTTCGAGCGACATCACCCGGTCGATACTCTGCAACCCGTCACGCGGGCCGACTTCGGAAATGTGGATATGGCCGGTCATGTACCGTCTCCCAGATAAATCCATGGGCGGGCCTCGCGGTCCGCCTTCTGCCATATGGCGATATCGTCCGAGTTTTTCAGCGTGAGATCGATCGCGTCGAGGCCTTCACGCAGCATTGCCTTCGCTTCGTCACCGATATCGAATGCCCAGCTCCGCCCGTCGGGCAGCGCGATAGCTTGCGCGGGGAGGTCGATGGTGACCGGCGCACCGGCCTCTGCGATCGCTTCGATATCGGCGCGGTCGAGTGCCGCGGGCAGCACGCCGTTGCGCACGCAATTGCCCGCGAAGATCGGCGCGAAGCTCTCGGCGATAATCGCGCGGATGCCATATTCGGCCAGCGCCCAGACCGCATGTTCGCGGCTCGATCCGCAGCCGAAATTGCGTCCGCCGAGCAGGATTTGCGTGTCCGCATATATGGGCCGGTTGAGCACGAAATCGGGCCGCGGTTCGCGTCCGCCGATCTCGGTGTAGCGCTGGCCAGCGAACAGGCCGTCAGCCAGCCCGGTCTTCCCCGTGCTCTTCATCTCGCGCGAGGGAATGATCTGATCGGTATCGATATTGTCGCGGAGCATCGGCGCGGGGCAAGCGGTGAGGGTGGTGAGGGGGTCAGGCATGGCTATTCTCTCCCCTCCCGCTTGCGGGAGGGGCCGGGGGTGGGTTCGTAACGGAGACCGGCGAATGAGACTGGGTGGCAAGCCAGGCCAACCCCTAACCCCTCCCGCAAGCGGGAGGGGAACATGCTGTGCGCAACCATCACCGTACCTCCCGCGGATCGGCGATCGCGCCCGTCAATGCGCTCGCCGCTACGGTTTCGGGGCTGGCGATATGCGTCTTCACGTTCGGCCCTTGCCGGCTTTCGAAGTTTCGGTTGGTCGAGGAGATGACGCGCACTCCCTCGCCGAACGTCTCGCCGCCCGCATAGAAGCACATCGAACAACCGCTTTCGCGCCATTCGAACCCGGCCTCGGTGAAGATGCGATCAAGGCCCTCGGCCTCGGCTTCACGCTTCACATGGCTGGAGCCGGGCACACAGACCGCCTTCACGCCGGCGGCGATCCGCTTCCCCTTGAGAAGCGCCGATGCGCGGCGCAAATCCGAGAGCCGGCTGTTCGTGCAACTGCCGATAAAGGCGGCGTCGATGACAAGACCTTTCAGCGGCTGACCCGCTTTCAGCGCCATATAGTCGAGCGGGCGGGCCTCGGCGTTTTGCGGCACATGGCCGTCGATCCCGACGCTCGCTTCCGGGCTCGTGCCCCAGCTGACCATCGGCTGGATGGCGGTGGCGTCGACGGTGATCTCGGCATCGAACGTCGCGCTCGGATCACTTTTCAACGTCCACCAATGTGCAAGGGCAGCCTCCCGACGTTCGCCTTTTGGCGCGTAACGACGGCCGTCGAGCCAGGCATAGGTCTTGTCGTCGGGCGCGATAAAGCCGCTCATCGCCGAAAATTCGGTGGCCATGTTGCAGAGCGTCATCCGCCCTTCCATCGACAGCGCTTCGACTGCCGGGCCCGCAAATTCCACGGCATGGCCCTTGCCGCCGGCCGCGCCGTGCGCCGCGATCAGCGCAAGGATCATGTCCTTGGGCGTCACGCCGACCTGCAGCGCGCCTTCGAACGTTACGCGCATCGATTGCGGCTTTTCGAGCCGCAACGTACCCGTCGCCATCGCATGTTCGGCTTCGGAACTGCCGATGCCCCAGGCGAGCGCGCCGAATGCACCCTGGGTGCAGGTATGGCTGTCCGGCGCGATCAGCGTGCAGCCGGGCAGGACGATCCCGAGTTCGGGCGAGATGACATGGACGATCCCTTGGTCGGGATCGGTCACGTCAAACAGCGTGATGCCGGCCGCCTTCGCCGCCGCGCGCAGCTCGGTGATGAAGACCTGCCCGCCCGGCATCAGCGTTTTGTCGCCGCGCCCGGGTCGCGTATCGACGATATGGTCTGCGACGGCGAACACGCGGCTCGGATCGGCGATCTTACGTCCGGCCTCGGCCAACGCATTGAGCGCCGCCGGCCCCGTCCGCTCGTGCAGGAAGATGCGGTCGATCACGATCAGCTGCGCGCCGCCGGGGAGATCGGCCGCGACATGGCTGTCCCACAGCTTGTCGAAGAGGCTGGTCGAATCGTTCAGTTGACCTTCCCCATTTCCGCGTCCATCGCGCGCCAATCCTTCGTCACGAACGTCTCCTGGATCGCCGTGCGCGTTTCGAGCACGCCATCGCGGATCCAGTGCCACGTCCGGCAGCGATTTTGTCCATCGTCCGATAACTGGATCATCTCGTAGAGATAGAGCGACGGATCGCCGGTGCGCTGCCAATAGAGCATCATCGTGCGATTATACTCGTCGAGATCGACGGTCGAGGCCCAGCCCTTGATCAGATCATTGTCCCACCAGACCCGCCCGTCGCGATACTCGGCGGGAAATTCTCGGATCTCCGTCCGGCCGTCCGGCCAAGTGTAATGATTCGTCTGATGATAGGGATGCGGACCGTCGTCCGGCAGGCGGCAGATCAGGCGCGAGGCATGTTCGTCGACCTTTTCGTTCGCCGCACTGAAATAGCTATAGGTGCCGTCCCACACGCCCTCATGGCGGGCGAGCAATGGCATGTCTTCGCGAATTCCCATGATCAATTGTCCTTGTTCAGCAGGGCATAATGCCAGGCTTTGGCGGCCCGTCCGCGGAGCAGATCGAGATGCTCCACCGCCAGTCGTTCGGGGGTAAGGGTATCGGGGGTGAATGCCCGTGTATGACTGGCATTTGCTTCGTACCAGGGTTCGAAAAAGTGGCGCGCGCGGACGACCTGCCAGGCGGTAGTGAGATAGACGCCGAACCGGTCGGGCGTAAGACCGGGATAAAGCCGCGCTGGATCGCCGGGCGGGGCCGACGGGATGAGGGTGTGGGCGGTGCCGAAATGCGCCGCGATTGCATCCAGTACAATGGCCCAGCCCGTCCAGTTTTCGGGGGCATCTCCCGTCCAGTCGTCGGACAGGCCATGGCCGGGTAGATCGATATGGAGCGTGCCGGATGGCGCATCGGCCGGAAGGGCTCGGCCCGGCTCGTGCAGGTGCAACCTGTCCGTGTCCCGATTGCCGCGCCAGTGGATCAGGCCATCGAACCGGCCCGCCTTGATCGCGACGAAGCCTTCGTCGGCAGCTTCGGGAAGCACCGGTGCCCCCAGATGATCGCCGGCCAACAGCTGATCGAGGCTCGCCTGTTGATGCTCGTCGGGTGTTGCGACCTTGCGCGCTTCCCAGTCCGCCGGCATTTCTCCCAGCCGGTCGATATGCTCCTGCAACGGATCGCCGTCATAGGCGGTGATCAGGCAGGGCGGCATTGCCGCACCGGGCGGCGGGATATCGCGTGGCGCGCGCAGCACCGCACCATAGCCAGCCTGATAGGCATTACCCGCGTCCAGCATCTCGCGGACCACGGCATCGACGCGCGCGGGATCGGCATGCGCGACCGTCAGCCGGTGCTCCCCGTCGGTCGCGAACCAGGGGAAGAACCAGCTCTGTTCGAGGATACGGTTCCACAGCCAGGTCAGATGTTCGCCATAACCGCTGGGGTGGAAGGGCGGCAGATAGGCATCGCCGAACAGCGCCATCTCTTCGGGCGTCCAGACCGCATAGCCGCCCATCGCCACGCGGGTGAAACGCGCGGGCTGCCGCTTGATCGCCGTCATCAGGATGATCGCGCCCGAATGGAAGCCGTAAGCCGCACAGCGATCGATCCCGAGTGCGTCCAGCAGGTCATGCACGGCCTGTGCGAAATCGGCGATGTCGGGATTGCCGGGCAATGGATCGGACTGGCCGAAGCCCGGCGTGTCGGGAGCGATACAGGTAAAATGCGCGGACCATTTCTCCATCAGCGGCACATATTCGGCCGAGCTGCGCGGGCTCTGGTGGATCATAAGCAGGATCGGCCCGGTGCCCGCCTTACGGTAATGCACGGTCCTGTCGCCGATACGAATGAAGTGACGGGTAATGATCATCGCCTCCTTGATGTCGCACTAATTTGTCCGGACAAATTTGTCTCGACAAGTCTTTTCTTTATCCGCACTATATGACGGAGGCGAAAGGGAGACGAGATGGCCGATCTGATGGGCACCAAAATGGTCAGCGACGGGAAGACCGCGCGTGAGATTTTCGAAGGCGTGATGGCCAATTCCGCGCGCAAGAAATTCGGCTTTGGCGAGAAGCTTGCCATCGTGAATGTCGATATCCAGCGCGCCTATACGGACCTTGAGTCCTTCAAGACCGCCTATGAAACCGATCCCGATCAGATCGCCCATGTGAACCGGATTTCAGCGCTTGCGCGGGCGAAGGGCATGCCTGTGATCTGGTCTCGCGTGGCCTATAAGGATGATGCCGGCGATGCTGGCGTCTGGGGGACGCGCACCGACACCGAAGACAGTCTCCAGAACATCAGATATGATTCCGAACGCCACGAATTCGATCCGCACTGCGAGATCGATCCGGACGATCTCATCTACACGAAACGCATGCCGAGCGCCTTTTTCGAAACGCCGCTCGCCAGCTATCTGACCTGGCACAAGGTGGACACGGTGGTGGTGACGGGCGGTTCAACATCGGGCTGCGTCCGCGCGACGGCTGTCGATTCGCTCTCCCACGGCTATCGCACGATCGTCCCGATCGAGACCTGTGCGGACAAGCATGAGAGCTATCACTTCGCGAACCTCACCGACCTTCAGCTCAAATATGCCGATGTCGAACCGGTTCAGGCGGTGATCGACTGGCTGGAGGCGCGCTGATGCCCCGTCGGGAGACAATGAGATGAGAGCGGGCGAAGCCGATCCCGGGCTGTACGATTTCGGAGCCTGGCGCGGGCGGCCGAAGCTCGCATGGCCGGATGGCAAGACCTGCGCGGTCTGGGTTGCGCCGAATCTCGAATTTTACGAACTCGACCCGCCGGCCAATCCGCACCGCAAGAGCTGGCCGAAGCCGCATCCCGACGTGGTCGGCTATTCGCATCGCGATCATGCCAACCGCGTCTCGCACTGGCGGATGGCCGAGGTCATGTCCAAGCACGGCTTTCCGGGATCGGTGAGCCTGTCGGTCGCGCTCTGCGATCATATCCCCGAAGTCGTCGAGGATGCCAATGCACGGGGCTGGGAGTTTTTCAGCCATGGCATTTACAACACGCGCTATTCCTACGGGATGGACGAGGCGCAGGAGCGCGCGATCATCGAGGATTCGATAAAAACGGTCCGTGACGCGACAGGCCAGACGATCCGCGGCTGGCTCGCCCCGGCGCTCACCCATACGCCGCGCACGCTAGATCTGATCGCGGAGTATGGTCTGGATTATACCTGCGACCTCTATCATGACGATCAGCCGACGGACGTGAACGTCGCAAGCGGCCGGCTGACGGCGATTCCCTATAGCCTGGAGGTCAACGACCATTACGGCTTCTTCATCTACAATATGAGCCCGCGCGACTATGCCGACACGCTGATCCGCCAGTTCGAACGGCTGGCGCGGGAGGGTGCGGAATCAGGCACGGTGATGTGCATCCCGCTGCACAGCTATCTGATCGGCCAGCCGCACCGGATCGGGCCGTTCGAAGAGGTGCTCAAACATATCGCGGCCGATGGGCGCGCCTGGATCGCGCGGGCCGGTGAGATCGTTGATTCGTTTCGGGAGCAGGTTGATGGATAGCGTCTCGCTCCCAACCGCAAATGACGAAAGAATAGGACGATGATGCTGGACCCAACCTATCTCGAATATCCGAAGCGTGGGCGCGGAATGGATCACGACCATTATCCCTATAGCCGTTTCGACACGCGCCCGCCCGTGCAATGGCCGGACGGTAAACAGGTCGCCATCTGGCCGGTGATCAGCCTCGAATGGTTCCCGATCACGCCGTCCGACGAACCGTTCCGCGCGCCCGGCCATATGCAGACCGCCTATCCCGATTATCGCCATTATACGGCGCGCGAATATGGGACGCGGGTCGGGCTGTACCGTTTGCTCGATGCGTTCGAGGGGGTGGGGGCGAAGGTCTCCGTGGCGACCAACAGCGCCATCGCCGAGCGCTATCCGGAGATCGTCGAAGCGATTGTCGGCGCTGGGCATGAGATCATCGCCCATTCGACCGATATGAACGGCACGATCGCCAGCGGCCTGCCGGAGGATGAGGAACGCGCGCTGATCGCGCAATCGCTCGATACGCTGGAGCGGGTGTCGGGCATGCGCCCGCGCGGCTGGCTCTCCATCGCGCGTTCGCAGAGCTTCAACACGGCGCGGCTGCTCGTGGAATCCGGCGTCGATTATATGGGCGACTGGGTGAATGATGAACTACCCTATCGCTTCGCCACTCCGGCGGGCGACATAGTCAATATCCCGCTCAACCACGAATTGTCGGACCGCCAGATCATCAACGTCCAGCAGCAACCGGCGGACAGCTATGTCCAGCAGATGCGGGACGCCCATGGCTGGCTGGCGGACGAGGCGGCCGATCATGGTGGCCGCATGCTGCCCATGCACCTCACGCCCTATATCATGGGGCTCCCATACAGGATGGATGCGTTTGAAGGCCTGCTCCGCTGGCTTGCAGATCAGCCGGGCGCATGGTTCGCGCGCGGCGATGCGATCCTCGACAGCTGGACGGCGCAGCAATGAAGGTTCGCAATCCGCGTACCGGCGAATGCGATTACGAAATCGCATCGCTTGGCGAGCATGCGGTTGCGGACGTGGCTTCGCGGTTGCGCGGGGGGCAGAGCGATTGGGCGGCCCTGACCGTGGAGCAGCGCGGCGACCTACTCTTGCGTTGGGCCGAAACCATCGAGGCGCGCGTCGATGATATTGCCGAAGCGCTGACGCTCGACACGGGCCGCCGGGGGATTTCAAAGATCGAGGTGCTCGGTATTTCCGGCCTCATCCGACGCTGGGCCGGGTCCGCGGCGGATATCATCGCCGACCATTCACCGTCCGGATCGCCGACCGCCCAGCCAACGATCACGACGACGATCAGACTCGTGCCCTATCCACTGGTCGGCGTGATTTCGCCCTGGAATTTCCCGCTGACGCTCGCGCTGATCGACGCGATACCGGCGCTGATGGCAGGCTGCGTGGTGCTGGTTAAACCGTCCGAAGTGACGCCGCGCTTCATCCGGCCGCTGGCCGAAACGATCGCCGAAGTGCCTGAGCTCGCCGCCGTGCTGGCGGTGATCGAGGGCGACGGAACGACCGGCGCGGCGATGGTCGAGACTGTCGATTATATCTGTTTCACGGGGTCGGTTGCGACGGGCCGCAAGGTCGGCGAGGCAGCGGCACGGGCCTTTATCCCGGCCAGCCTCGAGCTGGGCGGCAAGGACCCGATGATCGTGCTGGCCAGCGCCGAACCCGAAAAGGCTGCGGAAACCGCCTTGCGTGCCAGCATCGTCAATACGGGTCAGGCCTGTCAGTCGATCGAACGCGTCTATGTCGCGCGCGCAATCGCCGAGCCGTTCATCGCGGCGCTGACCGAGAAAGCGAAAGCCGTGCGCCTCAACCATCCCGATATCGATAGCGGTGATATCGGGCCGTTCATCTTCGAAAAACAGGCGGCAATCGTGCAGACGCAGATCGACGATGCCGTTGCGAAGGGCGCGACGCTATTGGCTGGCGGCACGGTCGAAAATCTCGACGGCGGCCTGTACCTCCGCCCGACGGTGCTGAGCGATGTCACACCCGACATGGCGATCATCGCGGAGGAAACGTTCGGGCCGGTCGTTCCGGTCACGATATTCGACAACGTCGAAGAAGCGGTCGCGCTGGCTAATGGCGGGATCTACGGCCTGTCCGCTGCCGTGATTGCCGGTACGGTCGCTGAAGCGGAACGCGTGGCCGTGCGGCTGAAAGCCGGGGGCGTCTCGATTAATGACGGCTCGCTGACCTCGATGGTCTGGGAGGCGGAAAAATCGAGTTTTGGACTGTCTGGACTCGGCGCGTCGCGCATGGGGGAAAGCGGGCTGTTGCGCTTTTTCCGGCGGCAGGCGCTGATCTGCCAGGAGGGGGAGGCCGCACCCATGGCGGCCTATGCTGAGGAGAATTTTCGATGAGGGGATGGATTTTGGGTGCGGGGCTGTTCTTCGGCGCGACCGCGGCCTGCGCGCATCAGGCGGCGGAAAGCGAGACCGAGGCATCGCCGGGCGTCGCCGCGCCGACAGACCGCGCACCGACCGATTTCCGACGCAGCACGCTCATCGTGCGCGATATCGATGCGTCGCTGGCGCTCTATCGCGACGTGCTCGGCTTCTCGGTCAATTACGATACCGAGGTGACGACATCGGGCGTTGCGCTCCCCGCCGGTGAGCCTGGGGCCCGGGCCCGGCTGGTGCTCGCCAATGCCAACGATCCGTGGATCGGCTGGATCGGTTTCATGCAGTGGCTCGAGCCTGCGCTGCCCGATCCCGGCCCATACCCCACGCGGCTCGGCATCGGCGATCATGTGATGATCATGAATACCGACGATGCCGAGGCGCGCTGCGCCGCCGCTGCCGCAGTGCCGGGCGTCACCATGACCGCGCCCGCGCGGATGCAGGAATATCCGGGGCGCGACGGCGCGCCGCCGATCCGCGTCATCGGCTGCAACATCTTCGATCCGGACGGCAATCTGATCGAAATCAACCAGTTGCTGCGCGAATGAGCATCGGGGTTCTTCTCGCCGCGATGCTGCAGGGAGCTGCCGCTGCTCCGGCCGCGCCCTGCACCGATCCCGTCTATATGGTCGTGGCCGGGCCGACCCATGATCGGGCGCGCATGATGGCCTATGGGCAGGCGATAGCGGAATCGCATATCTACGACCGGCTCGGCGGCTATTATATCAACGCGCCGCGCGCCGTGGCGACGTTCGAGGGCGATACGCCGCCCGGCTATGCGACGCTGATCGTGCGCTTTCCCTGCCTCGCCAATGCCGAGGCCTTCTGGAACAGCGATGTCTATCAGAACGAGATTCTACCGCTGCGCCAGAATCCGAGCGCCGGCGATTATTACGTGACCGTCTATCCCGAAATTCCGTTGCGGCCGGACATGGTCGGCAAGGTCGGGGAGGCCAACTATCTGGTGCGCTTCGAGGGGAGCGAAACTCCCGAACGGCTCGCCTATGCCGATCCGCGGGGCCTCGTGCTGGGCGTCGATGCCGATGCGGCGGAGCTCGCCGCCCCATCCGAGGGTTGGCCCGAAGCGCGTCTGCTGCGACGCGACGCGGCGACCGGCGAAGCATGGCGGCTCTCGGCGGACCGGGCATCCGATTTCGATGGCGGTGCCGCGCCCGCGCTCACCGAACTCTATGTTCTACGGGGATCGATCCGCTTCGCGCGCGTGGCGCTCGGCCCCGGCGATTATGCGCGACTCGGCGCGGGATACGATATGGGTGAAGTCCGGCTCGGTGCGGACAGCGAGATATTGCTGTTTCGCTATCCCGAAAGCGCGCCCGCCAGCCCGCAGCCCGAACCGCTGGTCGTGCGCGAGGCGGAGACCGGATGGCGGGCCGGTACGGTCGCCCGCGATGCCGGCGCCGAAGCGCCGCTGATGATCCGGCGGCTCTACACCGATCCCGAAACCGGCGCGCGGACGCATCTCGTGCGGCTCGCGGCAGGCGTGTCGGTGCCCTGGGAGATTCATTCGACGGCCGAGGAAGGTTATCTGCTCGAGGGCGATTACCGCCTTGCCGAATGCCTGCCGAGCGGGCGGCGCGATTACGACTATGGGCCCGGCGGCTATTTCTACCGGCCCGCCGGAGCCATACATAGCGGCCCGGACTCGACGACAACGACCGGTGCGACCTGGCTGATCCGGACGCCGCGCACGCTTGATGCGCTTTTCTATCCGGCCTGCCCGAGCGCGCCCGTATCTCCTGAGGAGGAAAGCCCATGACCCCTACTCTGCAGCATCCGATGAAGCCCGAACTGACGGTGGAAGAGGCCGCGCGCGGCCGCTTCGTTTCGGGCATCCGCAGCCTCATCCTCAACGATCTCGCCGCCGATATGCGCGCCGGATACGAAAAACGCGCCGCGCCCGCCTTTCGCCACGAGCATGGCCGCGCGCCCGAAACGAGCCGCGAGGCGCACCTCGCGCTGCGCGGCGATCCGGCATTCAACATCTACGGCGCGATGCGCGTCCAGGCGCAGAAAATGGTGTGGGCGAGCGTGGCCGATATCGTCGAACGCGATCTCGACCGGATGGAGGCCGAAGCCGCTAAGGTCGCCGATGCGCCGGGCTCGCTGACGCTGGATCCGGCGCTCGACGTGCCGCGCAATGTCGATGCCATCGACGTCCATCTGATGCCCGGCTCCTATACGCGCGGTACCGATACGCTCGAAGCGGGCGCGGTCTATGATCAGGGGCTGGCGGTCTTCTCGATGGGGCTGATGGGTGCCAATCTCGACGATATCGGCCTCTCCATGGCGCGCTACATCAAGGGCAAATATCCGGATTTTCAGCCCGAGGACATTCTCGATACGGGCTGCACGATCGGCCACAATACGCTGCCCTGGAAACAGGCCTATCCGGACGCGCGAGTCGAGGCGATCGACGCAGCGCCGGGCGGGCTGCGCTATGCTTCGGCGCGCGCGAAGATGCAGGGCCAGGACGTGCATTTCCGGCAGATGGCGGCCGATGCGCTCGATTATCCCGACGAAAGCTTCGATCTCGTCTGGTCGTCCATGTTCCTCCACGAGCTTTCGAAAAAGACGCGCGCCAAGGCGTTTGCCGAGGCCTATCGCGTGCTCCGGCCCGGCGGGCTCATGCTCCATATGGAATTGCCGCCTAACGACCAGATGGACGCGTTCGACGGCTTCTATCTCGACTGGGACAGCTATTATAATTCCGAGCCCTTTTACAAAGGCTATCGCGACGAAAGTCCACCCAAACTCTGCGCCCGCGCCGGGTTCGCGGAAGAGGACTATATCCAGTTCGTCGTACCAAGCATCGGCATTTACGGCGGGGAAGCCGTCGCCGACGCGATCGCGGCGGAGGAAGGCGAGGCCGTGGGGCAGGAGACTACGGGCCGGCTCGCCGAGGGCGTCATGTGGTTCGGTTTCGGGGCGTGGAAATCATGAGCGAAGAACCGCCCATTAAGCCGGAGGACGCGCCCGACAGTATTTACGGGCCGGACGGCCAGCCGCGTTTCTTCGCCGAACCGGGCATGGACCGGTTCGTCGCGGTGGTGATGAACCTCGCTCAGGAAATCTGGGTGCAGGAAGAGCGGTTGATGGCGCTCGAAGGCCGGGACCCGGATCCGGCTGAGCGCGACGAAAAGCTGAAACACTTCATCGACAGGGTATTCGCGCCCGTCAGAGAGCCGGGAATGACGGAATAGCGAGCCTTTCGGTGTGTCCGGCCGCGGCATTGACATAAATCTACCTACCACTAGGTAGATTCCATGAAAACACGTGATGCGCTTCTCGATTCGGCGGAAAATCTTTGCCGGACAAGGGGGTATGAAGGATTCAGCTATGCGGACCTTGCCGAGGATGTCGGCATCCGGAAAGCGAGCATCCATCATCATTTTCCCGCAAAAACCGATCTCGCCGATGCGCTGATCCAGCGATACGGCAATATCTTCTTCCGCAATCTCGACGCTATCGCGGCGCGTCATGACAGGGCGGGGGATCGACTGAGAGCCTATGTCCAATGCTATCGCGACTCTCTGGCCGGCGGCAAAATGCTGTGCCTGTGCGTGTCCTTCGGATCCGCCCCGGATAGCCTGACGGCTCTGGTCCGGGATGAAATTGCCTCGTTCCAGAAGGAAAGCATGGCCTGGCTGAAGAATCTTTTCGTCCTCGGCCGGGAGGATTGCTCCATCGACCGGATCGACGACCCGGTCCGGGAAGCCGCCGCCTGTCTGGCGCAGATGGAGGGCGCCCAGCTGCTCGCCCGGGCCGCAAGGGACGTCTCCCTTTTCGATCGGTCGGTCGCCGCGCTGCTTGTGCGCATCCGCTGAGCGAATCCGCGAAAGGAACGCCATGCGTATCAATGCCGATTTTTCCGAACGCGCGATCGTCCGCCCCGGCGATGTGGACTGGGTCGCTTCGCCCATGGCCGGAGTCGAGCGCCAGATGCTCGACCGGATCGGCGACGAGGTCGCGCGCGCCACCTCGATCGTCCGCTATGCGCCCAAATCCTACTTCTCCGAACATGAACATGGCGGCGGGGAAGAATTTTTCGTGCTCGAAGGTGTCTTTTCGGACGAAACGGGCGACTATCCGGCGGGAACCTATGTCCGCAATCCGATCGGCTCGCGGCACACACCGCACAGCGAGGAAGGCTGCACGATCTTCGTGAAGCTGCACCAGTTCGATAAGGAAGACACCGCGCAATTCTCGGTCGATACGCGGACCGCCGAATTCCAGCCGGGAGTGGCAAAGGGTTTGCGCCTGTTGCCGTTGCACGCGTTCGGGAATGAGTCCGTGGCACTGGTCCGCTGGGAGCCGGGGACGCGCTTCGCCAACCATCGGCACTGGGGCGGCGAGGAAATTCTCGTTCTCGAGGGCGTATTCCAGGACGAGCATGGAGACTATCCCGCCGGCAGCTGGCTGCGCAGCCCGCATCTATCGAACCATATGCCGTTTTCGGAAGAGGGCTGCCTGATCTATGTGAAGACCGGGCATCTGCCGCAGGGCTGAGCGCGGCTAGAAGCGCTCCAGCTCGACGAGCTCGTAGCGGTTCATCATATAGCCGTCGATGCTGCCCTTCACGAGCAGCGAATCGTTGTCGGCGGTGATCCACATGTCGAAATCGGGATGCTGGGTGCCGCCCATGCCGGGGCCGTCGTCATAATAGCGATAGTGGCGGCAGGCGAAGGTACCGGCGGCGACCGTCACTTCCTCCTCGCCGACATATTCCATGCCGATATTGACCTCCGAGATCAGCGGCGGCGTCGCCCCGCGATGATCGGGCGAGGGGACGAAGACGCGGATCATCCGCTTGTGCGGGCCCTTGGCGAGATCCATACATTGGGTCAGGAAACCGTCGCCGACCACGGGATGCGTGCCGAATCCGTCGATCGCGCCGCCCATCGGCATGCGCTGGGAAAGCCGTCCGATCGAGGGGTCGAAACTCTCGCAGTCGATGATCTGATCGTCCCAATCGGCATGCAGCCAGCCCGATCCGAGAAATTCATCGCCCAATGTCAGATGGACATGGAGGTCGCGCGGCCGCCGCTCGGCGTCGAGATGGTAGATGATGTCGCGCAGCACCGTCGGCTCGGGCTCCTCGATCTCGCAGCGCGCGCGCATGATCGTCGAACCGTCGCCGTGATGGGTGAAGGTGAACCATTCACGCCCGCGCTCCCGGCCTTCCCATTCGGGTTTGACCGAGGTGTAGCTTATCTTCCCGCTGACGGTGCGATGCTGCATGACGACTCCTCTGCTGGACCGCATATGACCATGCCTGTGCATTTTAGGCTTGCCAAGTGAAATTTGTCCGGACAAATTACGCCGACCAAGGAGGGGAGCGATGGAATTTCTGACAGCCAATGAGCTGAGCATCCTGCGCTGGATACATATTCTGGCGATGGTCTATTGGCTGGGCGGCGAATGGGGCGTTTTCCAGACCAGTTATCACGTCACCAATCCCAAGCTTTCGCTCGAGGAACGGCGGCGGCACATGGAAACCGCCTATCGCATCGATATCCTCGCGCGGACCGGTATCGTCCTCCTGCTCCCGCTCGGCCTGCACATGGGCAAGCTCTACGGCTTCGTGCCGCTTCTCGACGGCGCGGGCATCTGGTGGATGTGGCTGTTCTTCGCGATCTGGCTGGCGATGACCTGGACGGCGTTCATCAAGCGCGAGACCGATATCGGGATCAGGGTGACGCGCGCCGAGGAATTGTTGCGCTATCCGCTCATCGCGGCCCTGTTCGTTATCGCCTTCATGGCCTGGGGCGGCAGTGGCCCGATCGAAACCGGGCCGGGCAATCTCTGGTATCCGGCCAAGATGGGGCTCTATGCCTTCGCGCTGTGCATCGGCCTCTTCCTCCGGCTTGTCATGCGCCGCTGGACCGTGCGTTTCCGCAAGCTCGCCGAAGGGCCCGACGCGGCGGAAGAGGCGGCACTGGCGCGCGAGATCGGCCAGGCACGGATATCGGCCTATATCTACTGGATCACGATCGCGAGCGTCTGCTTCCTCGGGGCGGTGAAGCCGTTTTAGACGCAGGAAGTTATCGTCACCCCGGAGGTGATCGGCGCTTACCTCTTTCGGCCCGGTACGGAAGCGCCCTTCCTCTTGATGCGGCCCCGACAGCGTCGCCGGTCGGCCACACAACCCGTTCACCTTTCTTGCCAAAAAGCTGAATAGGGAGACATAGTCGCCACGTATGAACGTTTTTTTGGTCCCTCTCCGCGTGAGTCTTGAAACATCATAGCCGCGTCGCGCAGCACGCTCTAAAGGGCCGGGCATGGTTTTGACCGTCATGGCGCGCTCCTCCGGGCGGGTTGACGATCACCCCGGTACGGCATGATTTCCTATTTTTGAAGCGGCGAGACTATCGCCCGGGAAAGCGAGCAATCATACCGCCTGGCCGGATACTCTCGCGCGTCATCCCGTTGTTATACATATCGTCATTGCGAGCAGCCCTTCGGCTGGCCGGCAAAGCCAGCCGCTCAGGATTGCCACTGTGGCCCGAACCCGGTTCGGACCTCCTCGCAATGACGAAGAGGAAACGCGGTCAACCGACCGGCTGCTAACTGGTCTGCAGCTCTTCGACCACATCCTGGATCGGCGGTTCGAACTCTTCGAGCGCCTGCAGGGCCTGATGCGGGCCGCGCATCACCCGCGCGATATATTCGCGGATCAGCTCGCCGCGTTCCTGCCCAGCCTCGCGATCGGGCTCATAGGCCTCGATATCCGCCCGGCTGATCGTGCCGTTGGCGTCCAGCAGCCGCTCGACCGTGTCGAGCCGTTCGCGCAGCACCGATACCTCGCCGATCACGGCCATCAGCATCGAGAGCATCTTCTCATGCTCGGCATCGCCGAGAAAGTCGGGCCGCTTGCCCTTGGGCTTGAGATTGGCCCGCGTCATCCAGTCCAGTTCTTCGGTCATCGTTCCTTCTTCTCCCTTGCCCCGCTACCATCCCTCCGCTCACCCTGAGCTTGTCGAGGGGTCATGCAACCACCCTTCGACAAGCTCAGGGTGAGCGCGGATGCGGACAATCTATTCAGCCGCCTCCTGTATCGCGGCCGCGTTCTTCCAGGCGCCATAGGCGTTCCACACCGCGGCGCGGCCATGGTCTTCGGATTCGCCCGTCGGCGCTTCGGGGAAGATGTCGGTGTCGACGACGGCGCGGACGCCGACGGTGAACAGCTCGTCCGGCGCAAAGCCGGCCTTCACCATCTCCTCTTTGAGGTCGAGTGCATGCATCGCGGACCAGAAGGGTTCGTTATTGTTGAACGCGTCCCAATCCCGGATGAATTGTTCGTACAATGGCATATCGTCCGAATATTGCGGCTGCTCGACATGCAGCATCAGCCCGTCATCGGCGAGCACCCGATATCCCTCGGCGATAATCTTCGGCAGCGCCTTGCCGGAAAGCTCGTGCAGGAACATCGTCGTCTGCACCCAATCGAAATAGCCGTCTTCCCAGCGCGAAAGGTCTTCGGCATTGGCCTGGATGAAGCGGATATTGGCCGCGCCGAGCGCCTGGGCGCGGGCATGGCCGTAGCGCAGGGAGGGCGCAGCCGTATCGATCGCATAGAATTCGGTATCCGGAAAAGCGAGCGCTAGCGGCACGACATTGTGGCCGATCGTGCTGCCGATATCGAGCACGCGCCGGGGCTGCCAGCCGGGCCGTTCCTTTTTGGCCCATTCGACCAACGCCTGCCCGCCGCCATCGTTGAGCGCGCCGAGCGCGCCGCCCGTCGTCGCGAACAGGCCGCAATCGTAGTTGGCGCCGGCGGAGACGTCGCCCGGGCGTTCCTCGCCATGATAGCTGCCCGGCATGCAGTGAATATCGACCGCGGCCTGATAGCGCGGCACATCGATCTCCGGATGCAGTTCAAGCGTATCCTTGCCGGCGTTGAGTTTATCCGCCTTGGCATCGAGTTCGTCCAGCTGTCGCAAAACCATCGCGCGGCCATTCTGCTGACGCATCTCCATCGAGTTGCGCTTCAGCGCCGACCAGAAACTGTGAAACGAATCGGCGTTCATCGCGCGCCGGATCTCGAACCGGTCCTTGGGTTCGCGGCCATGCTCTTTGACGAAAGCGGGAAGCACGCGCTTGTCATAGGCCAGCTTGTTGCCCGGGCCGAGCGTGCTCGCGAGGAACTTGTTGAGGTTGGCCAGAAAGTCGAACCGCGCGGCCTCGTCATGGCGGGGATGTGGAAACAACTCATGCCGCGATACGGCGGTATAGGGCGGGGCGACGTCGATTTTGCTCATCTATCCTCTCCTTAACGGGCTCTAGCATATCTTCTCGGCCAGCATAATATGTCCGGACAAATTTTGATACCATGATCTGGATCAAGTTCCTGTCCCGCCGGTTTAGCCTATTGCGCGCCGGAAGGCGATTGACGAGGAGGGGCCATGGACGAACGATTGCGGGACATCTTCTTCGACATTCACGCCGACCTTCCCCGTCAGGGGCCCGGCGACGATGCATCGACTGTGCGGGCGCTCGGTATGTGCGACGCGGTGCCGCCTGCGCCGACGATCCTCGATATCGGTTGCGGTCCGGGCATGCAGACTTTGGCCCTCGCCAAGGCCATACCCGAGGCGCAACTCATCGCTGTGGATTTCCATCGGCCCTATCTCGAGGATCTCGACGCGCGTGCGGCGGCGGCGGATTGCGCCGACCGTATAGACGCGCGCCGGGCCGACATAGCGGATCTGCCTTTTGCAAGCGGGTCATTCGATCTGATCTGGTCGGAGGGCGCGGCCTATTCGATGGGCGTCGATGAAGCGCTTGCCGCATGGAAACCGCTGCTGCGGACGAAGGGGTGTCTCGCCTTTACCGAACTGACCTGGCTAACATTCGATCCGCCCGAAGAGGCTGCCGACTTCTTCGCCGCCGAGTATCCGGCGATGCGCGATATGGATGCGGTGGCCGCTGCGGTCGAAGCGGCGGGTTATGCGCTGCTCGGCAGTTTCGTGCTGCCCGATGCCGCCTGGTGGACGCATTATTATACCCCGCTGTCGGACCGTCTGCCGATACTGGATCGGCGATATGCCGGCGATGCAGAGGCGCTGGAGATCATCGCCACGGCAAAGCGGGAAATCGATATCCGCCGCCGTTTCGGCGATTCCTATGGCTATACGTTTTACGTTGCGCGGTTTGCATGACGTGCTCCTGCGCAGGCAGGAGCCCATGGCAGCGAACGATATCACCTGCGGCCCCAGGCTCCTGCCTGCGCAGGAGCACAGTGCAGCAGTCCTTAGATCAGCCCTTCGCGCACCATTCGTTCGATCACCTGTTCCTGCGTCCGGCGAAAATAGTCCCGGTTCGGCACTTGCGGCGTGTCGCCGTCCATCATGCCGTTGGCGGCGTGGATTTCGGTGCCGGCATAGATCGGCGCGAACAGTTCCAGCCTTTGACGCGCGAGGAAGTTGGTCATGCTGGGCGTGCGGCGTCCGTCGCGCAGCGCTTCGATATCGACGGTGGCGAAGGCGGTGAAGGTTTCGCCGCTGTTCGATTCGGCGACGACCCGGCCCTTCCAGTCGACGACCTGTGAATTGCCGTCGGCCGAAGCGAGGGGCAGCGCCGCGCCCTCGATCCCGGCCGTATTGGCCGAGACGACATAGGCCATATTCTCGAATGCCCGCGCCTGTTTTGCGACATCTTTGGGCGTATCGAGCGGCGAGCCGATTTCCGAGGAACTGTGCACGAAGACTTCCGCGCCGCGCAGCGCATGGGCGCGTGCGATCTCCGGATACAGGATCTCTTCGGACGCAATCGCGGCGAGATTGCCGATCTCGGTTCGCGCGACCGGAAAGACGCCGTCGATCCCGTAGATATCGAGATAGCGCGACCAGACATCGTGCGGTGTCGGCGCGAACATCGAATTCAGGCGTCGATAGCGCAGCACGACCTCGCCCGAGGGCGCGATCACGAAGCTGGTCTGGAAGTAGAAATCGGGAAAGTTCGGGTCCGTCTCATAGGCATTGCCGGCGAGGAACAGGTTCAGCCGCTGCGCAACGCCGCCCAACGCTTCATATTCGGGACCGCCGATCTCCAGCGCCGCCTTATCGGCAAAATCGGGGATCGATATCTGCCCCGGATAGCTGGTCAGCAGATATTCGGGCAATACGACGAGCTTGACCGGATGGCCGCCATATTGCTCGATAAAGATGTTGGCCGAGCGCATTTTCGTCTCGACCTCGCCGATCATCGCCATCATCTGTGCGCGGGCGGTTTCCCGGTCCGGCGCGGTCTCGACCGAACGGGCGGCGAGTTGGAGTGCGAGAGCGGAATATAGTGGTGTGTCAGACATGGCGTTTTCCTGTGCCATCAGGCCGGCATTGGGCAAGGGCAGCATGCTTGCCAGCATCGCCGCCATGATTTGCCGTCGGTCCAAATACATGATCGATCATTCCAGCCCGAGAGCCCCGGGGTTCATCCGACCGTCCCGGTCCACGGCTTTCTTGACCGTTTCGAGAAGCTTCCAGGCTTGCGGGTCGCTGCGCTCGGCCAACGGATAGGTACGCCCGATCTGGAAGTGGACTCCGTCCATCTTGCCGAAAACATCGATCACGCCCTTGCGAAGCTCGCCGACGAGCGCTCGCGCTTCGGCATTGGCCGGAAAGCCCTTGAGCTTGGCGAGATGGTCGGGTTCGACCGAGCGGCGGTGCATCTCTTCCAACTGGTCGGGCCAATAGAATACGGGCTCGATCAGAAAGCCGGTGCGCCCGACCGTCAGGACCAGATAACCGGCGCCGACGCCGAGCCGCTCCATCTCCGCGCCATGCTTTTCGAACAGTGCGCCGATGGCGTCGATCGTTGCGAGCGCGCGGGAGTGGCGTACGACGCCATGGACGGGGACCCAGCGTTCGCCGTCCGGGCCGACCATCGAATTGACGGGCGGGAAGGGGTTGGCGCGCATGACTTTGGGTATGGTGTTTTCGACCTTGGTGCCGCCGACCTCCCCGACGATTTCCTCGATCCGCCGCATATCGGCATCGACGGCGCCCTGATGGCGTCCCTCGCAGATCAGATGCGCGGAGAAGGTCGCATCGTCGAGAAAGGACCGGCCCGCGGCGACGACTTTCGCGCCCTCTTTCAGGCCCTTCCAGAAACCGCCCTGGCTTTTCATCATGCCGACCAGCTGTTTGGCATCCTTGGTCAGGCTGTCGCGCTTCATCCGCTGGGCCTGCAGGAACGGATCGAAGCCGAAACATTCGCTCGCCAGCCCCTCGCGCGCGACCTGGCTCATCGCAGCGGTGATCTGGTCCGGCGTGTCGAACGCGAAGGAGCCGTACGCGAAAGCCGTCGCCTCGCGCATCAGCGGCAGGGTCACCTTGGCCTTGATGCCGAAGCTGCCCGCATCCGAGCCGAACAGGCCGGTGAGGTCGGGGCCGAAGGGGCGGAGGAATTCGCTGCCCGTCCGCATCACCGTGCCGTCGGCGAGCACGATTTCCATGCTGAGCGCGCTCGGCGCGATCGTGCCGTGGGTCGCGCCCCAGAACAGGCCGTTCTGGCTCATCCCGCCGCCGATATTCGCCTTGATACCGGAGAGCGTACCCCAGACCGGCGTGCGCAGTCCGCGCGGATGCAGCTCTTCATACAGTTTATGCCAGGTGCAGCCGGCCTCGACGGTAACGGTCATGTCCGTCTCGTTCACCTCGAGTATGCGGTCCATGCCGTCCATGTCGATAATCAGCGCGCCGGCCTCGGGCGCCACATAGCCGGACGTATAGCTCATTCCGCCGCCGCGCGGGACAATGGCGACGCCGCTATCGGCGATGGCCGCGAGGCCGCGCGCGAGCATGTCCGTATCTGCGGGCCGGAAAATGGCCAGCGGATCGGGGCCGAGCGTGTAGACATCCTGCGCGTAGAAGGTGCGCTCCGCGGCGGCGGTGATGACCGCGCCGATGCCGACGGCATCGGTGAGCCGGGTCAGGGTATCGCTGTGGGCGGGTGCGGTGGCCATCAGGCTGCCTCCAATGCCGCCTCGGACGGCTGGTCGTCTTCGGTTTCGGGGAAAGTGTCGGGATAGCGGCCGAGGAACAGCAGTAATCCGCCGCCGATGACATAGGCGAAGATCGCGACCGTCAGGATCGGGTCGTAGCTGCCCATAGTGTCGCGCACCGATGCATAGATGATCGGGGAGGTCGCCGAGGCGAGGCCGAACGGCATGTAGAGCATCCCGTATATCTTACCATAATGGAGCATGCCGAAATAGCGGCTGGCGAGATAGGCGATGAGGTCGCTTTCCGCGCCGGCGGCAAAGCCGAGCAGGAAGCCGCCGAATGCCGCGATCATGAAATTGCTGTCTGTGCCGAGC
Organism: Pseudomonadota bacterium; assembly: GCA_039180285.1. GTDB lineage: Bacteria > Pseudomonadota > Alphaproteobacteria > Sphingomonadales > Sphingomonadaceae > Parasphingopyxis. The sequence continues at coordinate 13,227 of JBCDDN010000029.1, read as the reverse complement.
AGCAGATAACTCGATATCGCCGGAAGGCAGAGCAGCGGGAAGGCCACATAACCGGCCCAGAATTTGTCGAGCAGCAAGCCGGTGATGATCCGGCCGGACAGGATGCCGAGCCCGAGAATGCCCATGACTCGCGCCGCGACATCCGAAGGGATGTTATGATCGGCGAGGATCGGCACCATGTTGATGAACGCACCGCCGAACGCGAGCGCGATAATCAGGATCGAAAACCAGATCAGCCAGAAGCGATAGTCGCGCAGCGCCTGTCCCAGCGTCGCGCCGGTCAGCTTGCCGCCATTGCTCGTAATCGCCTGGGGCCGTTCCTCGGGGCGCGGTTCGCGGAACAGGAAAAAGCCGATCGGCAGCGCGATCAGCAGCGGGAAACCGGCAACGATGACGAACATCGCGCGCCAACCATAGGAACGGATCGCCCATTCGGCGACTTGCGGCACGATGATCGCGGCGATGCTCGTGCCGAGCAGCAATATGCCGAGCGCCAGCCCTTTGCGCTTAAAAAACCACATATTGATCGCGCGGCTCCAGGTGACGGGCGTCGAGCCGATGCCGATCAGCCCGACAAACACCCAGAGCGCGTAATAGACGTACAGCGTGGATGCGGCCTGGCTCGTCGGCGTCAGTCCGATAGCCGCGAAGGACAGGCCGAACGCCACAAGCGACCAGAGCGCAACCCGCCGCACGCCATACTGATCCGCCAGCCAGCCGAAGGCAGGAGCCAATAAGGACGCGATCACGCCGAAAATCGTGATCGGAATGAGGATCTGCGTGCGCGACCAGCCGAACTCGGCCTGGAGCGGCTCGACGGTAAAACCGATAACGTTGAAGGGAATGGGCGACGCCCCGAAGGCGACGCCCAACACGCCTGCCAGCAACACCGTCCAGCCAAGACGGAATTCGCTGCGTTCGGTTGCTGAATTCATCGTCTCTCCTAGCGGGCGGATGGCCCGGTTACGCTGGACTGATCGCTGTTATCCGTTGGTTCGCCTTATTCGCTATGTCCGCTCGACGGTGCGCCCTCGCCCTCGGCCGCCCGCCGTTCGTCGATCATCTGGCGGAACACGGTCCAGGTCGTCTCGTTGGGCCGGCTGTCGTCGCCCGGAGGGGGCGCCGTATATTCGGGATAGTTGGCCGCAATCTCGTTGCGCAGCACCGTGGGCAGTTCGTCATAGCCGCCGCGCAGCTTCGCGCCGACCGCGTTGAAGATCATCTGCCCGTCCCGGCTGCGCATCCGCATCCAGGGCAGCCATTGTGCCACGCGGACCCAGCTCACACTCGGATAGGCGGTATTGGCTTCGCTATCGAGAATCTCGTCGGCGCGCGCGGCAAAGTCGAAAATCTCCATCGCCTGATACATATTGCCGGTGAATTCCTGATAGTCGCCGCCCAGCGGGTTCGTGTAGAAGAGCGGCACTTCGAACGGGATCAGCACCCAGTCGCCGACGCGGCGATAGGTTGAAATGCTGTACGGCGATCCGTCGCGCGTGACGGGGAAATTCGGCGCCCGCATATTCACCGGATCGTTGGCGACATGCATCACCTCGACCGTTTCGCCGGTCCACGGGTTTTCCCAGCTCCGCAGAACTTCACCCGTTTCCGGGTCGGTATAGAGCATGATTTCGCGGCTGACCTGGCGATAGCCGGTGCCGCGTTCCGGGTCGGTCACGCTCACGCATTGCCGGATATTCATGCCTTCGAGGTTGAACAGGTGCCGGTCGCGCTCGCCGCGGACCCGCGAATAGGCGCGGCCCGACCAGTAATAGACGGCCGGTTCGCCATCCTGCTCGCCGCATTGCAGGCGCTTTGAAATTTCCACTGCGTCTTCGGGAACATTGGGATCGAGCGTCCGTGCTTCGGTCGCCATGCCCATTCCCGTCAGCGCCAATGCCGCGCATGCCAAACCGAATTTTCCGATACCCATTATTGCTCTCCCCAAAGCCTTTAGTGTCTGCGTAATTTGTCCGGACAAATTTTGACTTTGTCAATGGCCCGAGTCATAGCGGAGCGCAAGGGGAGTTTCTATGTCGTTCGACGCTTTGGTCTATCCGACGCTGGTTTACGTGCATCTGCTGCTGTTCGTGCTGTGGCTCGGTGCGGATGTCGGCGTGTTTCTGCTCGGACAACATTTTCGCAAACGGCACGATTATACGCTGGAGCAGCGAATCGCGCTCCTCAAGATGCTCGTGCTGGTCGACATGACGCCGCGCAGCGCCTGGGCGCTGATGGTGCCGATATCGCTGACCGTGCTGGCCGTCGGAAACTGGTGGGCGGTGCCCGGCTGGTTGCTGATTGCGAGCTGGATCGTGGGCGGATTCTGGCTGTGGCTGGTCTGGGATGCGCATATTCACGATCAGACCCCGCGCGCCGCGCGCGACCGGAAAATCGAGAATTGGCTGAAATACGGCCTCACCGCCTTCTATCTCTGGCTCGGTATCCAGTCGCTCGCCACCGGTGCGCCGCTCGACCAGCCCTGGATCGCCTGGAAGGCGGCGCTGTTCGGCGCGATCTTCGCCGCGGCCATCATGATCGACGTCGCCTTCAAGCCCGTCGGGCCGCAGCTCGGCAAATTGCTGGCCGAAGGATCGAGCGATGAAACCGAAATTCCACTGCGCCGGACGATGGATCGCACGCGGATCTGGGTCTGGATCGTTTACCTGCTCCTGATCGCGACATCCTGGCTGGGCGTGGTAAAGCCGGTTTTCTGATCAAATTTATCTTTGCCAGCTCAATCGGCGCTTGACTTTAAATTTGTCCGGACAAATTGTACGGTCGAGAACGGGAACAGGGAGTGGATCGACGGGAAATGGGCGGATTGAGTTCGATATTGTTCGTGCCCGGATCGCGACCCGACCGTTTCGCAAAAGCGGCGGATAGCGGCGCCGACCTGATCTGCATCGACCTCGAAGACGCCGTTGCGGACGGCGACAAGGATGGCGCGCGCGCGGCGGCGATCGGATCGCTTGAGACGCTCGATTCGGACAAGGTTGCGATCCGCATCAACGGGCTCAGAACGGCTGCCGGGCTCGCCGACCTGCTGGCCCTGCGCCTGGCCGCGACGAAACCGCGCCTGCTGTTCATCCCGATGGTCGAGAGCCCGGCCGAGCCGGAAATCGCGAAGGCGGTACTCGGCGACGCGGCGCCCGGCCTCGTTCCGCTCATCGAGACTGTCAAAGGCTTGCGCGCCGGAGACGATATTGCGGCGGCATCTGGCGTCGCCGCGATGATGTTCGGCGGCGGCGATTTTTCGGCCGAGCTCGGTACGGATCTCGCCTGGGAGCCTTTGCTAGCGGCGCGCAGCGCGTTCGTGATGTCGGCCGCGTCTGCCCGGATACCGGCGATCGACGTGCCGTTCATCGCCCTCGACGACGAAGCGAGCCTTGAAGAGGAAGTCGCTCGCGCAAAGGCGCTGGGCTTTGCGGCCAAGGCGGCGATCCACCCGAAGCAGGTGGATGCGATCAACCGGATCATGCGCCCGAGCGAAGAAGAGCTGGCCGAAGCGCGATCGGCGCTGGACGCCTATGCGGCGGCCGGCGGCAAGGCGATCCGCCATAACGGAAAAATGCTCGAAGCGCCGGTCATCAAACGGTTCGAAGCGATGTTGGGAATGGAAGGAACAGAGAATGCGTGATGGGGTAATCGAAGTCGAACCCGGGCGGTTCCGCGAGGTGCAGGGGCGCTATTTCGAGGATTTCGAAGTCGGCCATATCTATGAGCACCGGCCGGGCCGCACGATCACCGATGCCGATAATGTGTGGTTCACCCTGCTGACCATGAACACGCATCCCGCGCATTTCGATTATGAGCTTTCCAAGGATACCGAGTTCGGAAAACCGCTTGTCGTCAGCCCGTTCACCATCGCGCTGATGACCGGCATGAGCGTCTCCGATACCAGCGGCAAGGCGATCGCGAATCTTGGCTGGGACGAGATACGCATGACCAAGCCGTTGTTCGTCGGCGACACGCTTTATAGCGAGAGCGAGGTGCTCGAAAAACGCGAGAGCAAGAGCCGCCCCGAACAGGGCATCGTGACATTCAAGACCGTCGGCAAGAACCAGCATGGCGAGGTCGTCAGCCACTATAAACGGACGGTGCTCGTCTGGAAGCGTGGTCATGGCGGCCTCGACGCATAAGGAATAGACACTCATGGCAACCGCACCCGATACCAGCAGACCGCCGATGGATCCGGCCGAAGAACAGGCGCTGCTCGATTCGATCCAGAAATGGATCGATCGCGAGGTCCGCCCGGTCGTGATGGAACATGACCATGGCGATATCTGGCCCGAGAAGCTCGTCGACCAGATGGCCGAAATGGGCCTGTTCGGCGCGACGATCGGCGAGGAATATGGCGGGCTCGGCCTGCCCGCGACGACCTACGCCAAAATCGTCGCGCTGATCTCTTCCTACTGGATGGCGATCACCGGTATCTTCAATTCGCATCTGATCATGGCCGCCGCCGTCGAACGGTTCGGGACGTTGGAGCAGAAGGCGAAATGGCTGCCCAAATTCGCGACCGGCGAGATTCGCGGCGGTCTCGCGCTGACCGAGCCCAATGCGGGCACCGACCTGCAGGCGATCCGGACGACGGCCGCCCGGGATGGCGACGATTATGTCATCAACGGCACCAAGACCTGGATCTCGAACGGCATCAAGGGCTCCTGCTTCGCGCTGCTCGTCAAGACCGATCCCAAGGCCGAGCCGCGCTACAAGGGGATGAGCCTCTTCATCGCGCCCAAGCAGGACGGGTTCACGACCGGCAAGAAGTTCGACAAGCTCGGCTACAAATCGATCGACAGCGCCGAGCTGGTGTTCGATGACTACCGTATTCCGGCCGATAACCTGATCGGGGGCGTGGAAGGCCAGGGCTTTTTCCAGGCGACGGGCGGGCTCGAGCTGGGCCGGATCAATGTCGCGGCGCGTGGTGTCGGCATGGCCGAGGGCGCGCTCCGCATTTCCACCGAATATGCGCAGACGCGCGAGACGATGGGCACGCCGATCGCCAACCACCAGGCGATCCAGCTCAAGATCGGCGAGATGGTGACGCGCGCCCGCGCGGCGCGGTTGCTGACGCTCGATGCGGCCAAGGCCTATGACCGCGGCGAGCGCTGCGACATGGAAGCCGGCATGGCGAAATATTTCGCCTCCGAAGCGGCGGTGAAGAATGCCGATGAGGGCATGCGCATCCATGGCGGCTACAGCTATTCGAAGGAATATGAGATCGAGCGCTATTATCGCGATGCGATGCTGATGTGCATCGGCGAGGGGACGAACGAAATGCAGCGCATGATCATTTCGAAACAATGGGTAAAACGGAACCCGGTATGAGTGCCGGGAACACAGAGCGCGCCCTGCCGCTGGCCGGTTATCGGATCCTGTCCGCCGAGCAATATGGCGCCGGGCCGTACGGCACGATGTTCCTCGCGCAATTGGGCGCCGAAGTCATCAAGATCGAACCGCCGCCAAAGAACGGAAAAGGAGGCGGCGACACGGCGCGCGCGGTCGGCCCGCACTTTCTGCGCGAGGGGGAGAGCCTCTACTTCCAGACCTTCAACCTCAACAAGAGGTCGCTCACGCTCAACCTGCAAAGCGAGGAGGGGCGCGAGATTTTTCGCAGGCTGGCGGCGGACGCGCATGCGGTCGCCAACAATCTGCGCGGCGATCTGCCCGAGCGGTTGGGGCTGACATACGACGCGCTGAAGGACGTCAATCCGCGGCTCGTCTGCGCTCATCTTTCGGCTTATGGCCGCGATACCGAGCGCGCCAAATGGCCGGGCTACGACTATCTGATGCAGGCCGAGGCCGGTTTTCTCTCGCTGACCGGCGAGCCGGACGGTCCGCCGGTGCGCTTCGGCTTGTCGATGGTCGATTTCATGACCGGAACGATGATGGCGGTCGGCCTGCTCGCCGCGCTGGCCGATGCCGAGCGATCCGGGCTCGGCCGCGATATCGATGTCGATCTGCTGTCGGCCGCCGTGCACCAGACGAGCTATCCCGGCCTCTGGTACATGAACGAGAATGACGTGACGCCGCGCGCACCCTATGGCGCCCACCCGACCGCAACGCCGAGCCAGATGTTCCGCACGGCCGATGGCTGGGTGTTCGTCATGGCCCAGCTCCCCAAATTCTGGGCGATCCTTGTCGAGGAGATCGGCCGGCCCGAGCTCGCTGAAGACGAGCGATTTGCAACACCCGCGGTTCGTCGTGACAATCGGGAAGCGTTAACCGAAATGCTCGAGGCGGTGTTCATCGGAGAACCGACTGCGCACTGGGTCGATCTGCTCAAGGGCAAGATGCCGGTTGCGCCGGTCAACAGCCTCGAGGAGGCGATGGACAATCCCTATCTCGAAGAGACTGGCATGATCGATCATGTCGACCATCCGGACCGCGCGGCTATCAAAGTGCTGACCAGCCCGATCAAGGTGGACGGTGAGAGATTGCCGACGGGTGCCGGGCCGCTGCTCGGCGCGGACAGCGACGATATCCTCGCCGAGCTGGGTTACGACGAAGAGGCGATCGCCGCGCTTAAACACAGCGGCGTCGTGTGATCCGGTGGGCCAGCTCGACGGCATAAAGGTGATCGACCTGTCCCTGTTCCTGCCGGGGCCGATGGCGACGATGATGATGGCCGATCAGGGCGCCGAGGTGATCAAGATCGAGCCGGCGCCGAAAGATGGAAAAGGGGGCGGCGACCCGGCGCGGCAGATGGCGCCCGAAGAAGCCGGCCTGTCGGTCTGGTTCCGCAATCTCAATCGCGGGAAGAAGAGCATCGTGCTCGATCTCAAGAGCGAGGCGGGCGTGGCGCGGCTGCGCGAGCTCGTCGCTAAGGCAGATGTCTTCGTCGAGGGATTCCGCCCCGGCGTCATGCAGCGGCTCGGCTTCGATTATGCCGCCGTCTCCGCGATCAATCCGGCCATCGTCTATTGCTCGATCTCCGCCTTCGGGCAGGACGGGGCGATGGCCCATCATCCCGCGCACGATCTCGCCGTGCAAGCGCTCACCGGTTTTCTGTCGGTCAATGACGGCATGGACGGGATGCCCGTCGTCCCCGGCGTGCCGTCGGCAGATATGGCCGCCGGGCTGACCGCGCTCTCGGCGATCCTGATGGCGCTGATCGGCCGCGAGAAGACCGGGCGCGGCGACTATATCGATGCGACGATGTTCGAGGCGATGCTGCCCTGGTGCGCGCATATCGCGGGCGGCGCGATCGCGGGGGGCGAAGCACCGCGCTCGCAATCGCAGCGCTCGCTGGGCGGCGCGGCCTTCTACAATGTCTACACGACCAGGGATGGCCGCCACGTCGTGCTCGGCGCGCGCGAGATGAAGTTCGTGCAGAACCTGCTCACCGCGCTCGATCGCACGGACCTGATCCCGCTCGGCGAAGCCGAGGCGGGCGAGCCCCAGGCCGAATTGCGCGCCTTCCTCGCCGAGATCTTCGCGACGAAAACCCGCGACGAATGGGTCGCCTGGTTCGCCGACAAGGATGTCGCCTTCTCGCCCGTGCTCGATTTCCGCGAGGCGCTGGCCAGCGATCTCGTCGCCGAACGCGGGTTGCTGGTCGAGGCCGATGGCGCGCATCAGATCGCGCCCGCGATCCGTTTTCGCAACGAACCCGGACCGCCGCCCGGCCCCGCGCCCGAACTGGACGAGCACGGATGAGCACGGCTTGGTGTACACATTGTTATTCTCGCGCTCACCCTGAGCCTGTCGAAGGATGGATTGCGGAAAAGTGCCAGACCCTTCGACAGGCTCAGGGTGAGCGGACGAGAGGGCATAAAGAACGCTCCCAACCGAGCTGTTATCGATCAGCTCTCGGCGTCGATATGCATCGAATAGGCGAAGCGGTCGCCGGGATGGTGGCTGGCCGAAATCTCGAAAATCCGGTTCTTCGCGTCGCGATAGGCGCGCAAAATTCTAAGCGTCGGCGCACGCCGCGAAATGCCGAGCGCCTTGGCGATATCGGCGCTCGCGCCGACGGCCTGAATGTCCTGCGTGACATGGGCGACCTTGACCCCGGCAAGTTCCTCCAGTTGCCGGAAGATCGTAACCTGGGAGGACTGGATGTCGGCCGCGGCCTCGGCATAGTCGCCATGGACATAGGCGTCGGTGATCGCGATCGGCTTGGGATCGCCCAAGCGCGTGCGGATGCCCTGGAACTGGAACCAGTCGCCGTCGGTATCGCCGCTGACATGGTCGGCGATGCGCCGCGGCAGGCTCGTCAGTCCGACGGGCTTGAAATCATATTGCGTGTCGCGCGCATATTGCAGCAGTTCACCGACATTGGAGAGCGGCTGGTGCAGCGTGCCGCCGCGCGCGGCCGCCGGCTGAATAACGGTGCCCGAGCCGCGCTTGCGCTGGATGAGCCCTTCCGCGACCAGCCGACGCAGCGCCTCGCGCACCGTATAGCGGCTCACACCATGTTCGCGGCACAATTCCGTTTCGGTGGGGAATTGCCCGTCCTCGCTCAGATCCCCGCGCAGGATCGCCGCGCGAAGCGAATCGGCGAGCTGAACGTAACGGGGTTTCGTAATGGCGTCGGACAAGTAGCGTTCCCTTTACGGCGGCGTGTCAGAGCGGTGGCTGTATGAGCGAACCGCTTCTGACGCAACTTTCGAAAAGACTAGCGCGACCGGTCGGCGAAAGCGATAGGCAGCGCGCCCGGCTGCATCTGCTCGACTGGCTGGCCTGCGTGGCGGGCGCGCGGCGGAGCGAAGTGGCAAAACGGTTCGCACAATCGGCCGCGGACAAAGCGGTGATCGCGGCGATGGCGGCCAATATTCTCGAGATGGACGATGTACATCGCGCGGCGCTCCTGCATCCGGGGCCGGTGATATGGGGTGCCGTTTGCAGTCAGATCGTGCCCACCATGAACGACGCGCTCGATAATGCGGTGCGCGGATATGAAGCGATGATCGCCATCGGCGGCGCGCTCGATGGATATCATTACGGCCATTGGCATCCCACGGCGACGGCAGGCGTTTTCGGCGCGGCTGCCGCCAGCGCATCGCTCTGGGGACTGAATCGGGAGGCGACCGTCTGGGCGTTGGCCAATGCCGGGTCGGTGGCCGGTGGCCTGTGGCATATGCGACATGACGATGTGATGACCAAACAATGGCATGTCGCAAACGCGATCAGGGTCGGTACCGATGCAGCATGGATGGCGGATGACGGGCTCACTGGTCCGGCCGCATTGCTGGAAGGGCCGCAGGGCCTGTTCGAAGCGATGACGAAAGAACCCGGCCCGCTTGCCGATAATGGCGATAGCTGGCTCATCCATCAGGTCAGCTTCAAGCCGTTCGCCGCCTGCCGCCATGCGCATCCGGCCATCGATGCGGCGATGGAGCTGCGCGAGCAGGGCAAGCTCCAGCCGCCCTTCCATGTCGAAACCTATGCCGATGCGCTGGCCTTTTGCGACCGGCCCGATCCGGTCACCGAGCTCGACGCCAAATTCTCGCTCCAGCATGCGGTGGCGGTCGTGGCGGACGGTCGCACGGCGGAACCCGCCGACTTCACCGAAGAGGCGATCGCCGCGCTCGCCGATCTGCGGGGAGGGGTGACGGTGGCCGAGGACCCGGCGATCACGGCGCGCTATCCCGGGCATTTCGGCGCGCGGGTCAACGGGCTGGAGCTCGTCGATACGCTCGGCGATCCCGAGCGGCCGGTGGGCGAGGCCGATATCGTCGCCAAGATGCACAGCCTCGCCGCATGGGGCGGTCTCGATGCCGGTGAAGCGGATCGCGCGGTCGAGATCGCGCTTCATGGCGACAGCGCCGAAGCTGTCGACGCATTGTTGCAGGATTGGCTCGGATGACCGCCACCAGACGCCTCCTCGATTTTGCGGCCACTGATCACCGCCTGCCCGGCAGCACGCGCGCGGCCGCGTTGCGGTTGCTCGCCGATACGCTGGCGGGCGGCGCGGCGGGCGCGGCATCGGATGAGGCGCAACAGATGCTCGCCGCCGTGCGCGGCTGGGGCGCGGGCGAAGAGGCCCGGTTGCTCGGCTCCCCACGATCCGCTTACCCTGAGCTCGTCGAAGGGTCGTCCTTTTCTTCGGCAACAGAAAAGAAGGACAGGGCTTCGACAGGCTCAGCCCAAACGGATCATTCTTCTGGCGGGAGCAGATTACCGGCACCTTCTGCCGCCTTCTTCAACGGCTTTGCGATCCACTGCCTCGAATGGGATGCCGTGCACGAACCGGCCGTCGTCCATGCCTTGTCGGTCGTCACAGCGGCGCTGCTCGCCGCGTCGGACCGTAAGGGCGGCAGCGATCCCGATGCCTTTCTTGCCGCGCTTGCTGTCGGCGTCGATATCGCGAGCGGCATGGGCGTCGCCGCGACCGGGGCGATGCAATTCTTTCGCCCGGCCACCGCCGGTGTGATCGGCGCGGCGGTGGCCGTTGCGCGCCTCGAGGGCCTGCCGCCCGATCGGTTCGCCGATGTTCTCGGCCTCGCTTATTCGCAGGCCGCCGGCACGATGCAGGCGCATGTCGAAGCCTCGGTCGCGCTCCCACTGCAGATCGCCCATGCCGCGCGCGCCGCGATCACGGCCGTCGATCTCGCCCGGGCCGGGATGGACGGGCCGCATGATGCGCTGGAAGGGCCGTTCGGCTATTTCGAACTGTTCGAGCCGGGCAATCTTGCCCACTACACCGGCAGCATCGGCGGGCGCTGGCTGATCGAGGAGGTCAGCATCAAGCCCTTCCCCTCGGGCCGGGCCAGCCATGGCGTGCTCGGTACGATCGACGGCATGCTGCGCGCGGGCGAGCTCGATCCCAAGGCGGTCCAGAGCGTCGATGTCGCCGCCCCGCCGCTGATCAACCGGCTCGTCGGGCGGCCGTATAAACCGGATATGGCGCCGAGCTATGCGCGGCTCTGCCTCGCTTTTCTCGTGCCGCTGCTGCTGCGCGACGGCATCGTCAATCCGGCCTGCTTCACGCCGGAACAGTTCGCCGATCCCGCGCTGTCCGCGCTCGGCGGAAAAGTCTCCGTCCGCCTCGACGACAATCCCGATCCCAACGCGCTCGCGCCGCAGCAGCTGACGATCATGCTGAAAAATGGCGGCCATATTGCGCGCGAAATTACCGGCAATCTGGGCAGCCCGGAGGCGCCAATGAGCGCAGACCAGGCCGCTGCCAAATATGATCTCTGCCACACACTCGCATCGTCCGATGCGGATAGGCGGCTTTTCGACGACCCCCTGAGCTACGCAACGGAACCAAGGCCATGACGTACCCGTATTCCCGCGAAGGCGGGAATCCAGACCGAACGCTGAAACTGGATTCCCGCCTTCGCGGGAATATGGAAGTGCCTACGTTCGAGTTAAACCAAGGCGAACAGCGATGACCTTCCCCACCTATTTCGAAGCCTTCGACGCCCGGCAGATGCTGGCCGACTATCCGGTCGGCGCGGATTTCGTCTCCCGCTATACCGCTATGTCCCGGGACGAACTGCATGCGATCCAGGATGCGCAGTTCAAGCGGCTGATGAAACGCGGCTGGGAGATTCCCTTCTACCGGCGGCTTTGGGGGGAGAAGGGCATCGAACCCGGCGATATCGGCGGGCTGGGTGATATCGCCAAGCTGCCCGTCTACGACAAGACGGACCTGATGGCCTCGGTCAACGACCATCCGCCCTATGGCGATTTCGACGGGCGCGGCGAAGAAACGGACCGCGGGCCGGTCGTCTTCCATACCACCAGCGGGACGACGGGCCGGCCGCAGCCGCTGATGTTCGGACCCAAGGGCCGCGAGGTCACGAACCTGCTTGTCGGCCGCATGTATCGCTGGATGGGTCTCACCGGCGATGACGTGATCCAGTCGGTCTATGGCCATGGCATGATCAATGGCGGCCATTATATCCGCGAGGCCGTGACGCATTACACCAACGCGCTGTTCCTTTCCGCCGGGACCGGGATCGAGACGCGTTCGGTGAATCAGGTCAATCTCATGGCCGATTTCGGGGTGACCTGCATGGTCGGCTTTGTCGATTATGTCCGCAAGCTCGCCGAGGTCGCCGAGGCGGAAAAGCTGTTCGACCGGATCAAGCTGCGCATGATCATTGGCCATCTCGGCACCGAGGACCGCGCCTCGACCGAGGACGCCTGGCACGGCGCGAAAGCCTATGACTGGTACGGCGTCGGGGATACCGGCTCGATCGCGGGCGAGGGGCCGGACCGCAATGGGCTGTACGTCTGGGAGGACGCGCAATATCTCGAGTTGCTCGACGTCGATACGGGCGCGCCCGTGGCAACGGGCGAGACCGGCGATATGGTCGTTACCTGCCTGTTCAAGGACGATATCGCGCCCTGCATCCGCTTCAACACGCATGATGTGACGGAGGAGCTGGAAGGCGTCAACGATACCGGCATGGTCTTCAAGCGCATCTCGGGCTTCAAGGGCCGCAGCGATAACATGGTGAAATTGCGCGGCATCAATATCTTCCCGCACGCGATCGGCGCGCTCATCGAGAATCGCGCCGACCTGACCGGCGAATATGTCTGCCGGGTGACGCGTGATGCCAGCGGAAAGGACCATATGCGCGTCGTGATGGAGAGCCGGGGCGGCACCGATCGGAGCGAGATCGGCGAAATCCTCAAACGCGGGCTCGGCATCGAGGTCGATATCGATATGGTCGGCGTCGGCGATACGGCCAAGGAGACTCAGATCGACGTCCGCCAGAAACCGATCCGCCTGATCGACGAGAGGAAGATTTGACCGAACCGCTCCATCGCCACGGCATCGCCGGCCTGCTCGCGCTCTACCGGGCAAGCGAGACCATGCCGTCGGCAGTCGTCGAAGCGGCGTTTGCGCGGATCGCGGACCTGAACGACGATCTCAACGCCTTTGTCGAACTCGACGAACCGGGCGCGATGCAGGCGGCGGCCGAAAGCGACCGGCAGATCCTCTCCGCCGCGCCGCGCCCGCTTGAAGGCGTGCCGGTGGCGATCAAGGCCAATATCGATGTCGAAGGGCTGGTGACGAGCGCCGGGATCGAGGCGCGCAAGGATTGTGTCGCCGCGGCCGATGCTAAGGTCGTCGCGGACCTGCGTAACGCGGGCGCGATTGTCCTCGGGACGCTCAATATGGAAGAGGCCGCGCTCGGTGCGAAGACGGATAATCCGTGGCTCGGGCCGACGCAGAATCCGCACCGGATCGGCCATACGCCGGGCGGCTCCTCGGGCGGCAGCGGTGCGGCGGTGGCGGCCGGGCTGTGTGTGATAGCG
>JBCDDN010000028.1:0-43640 GCA_039180285.1 Pseudomonadota bacterium | reverse complement strand
CGAACCACGGTAACCACGGCTCATCTAGCACACGGACCACGGTAACCACGGCGGGGTGCGGGCCGGTGCCGCGCTCGACCGATAGGTCGAGCTTGTCAAATGAACCCCTCGCCGTGGCTTCTTCGCACGCTCGATCTCCTCAAAACCCGCCCGTAATTTTATTACAAACCATTGACGATCAGGCGCTCGCGCCCTTATGTGCGCGGCTGGCTTTACCGCCTCTCATGGCGATCGTAGTTCAATTGGTTAGAATGCCGGCTTGTGATGCCGGAGGTTGCGGGTTCAAGTCCCGTCGGTCGCCCCATTTTTGCCGGGATCGGTATGGTCCGATCGTTGGCTACGCAGGAATTTGCAATGTCCGCGACGTGGGATCTTCCCGATTTTGACGATCATGAAGCCGTGCATTTCTTCCGCGATGCCGATACTGGCCTCAGTGCGATTATCGCGGTCCATTCCACGCATTTGGGACCGGCAGCCGGCGGCGTCCGCTTTTGGCATTATGCGGATACGACTCGTGCGATAACCGATGCGCTCAGGCTTTCGCGCGGCATGAGTTTCAAGAACGCGATGGCCGGCCTTCCCATGGGCGGTGGTAAGGCCGTGATTCTCGCCGATCAGGCACGAACCAAGACTCCTGCAATGCTGCGCGCTTTCGGGCGGGCGATCGACAATCTCGGCGGACAATATGTTACCGCGGAGGATGTCGGCATGACGGACGATGACATGGTTGTCATCCGTGGTGCGACCGATCATGTATCGGGGCTTCCCGTGGAAAGCGGGGCGGCAGGCGGCGATCCGGGTCCTTACACCGCGCTTGGCGTGTTTCTCGGCGTAAAGGCAGCTGCCAAAAGAGCGCTCGGCACCGACAGCATCAAGGATGTGCATGTCGCAATACAGGGAATCGGTAGTGTGGGCGGCGGCCTTGCCAAACTGCTGGCTGCAGAGGGCGCGCGACTGACATTGGCCGATGTCGATATCGAACGCACCCGGGTTTTTGCCGAACAACTTGGGGGGCAGGCAGTCGGCACCGATGAAATTCTGACGGTCGATGCCGATATTGTCAGCCCGAATGCGCTGGGCGCGATCCTCGACGAAGACAGTATTGCCGATCTGCGTTGTGCCGCGGTTGCGGGTGGCGCGAACAACCAGCTGGCGACGCCGGCCGATGGTCAGCGCATACACGATCGAGGCATCGTGTTCGCGCCCGATTATGTGATCAATGCGGGTGGGATCATCAATGTGGGCCTCGAATATCTGGGGCAGGGGGATCAACAGGAAGTGGAAGCACGGATTGCAAAGATCCCCGAACGGCTCGAACAGGTCTGGCAGGAAAGCGAGAGCAGCGGCGACCCCGCCGCCCATGTGGCGGATCGCATCGCGCGTCGCTTGATCGGCCGCGCCTAGACGATCACCGGACGGGCCGGGCGGGACCGTTTTCGCTCGCGATACAGCGTATACGATGCGCTTGCGATGATAACCGCAGCACCGCACCAGGTCGCCACTGACGGCACGTCGGACCAGATCAGCCAGCCCAGGGCGACGGCCCATAGCAGCTGAATATAATCGAACGGCGCCACGACCACGACGGGCGCGATACGCAATGACGCGGTCAGCAACAATTGCGCCGTACCGCCGAATATCGCGATCGCGACCATAACGGCCCAGCCCTGCCAGCTATGGGCGGCCGCGAAGAAGGGCACGACAAAGCCCGTACCGACCGCAGAAATCAGCGTGAACCAGAAAACCGTTGTCATGGCGCGTTCGGTTCTGCTGATCTGGCGGATCGTAATGATGACGCATGCCACCCCGAAAGCGGAAATCAGGGCGACTATCAGGCCGTCGATCGGCAACGACGCATTCTGCGGCTGCATGACGATCAGTACGCCGAGAAATCCGATGGCCACGGCGCTCCACCTATGCCAGCCGACGCTTTCCAGCAGGAATATCGCCGACAACATAGTCGCGAAAATCGGCGCGGCAAAGCTGATGACAGTCGCTTCGGCGAGCGGCAGCAAGGTGATGCTCCAATAGGCGAAACCCATCGCAGTCAGGCCGATAACGGCCCGCCACAGATGGGCCAGCGGCCGCTTGGTCCTGATCATCTGAAGGCCGGGTCGCAGCGCAATCCATAGGAACAGTGGCGGCAGGGCGAATGCGAAGCGCCAAAAGATCATCTCGATCGGATGAAGTCCGAGATCCGAACCGATCTTCACCATCGCCGCCATAAAGGCGAACGCCGTCGCCGCGCCGATCCGCAAGAGGATGCCGGCGACCGGCCTTTGTTCGGGCAGCGTGGAATTGGTCAAAAGCGGCCGAGGCCTCCAGAAGAAGAAGGGGTGGTTCGAGAAACGGAACCGATGTCGTGTTATGCTTTTCCCCGCGCTTTTGCTACGCTAAGACGCGCATTCATGCACGTTTTCGCCAACCCTACCCGCTTTCTTTCCATTGCTCGCCCATTGACGCCATGGCTGTTTTGGGGCGGCTTCGTTTTGACCGGCGTCGCAATGGTCATGGGCTTGTTTTTCTCCCCTGAAGATTTCCTCCAGGGTGAGCTCGTCCGCATCATGTATGTGCACGTGCCTACGGCATGGCTGGGTATGGGAGGCTGGACCGGCATCTTGATCGCGAGCCTGATGCAGCTGATCTGGCGGCATCCGCTGGCCGGTATCGCGGCACGCGCGATCGCCTTGCCCGGCGCATTGTTCACGGCGCTCTGCCTCATGACCGGTTCGATATGGGGCTATCCGGCCTGGGGCACATGGTGGATCTGGGATGGCCGACTGACCTCGATGCTCGTGCTTCTGTTTCTCTATTTCGGTTTCATGGCGCTGGCCGCCGCGAGCGAGGAACGCGCCAGTATCGGCCGGATTGCCGCAATCTTCGGCGTTATCGGCGCGATCAACCTGCCGATCATTCACTATTCGGTCACCTGGTGGAATTCGCTGCATCAGCCGCAAAGCCTGACGCTGAGCGGTTCGGCTATCGATAGCTCCATGCTATGGCCGCTGGGGATTGCGACGCTCGGCTTTACAATGCTCTTTGGTGCGATCGTGCTGTTGCGGATGCGCACGATCATCGCCAACATCCGTATCGAGGCGCGACTGCGCCGTCTTGCGCAAGGATAGAATGATGGAGCCCTGGCCCTATATCGTCGCCGCTTACGCCTGCACCATCGGCGGGACCGCACTTCTGACGCTGTGGAGCTACGCGCGTATGCGGTCTGTCGAAGCGCGTGTTGCCGCATTACGCGAGGATGGTAGATCATGAAGGCGAAACATCAGCGGCTGACTTTGGCGGTCATCGCATTAGTCGCGGTCGTCGCGGCCGGTTTTCTCGCTCTGTTCGGCCTGCGCGACAATGCGGCCCTGTTTCGTACACCGGCCGAAATCGCGGCCGATCCGGTGCCGGCAGGACAGGCGTTCCGGCTCGGCGGGATGGTTGCCAACGGCTCGATCACGGAGCAGCCGGACGGCGTGTCGATCCGGTTTCTCGTCCAGGATGGCGAAGCGGAAATTCCGGTTATCTTTGCGGGGATCACGCCAAGCCTGTTTCGCGAAAATTCCGGTGTTGTCGCGGAAGGCGCACTCAACGCCGACGGCGTCTTCATCGCCGATAACATCCTCGCCAAACATGACGAGAATTATATGCCGCCCGAATTGGCCGACATGGAAATGGCCGGAGATCCGCGCCAGTGATAGCCGAAGCCGGACTTGCCGCCCTCTGGCTCGCCGCGGCCTTGTGTGGACTGCAGCTGGTATTCGGTATCATGGCGTTGCGCTCGGACGAAAGTGGCGTGGCGCGGGCGATCCGCCCCGTCGCCATTGTCCAGGGGCTGCTGACGACCTTCTCCTTCGCCATGCTGGTATGGCTCTTCCTGCGGACGGATCTATCGGTTGAGCTGGTCGCGGCGAACAGTCATTCGGCCAAGCCATGGATCTACAAATTTTCGGGAACCTGGGGCAATCACGAGGGGTCGATGCTGCTTTGGGTCGCGATCCTCGCCATATCGGGTTCGCTAGTCGCAGCGTTCGAGAAGCGCCTGCGCGAGAAGACCCTGATGGCGACACTCGCCGCCCAGGCGGCGATCGGCATCGGCTTCTATGCCTTCTTGTTGTTTGCCTCCAACCCGTTCGCACGGCTGACGCCGGCGGCGGCGGAGGGCAGGGGACTCAACCCGTTGCTGCAGGATCCCGGCTTGGCCTTCCATCCGCCGACGCTGTACGTCGGTTATGTCGGTATCTCGATCGCCTTTTCCTTCGCGGTCGGCGCGCTTTTGACGCGCGATGTCGGACCGGTTTTCGCCCGGGCGATGCGCCCCTGGGTTCTCGCGTCCTGGATATTCCTGACGCTGGGCATCGCAGCCGGCAGTTATTGGGCCTATTATGAACTCGGCTGGGGCGGCTGGTGGTTCTGGGATCCGGTGGAAAACGCATCGCTGATGCCCTGGCTCGCGGCGACGGCGTTGCTCCATTCGGTAA
The DNA here is from genome assembly GCA_039180285.1 of Pseudomonadota bacterium. Taxonomy (GTDB): domain Bacteria; phylum Pseudomonadota; class Alphaproteobacteria; order Sphingomonadales; family Sphingomonadaceae; genus Parasphingopyxis. Next base: position 39,162 of record JBCDDN010000028.1, on the reverse strand, counting down.
CGGTTCTCGCGACGCGCGATGCGTTGCGCGCATGGACGATCATGTTGGCCGTCGTCGCCTTCTCGATGTCCATGATCGGCACGTTCCTCGTCCGCTCCGGCGTTCTGACCAGCGTGCACGCTTTTGCCGTCGATCCACAACGCGGCTCGTTCATCCTCGGCTTGCTGATCATCTATATCGGCGGAGCCCTCGCTCTTTATGCGATGCGCGTGAGCACGGTGCGTGAAGGATCGCAGTTCGAGTTCATGAGCCGGGAAGGCGCGTTGGTGGCGAACAATCTTTTGCTCTCAGCCATTCTCGGCATCGTCCTGATCGGCACGCTTTATCCGCTCGGCGTCGAGGCGGTTACCGGCGAGCAGCTATCGGTGGGCCCGCCCTATTTCAATGCGACGGCCGGACCGCTGGCGCTTCTGCTGGTCGTCGCGATGGCGGTCGGCCCGCTTTTACGCTGGCGGCGGGACGATTGGCGCAATGTGATGGGGCGTATCTCCCTACCGGTCCTGATCGCATCGCTGGCGCTTCTGGCAGTGGTGCTGGCCGCATCACCGATCGGCATATTGCCGATGCTGGGCCTGATACTGGCGGCCGGAGTCGCGGCTGCCAGTATTGCACCTCTGTGGAAACGCAATCTGCGCCGTACGCCGCTGTTCATCTATGGCATGGTGCTCGCCCATCTCGGTATCGCCGTCAGTATGGCTGGAATGGCGTTCGAAAGCGCATTCAGCGAGGAGGTTCTGGTGGCGGCCCGACCTGGCGAAACCCATGAGGTCGGCCCCTATTCGGTAACCTTCGACGGCACCATGCCCGTGGCCGGGCCCAATTGGACGGCCGTGGAAGGCGGACTGACCGTCCAGCGGGGCGAGGGCGATGCGTTCGCATTGGCGCCGCAATCGCGCATGTTCTCGTCGCCGCAGACCGAGACCAGCGAAGCGGCGATCCGTACGGCCTGGAACGGCCAGCTTTATACGGTGCTCGGAACCGGCGACGGTACCGGCCGTTGGCAACTCCGGCTCTGGTGGAAACCGTTCGTCACGCTGATCTGGTTCGGCGCCATCCTCATCGCATTGGGCGGTCTGCTGTCGCTGATCGGCCGCGTGCGGCGGGAACGGCGGACGATGGAGCGCGAGGCTTGGGCATGAGCACCGATCCGGCGATCGAAAAACAGGCCGCGACGATGAGGCGTCCCATCCTTTGGGTGCCACTTGCCGTCGCGGCCATCTTTTTCGGTTTCTTCGCCTATGCGCTCTATTTCGGGAACAGCTCGCCACAGCAGCGCGCGATCGAATCGCAGCTGATCGGCGAACCGATGCCGGAATTCTCGCTCGAACCCTCGCTGCCGGGCCGCCCCGGTCTGAACCATACCGATCTCGCGACCGGCGAACCGCGCCTCGTGAATTTCTTCGCGAGCTGGTGCGTGCCGTGCATCGCCGAGGCGCCGCAGCTGATGCAGTTGCGGGAGGCGGGCATCGCAATCGATGCGATTGCGGTGCGCGATCGGCCGGAAGATGTGTACGCCTTTCTCCAGCGATGGGGCGATCCCTATCAGCGGATCGGCGCGGACAATGAGAGCCAGGCGCAGCTGGCGCTCGGTTCGTCCGGCGTGCCGGAAACCTTCGTGGTCGACGGCAACGGGATAATCGTAAGCCAGCATATCGGTGATATCCGGCCCGAACATGTGCCTGAGATCCTGGCGGCGCTGGAGGGTGCGCGATGACGCACATCATCGAACGTCGATATGCTCCTGCGAAGGCAGGAGCCCAGGACAGTAAGCACCGTCGCCTGCCGCTCTGGATTCGTACCTTCGCAGGAGTACTGGCTTGCGTTTCACTGGCTATCCTCTCATCGCCCCTCCACGCCCAATCGCGGATGCCGGATGCCGAATGGGCGAACCGCCAACTGCCCGATCCGCAGCAGGAGGCGGAGGCGGCTGCGCTGATGGAATCGCTCCGGTGTCTCGTGTGTCAGGGGCAGTCGATCGCGGACAGCGATGCCGATATGGCGCAGGATATGCGCGCCTTGGTGCGTCGACGGATCGCTGCCGGCGAGGAGCCCGAGGACATCCGCAACTGGCTGGTCGATCGCTATGGTCGCTGGATTACCTACAACCCGCCCATCGATAGCGTAACCTGGCCGTTATGGCTCCTGCCGATCCTGCTCGTCGGCGCCGGTATCTGGCTTGCGCGCGGACGCTTCCGCAGCCGGAAGAAGGAAAGCTGATGGGTTGGTTCGCCGCGATCGCGCTGATCGCGCTGACGCTGTTCTGGCTCTGGCGGCTTGCGGAGTTTCGCGGAAGGCTGCTCGAATGGCTGGGCGCGGCCCTGCTTGTCGGTCTCGCCGGCTATGCCTGGCAGGGCAGCCCCGTGCTCGAAGGGCGACCCACCGAACCGCTGCACGAGCGCCCCGTCGATGGCAGTACGGAGATCAACGAAGATTTCCTCGACAACCGCAACGCCTCGTCGGAACGCTGGATCATGTTTGCCGAAGCCATGAATCGCCGCGGCGATCATATGAATGCCGCCCATGCGATCCAGAACGCGATCGATACCGATCCGGACAATGCCGATCTTTGGGTCGCGCTCGGCAATGCTCTGTTGCTGCATGGCGAGGGACAGATGAACCCGGCGGCCCAGCTCGCCTTCGAACGCGCCGCGCAGATCGCGCCCGATCATCCCGGCCCGCCATTCTTTCTCGGTCTTGCGCTCGCCCAGGCCGGGCGTCTCGACGATGCGGAAGCGACGTGGCGCGCGCTGCTCGAGCGAACCCCGGAGGATGCGCCCTATCGCGCCGATCTGGAAAGTCGCTTGGCGAGCGTAGCCCGGGCGCAAGGGCGGCCGATCGACCTGCCGACCACGCCCGCACCCGAAGCGGAAACCGAATCCTAGTTGAAAGGAAGGTCGAGCGCCTCCGCGACGGCTTCATACCGAATCTTGCCACCCGAAACGTTGAGCCCGGCGGCGAGATGCGGATTGTCGGTCATCGCCTTTTCCGGCCCCTTGCTCGCCAGCTGGATGACATAGGGCAGCGTCGCATTGTTCAGCGCGAAGGTCGATGTCCGCGCAACCGCACCGGGCATGTTGGCCACGCAGTAATGGATGACGCCTTCTTCCACATAGACAGGGTTTTCGTGCGTCGTCGGACGCGACGTTTCGAAACAGCCGCCCTGATCGATGGCGATATCGACGATGACCGAGCCGCGCTTCATCGTTTTCAGCATGTCGCGCGTGATCAGTTTAGGCGCGGCGCCGCCCGGAACGAGCACTGCGCCAACGACGAGATGCGCTTCCCGAACCGCCGCCTCGATAGCGGCCTTGGACGCATAGGCGGTTTTTATCGTGTTGCCGAAATGCGTATCGAGCTCGGCGAGTCGATCGTTGCTGATATCGTAGATGGTGACGTCCGCGCGCAGGCCGACGGCCATTTGCGCGGCGTTGAGCCCGGCGACTCCGCCGCCGATAATGACGACCTTGGCTGGTGCGACGCCCGGCACGCCGCCGAGCAATATGCCGCGGCCGCCCTGTTCCTTCTCGAGATAATGCGCGCCAGCCTGAACGGACATACGCCCGGCGACTTCGCTCATGGGCTTGAGCAGCGGCAGCGACCGGTTCGGCGAGGTCACCGTTTCATAGGCGATGCAGGTCGCGCCTGACTTCATGAGTCCTTCGGTCTGCGGTTTATCCGCAGCCAGATGGAGATAGGTGAACAGGATATGGCGCGATTCGAGCATCGCGACTTCCTGCGCTTGCGGTTCCTTCACTTTCACGATCATGTCGGATCCGGCGAAGACATCTGCCGCTGTGTCGACGATGGTCGCACCGACGGCGCGATAATCACCATTGTCGAAATCGATGCCGCACCCGGCCCGGGTTTCGACGATCACCTCATGGCCGGCCTGAACGACATCGAAAACCGATGCCGGGGTGAGCCCGACCCGATATTCGTGATTCTTGATTTCTTTGGGGATTCCGACGCGCATCGACGCCTCCTGAAATTTCTGATGGCCGGCCTATAGCGAGCCGCGTTAAGCTTGTCCTCCCATTGCGGAACGGCCGATCTCGTGATAGGGCGCGCGCTTTGCCGCCGCCGGTCGAAAATGCCCGGCCAGTGCGGCTTACCGGCGTATAAAGGGGCCGCGTCCATCCATAATGAGCGACATTAAAACTGCTCACCCCGTCTCCGGTCCGCCAACGCGCGACCAGGCCGTCGTCAAGCTCGCGCTTGGCGCGATCGGTATCGTATTCGGCGATATCGGGACGAGCCCGCTTTACGCGTTTCGCGAGGCGTTTACCGGCCATCATCCGCTCGCGCTCGATACGCTGCACCTATATGGCGTGCTGAGCCTGATTTTCTGGGCCATGATGCTCGTCGTTACGGTCAAGTACCTGACAATCATCATGCGCGCCGACAATCGTGGGGAGGGCGGCAGTCTGGCGCTGCTCGCACTGATGGGCGGCCGAAATTCCGGCAAGAAGTGGAGCGCGGGCATCGTCATGCTCGGCGTGCTCGCGACCGCACTGTTTTACGGCGATGCGATGATCACACCGGCCGTATCGGTGCTCGGCGCGGTCGAGGGACTTGCTGTCGTCAGTCCGGGCATGCGCGGATGGATCGTTCCGATCGCCGTCTTCATCCTGATTTTCCTGTTTCTGATCCAGCGCTCCGGAACCGCTCGGGTCGGCGCCTTTTTCGGCCCGATCATGCTTCTCTATTTCCTGACCATATCGGTGCTCGGCATTCTGAGCATTGCGCAAAACCCGGAAATTCTCTGGGCGTTGAGCCCGCACCACGCCGCCCAGTTCTTCATGGCCGAGCCGCTCAAGGCGTTTCTCGCGCTCGGTGCGGTCGTGCTCGCGGTCACCGGCGCCGAGGCGCTCTATGCCGATATGGGGCATTTCGGGCGCAAGCCGATCGGCGTATCCTGGCTCGTATTCGTTCTGCCGGCGCTGATGTTCAGTTATTTGGGGCAGGGCGCGCTGGCGCTGCGTGAAGGCGACGCGATCATGGCCAATCCCTTCTTCATGCTCGCCCCGGGCTGGTTCCAACTGCCGCTGCTGATCATCGCGACCCTGGCCGCGATCATCGCCTGCCAGGCGGTCATTTCCGGTGCGTTCTCGGTGACCCAGCAAGCGATTCAGCTCGGCTTTATGCCACGTCTCCGGATTCACCACACCAACGCATCGACGGTCGGGCAGATCTATATCCCCGTCGTCAACTGGGCGCTGATGATCATGGTCCTGTTGCTGGTGATGAGCTTCGGCAGCGTGACGAACCTCACTGCGGCCTATGGCGTCGCGGTTACCGGCGCGATGCTCCTCGATACTTGCTTGCTGAGTGTATTGCTGTTCAGCTTCTGGAAGTGGAACAGGCTTTGGGCCGGATTGCTGGTCGGGCTCTTCTTCGTCGTCGACGGACTGTTTTTTGCGGCAAACCTCACCAAGATCCCCGATGGCGGTTGGGTCCCGCTGGTGATCAGCGGCGCGGCCTTCATCCTGTTGACCAGTTGGGCGAAAGGCCGATCGCTGATCATCGCGCAAATGCGGGAAACCGCGATGCCGGTTCAGGTGTTCGTCAAATCAGCGGCCGGAGAGGCAACACGCGTACCTGGCACGGCGGTGTTCATGACGACCTCGCCGGAAGGCGTGCCGCATGCGCTGCTGCATAATCTCAAACATAACAAGGTGCTGCACGAACGGATCGTACTGCTCACCGTGTCGATCCTGGATCGGCCGCATGTCGGCGAGGATGAGCGGGTCAAATATGAAGACCTGGGGCAAGGATTCTACCGGATCATTCTGCGTTACGGGTTTATGCAGGACACCAATGTACCCAAGGCGCTCGAAAAGATCACGACCTGCGGCCCGGCCTTCCGGATGATCGAAACAAGCTTCTTTCTCGCTCGACAAACCTTGCTCAGTTCGGAGAATCCGCAAATGGCACCTTGGCGGGAGAAACTCTTCGCCTGGATGCTCCGCAATGCGGAAACCGCGATGCAATTTTTCCGGCTGCCGCCCAACCGGGTGATCGAACTCGGCAGCCAGGTCGAAATTTAGCCCGTCCGGGATGCGCGCGGCCATCGTCCTTGCCGCCGGGCGTTCGCGTCGATTCGGGTCCGCGAACAAGCTGCTCGCGCGCTATCGCGGAAAGACATTGCTGCGCCGATCGATAGAGATCGCGCTGGCCGCACCGGTGGCGCGCATTGTCGTCGTTTTGGGCGCCGATCGAACGCGAACGGGACGTGTCGTGCGCGGCATCGGTACCGGCCGGATATCGACGACCTTTGCGGCCCGCCACGCGGAAGGCCGTCGATTTAGCCTCTTGGCCGGTCTCAAATCGCTTCGCCCCGGTGAGGCGGAAGCGATGATCTTTCTGGGCGATATGCCGATGCTGGATCGCTCGATCGCGCATAGACTGACCAAGGTTGCAAGAGACGGGCCGGCTATTCGCGCTACCTACCGCAATCTGCCAGGGCACCCGGTCCTGATTCGCGATGTCGGAAACGCCATTCGGCGGCTCGAAGATGGCGCCGGTCCTTTCGAAAAGGATGAGATAGAATCTGTCGAAGCCGGCCGCAGCGTCGTTCATGATATCGACCGCCCGGGGGATCTTCCACGCCATCCGGAGCCGGAGCGGCCATGAATGCGGAACCTGCACCGATCATCGTCTCGGCATTGTTCGGCGGCGACGACTTTGCCTATCTCGATGGCTTGCGTCGCGCGCATTTCCCGCCGGATCGCAATGTCATCGACGCCCATCTCACACTGTTCCACCATTTACCGCCCAGCATCGCGCCCGAACTCAAGCGCAGACTGGCTGACGAGACTCGCGCGATCTCAGCGCCTGCAGCACGGCTGGGCGGCCTCATGTCGCTGGGACGGGGTGTCGCGTTCCGGATCGAGAGCCCCGAACTGGAGGCGATACGGGATCGGTTGGCCGACGCTTTTGCAGGTCTGTTGACGCCGCAGGATCAGCAGGGTTGGCGGCCGCATGTCACCATCCAGAACAAGGTCGCGCCGGCGGATGCGAAAAGGTCGTTCGCGGATCTGTCCCGTGATTTTCGACCCCGGCGATTGGCCATTTCAGGCTTGGCGAGCTGGTATTATCGCGGCGGCCCGTGGGAAGCCCTATCGACCCATAGATTTGCGCGATGAACGGGGCTTAGTCGATCTGGCCGATGCCGTCGCAGCTGAGGTCGAACGCTTCAAGACCCGCATCGAGATAAGCGGCCAGCATCGGCATATCCATCAGCTGCTCGACGATCGGATCGCTGTCCGGATCGGCGGCTTCGGCCAGCGCCTCATCCCAGTCCGCTGCATCGAACGTCCCGTTTCCGACCCAGGCGAGCGCGAGAATTTCCGCGCGCTGATCTTCGGCCAGATCGTCGAGAGCCGTCTCGATCTCCTCTTCGACCGAATCATTCTTTTCATCGATCATCACATCATATTCGTCATCGGTCGAAACCGGGCCGTCCTCGTCCACCTCATCGGGTTCGTTCGACGGCACCTGGGCATCCCATTCCCGGGCCCGGACGATGATCCGGCAAATCATGTCCAAAGGGGTCTCGAGCTCCATTTCGTATCTCCTGCCAGTACGGGGTTCACCTCTCAAACTCCCATATCGTATCGCGGTTCCGTGACAGCGCCAAACCGGTTGACCCGTTTCCGCCCCGTGCCTATAGGCCCCCAACGCCCGTTTGCGGCGCTCGCCTCAGTGCATCAGGGCGGAGTAGCTCAGTTGGTTAGAGCAGTGGAATCATAATCCATGTGTCGGGGGTTCAAATCCCTCCTCCGCTACCATTCAATAGGTGTTGACGTCGCAGAAATCGGGTATTTCTGTCGGTACGTTGGCACAGAAATGGTCCATCTGGCACATTTCCCGCACGTTTTCCTGGCACACTAATGTGGTATCCTGAGTACTATTCTACCCGTAACCTAGTTGGACGAGCTTTCGACCTTAGGCGGGTGGTGCTACTATTTGCCGGTGCCCTCCGATCCGACAACTCTTACTGCAATCTACGCCGCGATAATCGCAACGATGGCATTTGGTTTGGAGGTGAGAAGATGGGTAGAATCCGGCCCGCGTTTGGCCATCCGATACATGGCACCTGCGATTACCGCTGGTGGCATTGGAGAGGATCCGAACAAGTATATTCATTTGACGGTGTCTAACAATGGCAGCCAGGCAACGACTGTCACTCACTACCTGCTTTATGGCTACAAGAATTGGTGGGCCTATCTGCTCCGAAAGCGCGAACGAAATCTTATCGTGCCAAATCCGCAGCTAGCATCAGCCCAGTTGCCGTATGTTCTTGAGCCTGGAAAGGAATGGTCGGGGTCAGCCATTCTCGGTGACAAGCTGAAAGACGAACTCGACGAGTGTTCGATTTGGACATTGGGGGTGGCATACTCATATTCCCGTCGCCCAAAAATGAAGAGACTAAGGATAAAGCCCTCACCCCCGAACGAGGACGCAGTCGAAGCCCCAAACGATTAATAGTCGGCTCTCAGTCCCTACATCCGGCTGTGCCAAAGTGTGCCAGTTGGAATGTACTAAGCGGAAAAATGGCACATATCTTGGCACACTTGCGATTTTGTGGTTGTAACCCACGGAAATCAGCGGCCCCTTAGGAACCTCCGCTACCATCATTCGTTTTGAAAAGTCGGAAACATACTAGCGCACATCGCCTCGCATCGAAGGCGATGAACCGCAACCTATTGGCAAAAAAATGGCCGGTATCCTTTGCTTGGGGGAAGGATACCGGCCGAGGGAAGTTTCGAAAGAAGGAGCTTCGACTGCGCTAGAACCCGATGGCGAAGCCGACGCGTGCGCCTGTTGTGCCGCGTACGGTGGAGCCCGCAATGCCGCTGGAGACGTAGAGCCGGTCGGAGACCCGGCCGACGATCGCGGCGGAGAAGCCCTGCTGGCCGCGATAGGTGGAGAGGTTGAACGACAGCGATACGTCGCTGTTCGGCACGATCATCGTTCCCGACATCGCCATCGCCGCGGCGATCCCGCCATTGGCGTGGCGCCGATTATCGATGAAAACGGGCCAATTGGTTGTATCGGGTTCGATGCTACGCGTGGTTTACGCTGTTGGACGGACGACGAAGTTCATGCCCTGATGCAGATCGCCGCACTGATCGCCGTTGCGCGGACCGAGGGCGCCCCGACCGCGCGGCCTCCGGATGAGGATTTCTCGGTGCCGATCTACTTGCGAACGGGCCGGTCGGTTCGCGGCGTACCGCTTGCGGAAATAACCGCTATTCGAGCCGATGGAGACTGTTCGCAGATATTCCTTTCGAACGGCAGTCATCTGCCTGATGATCGTCCGATGAAATGGTGGCAGTCGGTGCTGCCCGACGCGGACTTTCTGCGCGTCCATCGTTCCGCGATCGCCAATATGCGGTCGATCGAGACGCTCAGGCGCCGATCGGGCCGTCAGGATCTCGAGCTGCTCGTCGACAATACTGTGGTTCCCGTACCCGTCTCGCGCGCGATGGCCGCCGAAGTAAGGCGGCGGCTCGGCATATAACGGTATCCGTCCCGATCAGGCTCCATTGAGGACGAACCCAGATTCGACACGGCCAGACTTCCGTTCGGCGTATAGATGTCCTCGGTCCGGATACATATGGCGGAAAATGTAACTCTTCCCGCATCACCAAATTTCTCTTTTCCCCGTTCAAGCAATGCCTTCATATTGCGCGCTTGCACGAGGGAAGGCAGGGGGCCTATCTCGGGCTTTCGAACTGAACTGGAAATGACATGGCCGAAACGCACCGTACGAAAATGCTCATCCTCGGATCGGGGCCCGCCGGCCTGTCGGCGGCGATCTATGCGGCGCGTGCCGGCATGGAGCCGATCGTCGTCCAGGGTATCGAGCCCGGTGGCCAGCTGACCACCACGACCGAGGTCGAGAACTATCCCGGTTTCGCCGATGTCATCCAGGGGCCCTGGCTGATGGAGCAGATGCAGAAGCAGGCGGAGAATTGCGGGGCCAGGATGATGTGGGACAGCATCGTCGACGTCGATCTTTCCCGGCGGCCGTTCCGGATGACGGGCGATGGCGGCGACGAATATGTCGGCGATGTCCTTGTGATCGCGACGGGCGCACAGGCTCGCTGGCTCGGGATCGAAAGCGAAACTGTATTGCGCGGCAAGGGTCTTTCAGCCTGCGCGACCTGCGACGGGTTTTTCTTCCGTGGTAAGAAGATCGCGGTTGTCGGGGGCGGCAACACCGCGGTCGAGGAAGCGCTGTACCTTACCAACCATAGCGACGATGTGACCCTGATCCATCGCCGTGACGAGCTACGCGCGGAAAAGGTGCTGCAGGATCGTCTGTTCGCCCATCCCAATATCACGATACTTTGGGATAAGACTGTGGATAAGTTTGTGGGCGGTGGCGATCCCGAGGGGTTGGTCGCGATCGACCTCAAGGACACGAAAACCGGCGAGATTTCCCAGATTCCTGCGGAAGGCGGTTTCATCGCGATCGGCCATGATCCCGCAACTGCGCTGTTCAAGGGCCATCTCGAACTGGACGAGGACAATTACATCAAGGTCGAGACCGGCAGCACGCGGACCAGCGTACCCGGCGTATTCGCCTGTGGCGATGTGATGGACAAGATATACCGCCAGGCCGTCACCGCCGCCGGTACCGGCTGCATGGCGGCGCTCGACGCGGAGAAGTTTCTTGCCGAGACTGAATTCGAATCCGAGCTGGAAACCGCCTAAAAACCCCGCTCGAAACGGCCGAGCGCCTCCAGACAGCTTTTCGTCAGCAGTTCGAAATCGCCATCCCGCGCGAAGCTGTGCGCATCGGTATCGATCATGTCGCTCGTAAAGCGGGGTTCCTTGGCAAGTGACGCCAGCGCGCCGTTCCGCCATTCGTCCATGAAAGCTATGGCGGTGGCGTCGCTTTGCGCAAGAACGCTATGCGCCGGGGCCGGCGAAGCGGCCAATGCATCCGCGACGCGCTGGACCAGGCCGCCATCCGCACCGCGCGGTTTGGCAATCTTGAAGACGCCCGCCATCGCCTTGCGATAGTCTATCCCGCCCGTCAGTAGCCGCCTCCAGCCTTTCACGCTAAGCAGCTGCTCGCGATAATGGCTCTTGATCGCGGCCGGCGGCGGCTCGTTGGCCGCGGCTTCCACGACCCAGGGGTTGGCGAGAATCATGGCGTCGATGCCGCATTGACGGTGATGAAGGCAAAGCGTCGTGGCGCCGTCGCACAAACCGAAACCGACAATATGGCTGAGAGCGGGCGTCCGATCCCGAAAGGCCCGAACGGCTGCGGCGAGATCCGGCGCGCTGCTTTCGAAGCCGGGATCCTCGCCCGAACTGTCGCCGACCCCGCGGCGATCATAGCGCATGACCGGATAACCGGCCCGGGCCAGCGCGGCGGCGAGCTGGACAAAACCGCGATGCGCACCGAAGCGCGTCTGGCCGCCACCGGTGACGATCAGCACGCCGGTTTTTCCAACCGCGGCATCGAGCGAACCGGTCAACATGTCGTCGGCACAAGGAAAGGCGAACTGGGTTCGCATCAGCCGGTCCAATCGATGATGGTTACCGCGAGAGTCTCGGTCAGCTCAGCCGATCCCCTGGGCTCGGCCCGGCGCCACAATGGCGGTCCGGCGATCTTGGCATCGGCATCGCCATGCTCGGTTTCGAGGCGCACGGTCATGACGTCGTCCAGCGCGGGATAGACGGCATCGCGGAAGGAACAGGCAAGGCTCGCGCCGATCGGATATCCGCCCAGCATCGTCGCTTGGCCGGCGAACACGGTCTTTTGGGCATCGCTGTCGAAGTCGTCATCGGTCAGGCTGCGCGCGCGAATGAGATCGCGGATCAGCCGTTTTCCCTCGACAGGAGAAAAACGCATATGCGGCCTCGCCGGCAACGCGTCGTCGAGAAGGCAGCCCCCGCGTATGGCCAGCAATCGTGTCGCGCCCGATGCGGTCGCGGCGTCGGCCACCGCGTAACGCCAATCGGGCCACGCCACATCGCCGAGTTCCTTCTCGCTTTCGCCCGTGCCCGGCAGATCGGGAAGATGCGTGCCGATAGCCCGTGCCGCCAGAGCGCGCATGACGTCGGATATCAATTTCCGCGTGCGGTTCAGCTCCTCGAACAGCGGCGGAACGATCAGCAGCTGTTCGCCCCGTTCGGGCCCGAAGCTCATGATCGGATGGCTCGCGCCCTGCGACTCATAGCGCCAAAATCGCGGGGCAGGGGGCGTCACTGCAGCGCCTTGTCCTGTGCGAACCGCAGCAGGTTGCCGAAGGTTTCGAGCATCTCGGTCTCGAACTCGTCATCCTCGATCCAGATACCGAGCCGATCTTCGATTTCGGTCAACAAACCCGCAACGGCCATGGAATCCAGCTCCGGTATGGCCCCGAACAGCTCGGTAGTGGCGTCGAACTGGGCAACCTGATCTTCACCCAGCCCCAAAATATCGACGAGCACCGCCCGCAGCGTGGTTTCGACCATCTCGGCACTTTCAGATCCCATGAAAACTCCCCTGCAATCCCGGATGCGCCCGCCTAATCGCTTGGCGCGCGGCGGACAAGGCCGGAAAGCCAGTGCCGAAGCAGCGGCGGCCAAGCGGCGGCACGGCGCGGATTGTAAAGCCGGAGCGCATAAAGCGGTCGCGGCGCATCCATCCAGTCGGCCTTATACCGCTCGCTGCCGGTGCCATAGTCGATGATCTCCGGCTGGTCCCGTTCGATGACATGCCGGAACATCGCCTCGCTCAGTATGGAGCCCGGCGAATAGGACTTCGCCGACTCGCTATAGGCGAGCTTGTGGATCGTCGCCCGGCCATTTTCGACATGCCAGAGCTGGGCGGCCACGGGCTCGCCCTGACGATAGGCGATACCGAGGCGCAAGGCGCCCGCTTTTCCTTCGCTTTCCGCGAATGCGCGCATGAAATCCCAGGATCCTTCCTCGGGCTTCCAGCTTTGCGCATAGATCGTGCGATAATCGTCCCAGGCCTTCGCGTCGAAATCGCGATGAATGATGATGTCGAGATTCGCCTTCTTACCTTTGCGTTTGACCGTGTTGCGCAGTTTTCCAGGGCGCTCGGCCCAGAAAGTGTCGAAATCGCGCGGCGGCCGTAACTCCCAATTCTCCGTGGAAACGGAGCGGAGCACTTTCCATCCGGCGGATCGGAACGCCCGCTCGATCGCGTCCGGCTCGGGAACCGGTTCGATCGTGATCGACGCCAGATCGTTCAATGCACCGGCGATCGCTGCCGTCAGACCGTCATGATTACCTTGGCGGACGAGGTTGAACGCGAGCGTATACCAGCTTGCCAGGGCTTCGGCATGGCGCTTGCCGGTTCGGTGCAGGAACAGCCAGGCAGCCGCATCCCCGTCACGCGCCCGCGCCACCAGCGGCGCATGGCCGTCCCCGCAATGCCCGGCGGTCATCTCGAACCACGCCATCCGGTCATACAGTATCGGCTGATTCTCGCGATCGAGGGCATTGCCGGCATCGGCCGCCACCTCGGCCAGGCTATCGAATAGCTTTACGTTAACTGCCATGGCGCTATCCAGATGATCGCCGCGATGCGGCCCGTGACGCCACCACCTACCCGGAAGCCATGACGAAAGCCTTAAATATCGATACCCGCGCCCCGAAACCGCGCCCGCTCGATCATCTGACGTCATGCGGCGCGCCGGGAGATCCCGCACTGATCGACAAGCAGGGGTCGATCGATTTCGGGGGCCTGGAGGCTTTGGTGGGCGCACTGGCGACGTGGCTGACGGATCAGCGCCTTGGCCGCGGCGATCGCGTGGCGGCATGGCTCAACAAGACCCGTCTCGCCTGTCTGATGCCATTGGCCGCGGCACGGGCGGGTCTGGTCTATGTACCGGTCAACCCGCTGCTCAAACGCACCCAAGTCGGCCATATCCTCGCCGATAGCGGTGCGAGGCTTCTCATCGCCGGGAAGTCGCGTCTCGGGACGCTTGAGGAAGGGGATCTGCCGGAAGGCTGTGTCATGGTCGAAGAGAGCGACGTGCCGCTTTCGGGTGGCGCGATGGCGCCATCCGCTGCCGATCCGGACGATCTGGCGGCCATACTCTACACGTCGGGCTCCACGGGGCGGCCCAAAGGCGTGATGCTGAGCCACGCCAATCTGTGGCTCGGCGCAGTCAGCGTCGCCCATTATCTCGGGGTGACGCCACGAGATCGTACGCTTTGCCTGTTGCCGTTCAGCTTCGACTATGGACAGAATCAGCTATTTTCAAGCTGGTATAGCGGCGCATCTGTAGTCCCGCTCGACTATCTGATGCCGCGTGACGTCACAAAGGCGGTCGGACGTCATGACGCCACAATCCTGGCTGGCGTGCCGCCTCTATGGGTGCAGCTTGCCGAGATCGAATGGCCCAAGGAAATCGCCGGAAAATTGCGGATTTTGACCAATAGCGGCGGCAAGATGCCGGTTCCGCTAGTCCAGAAACTGCGCACGACATTCCCCGATGCGGCGCTGCATTCGATGTATGGGCTGACCGAAGCGTTCCGCTCGACGACGCTCGATCCGGCGCTGATCGATACGATGCCGGAAAGTATCGGCACCGCCATCCCGTTTGTCGAGATCATGATCGTAACCGCCGACGGCGCGCAAGCGGCGCCCGGCGAAGCGGGCGAACTGGTGCATGCAGGACCGCTCGTTGCGCTCGGTTATTGGCAGGATCCGGAGCGGACGGCTCTGCGCTTCCGGCCGGCGCCCGATTTTTCCGAATATGGCGGCATCGCGGTCTGGTCCGGCGATACCGTGGTCCGCGACGAGCAAGGTTATTTGCGGTTCGTCGGCCGGGATGACGCCATGATCAAAAGCGCGGGAAACCGCATCTCTCCAAGTGAAATCGAGGATATAGCGATCGAAAGCGGGTATACGGCTGAAGCCTGTGCCTTTGGGGTTCCCGATACGCGTCTCGGCCAGGCCATCATGCTCGTTGTGCGGGGGACCGGCAGGGAGGCCGATCCGGCGTTGCGGCGCTTTCTGAAGGCCGAATTGCCGAATTTCATGCAACCGCGCGAAATCATCTGGGAAAACGAGCTTCCACGCAATCCTAACGGTAAGCTTGATCGAACTGAAATTGAACGGAAATATAGCCGATGAAACCGATCGGACCGATCCCCCCGGCCTTTGCGGCGCAGATGGGCGAACTGACAATAGGCGGGATTCCAGTTTCGGAACTAGCGGACTATATCGGACGTACGCCGTTCTTCGCCTATGATCTCGATCTCGCGACCGCCCAAGTCGAGCGTTTTCGTACGGCGATGCCAGCAAAATTGCATTTGCATTTTGCTGTTAAATCCAATCCACACCCTATTGTTATAGAACATTTAATGAAGCTGACTGATGGCCTTGATATGGCCTCGGGCGGAGAGCTGGAGCGGGTGCGCGACTGCGGCGCTAACATGGCCCATGTCAGCTTCGCCGGACCGGGTAAGCGCGACCCGGAACTGGAATTGGCCATTTCCCTCGGCGCGACGCTCAATCTTGAGTCCGAAAGCGAATGCGAACGGGCATTGGCCATCGCCGACCGTCTCGGCGTCACGCCGAGGCTTGCGGTGCGCGTGAACCCCGATTTCGAACTCAAAGGTTCGGGAATGAGTATGGGTGGCGGTGCCAAGCCGTTCGGCATCGATCAGGAGCGTGTGCCGGCACTGGTCAGGCGGATATTGGATTCAGGCGCGGACTGGCGCGGTTTTCATATCTATTCCGGCTCACAATCGCTCGACGTCGACGCGATCGCGGAAAGCCAGGAAGCGAGCATCGCACTGGCCGCGGAAATGGCGCATGCCATTGGCGAGGCGCCAAAAAGCGTCAATCTGGGCGGCGGGTTCGGCATTCCCTATACCGCCAACGATCGACCGCTCGACGTCGAGGCGGTTGGAGCCCGGCTTGCCGCGGCGCTCGGCGGCCGGGACGCCATCCTTGCCGATACGCAATTCATGATCGAACTCGGCCGGTGGCTGATTGGCGAAGCCGGGGTCTATGTCGCACGGGTCCTCGATCGCAAGATCAGCAAGGGCCATGTCTTTTTGGTGACCGATGGCGGGATGCATCATCATCTCGCTGCATCGGGGAATTTCGGCATGGTGATGAAGCGCAACTATCCTGTCGCGATCGCATCCTATATGGGCGTGCCGCCGGTTGAAGACGCAACGATCGTCGGTCCGCTATGCACGCCGCTCGACAGGTTGGCCGCCGATATCGCCGTGCCGCAAGCCGAGATCGGCGATTATGTCGCCGTGTTCGCGTCGGGCGCTTATGGTTTAAGCGCCAGCCCCGTTAACTTCCTGAGCCATCCGGTTGCGGCGGAAATAGTGGTTAACGGCGGGAAAATAACCACATAACTCAACACCAATTTAACCCTTTCCAGTGCATGAGGCACAGGAGAAAGGGCCGGGATTCCTACCCGAGAGGATAGGGATGACGTCATTCGGCCTGAGAAAGAAGGGCTAGATGATGCGCGTCAAAACCACGAAATTGGCTTTCTGCCTGGGCGTTTCCGCATTCGCACTGACCGGTTGTGCGGGAGGCTCCGGACAGCAATTGCCGCCGGCATCCTTCGTCAGCAGCAATCAGGGTCCGGGCGAGGAATATGTAATCGGCCCGCTCGACGCGCTGACGATTTTCGTCTGGCGCAACCCGGAGCTCGGTGCCGAAGTGCAGGTCCGTCCGGACGGCCGAATCACGACGCCGTTGATTCAGGACATGGTCGCCGTCGGCAAGACTCCGGCGATGCTCGCCGACGATATCTCGGTCATGCTCGCCCAGTATATCACCGAACCGCGCGTCTCGGTGATCGTCAACGAATTCTCCGGCACCTATGCGCAGCGCATCCGCGTGATCGGTGCCACCGCGGAACCGGCATCGATCCCATATCGCGCCAACATGACCCTGCTCGACGCGATGATCGCCGTCGGCGGCCTTTCCGAATTTGCCGCGGGCAACCGTGCCCGTCTCGTCCGCCACGACCGGATGACGGGCGAACAGCAGGAGTACGCACTGCGTATTTCGAGCCTGCTCCGCCGCGGCGACACCACCGCCAATGTCGATCTGCAACCGGGCGATGTGATCATCATCCCCGAAAGCATGTTCTGATCGGAACCGCCCCGGAAATTCACGCGCGAAAGGCGACGATTACGACATGAACGGTATCTACGAAGAAATCAGGATCGCACTGCACGCGATCTGGCAACGCCGCTGGCTGGCGCTTGCCGTTACATGGGGCGTTGCGGTCGTCGGCTGGCTGGTGGTCGCGCTGATCCCCAACAGCTATACTTCGCAAGCCCGCATCTATGTCGATCAGGAAAGCGTCCTCTCCAATCAGGTCGGCGTTACCGATCGCGAACAGCGCGCCAATATCGAACGTATTCGCCAGACCCTGGCCTCGACCAGCAATCTGGAGCAGGTCGTCCGTCAGACGGATCTTGCTCAACAGGCGACGACGGATGCGCAGGTCCGTTCGCTGGCGGCGCAGCTCCGCGACAATGTGATCGTCGCCGCACAACAGAATCCGAACAATTTCGGACAACCCGGCAATATGTTCGAGATCAGCGCGAGCTGGGGCGGGCCGGGCATCGCGCAACAGATCAATCAGAAGCTGATCGACGTGTTCGTCGAGGAAAATCTCGCCGGAACCCGCGCCGAAGCGACCCAATCGGTCGAATTTCTCGATCGTCAGATCGCGGAACGCGAAGAACGCCTCCAGCAAATGGAAGAGCGGCGCGCCAATTTCGAACGCGAATATAGCGGCGTGCTGCCCGGCGTCGGCACGATTACCCAACGCATGGATCAGGCGCGTTCCGAGCTGCGCGATATCGAAAGCGATCTTGCGGCCGCGGAAAGCTCGCTTTCGGCGGTTCAGGCGCAGTTGGGCGCGACACCCGCCACGACCAGCGTTCCCGGCCTGGGCGGCGCAGCATCGGTCGGGCCGGCCACGGCCCGCCTGAATGCCCTCCAGTCGCAGCTTGCCGATGCGCGCGGGCGGGGCTGGACGGACCAGCATCCCGACGTGATCGCATTGGAATCCCAGATTGCACGCGCGCGGTCTCAAGCACGCGGTGAAGGCGGCGGTCGCCGTTCGGTCGGCCCTACGGCCGCCAACCCGCTCCACACATCCTTACGGTCGATGCTCGCCGACCGGCAGGCGCAGGTCGCGGCCCTTGCCGCACGTCGCGAGCAGCTCCAGGCCGGTCTCGAAGCGATCGAACGGCAGCGCACGAGCAATCCGGGCGCCCTCGCCGAACAGCAGCAACTCGATCGCGACTATCTCGCCGTACAGACTCAGTACAACCAGCTCGTGGCGGACCGCGAACGCGTGCGACTGCGCGGCGATGTCGTCACCGAAACCGACTCCAGCACGTTCCGCGTGGTCGATCCGCCGAGCATGCCCGGCGCGCCGACGGCGCCCAACCGGCCATTGCTCCTGATTCTCGTGTTGATCGCGGCGATCGCGATCGGGCTCGGCGCAGCCTTCGCGAAAGGCCAGCTGACGACGACGTATCCAACCGCGCGACGGCTCGGCAACGGCACCGGACTGCCTGTGCTCGGCGCGATCAGCGAAATCGTGAAACCGGCGGAAAGCGATATCCGGCGGCAGCATTTGCGGCGTTTCGCCGCGGGGACGGCCGCGCTGTTCGGCGTTTTCATCGTGCTCATGGCCGCGGAGTTCATCCAGCGCGGCATGGCGGCCTGAGGGGATAGAGACGATGAACAAATATAGCTCCATCCGGTCCTCGGGCTCGTTGCTCGAACGCGCTTCGGAAAAATTCGATTTTGCCGCGGCACTGCGCGGAGCGGAAGACGAGTTTCCGGTATCCGCGGCCGAGCCGGCAAAAGCCGCGCCCGAGGCCCCCGTGCAACCGGCCGTTACGATAGCCGATCGCGAAGCCGTCGCCGTCGACCGCGTCGCGCTGGCTGAATCCGGTTTCGTGTTGCCCGATCAGCGTCCTGGGCCGCTCGCCGAAGAATTTCGCATCGTGAAACGCCAGCTGTTGTTGCGCGCGGCGGGCGAGGGCGGCGCCCCGATCGACAATGGCCGGATGATCCTCGTCTGCTCGGCCAAACCCGACGAGGGCAAGACTTTCTGCTCGATCAATCTGGCGCTGTCCATGGCACGCGAGACCGATCTCGATATCGTTCTGACCGACAGCGATCTCAACAATCCGGAGATCGCCGCGCTGATGGGTATCGAGGACGGGCCGGGCCTGATGGATGCTGTGGCGGATCCGGCGATCGACATCGAGTCGTGCCTCGTACGGACCGACATCCCGAACCTATCGATCCTGCGCTCAGGTCGCCGCACGGATGACGCCACCGAATTGCTGGCGTCACACCGGACCAGTGACGTCTTCCGGCGTCTGCTCGCCGCGAGTCCGACCCGAATTGCGATTTTCGATTCGCCACCGGCGCTGTCCGCATCGCCGGCGTCGGTTCTCGCCATGCACGCCGGACAGACCGTGATGGTCGTCAAGGCCGACACCACCAACGAAGCCGAATTGCGCGAAGCCCTCGGGCTGCTCAACGGGTGCGATCATATTCAGCTGCTCCTGAACGGCGTGACCTTCACGCCGAACGGCAAGCGTTTCAGCAGCTATTACGGGTACGGGGAATAATCATGGGTAGCGTTTTCCACCGATTTCAGATCGCCGGTATCACCGCGATCGCGGGGCTCGGTCTCGCCTCGCAAGCACAGGCGCGCACCGATATCTCTCCCTATATCGAAGTACAGCAGGTCCTCGATTTCGATCTGAGCAACAATGATGCGTTCGGCGATGACGTCGTCACCTACACTTCGGTCGCGGCGGGCGTGGATGCGTCGGTCGCCACCCGGCGGATCGAGGTCGGCGCCAGCTATCGTTACGAACGGCGGATCGACTGGAGCGACGATATCGGCGACGACGATATCCATAGCGGCGTCGTCCGCGCGCGTGCCAATATCACGCGCGGCCTCAGCCTCGAAGCCGGTGCGCTCGCCGCCCGCTCTCGCGCGGAAATCGGCGGCAATGCGCTGACCTCGCTGACCGGCGACAATGACAACAGCACGCAAATCTACACCGTTTATGGCGGTCCCGTTCTGTCCACCCGGGCCGGCCCGCTCGAGATCGGTGCCGGTTATCAGATCTCCTACACCCATGTGGAAGACAATTTCACGGCGAATACCGATCCGAACCAGGCGGCGGTCGATTATGTCGACAACAGCACCTATCATCAGGCGAGCGCCAGTATCGGCATGTCGCCGGGCGAGATGCTGCCGTTCGGATGGGTTGTATCGGGCGGTTATGAGCGCGAAGATGCAAGCCAGCTCGATCAGCGTTACGAAGCCTATTACGGTCAGGTCGACGTCACCGTTCCGGTGACGCCAACGCTCGCGCTGGTCGGAAGCGTCGGATATGAAGATATCGAGATCAGCCAGCGCGACGTGTTGGTCGATGCGACCGGCACTCCGATTCTCGACAATAACGGGCGATTTCAGTCGGACCCCAATACGCCGCGTTTGCTGGCCTATGACGTTGACGAGATCATCTACGACGCCGGCATTATCTGGCGCCCCAGCTCGCGGCTCGAAGTCTCGGCGCGCGTCGGGCATCGTTACGATACGACGACTTATGAGGGTTATCTGACCTATCAGGCCAGTTCGTCGAGCACGCTTCAGGCGGCCGTTTACAACGAAATCAGCAGCTTCGGACGCGGCACGACGAATACGCTGTCCGGCCTGCCGACGAGTTTCACGCTGGGCCGCAACGGTTTCGGCCAGTTCACCGGTTGCGCCTTTGGCGATGGGGACAATGCGGGCGGCTGTTTCGGCAACGATTTCCAGTCGCTCAACGCGGCAAATTTCCGCAGCCGCGGGGGCAATATCGTCTGGACCGGCGGACGCGGCCCCTGGAGCTACGGGATCGGCGCCGGATATCAGAATCGCCGCTATTTCGCGCCCGCGACCAACGCCAATTTCTCGCTCGACCGCGTGACGGACGAAACCTTCTCGCTGCAGGCCAATCTCGGCCATCAGCTGACGCCCAATTCGAGCCTCGACGGCAACCTGTATGCTACCTGGTTCGAAAGCGGCATTCCCGGCGAGACCGATGTGTTCAGCTCCGGCGGTTCGGCCACTTATAGCGTGGCGCTCTATAGCGGGCTGAGCGCGCAAGCGTCCGCGGGCCTGTTCGCCAACGAAATCGAGGGCGAAGAGACCGATTGGCTCGCCACATTCCTCTTTGGGTTGCGTTACGGATTTTAAGGAACGCCGCGAAGGCGGCTGAAGGAAGCAAATATGTACAGCGAACATTACGGCCTGACCGGGAACCCGTTCCAACTCACGCCCGATCCCCGCTTCTGGTTCGAAAGCGAAACGCATAAAAAGGCGATGGCCTATCTCGGCTATGGCCTCGCACAGGGCGAAGGCTTTATCGTCATCACCGGCGATATCGGCGCGGGCAAGACGACACTGGTCGGTCATTTGATGGCGACGATCGACACCGCACGGCTAACGGCCGTCCAGATCGTTTCGACCCAGGTCGAAGGGGACGATATGCTGCGCCTTGTCGCGCAGCAGCTCGGGCTCGAGGCGCATGGCTTTGCAAAAGCCGAACTGATCGATCGCATAGAACGTTTCCTTCACGGCCAGGCGCGCGAAGGCAAGCGGACGCTGCTGATCGTCGACGAGGCCCAGAATCTCTCGGTTTCGGCGCTCGAAGAGTTGCGGATGCTGTCCAACTTCCAGTCGGCCGGCCGCGCGCTGTTGCAGATATTCCTGCTCGGTCAGCCCGAATTCCGGGATCGCGTCCGCACCGCGCCCAATCTCGAACAGCTGCGTCAGCGGGTGATCGCGACGCACCATCTCGATCCGATGCAGGCGAACGAAATGGAACCGTATATCGTTCATCGGCTTTCGATCGCGGGCTGGCAGGGGAAACCGCAATTCACGACCGACGCCTATGCCGCGCTGTATCGCGCGACCGACGGGGTGCCGCGGCGGCTCAACACGTTGATGGCGCGCATATTGCTGTTCGGTGCCGTCGAGAATCTCGACACGATCGATGCCGAAGCCGTTCAGGCGGTTCTCTCCGATCTGGCCGATGATGAGCCCGAATCCGCAACAGGCACCGAGCCGGACGCTCCGGCACAACCGGCGGAAGAGCTTCAACAGGCCGAGACTGCAATGGTCGAAGAGGCGGCACCGGAAGGCGATGTCTATGCGTCGCTCGCCGCGATCGGTCAGAATGGCCCGCAGGATCGCGAACGGAGCGAAATCCACGATCCGGTTCCCGAGCAGATGATTGCCGCGGCCGGGACGGTCGATCCGATCGAACCGGCTGTTTTGCCGGACAGTGACGCCGCGCGCCGGATCGCCGCGCTCGAAAGCCGGCTGGAGGAACAGGAAGCAGCGCTGCGCCGCGTCTTGACCTTGCTCGTCCAATGGGTCGAGGAGGACGAGGCTCAGCCGAATTTCGGTGTCGTTCGCGGCGACGCGGCCTAAAAGTCAGGCGAGGAGGAAATGGCGCACCATGCTCAATGCGCTCTCGGTCGATATCGAAGACTGGTTCCAGGTCGGTGCGTTCGAAACGGTTATCGCGCGCGATGACTGGGATGCGCTCGCCCATCGCGTGGAGCGCAACAGCGATGCCGTACTCGCATTGTTCGAGCGGGCTGGCGTCAAAGGCACTTTCTTTACGCTGGGCTGGGTCGCCGAGCGTTATCCCCAACTGATCCGGCGGATCGCCGAAGCCGGACACGAGATCGCCAGCCATGGCTGGGATCATCGGCGCGTTTTCACCATGCAACCCGAGGAATTTCGCGCGGATCTACGCCAGGCGCGCGCCGCGCTCGAAGATGCCTGCGGCGAAAAATTGTCCGGTTACCGCGCGCCGAGTTTCTCCATCGATACGCGCACGCCCTGGGCGCACACCATTCTGGCGGAGGAAGGCTATGCCTATTCCTCCAGTGTCGCCCCGGTCGTCCATGATCACTATGGCTGGCCCGACGCACCGCGTTTCGCTTTCGCCCCGCTCGGCGATTCTGCGCTGCTCGAACTGCCGGTAACGACCGCGCGGCTCGGCGGCCGGACGATCGCGGCGGGCGGCGGCGGCTTCTTCCGGCTGCTGCCCTATCGCTTTTCCCGCTGGGCCATCGGTCGGGTCAATGGCGAAGAAGGGCGGCCGGCGGTCTTCTATTTCCATCCCTGGGAGATCGACCCGGGTCAGCCGCGCGTCGACAACGCGCCGCTCAAATCCCGACTACGTCACTATAGCCGATTGTCCGCGATGGAAGGAAAGCTTGAAAAACTGCTCGGCGATTTTCAATGGGGCCGCGTCGATCATGTCGCCGAGATGCAAAGGGCGACGATCCAGTGAACGCGCCCATGTCTCTCCATAAGCTCAGGGTCCGTAAAGCGGACCTCCGTGATCCGTCCGAACGTGCGCGGATCGCGGCATTCGTCCGCGAGCATGAGGCGGGTACGCCGTTCCACCTGCCAGAATGGCTGCTCGCGGTCGAACGCAGCTGCGGCCAGATCGCCCATATGCTGGTCGGCGAGCGGGCCGGGACGCTCCGCGGCATCTTGCCGCTCACCGAAATCCATTCGCCGCTGTTCGGCCGGGCTCTGGTATCCAGCGGTTTCGCAGTGGGCGGCGGCGCGCTCGTCGCCAATCCGATCAACCCCAATGCGTTGGCCGATGCGGCATGGCGGCTCGCCGAACGGCTAAGCTGCCCCGAAGTCGAGCTGCGCGGCGGCGCGTTGCCCAAGGGCTGGGCGCGACGCGAGGGCATCTATGCGGGGTTCGTCAAACCGCTGGCGGCGGATGAGGAGGCTGAACTCAAAGCCGTTCCGCGCAAACAGCGCGCCGAAATCCGGAAAGCCTTCAGGAACGACTTGACCGTCGAGATCGGCCGCGACCGGCGCGATCGCGATGCGCATTATACCATTTATGCGACCAGCGTCCGCAATCTCGGCACCCCGGTATTCCCCCGCGCGCTGTTCGATACGATGCTCGAGCGGTTCGGCGAGGATGCCGATATTCTGACCGTACGGCATGACGGCGAGGCGGTGGCGTCGGTCCTAAGCTTCTATTTCAACGGAACGGTAATGCCCTATTGGGGCGGCGGCACGTTTGCCGCGCGCGGACTTCGGGCCAACGAGATGATGTATTTCGCGCTCATGAACCACGCCCGGGAGCGGGGGTGCACCCGGTTCGATTTCGGCCGTTCGAAGATCGGTACCGGCCCCTATGCCTATAAGAAGAATTGGGGATTCGAGCCCGATCCGCTGATCTATGCCGGTCGCACGGCAGACGGCGCCGAAGCGCGCGAGATCAACCCGAACAGCCCGAAATACCGGATGCAGGTCGCGCTATGGCGAAAGCTGCCGCTGCCGATCGCCAATCGGATCGGACCATGGATTGCCAGAGGGCTTGGGTGATGGGCGATATTCTGTTTCTCGCGCATCGCATTCCCTATCCGCCGAATCGCGGCGACAAGATCCGCTCCTTCAACATTTTGAAACGGCTCTGTGATCTGGCGACTGTCCATGTCGCAACGTTCGCGGACGACGATGCGGACCTTGCCCATGCCGAAGCGTTACGGCCGATGCTGGGGTCCTTGCATGTCGAGAAGAGGTCGGTATCCAAGCCCGTCGGCGCGGCGAAGGCCATGCTGACCGGCAAGCCGATTTCGCTGACCCTTTTCGATAGCGCCGCGCTGCGCGGCTATGTGTCGCGAACGCTTGCCGAGGAGGAAATCGAAACGGTATTCGGGTTTTCCGGGCAGATGGCGCAGTTCGTGCCCGATCTTCCCCAGGGCATTCGTTTCGTAATGGATTTCGTCGATGTCGATTCTCAGAAATTCGCGGCTTATGCGGCAGCGGGCAGGGGGCCGATGCGCTATGTTCATGCCCGCGAAGCCCGTAAACTGGCCGCTTTCGAAAATATGGTCGCGCATCGGGCCGATTACAGCCTGTTGGTCAGCGAGGCCGAAGCCGGCTTGTTCCGCCGCGAAACCGGTTTGGGCGCGGATAAGGTCCGGGCGCTCGAAAACGGAATCGATTGCGGCTTTTTCGATCCCGATGCCGATTTTCCGACGATCGATCGCCCAGATGGACCGCTGATCGTCTTTACCGGCCAGATGGACTATCGGCCGAATATCGAAGCTGCGGTCAGTTTCGCAGACGATGTGCTGCCGGCGATCCGAGACCAGAACCCCCATGTGCATTTCGCCATAGTCGGCCGCAATCCCGCCAGCGAACTCGAACGCCTGGGGCGGCGCGAGAATATTCTGCTGACCGGCGGCGTGGAAGATATCCGCAGTTGGCTTGCCGCCGCTGATATCGTCGCCGCGCCATTGCGCATCGCGCGGGGCATCCAGAACAAGGTGCTCGAGGCGATGGCGATGGCGCGCCCCGCCATTGTCTCCCGCCAGGCCTTCGAAGGGATCGACGCGGCGCCGGGTGAGGACCTGCTGGTCGCCGATACGCCGTCCGAAGAAGCCAATCTGGTACTCGAACTGCTGAACAACCGGGCGATGGCCGAGGCGATCGGCCGGTCGGCACGCCGAAAGATGCTGGATCGTTATGTCTGGAAACAGACCCTCGCCCCCCTGATGGAATTGACGGGCCCGCGGCCGATTGCCGTTCGGGCGGGCGAACTCGCAGCGGCGACCGGATGACCGTCACGGGCACCCTTGAAAGGCACCCGGCGTCCGACCTCAGCCCATGGCGGACGAGCCTCGTGCTGCTCGGCGCCGTTGCCGCCGCCATCCTGCTGCTGTTCCGCGGCGATGTGGTGGACATGGCGACCATCTGGTCGACTAGCGCGACGTTTAACCATTGCCTGCTGATCGGCCCGATCATCGGATGGCTGGTCTGGAACAGGCGGGCAGAGCTGGCGAGATTGACGCCGAGCGCATCGATCTGGGGCCTTCCGGTTGTCGCAATGGGTGCCATGGGATGGTTGGTCGGCGACGCTGCGGGTGTAGCGCTGGCACGGCATCTCGGTCTGGTCATGATGCTGCAGGGCAGCGTGGTTACGATTCTCGGCCTTGCGGTGGCGCGCGGGCTATTGTTTCCGCTCGCCTATGCCCTTTTCCTGGTGCCGTTCGGCGAAGAGTTCGTCCCGGCGCTGCAGATGGTGACGGCCGATCTATCCATGATCCTGCTCGGCCTGGTCGGATTGCCCGCTCATATCGAGGGCGTATTCATTACGACGCCTTCGGGCTATTTCGAAGTCGCCGAAGCCTGTTCCGGCGTCAAATTCCTGATCGCAATGGTCGCGCTCGGCGCGCTGGCCGCCAATCTGTGTTTCCGCAGCTGGCAGCGTCGGACGGCGTTCATGGCGCTCTGTATCGTCACGCCCATCGTCGCGAACGGCATTCGCGCGTTCGGAACGATCTATATCGCCGATACCAGCGGCATCGAATTCGCCGAGAGTTTCGATCATGTCGTCTATGGGTGGTTTTTCTTCGCGTTCGTCGTCGTGGCGATCTTCGCGATGGCGTGGAAATTCTTCGATCGCGATATCGACGAACCCGTCTTCGATCCGATGGCGATCCAGCCACGCCCGGTGGACCCGACAGCCCCGATCCGGCTGTCCCTTTTTGCCGCAGGCATAGTGGCCATCGCGCTTGCCCCCTTGTTATGGATGGCCGGCAGCGCCTCCGCCGCGCAAAGCGAGATGCCCGATCGCTTCGTGCTGCCGCCGATTGCCGGCTGGGAGTCCAGCGATGCTCCGATGGCCTATCCCTGGCAGGCAACCTATGACGGCTCCGACCGGATGGTCGCGGGCCGCTATCGCGATGCGGACGGGCGGATCGTGGACGTCGCTATCGCCTATTATGCGAATCCCGCGGAAGGGCGGGAGCCGGTCGGCTTCGGGCAGGGCGGCTTGCCGGTCGATACCGAATGGTCTTGGACCGAAGACAGCGCGCCGCCGGAATTGGGCCGCGCCTATCGCATCATGGCGCCGGGCCCTGTTTCCCGGGAGATATTCCAATATACGATGGTCGCCGGATCGCTGACGGGCGACGGTGTCCGCGCCAAGCTCGCAACCCTGCAGGCCCGGTTGCTCGGCGGCGATCGGAGTGCCGCCGGTATCGTGATCTCGGCCGAGGGCAGGGACGCCCGCGCGGCGATCGAAGGCTTCATCGCCGATAGCGGCGGCGTCGAACAACTGGTTGACCGCGTGGCCGGCTTGGCCGACTGAACCGCCATGTGCGGGATTGCGGGCATTTTTCATCTGGAAACGGCCAAACCGGTCGATCCCGATCGGGTACGGGCGATGGCGGACGTTCTCGCCCATCGCGGGCCGGACGGTTCAGGCGTCTGGACTGCCCAGGGCGTTGGGCTGGGTCATCGCCGGCTTTCGATCATCGACCTGGAGGGCGGCGATCAGCCCATGGCGACGCCCGACGACCGGCTCGTCACCGTCTTCAACGGCGAGATCTACAACTATCGCGAACTTCGTGCGGAGCTGGAATCGCACGGCCATCAGTTCCGCACCGCGAGCGATACCGAAGTCATCCTGCATGGCTGGCGGCAATGGGGGCCGCTCTGCATCGAACGCTTTCACGGTATGTTCGCCTTCGCCCTGTACGACGAAGATGCGAAAACCCTGTATCTGGGCCGCGACCGTCTTGGGGTTAAGCCACTCTATTATGCCGAGATATCGGACGGCAGCCTGATCTTCGCATCCGAGCTGAAAGGCCTGCTCGCGCATCCGCTGTTGCGCCGCCGGCCGAGCGAGCAAGCGGTCGAAGATTTCCTCGCATTCGGATATGTGCCGGACGACGCCTGTTTCGTCGCGGGCGTCCAAAAACTGCCGGCCGGCCATTATCTGATGACGCGCCGCGGTCTGCCGCTTGCGGAGCCGCGCCGCTACTGGGATGTCGGTTTCTCGCCTCAACGACGCAAGGGCGTCGCCGCGGAAGAAGAACTCACCGCGCATATGGGCGAGGCCGTGCGCAGCCGGATGGTCGCCGATGTGCCGCTCGGCGCATTCCTCTCCGGCGGCGTCGACAGTTCGTCGGTCGTCGCCCTGATGGCTGAAGCGAGCCGCGACGCGGTCGAAACCTGTTCCATCGGGTTCGACCAGGCCGATCACGACGAAACCGAATATGCCGACCGGGTCGCCCAGCGCTTTGCGACCAATCACCGCAAAAAGACTGTCGCGGCGGACGATTTTGCGCTCATCGATACGCTGGTCGAGGCGTTCGATGAGCCTTTTGCCGATGCCAGCGCCTTGCCCACCTACCGGGTCTGCGAACTCGCCCGCGAAAAAGTCACGGTATCATTGTCCGGCGACGGTGCGGATGAGATTTTCGCCGGATATCGCCGCCATGTCTTCCATACCGGTGAGGAGCGCGCACGGCGATTTTTGCCCGCCGCGGTCCGGAAGCCCGTGTTCGGCGGGCTGGGTGCTATCTATCCGAAGCTCGACTGGGCACCGCAATTCCTGCGCGCCAAGTCGACTTTACAGGGGATGGGTCAGTCGGGCGCCGAAGCCTATGCCGAATCGGTCGGCGTAACGGGGCCGATATTGCGGCACGCACTATACAGCGATCGGATGCGCCAGGCGCTTCAGGGGCACCGCGCCGAAGATCGCTATATCCGAACCATCGAGACCGCTCCGGCCGAAGACGGGCTGGCCGCGGTACAATATGCCGATCTGAAAATCTGGCTGCCTGGCGATATCCTGACCAAAGTCGATCGGACCAGCATGGCGGTCAGCCTCGAGGCGCGCGAACCCTTGCTCGACCATCGTCTGGTGGAATTCGCCGCCACTTTGCCGCTCAGACAGCGGGTGCGCGGCGGAACCGGTAAATGGCTGATGAAACGGGCGATGCGCCGCTATCTGCCCGACGACATTCTATTCCGCCGCAAAATGGGCTTCGTGACGCCGATCAGCGCCTGGTTTCGCGGGCCATTGGCCGGAGAAGCGGACCGGCTCGTCAGCAGCACCGCGCTGGCCGAAACCGAATGGTTCGGGCGACCGGCGATCAAGCGGATCGTCGAAGCGCATAAGAGCGGCCGCGAAGAACATGGGCGGCTGATCTGGCAGCTGCTGATGCTTGATCGGTCTTTACGGCGGGTATTCGGGTTGGGCCGCTAGCCAGCATAATCCGCACCGAGGAAATAGAGTCCGTCCGGCGGCGCATTCAGGCCGAGGCGATTGCGGTCGACCGCTTCCAAGGCGGCCATCAGATCGGCGGCCGACCATCGACCGATTCCCACCAGCGCCAGACAGCCCACCATGGAGCGCACCTGATGGTGCAGAAAGGATCGCGCCGCGGCATGCACCGTCACCGTTTCGCTATCACGGCGCACGGCAAGCGATCCGAGCGTCTTGACCGGGCTTTCCGCCTGGCAATGGGCCGAACGGAAGGTCGTGAAGTCGTGGTTGCCCACCAACAGCTGCGCCGCATCATGCATCGCGGTAGCGTCGAGCGGTTGGGGAATGCGCCAGGCGCGACCCTTTTCCAAGGCAAGCGGCGCACGGCGGTTGACGATCCGGTAGAGATAGCGCCGCCCGATACAGTCGAAGCGCGCATGCCATTCGTCCGCGACGGCCTCGCAATCGAGGATCGCGATCGGCTCCCCGCGCAATTTTGCGTTGAGGCCCTCGCCGAACCGGAAGGCGTCGATCTCCTTGGCGATATCGACATGCGCGGCCATCGCGATGGCATGGACGCCCGAATCCGTCCGCCCCGCGCCATAGACGAGCGCCTCTTCGCCGGTGATCGCGGTACAGGCGTCCTCGATCGCCTGCTGGACGCTTGGACCGTGAGGCTGGCGCTGCCAACCCATATAGGGTTGGCCGTCATACTCGATGGTCAGGCGAAACCGGGTCATGCGAAAGACGTGCCGGGCGCGATCGGAAAGCCGCGCAGCAGGTCCGCCGCGTCCATCGTGCCCTTTCCGGCCCGCTGTACCCGTAACGGGCGGATCGCACCGGCCCCGCATGCGATCGTCAGGGTATCGTCGAGCACGGTACCGGCCGGCCCGACCCCATCGACGATCTCCGCCGCCAAGATCTTGATCCGTTCACCCGCATATTCGACGAATGCGCCGGGCATCGGATTGAAGGCGCGAACGGCGCGCTCCACGGCTTCGGCGGTCAGCGCGAAATCGAGCCGGGCCTCGGCCTTGGCGATCTTGTCGGCATAGGTGGCCAGCGCATCGTCCTGCGCCGCCGCCTCGATTGCCGCCCAGTTCTCAAGGACATCGCAAACCAGGCTTGCACCCATTTGCGCCAGTTCGTGCGTCAGCTCGCCCGCCGTCTTGCCGTCGGTCGGCGTCGCGGCGTCGGCGAGCATCGGCCCGGTATCGAGCCCGCGCTCCATCTGCATGATGGTGATGCCGGTCTGCGAATCGCCGGCCAGGATCGCCCGTTGCACCGGCGCCGCACCGCGCCAGCGGGGGAGCAACGACGCATGGATGTTGATGCAGCCATGGTCCGGCGCATCGAGGATCGCCTGGTTGAGGATAAGACCATAGGCGGCCACCACGGCGATCTCCGCATCCAGCGCGGCGAAAGCCGCTTTTTCCGCGTCGGATTTGAGACTGGCCGGCGTCCGAACCTCCAGTTCGAGCGCCTCGGCCGCCTGCTGAACGGCCGATGCGCGTGGCTTCTTGCCCCGACCCGCGGGACGGGGAGGCTGGCTGTAAACGGCAACGACATCGTGCCCGGCAGCCACCAGCGCCTGAAGCGCCGGCACCGCAAAATCGGGCGTTCCCATAAAAATGATCCGCATGACTAGCCTTCAATAGATTTAGTCTCATTCTTGCAACCAAGTCCCATAGCCTTCCCCCTTGATGGGGGAAGGTTGGATGGGGGTGATTTTTCAGCCAGCGCTGTTGCTGACGGATGGATCACCCCACCCCCAGCCCCTCCCCATCAAGGGGAGGGGAGCTTATTTTCAGCATCGACTTTTCGCCCTATATCCTGCCCATGGCATCCGCGGAGATCGATCAGCTGACCAATGCGCTCGCCCGATTGCCGGGCCTTGGCCCGCGGTCCGCGCGCCGCGCGGTGTTGCATCTGTTGAAGAAACGCGAAGCCTCGCTCACGCCGCTGCTGCGGGCGCTGGAGACCGTGAACGACAAACTCGCAACCTGCGGTATCTGCGGAAATGTCGATACGAGCGACCCGTGCGGGATCTGCATGGACACCAAGCGCGACACGCGCTCGCTCTGCGTGGTCGAGGAAGTCTCCGATCTCTGGGCGCTCGATCGCTCCCGGCTTTTCCCGGGCCGTTTCCACGTGCTGGGCGGTCGATTATCCGCACTCGACGGCGTCCGGCCCGAGGACCTGCATATCGACAAATTGATCGCGCGTGTCTCGGGCGGCGATATAGACGAGGTCGTCCTCGCGATGAACGCGACGCTCGAAGGGCAGACGACCGCCCACTATCTCGCCGAGCGCCTCGAATCCCATCCCGTGCGGATCACCCAGCTCGCCCACGGCCTGCCGGTCGGCGGCGAACTCGATTATCTGGACGAAGGCACATTGGCACAGGCGCTCAGGGCGCGGCGGCCGGTAAGTTGATGTGCTCCTGCGAAGGTAGGAGCCGAGGCCGGGCGGCTCGGGCCTAGGCTCCTGCCTTCGCAGGAGCACAATGGCTTGAAAGCCCGCCGTTCGCCGCCTAAATTCTCCCCATGGCCATTCTACCGATCGTCGAGGTCCCGGACCCCCGTCTCAAGACCGTTTCCACGCCGGTGGACGAAGTGACGGACGAAACGCGCGCGCTGATCGCGGACATGTTCGACACCATGTACGACGCGCCCGGAATCGGCCTCGCCGCCATCCAGGTGGGCGTACCCAAGCGCATTCTGGTGATCGATCTGCAGGAAGAGGAGGACGAGGAGGGCGAGCCGATCAAGGATCCGCGCATTTTCATCAATCCCGAGCTGGTCGACCCGTCAGAGGACATGCGGACCTATGAAGAAGGCTGCCTCTCGATCCCCGATCAGTTTGCCGATATCGAACGGCCCGACAGCGTGACCGCACGCTGGTTGGACGAGCATGGCAAACCGCATGAAGAACGGCTCGATGGCCTGCTCGCGACCTGTCTCCAGCATGAGATGGACCATCTCGAAGGCATCGTCTTTATCGACCATCTCTCGCGTATGAAGCGCAATATGGTGCTCAAAAAACTCGAAAAGGCGCGGCGGCTGAAAGCGGCCTGACGTCGCGGCGGATTCCGTTTGCAATGTTGGAAAAAATCGAGCCTGATCCGCAAGGGATCGGTCGCGCCGATTCCTGTGTCGGCCCGGAATATCGGCGTGAAAAAGGGCCGGCTGTGTGTCCAGTTTGTCAACTTAACACGATGACCGCGCGCGGCGATGTAAAGGCGAGGGGGGTGTTCAACCCATGCTTGTGCGCTCTGCGCCGAGCGTCTAAGTTCATGCTTCGTTCTTTTTAGTGGAAAGCCATGGAACCGACTATCGTTATCGCCTTCATGCTCGTTGCGCTGGTCATCGGCGCGGCGTCCGGCTGGTTCGCCAGTGCGCGGACGGCGGCCCCTTTGCGCGAGGAAAATGCGCGGCTGCGGTCGGACGGCGAACGCACAGCGGGCGACCTACGAACCGCGCTCGACGGCGTTCGGGACGAACGGGACGCCGCCCAGCGCAAACTGGCGGGGCTCAAGGCATCGGCCGAGGAACGCGACAAGGCGTTCGAAGCGCGTCTGACCGAGTTGCGTGAGGCCAAGGAGGCGCTGACGGCTCAGTTCAGCGAAGTCGGGGCGAAAATGCTGTCCGACGCGCAGAAACAGTTTCTCGAACGCGCCGATGCGCGATTCCATCAGGCCGGCGAGAAGAATGAGGAGCGGCTCAAACGGTTGCTGAGTCCGGTCGGCGATCGGCTCAAGGCTTATGAGGAGCAGGTCGGCAAGATCGAGAAGGAGCGGACCGAGGCCTATGGCAATTTGACCGGTTTGATCGATCAGATGCGCGCCGGGCAGGAAGGCGTGCGCAGCGAAACGGAGAAACTCGTCAATTCGTTACGCAATGCTCCCAAGGCGAGGGGCCGGTGGGGCGAGCAGCAATTGCGGAATGTGCTCGAAACCGCCGGACTCGCCGAGCATACAGATTTCCAGACCGAGGTCAGCGTCGACGGCGAGGACGGGCGAATGCGGCCCGATGCGATCATCCGCGTGCCGGGTGGACGCGCGCTGGTCATCGACGCCAAGGTATCGCTGAACGATTATCAGGATGCGTTCAACGCCGATGAGGAAACCGCCCGCGAAGCGGCGCTCGCCCGGCATTGCACGTCGATGAAGACCCATATCGAGGGCCTTTCGCGCAAAGCCTATTGGAGCCAGTTCGACGAAGCGCCCGATTATGTGATCATGTTCGTGCCGGGCGAGCATTTCCTCACCGCCGCGCTCGAGCACGAGCCGTCGCTATGGGACCATGCGTTCGACAAGAAGGTGCTGCTCGCGACACCCACCAACCTGATCGCCATCGCGCGCACGGTGGCGGCGGTCTGGCGGCAGGAGGGATTGGCGCAGGAAGCCAAACAGATCGGACAGCTCGGCAAAGAGATGTACGATCGGCTGGCGGTTGCCGCCGGTCACATGCGGACGGTGGGCAGCGGGCTCACGACCGCGGTGAACAATTACAACAAATTCGTCGGCAGTTTCGAACGCAATGTCCTGTCGACCGGACGCCGCTTCGCCGAGCTCAACATCGAAACCGGCAAGAACGAAATCGGCGAGTTGCAGCCCATCGAGGCGATTGCGCGTGAACCGAATGCCGGCAGCCTGCCGCAATCGGACAATGACGAGGAAACGCCGGACGCGGCGGAATAGAATATGTGCTCCGGCGAAGGCCGGAGCCCAGTTCCAGTGGTGGGCCTAGGCTCCGGCCTTCGCCGGAGCACGGTATCGTCTCAGGGCTCGAATGTGCTGCGGCCCTGATCAGCATCCCTCAAACGTCGCCGCCGCATCCTTCGACCGGAGCGCTGCCGCGTTCGGTAATCGTGACGACCGCGGGATAGGGCGCGCCGCTCATCGCATCCGCGCAGGGTTGATCCAGGATCTCGATCGTGATCGAATCATTGTCGTAGCGCCGCCCGCCGTCGAAGGTCTCGACCGCCGGTGTATTGGCCGTCACCCGGCGTTCGCCATAATCGGCTTCATAGACGATCACATCGTCATAGATACGCAGAAACCAGCCCGGTTCCTGCCCGACACCGGTGAAAATCGGTTCGGCTTCCGGCGTCGCCTCTTCGGCAGTGATCTCAGGCGTTTCCGCCACGCCAGTTTCAACCGGTTCCTCGCAGGCCGAGAGCGGGATCGCCGCGAGAGCGATGGCTGGGATCAATGCGCGCCGGGCCATCAATACACCGTGTCCTCGTAAACGGGTTCGCCGCCCGCATAGGTGGTCGCGCAGGCCGCCAGCGCGAGTAACATTGCCATGAGTATAATACGCATATCCTCTCCCTATCCGTTGAGGCTGAGCCTGTCGAAGCCCTGCCATTTACTTTCAGCCGCTGGAAAGAAAGAACAGCCCTTCGACGGGCTCAGGGCAAACGGCTTTGGTTTTCTTTCTTTCTCCGTCGTTCGAGGTTCAGCCTGATACCATTTTCCGAACGCAAGGTCAGCCGCGCGATGGGCTTGGGCACGTGGCCCTCGACCGGAGATACCGTCCAGTCGCGCATGATCGTCGCGAGCACAATCACCGCCTCCTGCAGCGCGAATGCCGCGCCGAGGCAAACCCGGGGTCCCTTGGAGAAGGGGAAATAGGCTTTCTGTTCCGAGGCTTTCGTCTCGGCGCGGCCGAACCGGTCGGGATCGAACGTGTCGGGATCGTTCCAATGCTCGGTATGCCGGTGCTCGAGCAGCGGGGATACGAAGAGGATTGCGCCGGGCCGGATATGCTTGCCGCGCATCTCCTGCTCTTCGGTCGCGTCGCGCGGGATGAAGGCGACCGGCGGATAGAGGCGCAGCGTTTCGCGAAACACGTCGCGGGTGAAGGGCAGGCGGCGCATATCGGCGAACTCGAGGTCGCCATCGGCGAACGCGGCATCGGCCTCCGCCTGCAACCGCGCCTGCACATCGGGGCATTGCGCGATCAGGTAGAGCGCCCAGGCCAGACCCGAAGCCGAGGTTTCATGACCCGCGAGGAACATGATGCCGATCTGGTCGACCAGTTCGCGTTCGTCGAAGCGCTTGCCGGTTACCGGATCCTCGGCACGGATGAAGCTCGCCAGCATGTCGCGTTCGGGAACCGCCTCGCCGCGCTCGATGGCTGCGAGCCGATCTCGCACCGGCCTGTGAAGCAGCTCGCGGATCGTCATGGCCGAGCGCCGGGCCCGTAGCTTGCCGAGCGACAGCCATTGCGGAACCCCAGCGAGCGTCCACACGCCATGCTGCCAGGCGAGATGCTGGAACCGCTCGAAATTCTCGAAGATGATCTCGGCCTCTTCGCGCGTGAAGGGGCGCGAATAGATGGTGCGGAAGATGACGTCCGCGGTCACATGCGTCATCTCCAGATCGATCTGCGTGTCCGGCCCCGCCGCGCCCGCTGCGAACCGCTCCGCCATTGCGTCGACCGCCTCGCGCATCAGCGGGAAGATCGCCTTGATCCGCGTTGTCTCGAAGGCCGGGTCCATCATACGTCTTTGCTGTTTCCAGAGATTGCCGTTCGAGACGAAGATACTCTCACCCAGCAGCAGTTCGAGCATCGCCGCCATCAGGTCCGACTTGGGGTAGCGATCGACATCGCCGAGCAGGATGTTCTGGACGAGATCGGGCTGGTTGACGAAATACATCGTCCGGCGCGGTAGCCGCACCTCCCCGAGCTTCATCGAATAACTGTTCGCATAGAGCGGCGCGGTCGATGAATGGAAGCTCTTGATGAAACGCGCGAACGGCCCGAGCTTCTTCGGATTGCCGGCGGGTTTGGGCGGGACGAATTCGGTCATCATTGTCTCGATTATCCGTTTGCCCTGAGCTTGTCGAAGGGCTGTACTTCATTTTTGACGTTCAGGGAGAAAGTACAGGACTTCGACAGGCTCAGCCCAATCGGGGTTTAGCTACCTTAGCCGTTTGACCTTACCGCGCCGCAACCGGGTGAAATCCCGTACGGAGGGACGGTGGGCGAAGCGATCGGCCAAGGTTTCCGGCCCGGCAGTGATCGCGAAATAGTCGTAATCCGCGGGGTTTGCGCCGGCCATGATGTACTGAAAATGGAGCCGCATCCAGTTGCGCGAAGACTTGTCGAACTCGGCATCGGGCATGATCTCGTGGAATCTGGCGTTGAGCAGTTTGGGGTTGCTGCGCTCGGCATTGCGGTCGCCGATCGCCGTGTAGGGATCGACCAAGGCAAAGCAGGCCCCGTCGGGCGGCGCGGATATATCGAGCCAGTCCACCGCGTCGCTTTCTGCGACCTTTGCGATCTCCGCCCGCATCGCCTTGGCTTCGGGAAGCCAAGCGAGCCACATGATCGTCTGGCCAAGCGTCAAGAGCGATAGTTTCGGGGCACCGTCCGGAATGTCGGCGAGCGCGCGCGCGACAACGGCGATCGCCAGCGCCGCGCCGTAGCTGTGGCCGACGACCAGAATCTCATCGACACCACCTTCGTCAAGGCGCGAACGCAGCAGTGCCCCGAAATCGTCCCGGCGATCGTCAAGGATATGCGTCCGGCTTTGCTCCTCGCGTTCGTGAAAGCTGAGAATGCGCCCGACCCAGGTCAGGTTGAACTTCTGCTCGAGCCGATAGGCGCCCCATAGAAGGGCGAGGCCGAGCGCCAGACCGCCGATCAAACCGACTACGCCGAACGCAAGATAGCCGGCTATACCGAACCCGATCCCGAGCATGACGAGAAGCAGGATGATGACCGCCGGCATCGTTGCCGTAACGCCGGCGGGCCAGCTCCATCGAAACGTGTTGGCGAACACGCCGGACCGTAATGCGCGCCAGGAGGCGGTCAACGTAATCCAGGCCAGTTTGGCCGGGTCCTTCACCCAGAATTGCCGGGCGATATCGTCCCATTCGCAATACAGATATTCCGTATCGGTCGTTATGTCGCCGTCACGCAAGCGAACGTCCCAGCGCACGATATGATCGGCGATCCGCTTACGCTTGCCGACCGCGATCTCATACCCCGATACCTCGGCCTGCTTCCGCGCATCCGCCCGATAGAGCTGATGATAATAGCGCACGCCACGCGGATCGAATCCGCTCAGATAGAGAACGAGACGCTTGCGAACCTCGCTCATCGCCGGAACTGATTCAACACTTCATAAGCCATGACCGCCGTGGCCACCGCCGCGTTCAGACTGTCCGCCTTGCCCCGCATCGGCATTGTGACGAGCAGGTCGCAGGCCGCCGCATAATCTTCGGGCAATCCCGCGGACTCGTTACCCGTCAAAATGAAGGTCGGCGGACGATAATCGGGTTGCTGATAATCGAGATCGGTGTCGAGGCTCGTTCCGATGAGCAAGCCGTCGCCCGCCCGCAACCAGGGCAGAAATTCCTCCCAACGCGCGGTGGCGATGCCTTGGGTGAAAAGCGCGCCCATCGATGCCCGCACCGCCTCGACCGAAAACGGATCGGCGCAATCGTCGATCAGGATAAGCCCGCCGGCGCCCACCGCATCGCCGGTCCGCAACATGGTTCCAAGATTGCCCGGGTCGCGAAGCGCCTGTGCCACAAGCCAGATCGGTGCGGCCGAACGGTCGATAGCCCCGAGATCTGTATCCAACTCCCTGTAGACACCCACCACGGCCTGCGGATTGTCCTTGCCGGACAGTTTGGAGAGGATGGCGCGGGTCGTGCGTATGGCTTCGCCGCCGGACCGTTCGGTGGCGGAAACCAGCGCTTGCGTCCGCGGATGGTTTTCCGATTCCGCGGCGAAAAACAGCTGGACCGGTAGCCGGCCGCTATCTTCGGCCTCGGTCAGAATGCGCAAACCCTCGGCGAGGAACAGGCCTTCGCTCCGCCGGTTCTTCTTGTCGCGCAGAAACCTCGCCCGCTTGATCAGCGGATTGGAAAAGGCCGTAATGTCGCGGGGCAGGGGTCAGTCCTCCCCGAACTTGGACTCGACCAGTGCCGCCAAGGTATCGACGGCCTGTTCAGCGCCATCGCCCTCCGCGCAAATCGTTATCGTGTCGCCCATCGCCGCGCCGAGCATCATCAGATCTAGTATCGAAGAGCCGGCGACGCTTTGGCCATCCCGCGAGACTTCGATCTCGGTTCCCAGCTCGCTTACAAGAGTGACGAACTTGCTGCTCGCCCGGGCATGAAGGCCCCGTTGATTGGCGATAGTGACCGTCCGCTCGACCCTGCTCAAGCGGCTTGCCCCAATATTTCGGACGCGACGGAGATATATTTCTTCCCGGCATCCCGCGCGGCGGCGACGGCGTCCGTTACGCTCATCGACTGCCGGGCGCTTGCAAGCCGGATCAGCATCGGCAGGTTCATCCCGGCAATGACCTCGACCTTTTCAGGGCGCATCAGCGATATGGAGAGATTGGACGGCGTCCCGCCGAACAGATCGGTCAGCACGATGACTCCCTTGCCCTTCTCAACCTTGGCGACCGCTTCGGAAATCTCCGTCCGGCGCTCCTCCATATCGTCATCCGGGCCGATACAGATCGCTTCGATCAGCTCTTGCGCGCCGACGACATGTTCCATGGCGACGACGAATTCGCGTGCCAGATTGCCATGCGTCACCAGGACCAGTCCGATCATTCACTCACCTGTATCACTGTTTTCAGCCGCTGCCGCACGTTCAACGGAATCGAGCGACGGAAAGGCCAAATCGCGATGCGCAACCGTGGGGGAAAATCCCGCTTTGCGCAACCGTTCGGCGACCCGTTCGGCGACATGTACCGATCTGTGTCGCCCGCCCGTACAGCCGAAACCGAGCGTAACGTAGGATTTGCCCTCCGCCTGGTATCGCGGCAGCAACAGGATAGCGAGATCTTCTATCCGTCCGATGATATCCTCATAGGCCGGATCTTCCGCGATATAGGCGCCGACGGCGATATCCAGCCCTGTCTGCGGCCGCAATGCGGGATCCCAGTGCGGATTGCGCAGGAAGCGCATATCGAAAACGAGATCGGCATTGCGCAATATCCCGCGTGCAAAACCGAAAGACGAAATGGTAACGACGAGTTCGCTCGGGCTTTCGAGGCCGAACCGTCGCCGCAGAT
>JBCDDN010000027.1:0-43777 GCA_039180285.1 Pseudomonadota bacterium | reverse complement strand
CGGGGCGACGATACAGGAAACCGGTTTGTCGAGAGCGGAATCCAAAACCGACAAAAGCCTGTCGCGTTCGACCAGCGGTATCGAGAATTGCGGCGCACGCGTCTTGGATCTCGAAAACCATGTGAGTGGAGCCTCAGCTTCAACCCTGTTCGTCTGAGGCATCAAATCTCCCCGATCGCGGCATCAATGAAACCAAGTTCGCCTCAATGTAGAAGTTCGCCAACCAATTGCAAAAGAAGCCATGAAAAACCTGAATATTCACTCAAATGGAGAAAGCGAGTAACTACGTAACCGACCGATAAGACGTGAAAATGTGCTTCTAGAACCGATATTTCGCAGATAGCTGGACGCGTTGCAGATCACCCGACACTCCCGATTCGAGAGTGCGGCGAGCGAACATGTACTCGATGCCGAGATCGAGCGGCGGGACCGGGCTGTAGATGATATTCCCCATCGCATTCCACACTTCGTCGGTCACACCGAGCCCGGTCAATGTCACAGGATTGTCCGCGCGGAAATAGCTGCCGGCGAGGGTGGAGCGCAATTGGTCGGTCCAGACATGGCGGAAGGCGGCAAAGCCCGAATAGGTGAATACCGGATCGAGATCGCCCTCGGGGGTGATCGCCGCATCGTTGACGATATTGAGGCCGATATAGCGGCCCAGCCCGTCGCCGACCGTCGCCATGAAACGAAAATCGTCGCGCGGCCCGATCGGAACGCGGCCCGACACGCTGACGCCATAGCCGAGCGCACTATCGGTACTGAGGCCGAAATCGTCGTCCGAAACCCGCAACGTGCGCAGGATGCCGGCAATAGTCAGTCCGTTGAAGTTGTAGCGGGCGACGATATCCGGCAGCGTGTCGTCGCCGGGCAGAACCCGGCTGCCGTCCGGCGCCGTTACCGTCGTCTCGGGCTGCTCGACCGCGATCTGCAGGCCGCCATTGGTGTAGCGAATCATCGGCTGGCGCACGAAAACGGTGCCCGGCGTCGTGCCGATGAAATCGAGCGTATCGGGCAACGCGCCGACATTCTGGAAAGTCGACCAGGCCTGGCCCAGCAGCCAATTGTCATAGGTGATATAGGCCTGGCGGATGCGCGGCGCATAGCTGTTCGAAATGCGCTCGTCGCCACCGCCGGTGACCTGGAAATCGAGCTCGATATGCGAGGAAAGCGTATGATCGTCGCCGACCTCTGTAACCGTGTCGAAGAAGAAACGGGTCTGGCGGGCGTTGAAATCCGTGTCGAAACCGGATGCGGGCCCGCCGACCGGGATGGCCGCAGGGATGAAGAAATCGCGCAGAATGCTGCCGCCCGGGATCTGACCACCACTCGTTCGCTGCGTCGCGGCGTCCACTTTCACATAGCCGCCAAAGGATACGCGCGTGCCGCCGACGCTGAAGCCGAGGCCGCGCTCTTCCTCGGCCTCGGCCATCTGCGTCTCCACGGCGTCGGTCCGCGTGGCGACCGTGCGTGCCTCGGTGATGGCGCGCCGGGTTTCGGTCGCGATAGTGGCGTCCTGTTCGGTGATCCGCCCGTCCTGCCGATCGATCCGTTCGATCAATCCCTCGACCAGCGCCTCGAGTCTATCCAGCCGTGCATCGACATCGCTGTCCTGGGCGGCCGCAGGAATGGCGGTCATCGCGGTTGCAGCGAACAGGCCCGCCCGAAACAGAGTTTTCATCGCAATAGACATCTGTCGGTCCTCTCCAAGACGTGACTGTCGGAAGAGGATGGCGGGCATCATGGGGGCGGCGAAATTGGCAATAGGTCTTAAGACCAATGTCGATATCCGAACCCGTGTCTTTTTCCGGTACGATCCGTTTCTATTGCGCTGCGACACCCGCGACGGGCCGGCGATGGATGACGGGGAGAGGCGAAGATGAATGTACAGACGGCAGAGATAGAAACGGGCGCGATCGCCGCACCGAACGATCCGGACACGCATTGCACATCGGCGGATTACAAGGCGCTTTACAACAGCAGCATCGCCGATCCCGACGGCTTCTGGGCCAAGCAGGCCCAGCGGCTCGACTGGTTCACGCCGCCCACCCGGATCGCCGGCTGGTCGTTCGATCCGGTAGCGATCACATGGTTCGGGGATGGCGTTCTCAATATCTGCCACAATGCCGTGGACCGCCATGTCGCGGCCGGACGCGGCGATGATATCGCGTTGATCTGGGAACCCGACGATCCATCCGCCGACGGCCGCTCGCTGACCTATACCGAACTGCAAGCCGAGGTCGTGCGCATGGCGAACGCGCTCAAGGCGCTTGGCGTGGAAAAGGGTGACCGGGTGACGCTCTATCTGCCGATGATCCTGGAGGGCACGGTGGCGATGCTGGCCTGTGCGCGAATCGGCGCTGTCCATTCGGTCGTCTTCGGCGGTTTTTCACCCGAAGCGCTGGCCGGACGGATCGCGGATTGCGAAAGCCGGTTCGTGGTTACCGCCGATGCCGGAAAACGCGGCGGCAAGACGGTCCCTCTCAAGGCGAATGTCGATGCCGCGCTCGATCATGCCGGGGTGGAGATCGATGGTGTGCTCGTCATCCGGCATGTCGGCGCGGACATGACCATGCGGGACGGTCGCGATCGCTGGTATCACGAAATGGACGATTTATCGGACGATTGCCCCTGCGAGCCGATGGCGGCCGAAGATCCGTTGTTCATTCTCTATACCTCCGGCTCGACGGGCAAGCCCAAGGGCGTCGTCCACACGACCGGCGGCTA
Organism: Pseudomonadota bacterium; assembly: GCA_039180285.1. Taxonomy (GTDB): domain Bacteria; phylum Pseudomonadota; class Alphaproteobacteria; order Sphingomonadales; family Sphingomonadaceae; genus Parasphingopyxis. Next base: position 41,050 of record JBCDDN010000027.1, on the reverse strand, counting down.
TGCGGTCTGGACGGCGACGACATTCCACTACGTGTTCGACTATCGGCCGGGCGAAGTTTACTGGTGCACGGCCGATATCGGCTGGGTCACCGGACACAGCTATATCGTCTACGGCCCGCTCGCGAACGGTGCGACGAGCCTGATGTTCGAAGGCGTGCCCAACTATCCCGACCATGGGCGGTTTTGGGCGATAATCGCAAAACACAAAGTCAATATTTTCTACACGGCACCGACCGCGATCCGCGCTCTGATGCGCGAGGGCGAAGCGCCGGTGAAAGCGCATGACCGTTCCTCGCTCCGGCTGATGGGCTCGGTCGGCGAGCCGATCAATCCGGAGGCCTGGCGCTGGTATCACGATGCGGTCGGTGATGGCGATCGACCGATCGTCGATACTTGGTGGCAGACCGAAACGGGCGGCATCATGATCACTACGCTGCCCGGCGCGCACGCCATGAAACCGGGCAGCGCGGGCCTGCCCTTTTTCGGGATCCAGCCGCAACTCGTCGACAATGAGGGCGCGGTGCTGGACGGCGCGACCGAGGGCAATCTGTGTATAACGGGAAGCTGGCCCGGGCAGGCGCGTAGCGTCTATGGCGATCATGAGCGGTTCGAGCAGACCTATTTCTCGACCTATCGCGGCAAATATTTCACTGGCGACGGCTGCCGGCGGGACGAAGACGGCTATTATTGGATCACCGGACGGGTCGACGATGTGATCAATGTCTCGGGCCACCGGATGGGTACCGCAGAGGTCGAGAGCGCGCTCGTGCTGCATGCCAAGGTCGCCGAAGCCGCAGTCGTCGGTTACCCGCACGACATTAAGGGCCAGGGCATCTATTGCTATGTCACGCTCAACAGCGGCGAAGCGGCGGACGATGATCTGGCGGTGGAACTGCGGCAGCATGTGCGCAGCGAGATCGGCCCGATCGCGACCCCCGACTGCATTCAGTTTACGCCCGGCTTGCCCAAAACCCGGTCGGGCAAGATCATGCGACGCATCTTGCGCAAGATCGCGGAGAATGCGTTCGGTTCGCTTGGCGATACTTCGACGCTGGCCGATCCGGACCTGGTGGACGGATTGATCGAAGGACGTCAAAACCGATAATCATGGCCGCGCCCGTCATCATCGCCGACGATCACCCGCTCTTTCGCGGAGCGTTGCGGCAGGCGGTCGAAGGCACATGGCCCGACGCCGAGATTATCGAAGCGGCGACCGCCGGCGCGGCGCGGGCGGCGGCAGCGGAGACCGGCGCCCAATTGTTGCTGCTCGACATCCATATGGACGACAGTCAGGGGCTTTCGGCGCTGCTCGATTTTCGCCAGGATTTCCCGGCTATGCCGGTCGCGATCGTATCGGCGAGCGAGAGCGCTGCCGTGTGGAAGGCCGCCATGAGGCTCGGCGCGTCCGGCTTTATTCCCAAATCCGCGGATCTGGTCGCCATGAAAACGGCGCTTGTGGCGATTGGCAACGGCGATATCTGGTTTCCCGACGATGACGGCGCGCCGGATGCCGATCTCGAAATCTACGACAAGCTCGCCAGCCTGACCCCGGCCCAGCGTCGGATTCTCGGCTATCTGAACCAGGGCCTGCTCAACAAGCAGATCGCCTTCGAAATGGAAATTACCGAAGCCACCGTGAAGGCGCATCTGACCGCCCTGTTCCGCAAGCTCGGCGCGGTCAATCGCACCCAGGCCGTGCTGCTCGCAAGCAAGCTCGATGTCGATGAGGCCGCCACGGACCTGAACCGCTAAACGGTTGCGCGTTCCGCGACGAGTCGGCTCAGAAGCGCCCGCAAAACCGCTGCGGGAACGGGTTTCAGCAGCCGCTCTGCGCCTATCGCTTCGGCCGCCGCCTCGGTCTGTGCACCGTCTTCGGCCGTCAGAAGCACGACCGGAGGGCGCATGCCCCAGCGATCGCACAGCATTTCGTACAGATTGTCGCCGGTCAGACCGTCATCGAGCCGATAATCGATAATGACAAGATCCGGCTGCGTCATCCCGACGACATCGGCCTCGCCGGCGGCAATCTCGCATTTGACTTCCCAGCGTTCGAACAGCGCCAACATCGCTTCGCGCGCCGCGGGGTCATTGTCGATGCACAGGACATGCGTATCCGCCAGCGGCGCGTGTCCCGCCGATGCGCCATTCGACACGGTTTGCGGCCCCGCCGCTTCGAACCGCGCGGGGAGCGTCAGGCTGAAACAGCTGCCGCGGCCATAGACGGATTGGACCGTCACATCGACATCCAGAAGATCGGCGATACGTCGGACGATGGCGAGCCCGAGCCCGAGGCCGTTCGCGCCCCGCTCTCCGGCAAAGCGCGAAAATTCGTCGAAAATACGATCCTGCTCGTCGTCCGGAATACCGATGCCGGTATCGGCAACCGTGATCGCGATGCCCTCGCCGCGCCGGCGGCACCCGATCAACACCCCGCCGCTATCGGTATAGCGGACGGCATTCGCCGCGAGATTCTGGAAGATGCTCAAGAGCAGGCCGCGATCGGTTTCGATCCAGGCGCTCGACCGGACGGCCCGGAACCGCAATCCCTTGGCTTCCGCGCGTACCGCGAATTCCGACTCGATCTCCTCGATCAAATCGCTGATCGGAAAGCGGGTCGGGCGCGGTTCAAGGCCACCGCCATCGAGCTTAGAGATATCGAGCAGGGCGCGCAGCAGCTGATCGGCCGACCCGATTGATCGGTCGATTCGCTCGAGCAGTTCGCGCGCCTTGCCGCGTTCGAACGCCTTCTCGCCGCCGATCTCCTCCGCCAGCGCCGAGCTGAACAGTCGCGCCGCGTTCATCGGTTGGACGAGGTCATGGCTCGCTGCGGCAAGGAAGCGCGTCTTGGACCGTGTCGCGCGTTCGAGCGCCTGATTGGCTGCGACGAGCTGCTGCGTCCGCTCCGCGATCTTCGCTTCCAACGCGAGCTCGGCCAGCCGATCGGCCGTGATATCGGTATAGCTGGTCACATAGCCGCCATTGGGCGCGGGACGGCCCTGAATGCGCAGATAGCGACCGTCGGGCTGTTCGCTTTCGGCGCTGTGCCGCCGGCCGGCGCGCAGATGGGCGATCCGCCGTTCGACCTGACGCTCCCGCGCCGCTCCTTCCAGCCCGGCCTTGCCGAGGTTGAAACGGATCAGATCGGCGATCGGACGGCCGGTGGTTACGAGGTCTTCGGGATAGCCGAACATCTCAACATAGCGGCTGTTCCAGGCCGTCAGCCGCAGGTCCCGATCGACGAGCGAAACGCCCTGGTCGATATTCTCGATCGCGATTTCGAGCGTATCGGCGCTGAACTGCAGCCGTTGCGAGGTCTCGCCGAACATCGCGACGACATCTTCGAGCGCCAGCGGATCGCCTTCGAGCGTCGAAACGACCAGCGCCCGCGCCGAGGAGGCGCCCAAGATGCCCGATATCTGACGTTCGACGAGCGCGGCGATATCCGCGTCGGCCGGATCGGAATCGGCATAGGATTTCGCGCTGCTCAACCGCAGCGCGTCGATGGCCGCGCGGCTGCGCTCGGGACCGGCAATCTCGGCGAGCAGCAATCGGAAATCGGCGACGCGCGCCTTGGTGGAGAGTCTGGCGGCCGCGGCGGGTGCCGGGCGCGGCGATGCAAAGGCGGCGGCTTGGGTGCGGTCGATAAGATTCGTCTGGCCGAGCAGCGACGCGAGCAGCAGCATCGCGATATTGGCGCCGAGGCTGATCGCAACGCCGGAAACAAGCGTATCGTCGCCGATCATCAGCGGCGGCGGCGTACCGAGAAAGGCGGGAATGAACAGCAGGAACAGCCAGGCGGCGAAGCCCGCGAGTAGCCCGGTGATCATCCCTACACGGTTCGCACCGCGCCAATAGAGGCCGGCGACAAGCCCCGGCGCGAATTGGGCGGCTGCGGCAAAGGAGATAACTCCGAGACCTGCGAGCAATGTCGTCTCGTCGATCGAGCGGTAATAGAAATAGGCCAGCGCCAGCAGTGCGGCGATCGTGGCCCGCCGTATCCGGAGCAGCGCCGGGCCGATCGGCATGTCGCGCCGGCCTTGCCGCATGCGTCCGCGATAGGCGAGCGGCACGATGATATCGTTGGTGATCATGCCCGACAGCGCGATCGTCGCGACGATGATCATGCCGGTCGCGGCGGAAAATCCGCCGATAAAAGCGAAGATGGCGAGCCATTCCGCGTCGAACTGGAGTGGCAGTGCGAGCACCGTCATGTCGGGGCTGACGCTGCCCGCCGGGAACAGCGTGACACCCGCCATGGCGATCGGGAAGACGGCAAGCGAGGTCAGCACCAGATAGGCCGGGAAAACCCAGCGCATCGCGCGATCCGGCCTGTCGGTCTGCGCCTCGACGACCGTCATGTGAAACTGGCGCGGCAGGCACAGAGCTGCGCAGGCGGCGATCAGCACGAGTATCGCAAAGCGCATGTCGATCTGTTCGAGGCCGAAAATCGGCGCGAGGGCAGCTTCGCCGACTGCCCCCGGTTCCGCCATCAGCAATATCGCGGCGAAAACCGCGACCGCGCACAGCGCCAGCAGCTTGATCGCCGCCTCGAGCGCGATCACGAGCACCATGCCGCGATTATGCTGAGTGAGGTCGATCCGGCCCGTTCCGAACAGCACGGCGAAGAGTGCCATGGCGACGGATACGGCCAGCACGACATCGTCCGGCCGGAAGGTCGCGACGATACCGGGCGAGAGGGTGAGCAGCGTCTCGCCGACCGATTTCAGCTGCAGCGCGATATAGGGCAATGCCCCGATTGTCGCGATAACCGTGACGATCGCCGCGATCGACGCGCTCTTGCCGTAGCGCGCGGAGAGGAAATCGGCGATCGAGGTGCTGTGCTGCGCCTTGCCGATCCTGAGCACACGGCGAACGATCGGATAGCCGATCGTGAACAGCAGGATCGGGCCGAGATAGATGGGCAGGAATTGCCAGCCGGTCGCGATCGCCGATCCGACCGCGCCGTAAAAGGTCCAACTCGTGCAATAGACGGCAAGCGAGAGGCCGTAGACCCAGCCCATCCGCCGATCGCTCCAGCGCATCCGGCCGAGATCGCCGGCATGGGCAAGCAGGAACAGCCCGGCGCAATAAAGGATCGCCGTCGCGAGCGCGATCCAGATCGCCATATCTCATCCTCTCCCGTCCGCCGGCTTCGCTGGCCGGTGGATCGTCTCGAACCTTAACTCCAATATGCCGAAATCCAAAGGAAAAGGGGCGGCCGTTTCCAGCCGCCCCGTTCCGCTTCGATACCCCGAGGTTTCAACTCCGGGAGGCTCAGTGTGTCGAGGCCGTTCCCGCACCGCGCGGCACGCGGATCGAGTCGATCAGGCGCCGGACTTCGATCGGCGGGCTCGCCGTCATCCGCGAGACGACGAGCGCCACCGCAAAGTTGAGCAGCATGCCGATCACGCCGATGCCTTCCGGCGAAATGCCCAGGAACCAGTTGGCCGCGACATTCGCATCCGGATTCCACAGCTTGAAATAGGCGATATAGAGGAAGGTGAAGGCGAGGCCCGTGACCATGCCCGCAATCGCGCCCTCCTTGTTCATGCGCTTGGAAAAGATGCCCATGAAGATCGCCGGGAACAGCGAGGCTGCGGCCAAGCCGAACGCGAAGGCGACCACCTGCGCCACCCATCCGGGCGGATAGATGCCGAGATAGCCGGCGACGAAGATCGCCGCCGTCGCCGCGATCCGCGCCGCCATCAACTCGCCCCGCTCGCTGATATTCGGCTTGAACGTCCGCTTGAGCAGGTCGTGACTGATCGAGGCAGAGATGACGAGCAACAGCCCGGCCGCCGTCGACAGCGCGGCCGCCAGACCCCCGGCCGCCACCAGCGCGATCACCCAGCCCGGCAGGTTGGCGATCTCCGGATTGGCGAGGACCATGATGTCGCGGTCGACATAGACCTCGTTCGCGCTCTCGGCATTGGGTTCATTGTCGACGAGCCGTTCGCCCGAAGGCCCGGTCTCGCCGGTGAAGTTCGGCGACCCGGCAAAGGCCTCGCCCGCGCGATACTGCATCACGCCGTCGCCATTCTTGTCCGAAAAGGCGATAAGGTCGTTCGCCTCCCAATTGCTGAACCATTCGGGTGCATCGGCATAGCTCTGCTCGTTGACGGTATCGACGAAGTTGATCCGGGCGAACGCGCCGACCGCCGGAGCGGTGGTGTAGAGCAGGGCGATGAAGACCAGTGCCCAGCCCGCCGATTTGCGGGCGTCCGATGCCTTGGGCACGGTAAAGAAGCGCACGATGACATGCGGCAAGCCCGCCGTCCCGATCATCAGCGCGGCCGTGATACAGAAGACGTCGATCATCGATTTCGATCCTTCGGTATAGGGACCGAATCCGAGATCCTGCAGCACCAGATCCAATCGTTCGAGCACATACATGCCCGATCCGTCGTTGACGGTCGATCCGAGACCGAGCTGCGGGATCGGGTTGCCGGTGACGAGGAAGCTGATGAAAAAGGCCGGCACCATATAGGCGAAGATCAGCACGCAATATTGCGCCACCTGCGTATAGGTGATGCCCTTCATCCCGCCGAGCACGGCATAGACGAATACGATACCCATCCCGATGATGACACCGAGATCGATCGGCACGTCGAGGAAGCGCGAAAAGACGATCCCGACGCCGCGCATCTGGCCTGCGATATAGGTGAAGCTGATGAAGATCAGGCAGATCACCGCGACGACGCGCGCGGCGCTCGAATAATAGCGCGTGCCGATGAAGTCAGGCACCGTGAACTGGCCGAACTTGCGCAGGTACGGCGCAAGCAGCAGGGCGAGCATCACATAGCCGCCCGTCCAGCCCATCAGATAGACCGATCCATCATAGCCGAGAAAGGCGATGAGTCCGGCCATCGAGATGAAGCTGGCCGCGCTCATCCAGTCGGCGGCCGTCGCCATGCCGTTGACGACCGGATTCACTCCGCCGCCGGCGACATAAAACTCCTTGGTAGAGCCTGCACGCGACCAGACCGCGATGCCGATATACATCGCGAAGGAGAGACCGACGAACAGGTAGATCAGGGTTTGCGTTTCCATCGTCCTGTCCTCCTAGTCGTCGAGATCGAAGGTGCGTTCGATCTGCTTCATGCGGATCGTGTAGAAGAAGATCAGTACGATGAAGACGTAGATCGAACCCTGCTGGGCGAACCAGAAGCCGAGCGGGTAACCGCCGAGCGAAAACTGATCGAGGAACGGGCGGAACAAGATGCCGGCCCCGAACGAGACGATGAACCAGATGCTCATCAGGGTGATGAGCAGCCGGATATTGGCCTTCCAATAGGCCTGCTCGGTATCGCTCGTGACGTGATCGTCTTCGCCGGAATTCTGGCTGTTATCGTCGGACATCGTCCACCCCTCCTGTTATCTTCGAATCCGGGAGACGGACCCCGGGCTTCCATCCTCAGCGTCGAAGGCTAGTCGATATCGCGCGATTTGACAGCGCGACTTTGGTCTAATGGAGGATATCGGGGGTCAATGGTCGAGAAGATCGCCCAGCGGGATGGGCGCGTCGCCACGTTTCGCGCGCTGCGCGAGGAACAGTTCGGCACAGGCCAGCGCGTCGGTCAGCCCGTCATGCGCGCGATAGGCCGGTAGCCCGTGCCGCGCGCGCAGCTTGCCGAGCCGGAGCCCGTCCGCCGCGCGAGTCGCCGGATACCAGCGTTGCTCGAGCTGCATCGTGCAGATGAACGGCGCGACAAACGGAGCATCGAAACAGCGGCGGCACGCAGCGTCGAGAAAATCGCGTTCGATCTCGGCGAAATGCGCGACCAGCGGTTTGCCGGCCAGCGCGGGTAGAAGCGCGGTCAGCGCATCGGTTTCGGCCAACCCGGTCGCGGCCTCGTCATCCATGATGTGGTGGATGACGACGCTTTGCTCGCTCAACTTCCTATCGGGTCGGAAGCGCAGCCGACCGGCAGTCGGGGTGCTGATCGCCTGCGGTGTCAACCCGACCCAGCCGGCCTCCAATACCGCGTCCGTTCGCGCGTCGAGCCCATCGGTTTCCAGATCGATGGCGATCATCGACATGGCATCCGCCTCGGCCTCGAAGTCCGGTTGGTCGATGGCGTAATAGTTTTCGAGCGGCGTTCCTTTAGCGGCTTCGGCGGCACGTGCGCGCTTTCGTGCGAACCGCCCGTGCCGGCTGAATATCATATGATGCCGCCCGCGAAGGTTCGGCTGACCGCGTCGAGCTGTTCGCGGATCACCTTGAACGCATCCTTCAGATGCTCGCGTTCGAAACGCGACAGGCTGGCCGGAGCGAGCTTGTTGGTGGGGCGATCGCCATTGCGGATCTGGGTCGCTTGATGGCGGAAGCGCACGCCGCGCACGAAATCGAAGCAATCGGCAAGGTCGGCGGCCGCCGCTTCGCCGATCATAGCTTCGCTTGCAGCCGCGGAGAGCCGGGCTTTGCTGTTGGTCTGGGTAACGCCGCCCGCCAGCGCGTAGACGCGCGCGATATCGACGATCGGCGCGATCGCCTGCAGCTTCAGATCGAGCACATCCCCTTCCTTCTCGTCATGGTTGAGCAGAAAATTGCGAAAAAAGCCGAGCGGCACCCGGCTCGTCGCGGCGGCGCGGGCGATAAAGGACAGGAAAATGCGATTGTCGCGCGCTTTCGAATAGATATCGTCGCGCAATGCATCGACGAGTTCGGTCTCGCCGGCGATCCCGCGCAGATCGAAGAAAATCGTTGCATTGAGGATTGCATCGGGATCGGGCTTCGATATCCAGCGGTCGTAATCGGCCATCCAGTCGGCCGCGTCTTTCCGGTATCGCGCGTTGGTCGCCATGATGTCGCCCGGACAATAGATATAGCCCGCCGCGTTCAATCCATCGCTGAGCCGCGCCGCAAGTTCGGCAAAATGGGCGCCGTGCGCGGCCGGATCGTAACCCTCGCCGAAGATGAAACCATTGTCCTGGTCGGAACCGAGCGCCTGCTCCTGCCGCGCAAGCGAGCCGAATATCGCGAGCGCAAAGGGCGCGGGTGGTGCGTCAAGCGCGTCCTGCGCCAGCGTCAACAGCCGCTGGTGCGCGGTCTCGCCGATAGAGGAGACGAAGCGCGAGATATGTTCGGCATCGACACCCGCGTCGACGAGGTGGATCAACGCCTGGGGCAAACGCGCCGTCGCCTCGGCGACCGCCTCCGCATCCGTCGCACTGCGCACGCACGACACGACGTGAACGGCGCTCGTTCCGAAACGATTGAGCAGGTCGCTGGCGCCGAGCACGCCGATCAGCACACCATCCGGTCCGGTAACCGGCAAATGATGGATGTTGCGCTCGCTCATCGTCAGCATCGCGGCGAGCATGTCGTCGTCGTCGCCGACGGTGATCGGATCTGCGGTCATGATCGTTTCGACCGGTGCGTCGGACGGCAGCCCTGCACCCAATACGCGCCGTCGCAAATCTTTGTCCGTGACGATGCCGACTAGCCGGTTATCGGCAATCAGCGGCAGGGTGGATACATCCGCCTCGGTCATCAGCCGCGCCGCATCGCCGATCGAAGTGTCGGGACCGGCGGCGATCACATCACCGCGGCGCAGCAGCTGGCCGACCTGGGTCTGGGTAACGGCGGGGGAACCCTTGACGTGCGTACCACCGAACCGCTTTATCGCCTTGCGCAGGCGATCATTCTCATCCGCAACGAAGAAAGCGCGAAACGCCTCGCTCTCATTATTGAGGCGGTGAAAGACGTTAGCGGATACGCGATAAAGCAGCGTATCTTCCAGCGCGACGACTTCGTTCCGCGCGATCCCGTCGCGTTGCAGCGACGGATAGCCGAAGCTCTGACCCTCGCTGAGTCGCGCGTTCAGCTCGGTGCCGCCCAGTCTCAGCTCTACCGCCCCGGACCGGACGACGGACAGATGCGCATTGGGTGTTCCCGCTTCGATGATTTGCGAACCGCGCGGAAAATAGCGCACCTCCACGGTGCGACTGAACGCGCCGCGCTGCTCGTCATCAAGCAGCGCAAACGGTTCGTGCCGCGAGAGAAAAGAGACAATTTCTTCAATTTCCATCTTCGCTGCTCCCGGACCATCGGTAGCACGGCGATCGGGAAAGGGCATTGCGACCTTAGGATGAACCATGCAGGGCTATGCTCCGCGCTGCCCGTATAGGGGGCGTCCGGTCAATAGGCGTTCGGGTGGATTATTACGCGCGCCGTTTTGAACAGGATCCAGACGTCGCGCCAGATCGTCCAGCCTGACATATATTCCAGATCGGCCTGCAGCCGGCGGGTCAGATCGTCGCGCCGATGCGTCGCTCCGCGAAAGCCGCGGACTTGAGCAAGGCCCGTGATTCCCGGTTTCAGCGCGTGGCGATGCCAATAACGCTCATCCACCTCCCAGAAGAATTGCTGTCCAGCCAGCGAACCGAGCGCGTGCGGACGGGGGCCGACCAGGCTCATCGATCCGTTGAGAACGTTGAACAACTGCGGCAGTTCGTCGAGGCTCGTTCGGCGAATGAAGCGCCCGACCCGGGTTATCCGGCTGTCGTTGCGCTCGGTCGATTGCCGACCGGCCGCATCGCAACTGTCCGCCCGCATGCTGCGGAACTTGAAGACCGCGAACAGCGCGTTGCCGCGCCCCACCCGGTTTTGCCGGAACAGTATCGGGCCCGGACTGTCGAGCTTGATGGCGATCGCGATCATCAGCAACACCGGCGCGAGAAGGGCCAATGCCGGGATCGTCAATGCCAGATCGAGACCGCGTTTGAGGAGGCGATTGACCGGCCCCAACGGTCCGGAGGCGACGACCAGCGTCGTGCGCCCGGCAAGCTGATCGATCCCGATCGCGCTGACGGCTTCGAATTCGCGCGCGATGACCTCGCCGCGGACATTCGCACCCTTCAACAGGCTGGACCATTGCCGCTGCGCTTCGGGCGGGCAGGCGACGACCACGCGGTCCGCGCCGCGCAATATCCGCGCCAGGCGGTCCAGCATCATCGGGTCCATCGGATCCGGTTTCAGATTGGCCTGAGAGGCATCGATTTCAATCGCATGGGCCGGAACCTCTATTCCCGATCCGTCTCTGATCACGATCTCGTTGAAGTAACGGCTGGCGAACAGATGCGCGCCGATCGACCGGACGATGTACCGCCCCCCGAAAATCGCGACCGGCGCCAGGAGCATGGCGAGAATGAGACTCAACCATTCTCCGCGATCGACGGTACTCAGGAAAAAACCGGCCAAGAGCAAGGTGAGCAGGGTGAAGATAGCGGCCATGCCGGCGCGCCAGACGCCGGTCGACGGTTTCAGCAGCGAGTCCATCGAATAAGCGCCCAAATTCGCCGCCGCCGCCAAATAGATCGGGACCGCCGCATAGGCGATCGACTGCCATGCGGCGGTGAGGAACCAGCCTTCGCCCCGGCCCGCAACCAAAGCCAGCGTGAGACACAGGGCAGCGACATCGCCCAGTATCAAAAAGGCGTACATCCGCGCGCGAACGCCGCGGCGGGACGGCGCTGCAGCACGCGGTACGGGGGCCACGATTTCGGCGAGTTTTCCAGTGGATTGTTGGACGGTCAAAGCAGCGAACCCTTCCTACCGTGTGCACTCGGCACAATGGCAACCGCCCCCGACTGAACACCAAGTATGAGTCCGCTCTGACCCACAGAGATACACATTCTATGCTGCACCGCATATCGAATGCGTCATGCTGTGTTCTGCGTCTGACGAAGTGGTCGGAATATCTTTACCAAGCCGGGATTATCGGGACTGGGAAGGGGTGCTGCGCGCTGCGCCTTCGAGTCATCGCGCGGATTCGTCTATAGAAGGAACCAGAATAGCAGCGCCCAGATCGTCAGGCCGATTGCCAGCGATGCGGCAAATGCGAAAAAGGTCTTCCGGGGAAGCATATCGTCAGCCGGGCCGGCCGCGCGCCGCTCGTTCCTTCTTTGCTTCACGGTTCCCGCCGGACATCCTCTCGCCGACATTATCGTGATATTGCGGATCGCAGATCGACTTTCGTGACGGCGCCTCCTTATCTACGGCAGAGTGCAGTTTATCTCAAGCCGCCGTTTTCTCCACGGCTCGGTCGATCGGAGTGGGCGTATCGGTATCGCGAAGGCCGAAGGGCGAGTCGGGGATCAGGGATCGGAAGAAACGATCGGTAAGCGCCGCCGATGCCGCGATCGCGCGTTCGGCCCGGAAGGCGGCGCTATCCAGGGCGGAACGCTGTTCATGCGCATGGGCCGCGAAGTCCGCGATGGTCGGTGCATCGAACCGCGCGCTCGTCTTGACGAGCGGCGATCCGACCTCGCGTTCCAGTTCCCGCAACGCCGGGTTCGCCGCCATCAGCACCGGCGTCTCGCGCTCGATCGCCAGAATGGCGAGCCCGGAATTCATCGCGTTCCGATACGGCAAAAGAAGTGCATCGCAGGTCGCAAGGGCATCGACCATCTCTTGATTGTCGAGCCGCCCCTCATGCAGCGCCACATCGTGTCCGGCCGTGCGCGCGCCATCGATCTGCCGCATCGCGGCGTCCCGGCAATCGGCGTCCGGAAAGCGCCCGGCAACGAGGGCCGTTACGGTGCGGGGGCGCATATCCTCCAGCGCCCGGAGAACGATGTCGAGGCCCTTATACGGCTTTAGATCGCCGACGATGCCGACCACCGGCCGTTCGCCCGTTACGCCGAAATGCGTGCGGGCCGCATCCCGCGTCCGCGCCTTCGGATAGGCGTCGCCATAAATGGCGTGTGGCACCGTCTTCCAGGGCAGCCTCGCCAGCTGCGGATAGACCTTGATCGCCCGGTCCCGGCTCGCATCGGACAGCACGATCAGCCCGTCGAGCAGCCCGGCGATCTGTTGCATGAAAAGCCGTTCCAGACGCGGACGACGGCTGTCATGGCTGTCGATATTATGGGCCGTCCAGACGATCTTCGCGCCCCGCCGGCGTTGCGCGGAGAGTGTCGCGAACAGGCGCGCGGCGCGCCGGATGGCGATCGCCGCCGGCTGGTTCAGCGCCGCCTGGGGCCAGTGGATATGAACGATGTCCGCGGGTTCGGCGAATGCCTGGCCGACCGCCGGTTCGCGCACCTGCCATCCCAACGCTTCCAGACCGTCGGACAGCAGATGATTATAGGGGTTCGCGGCAATATTCGATCGGGCGGGATAGGCGTGGATGATCATGAGCGGCCTTTCACTGTAAAGTCTTTGCCGATGGTTTTGGCCGCGATATGGGCGGCGGCGAACAGCCGATCGCGATCGAAAACCAGCAGCGACACGAGGTAAATCGGTGCGCCGGCGAGCGGCAGCGCGAACAGGCGCGTCACCGGCGCATAACTCTCGAGCGCCGTGTGGAGCGGTATCAGCATGACGACCATGATCCCGCTCGCGAGCAAGGGCGGGCCGATACGGGCAAGATAACGGCGCCATCGGATGTCCGTCAGATACAGCGCCGCACCGAAGGATAGCGGAAACAGCGTGAGCGCCCGAAACGCGAAGGCCGTGGCGAGCGCGACGATCCCGTATCGCGCGACGATGAGGAATAGCAGGATGTTCGCCGCGCCGTAGATCGCCGTCAGGATCGTCTGCCAATGCGGTTTGTCGAGTGCGAGGACGATCGAGTGATTATACTGTCCGATGGTTGCGAGAAACGCGGGTAGGCACAGGATCGCCAGCAACGGCGCGGTTGCTGTCCAGTCGTCGCCCAACGCGACGGCTACGATGTCTTCGGACAATAGTGCGATGCCGGCGAAGATCGGCGCCGTCGCCAGCGATGTCAGCGAAACCGCGTTGAGGAAGCCGTATCGCAACCGGCTGCGGTCCGCTTTGAGTTCGGCGAATGCCGGCAGGGCGACGCGGTTGAGGGAGCGCGCTAATATCTGGTTGGTCGCGCTCGTCAGCCGCTTTGCGCCGTTGTAGAGGCCGGTCGGGCCGGCACCGAGATAGGTGATCGCGAAAAAGACGTCGCTCTGCTGGTTAGCGAAATTGGCGATCCCGGTTGCCGAGACATGGCGGGCGTAGCGCAGGATCGAGACGAATTTTTCGCGACCGGCGCGCCATCCGGGCATCCATCGGGCCGCGATCCACAGGAAGGCCAGCGCCGATATGCTGCGGACGAGCTGCTGGGCGATCAGGCTCCAGATGCCGAAGCCATGGATGGCGAGCACGATGCCGACGGCGCCGCCGAGCAGGATCGACAGGATCGATCGCATCGCCAGCGTGTCGAACCGATGCTGGCGGATCAGCCAGACCTCGTGTGTGCGCGCGAAGCTGGCGGTCAGGATGAGAAAGGCGGTGGCCTGCACCGTGGCGCCCAGCCCGTCGATGCCCGAAAGCGCCTCGACCGGTCCGGCGGCGAAAAATATCAGCGCGAAACCGAGCAGCGAGACGCCCGCGATGAGCAGGAAGCAGGCGGTATAATCGTCATGATCGGGCCGGGCCCGCGTGGTGACCGCAGTAAGGATCGGTTCGACGGCGATCGTTCGGAACAGCTCATTGGCAAGCAGCGCGGCCGCGAGCAGGCCGAATGCGCTCGGGGCGAGGAAATGGGCGAGAACCAGAAAGACGAGCAGGTTGAGCAGCTGCGCCGCGCCGGTATCGAGCAGCGACCAGATCGAACTGCGCCCCAGTCGCGCCGCGGTTAGCCGAGAGTCCAGCATGGCATGCTCATGTCCACAAGTCCCAGGGGAAGGCGTCCACCAATCGTTCCGCGTCGAACTGCGCCGGAGGATACGGTCCCATATCGAGCGCCTCGTCGATCGAGCGCGCCGGCGTCAGCCGGTCACGTCCGGTGCCTTGGGCGTAGTCGTCATATTTGAACGGGCTTTCGGTATCGGTCAGCCGGACGAGACGCGCCGGCACACCGAAGCTTTCGGCGACGATAACGCCGTGCAGCGAGCTGGCCACGACGAAGCGGGCCGAACATATGGCTTCGATACACCTGTTCCAGCCGTTGAGCGGCGAGACGAAAGCCGGATGATCGGCGACCAAGGCGATGTCGTGCAGATTGGGAATGACGATATAGTCCCGCGTTTCGAGGCGCGGAAAACGGTCGCCGAAATAGCGCCGGGCGAGCAACGCCGGGTCGCCGAAAATCTCGGGTACGGCGAAGCCCTTGTCCTGCAGATGCGCACGGGTCAGCGGTCCGCGCACGGCCCGGATGTCGAGCGATCGGGCCGCGATCCGCGATAATGGGATCTTGCCGTTGATCCCCGAGCCCCAGATCACATCGCCGTCCTGCGCGAAATGCAGGATTGATCCAATTGCCAGCAATCGTCTCGGCTGCGAGACTTCGTCGTGAAACGTCAGGCCGCGTTCGGCAGCGACCGCCTCGGCGATCACATGGCTCAGATGATCTCCGAAATTGCGTGAGCCGTCTTTGGGGCTCCAGGCAAACAATGTGGTCGTGGGATGCGTCGCGTCGATGGCGGGAGCCGCTCGTGCGGGACCGGACGGGTTTCGAAATCTGCCGAGGAACGACTGCCGACCGGTCTGAAAGTGCATCGTCAGCGCTCCCCGGACCGTCCGAGCGCGCCATGCTGCACGTGCGATATGAGCGCCCGAAATCGAGCGGAAGGAAGCGATAGCAGTGTCATTGCGCCGATGATGCGGCGCACACCAAAATGGCGCAAGCCGACGGCGATAAAGCGAGAGTCTGGCCCGTCGAAATCATCGGTGATCGGTTCAGCTGTGCACGCTGCGCGCCATGCCGATGGACCCGAATGGGCGTCGCGCGAGTTATTCTAGACGGTGACTGCAAACGGCCTCGCCGATCGAGGATCCTCATGGACATAGGCACGATGGATAACATGGCGAGACCGGACGAGCCGGGCCTTGTCGACATCCGCGCCGTTATCGGTGTCATCCGTCGCCGGGCGGTCGTGATCATAACCGTGATCGCGGCGGCGCTGACGCTGACTGCACTTGCCTATTGGATGACCGAGCCCGTCTATCACGCGAATGCCCGCGTCGCGTTGGAGCGCCAGGTGGAGGAGATCGTCCAGACCGACTCCGACCGGCGACTGCAGGTTCCGACGGACTCGCCCACCGTCGATACCGAAGTTCAGATCATCCGCTCGGCGGCCGTCGCGGCCGCCGTGGTGGACCGGCTGGACCTTGCCGGCATGCCGGGCTTCGGCGGAGCCGATGCGATCGCAGCCGACGGTTCGGACGATGCCCGGGCCCGTGCGATCGACGTCGTGCGCAGCCGCCTGGCGGTGAACCGCGAAGGGCTGTCCTATGCGATCGCGATCGGCTTCAGCTGGGACGATCCCGAGCTGACCGCGGCGATCGTAAACGCGACGCTGGCCGCCTATATGGAAACGCAGCGCAGCGGGCTGTTCGCCGGAACGCAGGAGGAAGTGGAGATACTGCGCGAACGGCTGGAACAGTTGCGCGACGACGTACTCTCGGCCGAAGCGGCCGTCGCCCGGTATCGCGAGCGGACCGATCTCGTCGACATCTATGACGACGCCGCAACGGCGCAGCAGCAGATCGCGACGCTCAACGGTTTGCGGGCATCGGCGCGTGCGGCGCAGGCCGCGGCGGAAGCTCGGCTCGCCGCCGCCAATCAAGCCGACGGCAACGCGGCGCCCGACGTGCTGAGCTCCTCCCTGATCCGGCAGTTGCGGGCCCAGGAAGCCGAGATCGTCGCCGAACGGGCGTCGCTTAGCGAGATCTACGGATCCGGCCATCCCGACATGATGCGCGTCGAAAGCGCGCTCGCGGCGGTTCGCGCGGAAATCGATGCGGAGACCGCCCGTATCCGCACCAGCCTGATCGCGGAGGCCAATGCCGCAGGCAACGAAACGGCGGCGCTCAATGGCTCCATCGGCGCCGTCCAGCAGACGCTGCGGGCCGGCAACCGGACGGCTGTCCGGCTCGCCGAACTCGAACGCAATGCCGAGGCCGCCCGCGTTCTCTATCAGGCGCTGCTCGAACGCTATCGCGAAGCCGTGACCGCGCAAGGTACCGAGCGCGGCAATGCCTATATCATCTCGGCGGCCTCGGTGCCGCGCAATCCCGTATCGCCGAACCTGACGGTCTATGCCCTCGCCGGAGCGCTCGCCGCGCTCGGGGCGGTGGCGCTCGTCATTCTATTGCTCGAGATGCTCGAACGGGGTCTGCGCACCCGCAAGGATGTGGCCGATGCGCTCGAACTGCCGGTTCTGGCCTCGCTGCCGGATCTGAAGACCGGTCGGAAAAAGACGGACGGGAGGCCGATATTGGGCTTCGACGATGCGATGGAGGCGACCGAAAGCGGCGCGATGTTCGCAGAAGCCTGCCGCGCGCTCGCGCTCGAGCTGCAGGTGGGGCGCCACAGCCAGGTCGCCCGGTCGGTCGCGATTAGTTCGGCCGTGCCGGATGAGGGAAAGTCGACCCTCGCGCTTGGCCTTGTCCGTTCGGTCGCCCGGGCGGGGCATCGCGCGGTTCTAATCGACGGCGATTATCGAAAACGCACGCTGAGCAGGGCTTTCTCGAACGGTGGGCCGGACCTTGCCGATATTCTCCAGGGCCGGGCGTCGGCGGACGACGCACTGATTGCCGATCCGGACAGCGGTGCAATGATCCTGCCGCTCTCCGGCGATACCGAAGCGATGGGCGATCTGATCGCGAGCGATGCGATGGAGGTGCTGATCGCCCGGCTCGGCGACCATCATGACCTGATCGTGATCGATACGGCGCCGGTTCTGGCCGTCGCCGCCGGTCCCGTATTGGCGGCGATGGCCGACCGGACGATCTTCGCCGTCCGGTGGCGCAAGACGCCCGCGCGGGCCGCACAGACGGCGATGGAGCAGCTGGAACGGGCCGGTGCGCATGTCGCGGGCGCCGCGCTCGCCAGGGTCGATCTGCGGGCGCAAGCGCGAGCGGGGCTTGACGACGAAACCTATCTCTATCGCGAATATGCGCCGCAAAATGTCTGATCGCGATCCGGCGGTCGCGGCGGATGTCCCGTCGGTCGGATACGAGACCGCTGCGGAGGAGACGGGCCGATCGCCGGCCGTCGGGGAAAGTGCGCGCCGGCATATCCTCTTTGCGATCAATTCGCTCGCCGGAGGCGGCGCGGAACGGGTATTTGCGACGTTACTGGCGATGCCGGTGCCCGATGCCGAGCGATTTCGCGTCGAGGCGGCCCTGCTCGACGGCGAGCCGGAAGCCTATCGCCTGCCCGATCATATTCCCGTTCACCGGCTGGACTGCCGCCACGGGTTGGTAAGGAGCGTCCGGCGAATGACCGGGCTTGCGAAACGGCAACGCGTCGATCTCATCGTCGCTTTTCTGACCCGCACCAATGTCGCGGCTGCCTTCGCCGCAAGGCTGTCCAGCCGCCCGTTCATCGTCAGCGAGCGCGTCGATACCAGCGCGCATCTGGCCACGGGGCGGTTTGCCTGGATCAGCCGCTGGCTCGTCCGCCTGACCTATAGGCGCGCCGCCGCGATCATCGCAGTTTCCAAGGGTGTCGCCGACACGCTGGTGCGCGATTTCGGCATCGATCGATCACGCATTTCGGTCATCTTCAATCCGGTCGATACGAAACGGATCGAAGCCCGGGCCGCCGAACCGCCGGCTTTCCCGGTGCGGCGTGACGATTGCCTGGCGATGGGGCGGTTGGTGCCGAACAAGAATTTCGCGCTCGCGATCGAAGCGTTCGCGCGATCCGGGCGTTCCGGACGGCTCGTCATTATCGGCGAAGGGCCGTTGCGAGACGCGTTGCGCGCGCTCGGCGATTCGCATGGTCTGGGCGAGCGGCTGGTGCTGCCCGGCTTTGTCGAGAACCCCTATGCGATACTGGCCCGCGGCGGACTGTTCATCCTCAGTTCGAATGCGGAGGGCTTTCCCAATGCGCTGGTCGAAGCACTGGCCTTGGGAATACCGGCGGTCGCGACCGACTGCAAATCGGGGCCCGCCGAAATCCTCGAAACCCGCGTCAGGGACGCAGCGACGGGGTTTGCCGAAGGCGAAGGCGGCCTGCTCGTTCGGCCCAATGACGTCGCCGCGATGGCCGCCGCGATCGCGCAAATGGAAGACGTCGCGCTCCGCTTAACCCTGGCCGCGAATGGGCCAGAGCGCGTTGCCGCCTTCAGCCCGGAACGCGCCGCCGATCGATATTGGCGCGTGATCGAGACGGCGCTTGCCGATGCTCGGCCCGGATGATGACCGGCGATTTCATATCTTTCGCTCCGATGCTGCCGACATATGCACTGATCCCCGGCGCGGTATTGGCGACGCTGGTGTTCGGCGCGGCATTGGGGATTGCGAAGACGGCGCCGGCGCGGTTCGTCGTCTGCGCGATCTGGATGCGGCTTATCCTGTCCGCCTTTCACGAACACACCTTTCCCAAGATCGCCGCCGGACTGTCGATCAATGCGCTGTTCTCGGCCTTGGTGGTCGCAGTCGGCCTGTTGGTCGTCCGCAAAACCCTGCTGCTCTCCAAGGGTTTTTTGCCCCTATATCTGCTGATCGCGGTTACGCTGCTCAGCGCGTTCGCCAATGCGCGGATCGGTGCGAGCGTCGATATCCTTATCAAATATTGCTATTTCCTCGCGATCGCGATCGCCACCTATCAGGCTTTGCAAAGCGAAGATCGCCGGTTCGGACTGGCGGCGATACTGGCCTTCAGTCCGCTCGTCATCTTCCAGGCCGTTTCGCTGCTGCTCGGTATATCGAAAACCGCGAGCGACGGTTCGATCGGCTATATCGGCGGCTATAATCACGAGGCGGCCTTTTCGGTCGCGCTGGCGGCGATGTTCCTGGTGGCCTGTCTCGCCAGCGGTGTCCGTCTGTCGATCCGTGCGATCGCGATGGGCGCCGCGACAATCGGGATCATGCTCGCCAATTATCGCACGGCGATTATCGGCGTTCTGCCGCTGGCGGGCTATGCGCTGCTCGCCGCATCGGGGCGGTGGTTCGAACCCCGATTGCGCCGCGCGGTCGTGCTGAAGGGGATGGTCTTCGGCGGCTTTGCGATCGCCTACGGCCTGGGGGTTTCGGACCGGTTTGCCGATGTCGGTGATCTCCTGCGCGGCGATGTGCCGCTGTTCGCGCCGCCGGAAAGCTTTACGGCCGAGGAACGGTCACTGCTTACCGGCCGCGCCTATCTGTGGAGCGCCTATGTCCATAGCTGGGCAGCGGCGGGGCCCCTGCACCAGTTGCTGGGCTTCGGTCCGGATGCATGGGAAGCGCATTTCGCGCTGTACGCGCATAACAGCTTTGTCGGGGTTCTGTTCGATTATGGCGTATTAGGCTTTGGTACACTGTCGGGGTTTCTCGCGACAGGCTTTGCGATGGCGGCACGCTCACGGCAGCCCTGGCGATTGATGGCTGCGCATCTGAGTTTCTTGTTACTCAATTTCGCGACCATGCCTTTCTGGCAGATCGAAGGCCTCATATTGTACGGCTATCTCTGGGGTCATACGATGGCGGCTCGCTCTGGGCGGCGGACGGATGGGATCGACCATCCCCGGTATCTGGTGCCGATGCGCGGGACGCCGCGTCTGGCGAGGTCGGGATGAACCAGTCCGCATTCCCGTGCAACACCGCCCCGCGCTTCTCGGTCGTGATTCCGCTGTTCAACAAGGCGCCGCACGTCGAAGCCGCGGTGCGCAGCGCGCTCGCGCAAAGTTTCGCGCCGGTCGAGATCATCGTTGTCGACGACGGCTCGACCGATGGCGGCCTCGCCATCGTAGAGGCTATGGCCGGCGAACGCCTCGTCATACTCGAACGCTCTCCGCCCGGGCCGGGCGGTTATGCGGCGCGCAATCTCGGCATCCGCTCGGCCCAGGGAAACTGGGTCGCTTTTCTGGACGCCGACGATCTTTGGCACGAGCACCATCTTGCCGACCTGGCCCAGGCGATCATCGGATGCCCCGAACCGGTTGGCTGCGGCTTCACATGTTTCGATATCGTTTCGGATGCGGGCAGGCGTCGCTATCCCCATTCGGCGCGGCTGCTGCCCGGACGTGCGCTTCCATTGTCGACCATGATCGCCGCCTGGCTGGACACCGAGCGCTGCCCGATATGGACAGGCGCATCGGCGTTTCGCCGCGACCTGCTGATCGCGGCCGGTCTGTTTCCCGACGGCCGAACGCATCGCGGCGGGGACAAGGATATGTGGCTGCGCGCCATGGCGGCCGCCCGATCGGTGTTCGTCGATCGGGTGAGCGCGGAGTTTCATCAGGATACCGTCAATCGCGTGACGCGTTCGGCACGGCACTCCGAAAAGCCTCTTATCGTTGAAACGATCGCCGCGCTTATGGAAACGACAGATGCCGAAAGCGGCGCCCTGCTCAAGCGGCTGTCCAATCAGGAACTGTTATTATATGCGCGTCACTCGGCCGGTAGCGGCGTTCCGTTCGATCGCACATTCTTTACCGCGCTTCGGGAGCCGATGCCGCGGGAAACGATCGCGATGGCCGGCTATTGGCTGGCTTCGTTTCTGGTCGGTCTGCGCCGCGGAGTCTGATCTTCCGCCAAGCGTCTGGCCCGGCCGTTGGCACGATAGCAGGCTTCCAAAAGATCCGGCGGAACCGGCCGATTGACATATCCGTCGGTTCCCGCGTCAGAGCGCGGCTTGGCCGGTATGCCCGCCATCACCGATCCCGGCGCGACATCGCGGGTCACCAGCGCCGATACGCCCAGAGCGCTGTCTTCGCCGATCACGACATTGCCGATCGCCTTCGAGCCGAAACCCATGAACACCCGGTCTCCCACGATCGGCGTGCCGGCGCGTTTTCCCCGGTTGGTCTGGCCGAGCATCGTCATCGCGCTCAGCGTCACGTCATGTCCGATAACGACATGGCCGTTCACATAGATGCCGCCGAAGCGGTTGATGAACAGGCCGGGTCCGATTTCTGTATATTCGGGTATGGCGATGCCATATTTATAGCGACACCGGAGCAATATGAGCTTGGCCAGGGGATATAACGCGTATCGCGCGATCGGGCGGGTCTTCAGATAGCCGCACAGCCGCATCCAGACTGTATATTTGTAACCGGGCGTGAACAGGAAATGCCGCCAGAAGTGAAACCGTCCGTTGCGTTGGTATCGGTGAAGATCGGCCTTGAGATACAGCTGCAGCGCGCGGAACCTATTCAGACATCCCCGGCTATGGGGTCGGGCAAGTTTCTCGAGGTCGGCGGTCCCCGCGATCGGAGGCCGTGCCACATCGTTCATTCCATCGGCTCCTGCGCCCAATCCTTCCCAAAGAACCGTCGGGCGATGAATTGGTTCAACTCGGGCCAGGGCGCAGGACGGCGTTCGACGCGTTACATCGTCGGGCCATCGCAAATCGCTGCAAATTTGCCGATTCCGGGCGTTTGCGCATCCGTCGCGGGGAACCTTGACCGACCGGTGCCGTTTTTTTCTTCAATGTCGACAGAGCTTTCCCTTCGCGCCCAAAACCGCATCCCCAATGCCGTCGTACATAAGGCGCGAAAGACACGAATATGCGTCACCGGGTTGCGCGGTATTCCCGGTGTGATGGGCGGCGTCGAAACGCATTGCGAGGAATTGCTGCCGCGTATCGCCGCGCGCGATTCCGATCTTGCGATCGAAGTGCTCGCGCGCAGACCGTATCTGCCCGGACAGCGACGTGCCTGGCGCGGTCTCGACGTCACACCGCTTCCTGCCGTCCGGCATTCGCATTTCGAGGCGGTCGGCTCGACGGCGCTGGGCATCCTTTACGCGCGATGGCGCGGCGCGCAGATCGTCCATGTTCATGCGATAGGCCCGGCGCTGCTCGTGCCGCTCGCGCGCGCGCTCGGTCTCCGCGTCGTAATGACGCATCATGGCGACGACTATAATCGCGCGAAATGGGGCCGGTTCGCCAAGTTCATGTTGCGGACCGGCGAACGCTGGGGGCTGGCGCGCGCCGATCGTGTGATCGCGGTATCGCCGTCGCTCGCTCGCCGCCTGGCCCGGGACTATCCGGCGGCGAAAACCAGGATACGCTATATTCCGAACGGCGCGCCCGCGCTCGAGGCCGATACCGAGAGCGAGGCGGAAATACTCGCGCGGCTCGGCCTGGAACCGGGCGGCTTCATTCTCGCGGTGGGCCGGCTCGTGCCGGAAAAGGGGTTCGACTATCTGATCGACGCGCATCGGCGCAGCGGCACGCACCGCAAACTGGTGATCGTCGGCGATGCCGATCACGGCTCGGCATTTTCGCGGAAGCTCGAAGAGCTGTCGGGCGATACCGCCCTCCTGGCGGGTCGTCAGCCGCGGTCGGTCCTCAAAACTCTGTATGCCCATACCGATCTTTTCGTGCTTCCGTCTTTTCATGAAGGCCTGCCTATCGTCGCATTGGAAGCCGGTTTTTCGGGCGCTCCGATGCTGCTGAGCGATATCCAGCCGAATCTCGATATCGGCCTGCCCGAGCGCCATTATTTCCCGGTCGGCGATGTCGAAGCGCTGGCGAAGCGGCTGGCCGAGTCCGGCTCCGCCTTTGCGATCGACTCCGCGGCACTGCGCCGGCGCTTCGACTGGGACGAAATCGCGGACCGGACGCTAGCGGTATATCGGGCGATCATGGAATAGCGCGCGCCAGGCTCAGTATCGCAACCTAAGTTCGACACCGCCGCGAAAGCGATCGAAACGATCATCCGGGTTCGAACTGCCCCGATCGGAATATTGGCCCGTAAACGCCACCGCCATCGCGCGATTCAACCGGTACTCCAGTTCGGCCAAACCGCCGACCGTTTCTTCGTCGCCGCCGTCGATGAAGTTGGTCCGCCGATAAAAGAGCGACGATTGAAAACGCAGATTGTGGCGGACCTCCTGCTGTATACCGAACGAAATCCGCGTATCGACGCGAGACGTTACACCGGCTCTAAACGTCGCGACATCGCCTCGAAATGCGTCGAACAGGAATGCGGTCCGCTCGACCGGCTGATAGATCAGCGATCCCTGAACGGACAGTCCGGTGCGTTCGTCCAACGCTCCATCTTCGGGGTCGAACCGAAACGCGCCGATACCGAGCGATCCGCGCAACCGGCCCTCGGCGTCGAACTCGACGCCGGCGCGCGCGCCATAGGTAATCGCGTCGCGATTGACGCCGCTGTCGTCCGTCGCCAGCCGGAAATCACGCTGCGTGTAAAAGGGCCGGACGAAAATATTTGTCCGACCGCCGAGCCGATAGCTCAGCCGACCGCTCAACCGAATCTCGTCATAATCGCGTTCAGCGTCGATCGCCGACCGGTGATCGAACCGGGATGCGCCGGCGAGCAGGCCGAAACCCAGCCGCGTACCGGTCCGCTCATATTCGAACTCGCCGCTCACGATGTCGATCAGCCGCGGTCCGAGACCCAGGAGCGTTCGAGCTTCGGGGTCGCCGCGATCTTCCACCCGGCGGCGCCAATGGCCTTCATAGCGCAGCCGGTCCGTCTCGCTGAACCGGTACGCGGCATCGAGCTGGAGGAGCGCCGCGACACTGTTCTCGCTCGTTCGGTCGACATAGCGGTTTATCGCTGCCGATGCGGTTCCGCGGATTCTCAGCGCATCTCCCTCACGTTCGGCAATCAGGCCCGGGGCGATTGTCGCTCGGACGTCCTCGACTTCGCCGGCGGGTGCGGCGAACAGGTTGCTCGTATATTCGAGACCGAGCGCAATGCTGGGATAGAGGATGAAGCCGCCGGACCTTACGCCGATCGGCGCGAAATCCTCGACCTGATCGAGAACCGGCGCGGTTTCGTCGATCGCCTGTCCCTCCGCCGCCGATGCAGCGAGCAGCGCCGTCCCGATCGCGAACGGAAAAAATCGGGACGTGGTCAGAACCACGTCTCGTGAACGCGGATCGTGTCCCCCGGCTGGATCACTGTGGTTTCGTCCGCCAGGCCCGTGATCCGTTCTCCGTTCACGATGCGCGTGATCGCCACCCGCTCTTCCTCCGCACGAAACGTATAGCCGCCTGCGACCGAAACTGCGGAGAGCACGGTCAGGCCGTAACGATACGGATATTCACCCGGGTTTCGGACCTCGCCGAGGATGTAGAATGGCCGAAGATTGACCGGCTGCACGTTCACATTCGGTGTGGTGACGATGGCGCGTTCCACCAATTGCATGCTGATGGCCGACTCCAATCCCGTCACCGTCATGCCGCCGGCCGCGATCGGGCCGACCAAAGGCAGTGTCAGCGCGCCTTCGTCATTGATCGTAAATGTATTGCTCGCCGCTTCGAGACCATAGACGAACACCCGGACCTCGTCGCCGGGAGCCAGCCGGTACGCCTCGGCATCGCTTATGGCGGGCAGCGGCGGCAATGAGCCTAGACTGCTTGAGCAGCCGCTTGCCATCATGAAGGCGGGAAGAAGCGCGGTCAGCGCCGTTCGAAATCGCATGGGACAGCCTCCAGCTTTCAGGCGCAGAGGCCGATCGAGGCGCGGGATTTGCGAGATAGGGCGCTGAGCGCGAGTGTGCGCGGCTTTTCCATTTCCGCCCCGGGGCCGGAACGGAAATCGGTATTGCGGTACAAACCGTCATGCGTGAACGGGGCTATCATCATAATGCGCGGCTCCTTACGAGCCCCCCGGATGGCGCAAAACGCCCATATTCGTATCGATAGTCTAGGGGTTAGCGGCGAACGGAACCTTGCAAACGGCCATCCGATTGCCGGTGGCGGCTCTATCGGCCGTCTTATTGCCTATCGAAATGCGAAAAAACGCGCCGCGCCGTCCCGTTTGAGTCGGCGCTAAACCCGATGAGAAGATCCGGCGAAATCGGCGAATATCTTGGCGATGGAGGCAGTCATCTTGTGGGCAGCCGGAATATCGAGCGATTCATTGGCGTCCTGGAAGTTGGAATCCGGGCCTTGTACCCCGGTCATCAATATCGGCACATCTTCGAACTCCTGTGCTATGATCTCGATTTCCGGGTAGGCGCCCCCAATACTCCAACCCGTGGCGGCATTGCCGAAAAATGTCCGCGATGCATCGTCCAGGCTGGTTTTGAGCCAGCTGGGCAATTCTCCGGCCCGCCAGCCCGACAATATGCTGGACGGCGAGAAATCTACGGCTGCGTTGAGGGGCGGATCCGCGACGAGGGCCTCCTCAAGATCGACCGCCGCGGAAACGCTGTCATGGCCTGGGGGCGTTCGGACGGCGATTTTGATCGTGACCTCGGACGGCAAGACTCCGCCGGTGAGATTGGTCGACGAAAGTCCCTGGATTCCGGCGATCGTCAGACTGGAATGCCAGACCGGCAGCGAAGCGGCTGCAGCGGGATCGTCGGTTATAGTCGGAATGTCACGCGTGACGCCGGCGGATCGCAGAAAATACCGGCCGGCGATCGCATCGGTTTCCGCTCCGCCGGTCGTCAGATGGCGCGGTTTTTGCGCGCGGAAGCTATCGAGTTTCATAAGCCCGCTGGGCAGGTCACAGACCCTGTTGAGCAACTCCATCCCGATTCCAACCGTCGACGGCGCCATGCCGGCGGCACCGGAGTGCGCATCCTTGTCCAGCGCGGCAATCGTGAGATTGCCGTCGATAACGCCCCGATATCCCTGCATGTACCAGATACGATCATAGTCGGCGCAAATCGAATCCAGCGCGATGATCAGATCGGGGGTGTCGCACGCGGCGCGCAAGTCCGGGAAATAACGCGGCAGGTGGATGCTGTGGCTCTTTTCGGTTGTTTCCAGAATGATGATGCAGCGCGGATGGGCGATGCCGAGCCGGTCGAGCGTCGCGATCGCCGAAACGTAACAATAAGGAGCGAAACCGCCGTCGACGCCACCGCGGCCGAAGAGTTTGCCGTCACGCAGGACCGGCGTGTATCCGGATTCCGCCGCACTCCAATCCGAATCCGCCGGCTGTTTGTCGAGATGGCCGTAACATATCACCGTGCCGTCGACGGTGCCTGGAATATCGATAACCAACAGCGGCGCATGTTCGACATGGGTCAGCGTCTTGATGGCGCTGCCATCCGGCGCGTGATCGGCGGCCCAGTTGGCGACATGCTCCAGCGCAGCATGGGTGTTGGCCGTTGCCTCTCCTTCGGGGTCGAAGGCCGGAGACAGATTGCGTATCCGGATAAACTCGCTGAGCGAGGGCAGGGCCTCTTCGTCAAAACTGCGGCCGATCTCTTGAAGAGAATTGGAAACTAGGTCGGTCATGTCTAATTCCACTTTGCGGAAGTTTTCGCTGTTATTCTGCTTCATCACGGCCTGGGTCCGTGATGTCGGGCCGCATGTTTACGGCGCTGCGGCTGCGCTACTGCTTATGGTGTCGTTCCGGAAATAGCCAGCAGCGCCTGTTCCGTCACCGACGGACATCGGGATATCAAGCCGACAAACGCATCTCATTCTCCAGGCTGTATGTCGCCGCCCAAATCTTTTTGGCCGAAGATCGGATCGCCTGTTCGGAGAACTCCGCATCGATACTCTGATTCTGAAGGAGCGATGGAAATGCGAGGCTCGCTTCGAGCGATATGAGCGTTTCCCGGCAGCGCCGATCGTCGATCGCGATCTGAAGTCCCTGTTCCTCGCCGGACGCCGATATCGCCGCCTTCAGCAGCGCCACCATCGGGTTGCCGATCCTCTTTCGATACTGAATGCCCAGCCACGGCTCGACCGGTTCGTCCCTGATCCGAAGGTAAAGGAGCTGACGATAGCTCTGGGTCTGCAGCGTTTCCGATATGAAGTTCACGAAACGCTTGATCGTCTCGAGAATCGTGGGTGCGACGTCCGGACCGCTGTCTATCCGTTGCGCGATCGTCTCGATGAGCTGCGTTACGGCGGCCCGGTACACATCCTCCTGCCCGTCGAACGAATAATAGATCTGCCAGAAGGACAAGCCGGTCTCGGCTGCCACATCCTCTACAGTGACGTTCCGCCATGGCCGGTTGAGGAACAAGGGCAGCACTTTCGCGGCGATCTCCTTCCGCCGGTGTCGCCAGTCGATCGCGGTTCCTCTTCGTGGTCTCGGCCGATCTTTCATGCTGGATTCCTCAGTAAGTACGAAACGTACTATATATAGTATGCGACGCACTAGATAATCCAGCGCAAAGTTTATGGCATGCATTCTTTTGAAGAATAAATCGGAAAAAAACATGTCTTTGCACCAAATTCTGTGTGTGGTTCCTTTGCCACAGAGCGCTAATAAAGTTCGAGTCGAACTAAAATATGGTTGAGCGATTTCGATGGTGATTGCATAAGCCCGCTCCTGAGGCGTCCGCCCCTTTGCCGGCGCCGCATCGAAACGAGCGGCAGTACGCGTCGCAGCCGGCCATACCGACGGTCGGCCCATCGCGCTTCACTGCCTCGAACAGGGGAAGGTTTGTTTTCAATGACGTATAAGGATTCCATCATGAAATCTTCGACGCGCAAGCGGACGATTGGCCGGTTGCTACTGGGTACTGCGGCCGTCGGCTTGACCGGTGCGCCCGCCCTCGCGCAGACTAGCGATGAGCTGGCGGCGGCAAGCACCACCGACGCACCTTCGATTGTCGTTACGGGTACGCGCATTACGAACCCGAACCTCGAACAATCGAGCCCGATCCAGGTCGTCGGCCAGGACGAAATGGATTTCCGCCAAGCGACGAACGCCGAAGAACTGATCGGCGATCTGCCCGGCATTTCGCCCGGTATCAACGCGAGCGTGAACAATGGCTCGAACGGGACCTCGTCGTTGAACCTTCGCGGCCTGCTTCCGATTCGCAGCCTTGTTCTTCTGGACGGCACGCGCCTCGTCCCCTCGACGCTGACCAGCACCACGGATCTGAACATCATCCCGGTCGCGCTGGTCGAGCGGGTCGAGATCATCACCGGCGGTGCCTCGTCGGTCTATGGCGCCGACGCCATTGCGGGCGTCGCCAACTTCGTGCTGCGCCGCGACTTCGAAGGTCTCGAAGCCGCGATGACCTATGGCATCACCGAACGCGGCGACGGCGAGCGTCTGCGCGGCGATTTGACGCTGGGCGCCAATTTCGATGATGGCCGCGGCAATGCCGTACTCAACATCGGCTATCAGCAGGTCGACGATATCCTGCAATCCAACCGGCTGGTGTCGCAGAACGCGACCTTTGGCGGCACGGCGCTCGGTTCGCCGACCAGTGTTCCGACGACTATCAACAGCACCCTGCAGCTGGCGCCTGACGGTCAATCATTCGTCGCGCCCTATTCGACGTTCAACTTCGCGCCGTTCAACTATTTCCAGACGCCGCTCGACCGGTACAATATTTTCGGCGCGGCCCGTTATGAAGTGACGCCGGGCATCGAAGTCTATACGCGCGCGATGTTCACGCGGAGCCAGGTCGACCTGCAGGTTGCCCCGTCGGGGCTGTTCACGAGCGGCTTTCAACTTCCCTTGAACAATCCGTTCCTCACGGAGACGATGCGCCAACAGATCTGCGCTATTCCGCTCCTTGCAATCGATCCGGCAACCTGTACGGCGGCCGGGCAGGCGACAGGGCCGAACGATCCCGCCTATCTGGCACCGGCGGTCGTTCTCGATCGTCGGCTCGTCGAGGTGGGACCGCGCCGGACCGAGATCAACACGAACCAGTTCCAGGTTTGGGCCGGTGTTCGCGGCGATATCAGCGATACGGTCAGCTATGATGTATCGGCGAGCTACGGCGAATCGCGCCGGACGACCACGAACTTCAACTTCGGTTTGATGTCCCGCGTGCAGCAGGCGTTGTTCGCCTCGAGCCCGACGACCTGCGACGATCCGTCTAACGGCTGCTTCCCGATCAACCTGTTCGGCGGCGGGAACGGCACGAATATCGATCCGCGATCCGTGGCCTTTTTCAACCAGCCGGCGGCTTCGACGGTCAATACGGCGCTGACGGTCGTCAACGGATCGCTCAACGGCACGTTCGGGGAAACCGGCTTCTTCACCGAAACGCCGATAGGCTTCGCCGTCGGTGTCGAATATCGCGAATATGTCGCCGGTCAGGTCGCAGACGTTCCTTCGGCAACCCAGTCCGAGGTGATGGGCGCCGGCGCACCGACACCGACCTTCGACGGTGGCTATGACGTCATCGAAGGTTTCGCCGAACTGATCGTTCCGATCCTCGAAGACGTTCCGGGCTTCTACAGCCTCCAGGCCGAGGGCGGTATCCGCGTGTCGGACTATTCCAACACCGGCACGAGCGTAACTTGGAAGGCCGGCGGCAGCTGGGAACCGTTCCAGGGCTTCCGCTTCCGGGGCATCTACTCGGTATCGGTTCGCTCGCCCAATATCGGCGAACTGTTCCTGCCGACAACCACCGGCCTTACCGCTTTGCCGGTCGACCCGTGTCAGGGCGCCAACCCGGTCGGCAACGCCACGCTGACCGCGATCTGTATCGCCCAGGGCGCTCCGCCGGCCACGATCGGCAGTATTCCGGTGCCGGCGGCGGCGCAGATCAACGCGACCACCGGTGGCAACGCCAATCTCGACGTGGAAGAGGCGGAATCGATCACGATCGGCCTTGTGGCGACACCGCCACAGGTTCCGGGTCTGGTAGTCTCGGTCGACTATTTCGATATCGAGATCACCGACGCGGTCGGCACGCCGACTACCGGGGACGTTCTGACGCCTTGTTTCGGCCCGAACGGCGATGGCAATGGCTCGGATCCAACCCAGTGCGCCAACTTCCAGCGCAATCCGATCAACGGGTCGTTGAACGGCGGCGGCGAAACACCGGGTATCATCTTGCCGCTTTCGAACCTCGGGACCATCAAGACTTCGGGCATCGACCTCCAGGTCAACTATACGCTGCCGGTGAGCTTCGGTTCGGTCAACTGGGATTTCAGCGGTACCTGGACGGACGAGATAATTTTGACGGCCGACAACAATTGCGTCGGACTATTCTCGACCAACTGCGATCCGATTACGCCGGAATGGGCGTTCAACCTGCGGACCACGGTTTCGATCGACGATCTCGTCGATATCTCGCTGCTGTGGCGCTGGATCGACGGTGTGGAATATGAGTTCCGCGGTCAGGGCGCCGGCTTCCTGCCGGAATCCGAAGCGTTCGACGACGCTTCCTATTTCGACCTGACGGTCCGTTCGAACGTCAGCGAGAATTTCGACATCACCCTGTCCATCTTCAACCTGCTCGACCGCGATCCGCCCAGGACCAGCTCGTTCATTGGTACGAGTACATTTAACTCGGGCGAAACCTATCCGTCGACCTATGACGCGCTGGGCCGCCGATACTCGGTGACCGGTCGCCTGCGCTTCTGATCAGTTAGAACGTTTGGTCACGTTCTAGTCGGTGGCGGGGGTGGTTTTGGAAGTCCTACCCCCGCCATTTTTTTGAGAGGAGTTCGATCGATGCCGCCATGTCTGGACATAGCAGTTACGGCGGAACGAAGCCCCGAGACAGCATTGTCGCAGGACGAGGCTCTTCTGCTGGCAATTCTGCGGAAGTTACAGCCAATATCGGCCGAAGGTCTTGTGGTGGCTTTACGAAAGAACCCGGCCTGTGGGGCGTCGGGGGAAGGGGCTCGATCGCATCGCCAAATCGATGCGCTGATCGTGCGGGAGCTTGCCGAGCAGGCCATCCTTCGCGAAGCGGGAAAACGGCCGATGCTGGTGTGTTCGCCAAAGGGGCGTGGCGCGCTGCGCGATTGGGCGCTGGCTATCCGCCACGCCGATATCTTGCCGGCCGATCCCGTTCAGACCAAGCTGCTCGCGTTCGACCTGCTGTCGTTTTCGGAACAGGCCGACTGGTTGGACAAGGCCGAAACGATCGCCGAGACCCAGCTTGACGGTTTGCGCGCAGCGTCCGAGGATTATTCTCCGTACGGTGCACTATCGTCGACCGCAGAAGCCAGAGACAGCCTGGAAGCACGCCTCAACTGGTTACGAGCCCTGAAATTCGATCTTGTGCGCAATCGGGAGCGGACAGGCTAAGGCTGGGCCGATCTCATACAGCCTTATGACAGAAAAGGGCGGCGGTTAGTCTTTTCCGCTTTTCCGGCCGGCGCCGGTTTGGGCGAACAGCAACCGATCCAGCCAGTCCATCCGCATCCTCAGAGAGCTTACCGCATTGTCGTGAACGAAGCTCTGATAGGGCACCTCAATTTCCTGGTCGAACTCCTTCACCTCATCAAGTTTGGCCGCGATCATGGCTTTGGCTTCGAGAATCCAGGCGAGCTTTTCCTGATCGGTCATCAGGTCGAAGACCATCATCCGCGTGCGCAGCGGGTCGTCGAGCAATAGATGGGCGTCGAGTATCTCGCGTGCCCATATGCGGAGCGCCTCCAAGCCCTTGTCGGTGCACCGCCAGACTTCCGTGCCGCGGCCGTCGCCCTCGACGAAACTGCCTTCGATCAGTCCCGCCTTGTTGAAACGGCGGATCATCGGATAGATCTGGCCCTTGCTTTTATTGAACGCGGCGACCGGGCTTTTCCCATAATATTGGGCGATCTGATAGCCGGTGACCGGCTGTTTGTGGCGCACGACATTCAGCAGCGCGCCTTCATGTTCGCTCAGTGTCGGTATGTCCGTCGGATCATCCATGGAGCGTGAACGTTGGGTGGGCTTGGTGCGGCATTGCCGCCGTCTTGTAGCTTTTCGGAAAGATTTGTCACCTGTCCCCGTCGGCGCCTGTCTGCGTCGATCGGTGCGTTCAATCGACGGTCGATAGCGCGATATGCCGTTTCATATGATGATCCACATTGCCGAACTCGGAATCGAAGACGGTAAGACGCTTGAAATAATGGCCGATCGCAAGTTCGTCCGTCATACCCATGCCGCCATGAATCTGGATCGCTTCCTGACCGATATGATGGGCGGCCTGGCCGATCCGGACCTTGGCGCTCGATACGGCGCGTTTGCGTTCCGCCGCGCCTTCGTCGAGACGCAACGTTGCGAGATAGGCCATCGAGAGTGATTGCTCATACTCCATGAACATGTCGACCATGCGGTGCTGGAGGACCTGGAATGAACCGATCGGCGCGCCGAATTGTTTGCGCTGGCGGGAATATTCGACCGTCATCTCGTGCGCCACCTTCATCGCGCCGCAGGCTTCGGCGCACAGTGCCGCGATCGCCTCGTCGACGACGCGCTCGATCAGCGGTAGGCCGTCGCCCTCGTCGCCGATCAGGGCATCGGACGGCACTGCGACATTTTCGAAATAGACTTCCGATGCGCGCCGGCCGTCGACCGTCGGATAATCGCGCGTCGTCACGCCGTCGCTTTCCTTGGAAAGGATGAAGACCGAAACGCCGTCCCGGTCGCGCCGTTCGCCGCTTGTCCGCGCGGTGACGATCAGGTGCGAGGCCCAGGGCGCGCCGGTCACGACCGCCTTGTGACCGTTGAGCAGATAGGCGTCGCCGTCGCGTTTCGCGGTCGTTTCGAGATTGGCGAGATCGTAGCGGCCCCGCGGTTCCGCATAGGCAAAGGCGAAGACGCGGCTGCCGCCGATGATTGCGGCGAGATGATCGGCCTTCTGGGCATCGGTTCCGGCATGTTTGAGGAAACCGCCAGCGCAGACGACGGTCGGCACGAAGGGTTCGACGACCAGGCCCTTGCCGAACTCTTCCATGACGATCAGTGAATCGATCGCGCCGCCGCCAAAGCCGCCATCGGCTTCGGCAAAGGGCATGCCGAACAGCCCGAGTTCGGCAAGTTGCGTCCAGATTTCCGGCCGCCAGCCGCTTTCGCTCTCGACGACCGAACGGCGCGTATCGAAATCATATTGCTCGCGCACCATCCGGGCGAGGCTGTCGCGCACCATGCCCTGTTCTTCGGTGAAGTTGAAATCCACTATAGTCTCCCGGGTCCCGGCTTAAAGGCCGAGGATCAATTTGGTGATGATGTTGCGCTGAATCTCGTTCGAACCGCCATAGATGGAGGTTTTGCGCATGTTGAAATAATCGGCGGCGGCATGCCGCGCATGATCCGGCCCGATCGGATATTCGTTCGATCCGGCATCGACGAGATCGCGATAATAGGGCGTCCCATATTGGCCGACCGCCTCGAGTGTCAGCTCGGTCAGCCGTTGCTGGATTTCGGTGCCCTTGATCTTGAGGATGGAGCTTTCCGGCCCCGGGCCGCGCCCGGCCTGTTCTCCGGCCAGCGTGCGCAGTTCGGTTATTTCGAGCGCCGCGAGATCGATCTCGAGCTGGCTGATTTTGCGCGCGAAATCGAAATCGCGCATCAGCGGTTCACCGTCCATCATTTCGGCCTTGGCGATATCGCGCAGCTTTTCGACGCCGCGTTTCGATCGCGCGACACCGGCGATGCCCGACCGTTCATGGGCGAGGAGGAACTTCGCATAGGTCCAGCCCTTGTTTTCTTCGCCGACCAGATTCTCGACCGGGACGCGCACGTCGGTCAGCCAGGTTTCGTTGACCTCATACCCGCCGTCGATCAGCTTGATCGGCCGCACTTCGATACCCGGCGTATTCATATCGATCAGGATGAAACTTATCCCCTCTTGCGGGCGGGCGGCATCGGGATCCGTGCGACAGAGAAAGAAACCCCAATCGGCGTGCTGGGCCAATGTCGTCCAGGTTTTCTGGCCGTTGATGACATAATGGTCGCCCCCAGAATCTTTGGCGCGAACGGCCGTCGTCTTGAGTGACGCCAGATCCGACCCCGCGCCGGGTTCGGAATAGCCCTGGCACCACCAGACATCACCTTTGCGGATGCCGGGCAAATGCCGATCCTTCTGCGCATCGTTACCGAAGGTGTAGATCACCGGACCGACCATCGAGACGCCGAAGGGGAGGGGCATGATCGCGCTGACCCGGGCATTTTCTTCCGACCAGATATAGCGCTGGGTCGGCGTCCAGCCGGTGCCGCCATATTCGGTCGGCCAGGCGGGAACCGACCAGCCTTTCTCACCGAGAATCTTGTACCAGGCAACCATGTCTTCAGGGCTCAGATCTTCGCGCGCGCCCAGCTCGCGCAGACGGTCGGGATAATTGTCCTGGATGAAGGCGCGCACTTCGTCGCGAAAGGCCATTTCTTCGGGGCTGAATTCCAGGTTCATCGGGCGGCTCTCCTACGTCTATCTCGATCCGTTGCGGAATTTGGCGGAACCCTGACTTGGCCGGGGTCCAACAGTCAAGCTGTCATGACGGACAGGGCGCGATCGACCGCACCTCGATCGTCGGCGGATAGGCCCCTCTCTTCAGATCTGGCGCAGCGCACTCGCCGGCCGGACGGACATAAGCGGGACGGCGCTGATCAACCCGATGCCGAGCGTCAACACCGTCCCGGCGGCGAGCGTGCCGAGCATGACGGCCCAGTCGGGATTCCAGGCGAATTCGAAGATCAGTACGATCACGCTCCATCCCGCCAGCATGCCGAGCGCCAGCGCGACAAGGGCGAGCACCGCTGCGAGCAGCGCATATTCGATGGCCTGGGTCAGCAATATCTGCCGCCGCGTTGCGCCCAGCGTGCGCATGATCACGCTGTCATAGCTGCGCGCCTGGTTCGATGCCGCGATCGCGCCGATCAGGACGGCGATACCGGCGATGATCGATACCGTCGCGGCGGCGATGATCGCGGTGGCCATCTGGCCGAGAAGCGTCGTGACCTGGCCGATAATCTCCCGCACTTCGATGATCGATACCGACGGGAACGCGCCGAGCACCGCGCGCGAGAGCTCCGCCTCGTCGCCGCTGTCGAGCGCGATGGTCGAGGCGAGCGTATGCGGCGCGTCGCGCAGCGTATTGGGCGACATCACCATGATATAGTTGAAGCCCATCGTGTCCCAATTGACCTCGCGCAGGGATGCGATCTCGGTCTCTATCTCGCGGCCGAGAATGCTGACGACCAGGGTGTCGCCGAGGCCGAGCCCCATGACGGTCGCCGCTTCGCGGTCCAGCGAGATCAGCGGTGGGCCGTCATAATCGGCAGGCCACCATTCGCCGTCCGCGAGCTCGCTGCCTTCCGGCAGAACGTCGCTATAGGTTACGCCACGCTCGCCGCGCAGAAACCAGGCGCCGTCCGGCAATTCGTCGAGATCGGCGACCCGCTGTCCACCATATTCGACGATCGTTCCCCGTAGGGTCGGTACCAGATTGAGCTCGGTGCCGCGGGCTTCTTCATCGACAATCTCGCGAAAACGCGCTTCTTCGGTGACCGGAATATCGAGAATGAAGAGATCTGGGGCGCGCTCGGGAACGGTATCGCGAATTTCCGATGTCAGGCTGGTCTGGATCCCGGCCAGCGTCACGAACAGCGTCAGCGCCAAGCCGAGTGCGATGACGATGGCGGGAGATTGCGAACCGGGCCGGTGCAGATTGGTGACGGCCAGCCGCAGCATCGGGTTGCGCGGACGCGGAACACGCTTCGCCAGCGCACGCACGCCCCAGCCCAGCGCATAAAGAAACAGCAGAACGCCGCCGGTCGCGGCGATCACCGTCGCCGAGAACATCATCTCCCGCGCGCTGAACAGGGCGATAGCGACGATGGCGGCTCCGGCCAGCGCGACGCGGAAGATCGTGCGCGCGCCGATCGGGCTGCGTCGCTCGACGAGACTGCGGAACAACGCGGCGGCCGGCTCGGTGCGTGCCCGGGCGAGCGGCGGCAACACGAACATGGTCGCGATCAGCAGACCGTAAGCCGCGGCGATCGCCAGGGGGATCGGGTGGAAGGATATGCCGGGTGCCACGGGCAGCAGATCGCCCAACGCCGTGACGATCAGCGGCGTCGCGATCGCGCCGACCGCAAGGCCGGTCAGAATTGCAAAGGCGGCGACGATACCGATCTGCACGGCATAGATGCGCGCAATATCGGCCGACGTGGCCCCGAGAATTTTGAGCGTGGCGATACCGGGCCGCTTGCGGCCGAGATAGGAGGCGACGCCGTTGCCGACGCCGATGCCCGCGATGATCAGCGCGGTCAGCCCGATCAGCGACAGAAATTGTCCCATCCGCTCGAAAAAACGGAAGGCCCCAGGCGAAGCGCGATCGCGATCCTTGAATTCCCATCCGGCCGAGGGAAAGCGGTCCTGTAAATCGTCGGCCGTCGCGCCCGGATCGATGCCAGGCGCGAGGCGAATCCGGTATTTGCTCTCATACAGACTGCCGGGCTGGATCAGGCCGGTCCGCCGCAGCCCGTCGATCGAGGTGATGGCGACCGGGCCGAGGGTAAAACCCTCGCCGACGCGGTCCGGTTCGTCGACGATCAGGTCGCGGATCGTAAACAACGCCTCGCCGTATCGCAGCGACTGACCGGGCGCGATCTGGAGCCGGTCGGCCAGCGTCTGGCCGATAACGATTTCGGTGGGCGCCAGCGCTGCGTCCAGCGTTCCGCTTTCCAGCACGAGGTCGCCGTAGAGCGGATAGGCATTGTCCACGCCCTTGAGCTCGCTCAGCACGGCTTGGGGTCCGTCCGCCGCGCCACCCGTTTCCGCCCTTTGGGCCATGGCCCGCATCCGGATCGTTTCGCTGAGGTCGCCCGCTTCGCGCATCGCCGCCAGTTCTTCGCCATCCGCTTCGCGCTGGGTCATCGCGATCTCGACATCGCCGCCGAGCATCGTCTGGCCGCGGGCCGATAGCTCGCCGGTGATCGACGCGGTCAGGCTGCCGATCGCCGCGAGCGTCG
Source organism: Pseudomonadota bacterium (assembly GCA_039180285.1). Classification (GTDB taxonomy): domain Bacteria; phylum Pseudomonadota; class Alphaproteobacteria; order Sphingomonadales; family Sphingomonadaceae; genus Parasphingopyxis. The sequence continues at coordinate 3,607 of JBCDDN010000027.1, read as the reverse complement.
CGACGCCGAGGAACAGGCAGATGAACAGCAATCTGAGGCCTCGAAAACTGCCGCTGAGATCGCGCCACGCGATCCGCCAGCTCGCTTTCCAGCCCAGTGTGCTCATGGCCGCCGGTCCGAAACGATCCGACCGTCCTTCATTTCGACGATACGGTCGCAGCGTTCCGCAAGGCTGACATCATGGGTGATGATCACGAGCGTCGAATCCGCAGCGGCCTTGCGTTCGAACAGTACGTCGATGATCGATCCGCCGGTGGTCGCGTCGAGATTGCCGGTCGGTTCGTCGGCGAACACGATGTGTGGTCCGGGCGCGAGCGCGCGGGCGATGGCCACGCGCTGCTGCTCGCCGCCGGAAAGCTGGGTCGGATAATGGCCGAGCCGATGGCCGATGCCGACGGCTTCGAGTTCGGCTTCGGCGACATCGAAGGGATTGTCGGCGCCGGCCAGTTCGAGCGGAACCGCCACATTTTCCAGTGCCGTCATCGTCGGCAGCAAGTGGAAGGATTGCAGCACGATGCCGATCCGGCCGCGGCGCGCGCGCGCCAGTTCGTCTTCGTCGAGTTGGCTGAAATCCACGCCGGCGACTTCCACCGTCCCGCCGCTGGCCCGTTCGAGGCCGGACAAGATCGCCATCAGCGAGGATTTGCCCGATCCCGATGGCCCGAGAATGGCGAGGCTTTCGCCCGACCTTATATCGAGATCGATCCCGCGCAGGATATCGACCGGTGCCGCCGCCGTACCGAGCGACAGGGTGACATTGCTGGCACGGATTGCGATAGCGGTATCGCTGTTGGTTTCAGACATCTGGAAAGGAAATTCCTTGAACGTGAGACTCTGCTTCTATGGCGCATTGCTCCTTGCTGTCCAACCACTCGCAGGATGTGCCAATGACGGTGGCAGCAATGAGCCGGCAGTTGATCGAAATGTAGGAAGCGAGGGCGAAACCGCAACGGTCGGCCAGGCGGATTATGATCATCTGGTCGTGGCGTTCGGCGACAGCCTCTATGCCGGATACGGCCTCGAACAGGATGAAGGATTCGCTCCCGAGCTCCAACGCGCCTTGTCGGAACGCGGACAATCGGTGCGCGTCGTCAATGCCGGGGTTTCGGGCGATACGACGGCGGCGGGGCGCCAGCGGCTCGCCTTTACGCTGGACGGGCTCGATGCGACGCCCGATCTCGTGATCGTCGGCCTGGGCGGCAACGACATGCTGCGCGGGCTCAGCCCGGAACAGACGCGCGAGAATCTGACGGCAATTCTCGAAGAACTGGAGAGCCTCGATATCGATGCGATGCTCACGGGAATGGTCGCCGCACCCAATCTGGGTGCCGACTATGCCGATGCGTTCAACCCGATCTATGCGGATCTCGCCGCGCAGTTCGATGTCCCGCTCTATCCCTTCTTTCTCGATGGCGTGATCCAGCAGCCGGATCTGATGTTGGACGACGGCATCCATCCGACCGCGGAAGGGATCGATCTGGTCGTCGACCGGCTCGAGGCGATGGTCGCCACGGAGATCGACGGCGGCTGATCCGATTTGGCGAGGCCAAGGATGGGCCTTTCCGTTAGCGGTCGCGCGTCGCCATGAAGCGCTCGGCTTGCGGCGGCATATCGCCAAAATAGGCGGGTTCTGCGAATATTTTCGATGTGAAGGCTTCCCCCCGGATTCGGGCATATTCTTCGCGAAATCCGCGCATGGGGTGCGCGTCCATCGGCACGTTGGTGGCGACGCCACCGTGAAACTGATGAAAAGACCCCTCACCGAGCAGAACGACGGGTTCGATGTCGGGCGACGCCATGACCCGGTTCAGAAAATCCTGATTCACCAAGCCGCCGCCCGGCGATTGGAATCGTTCGTCGAAACCGCCCGTCTGAAAGAAGGTGTCGCGGCGCATCGCGAACCAACTGCATTCGCTAGGCATGCCGCCGCGAAATCCGCAGCGCGACGATGGAGCGAGGGTGGCTATGTCGAAAAGCCGATACCCATCGGCACGCCAGTCGATCGATGCCAGCATTGCGTCTTCCCCAGCCTGATCATAGCCGTCGAGCATCGAGACGTTCTGGATATCGGGTCCCAAATGCCAGGCCAGCGCTACGACGAACGGTTGGCTATGTTTCGCTGCGGCGTGAACGGTCGTTTGCACCAGGCCTGGCGAAGCCATCCGAGCTCCGTCCACGATCGTGGCCACCAGCGATCCGCGCGTCATCCGCATACCGCGATTCACGGCCGCGGCCGGGGATGGAGAACGGGTTTCGAGCGCGACATAGGTAAAGTTGGAGCCGAAGGCGGCAACGCGACCGGGGTCGAGCGGCGCGCGCGATCCGTTGTCGATCGCGATCACCTCATACAGGGCGGTCGAGGCGCCCCGCTGATAGGCCGTCGAGAGCGTGTACAAAGTGCGCTCCGCTTCGCGGCGCATATCGTGAAATATCACGACGATCGAGAGAAGCGGAGATTGCATCCTGCGAAAGCCGTAAGAGGCGGGAGGCGATCTGTGAAGTACGCCGCCCCGTCTCGTCTATGTCCCCCCGGACAAGTCCTTGAGTAGATTTTCGTCTTCGGCTTCGGCGGCGTCCAGCGCAAGCAATGCGCGCATCACTTCGACAGCTTCGTCCGACCGGCCCAATCGATGGAGCAGCTTCGCGCGCGATCGAAGATATCGGGGTTCGCCGGCGTAGAGGCGGATCGCTTCCCTATACGCTCCGTCGGCCGCTTCGAGCTGGTCATACCGTTCAAGCAGCGTGCCGAGATAATGATGGTGACGGGCAATCATCGGATCCATGGCCACTGCCCGGCGTGCAGCTTTCAGCGCCTCGGATCGGTCGCCTTGCTGGGCGGAGGCGCGGCTTTTCCGGATCCAGCTCAAGGGAAGGCTTTCGCTAAAGGCCGATGCGGCCGTGCCGGGGCTGCGTTTCTCCCAGCTTTCGAGCCAGTTCTGACGCAGCCGGTCAAACGAATCCTCATGGGCGGCCCAGTCATCGCCGATTTCGCCCAATAGCGCGTCGAGCGTCTTTACATCGTCCGGAACCTCGTTGGACTGCGCGACATCGGCACGGCTATACGTGACGGTGCGGTAACGACTATCCAGAAACGCATCGATATCGTCACGGGGTTCGAGGACGGCGGACGGATGCAACGCTGCGAGTATCGACCGCCAGTCCCCTAGCAGCGCCTCATAATGGACGAATGTCCGCGATCGCCCGCGCGTGTGGAGTTCGGCCTCGATCATATGGCTCTGCCAGAGCAGATGGGCGTGGTCGGCCTGTATCGCGTCGCGTTTGCGTAACGATGCCGCGACTTCGAGCGGGTTACGGCAGGCGATACCATAATGGGTTGTATAGCCCATCGCATCGAACACCGGCATCCAGAGCGGCAGCAGTCGCGAGAGGCGCGGATCCTTGACGACGATGCGGTCCGCGCCCCCATATTCCCGTTCGAGCAAATCTGCGGCGTCGCCCAAAATGGCGGTGACGTCGGCTCGATCCGTCCAGCCGTCCGGCAATGGCTTGGGGTCGAACCAGGGCCGTTCGAGCGCTTCCATCACGCGGTTGTTGAGGTTCGCAAGAGGGAGCGATTCCCAATGTCCGGGCGGATTGGCTTCCGAGG
>JBCDDN010000026.1:0-44281 GCA_039180285.1 Pseudomonadota bacterium | reverse complement strand
CTGTTGCTGGGCCTCTCCTTCGACTGGCAATTGCGACAGGATCTGGTCGAGCATCTGTTTCAGCGCGCCTTCGGTGCGTGCCTGGCCGAGATCGGCTACCGGTTTGCCCTGGAACATCGCGTAGACCGTGGGGATCGACTGAATCTGGAATTGGGAGGCGATGAACTTGTCTTCATCGACATTCACCTTTTTCAGCACGACGCCCTTGTCGGCATAGTCGGCCGCGACCTTTTCGAGAATCGGCGTCAGCTGCTTGCATGGTCCGCACCATTCGGCCCAGAAATCCAGGATGACGAGCTGAGTCATGGACGGCTCGACGACATCGGTGCGGAATTTCTCGACTTCGGCCTTCTGGTCTTCGGTCAGTCCCAATTGCGTGGCCACGGTGTTTCGACTCCTGATTGAAGATTTCCATATATATGGGCGACCATAGACCAGAACCCAAGGGGGTGTTTCTCACCTGTTTTCGCTTGCTCCGCTTCTCGACCCATGCTAGCTGCGCCGCCTCTTCACCCGATAGCAAGCATTTGCCGTCATATCGAAGAGCGCCGAGCGGGCGTAGCTCAGGGGTAGAGCACAACCTTGCCAAGGTTGGGGTCGGGCGTTCGAATCGCCTCGCCCGCTCCATTTTTCCGATTTCCGCCGGTATCGCCCGCCATGTTCCGGGACGTGGTGACGCTTGGTATTTGGGTGGCCGGTCGGGAGAGCTGTGCGTCCGAATCCGCCGATACATCCGCCCTTCATTTCCGGTTGCCTAGAGCGGCTCGGTCCGTAGTGGACTTCCCGATGGGCGCGCGAAATCGAGAAAGGGTACCGATGCCAAACCACGCGCTTAAACCGATCGTCATATTCTGGAGCACCATATTTCTTGCCGGATGCCAACCGGCAGTCGTGCCTGATCCCGCCATGGGCGCAGGCCGATGCCCTGCGGACCAGTCCCAGTCCCTTGTCGGCGCGCAGTTGGCCGCCGTCACCCTGCCGGCCGGGCTCAATATGCGGATCATCAATCCGGGCGATGCGGTTACGCAGGATTTTCAGCCGGGACGGATGAACATCATGCTCGATCGGAACGGCGTCATCACCCGGATCGATTGCGGCTGACGGCGGCGAGGCCCTGGGGCTGGCGCCTGCTCTACAGTATCTTCGCCGGCTGCTCGGCCAGCTTGTCCGCAGTCTTGGTTTCGAAGTCGCTCGCGTCATGGCGTTCCGGTAGCTGGGTTTCGGGTTCGCCCCAAACGCGGTTGACCATGCGCCCCCGTTGCACCGCCGGCCGCTCGCCGATCATGTCGGCCCAGCGGTTGAGATGCGTATATTCATGGACCTGCAGGAATTCCGCAGCGTCGTAGAGCACACCCTTGGCCATGCCGCCATACCAGGGCCAGATGGCCATATCGGCGATCGTATAGTCACTACCGGCCATATATTCGTTTTCAGCCAGATGGCGATCGAGCACATCCATCTGCCGCTTCACTTCCATCGCGAAACGGTCGATCGGATACTCCATCTTCATCGGCGCATAGGCATAGAAATGACCGAAGCCCCCGCCGAGATAGGGTGCGCTCCCCATTTGCCAGAACAGCCAGTTGAAGGTTTCCGTCCGCGCCTTGAGATCGCTGGGTAGAAAGGCGCCGAATTTCTCGGCGAGATAGACGAGGATCGAGGCAGACTCGAAGACGCGCTGCGGCGCGTCGGCCGAGCGGTCCACCATGACCGGAATCTTGGAGTTGGGGTTGATGTCGACATAGCCGCTGCCGAACTGGTCGCCCTCGCCGATATTGATCAGCCAGGCATCATATTCGGCGCCGTCATGACCCAGCGCGAGCAGCTCTTCGAGCATCACCGTCGCCTTGACGCCGTTCGGCGTTGCCAGTGAATAAAGCTGAATCGGATGCTCCCCGACCGGCAGTTCCTTGTCATGCGTCGGACCGGCAATCGGTCGATTGATGCTGGCGAAGCGCCCGCCGCTTGCCTTGTCCCATGTCCAGATGGCGGGCGGCTCATAACCGGGGGGCTGATTTTCGGGCGTTGCGGTTTCGTCGGTCATGGAAGTGATCCCCTCTTTCGGGCTGTGCGATTGGCTATCGGGAACGTTGCCCATCGGTATCGCCAAGTCCACTGCACAAAAACTATCGGGGCGTCACGCGCGGCTTGCAGGCCGCGTTTAGGCGGCGGCGAAAAACATAAGATGGACGAGCCGGCCGGTATCAGGATCGCGTCCAAAGCCCGGCCCGGCGTTATGGAATTGCCAGGGCTTGAACAGGATCAGTCGGTTGAAGCGCATCGGAATGCGCGATGTCCGCTCCCATTTGCCGGCCATCGTCGTGTCCTTGTTGACAACGTCCTCGATAAGCGCGTTGGGATCGGTATAGCCGGTCGCCGCCAGCTTGGCCGGATCGTGCGGCACGGCGTCCAAACCGGTGCGGCGATGGCGGAAGAAGTCCGTTCCGCCCCGGCAATGCTCATCGAGGCTCAGATAGAGAATGCCCGAATAGAAACAGGGATCGATGTGCACACCGCTACGCCCTTTGTCCGTTTTCAGGGTCAGGCGGCAATGGCCGTGGCTGGTATCGGGATCGGGTTTGACCGGCGTTCCGATGAATCGCGATATGCTGGCCTCCAAGCCCTGAATTGCCAGCGGCTCGGTCGAAAGCAGGCCGGGATAATTGCCCTTTTTGAACGCCGGGTCGTAATCGAGCGCCAGCGCCTGTCGCCGCGCGCCATGGGGATCGCTCAGAAAATCGTCGATAACGATGAGGGACGGCAGCATGGCACCATCTGGCTCCCCCAAATGCCCACCGCTTGTCAAGCAAGCCGTATTTGCAGCGGCCTCCCGCCCGGCCTATCCTGATAGCATGATCCTATAAGCCTGCAGGCTTGCGAACGCGATGCTATCGTTCGATATCCGAATGTGCCGATTGCGAGGAGTAAACTCATGCATCCCGTTTCAAAGTCCAACACGATCCTTGCTCTTGCCTTCCCGGCATTGGTCGCGCTTTCGGCCTGCGGCGGCGGGCCGGCGCCCGGCCCCGGCGAATTTGCTGCGGCCTGCAATGCGCAGAACAATCTGTCCGAAGATATCTGCGCATGTCTTGACGAGCAGGCGCAAGGCCTGTCCGGGGAGAGCCACGCGTTCGTCATTGCGACGATTGCCGAGGATGAGGTCGAGGCGCAACGTCTGCGCACCGATCTCGACGACAATCAGGCGCTGGAGGCCGGCCAGTTCATTTCGCGCGGCATTCAGGAATGCATCATCGATCTTCCCGATACGGCTAACGGTTAGTCTCGCGCATGACCGGGATTCCGAGAAGCTGGCTGTTCGTGCCGGCCGATAGCGAGAAGAAGATCGCCAAGGCGCTCGATGGCGACGCGGATGCGATCATTTTCGATCTGGAAGATTCGGTGGCCGAGGCGAACAAGCCGGCCGCCCGCGGCATAGCGGCGGCGGCCGTGAAAGATGCCGGGCGCGCCGGCGCACAGCTATGGATTCGTATAAACCCGCTCGACAGCGGCCTCGTAACCGCCGATCTTGCGGCAATTATCGGCGCGCGGCCCTATGGTGTCATGCTGCCGAAAAGCGAGAGCGGAAAAGATATCGGCACCCTGCGCCGGATGCTCGACGCCGAAGAGGGCGCCAACGGCATCGCGATCGGGACGACCAGGATCAGCGCGGTTGCGACGGAAACCGCCGCCAGCCTGTTCGGTCTCGGCAGCTATGCCGGTGTGAGCGATCGGCTCGCGGCATTGACCTGGGGCGCGGAAGACTTGTCGGCCGCGCTCGGCGCATCGAGCAAGTTCGACGCGGACGGAGAACTCAGCTTCACCTACCAGCTCGCGCGCTCGCTATGCCTGGCGGGCGCTATCGCCGCCGACGTTCAACCCGTCGACAGCCTGTTTGGCGATTTTCGCGATGAAGGCGGATTGAAATCGGATTGTGAAAAGGGGCGGCGCGAAGGCTTTACCGGCAAACTCGCTATTCATCCGGCGCAGGTGCCGGTGATCAATGCGGCCTTCACGCCCAGCGAGGCAGAGGTCGCGCATGCCCGCAAAATAGTCGATCTTTTCGCCGCCAATCCCGATCTCGGTACCATCGGGCTGGACGGCAAGATGCTCGACCGCCCGCATCTGTTGCAGGCCAAACGAGTACTCGATCGCGCCGCCCGGAAGCCGTCCGGCTGATCGAAGCGCGACGCCGGTTCGTCGAACGGCTATTTATCCGGCACCCTTTTAGTTCGATACGCACCATATCTATCGATATCCGGGCGAAGTGCCTCATCCGCGCATCTCGTCCGCATGGATTGTATCTTGACGGAAAGGGGCAATGTTATGCGCGCGGCAATTCTTCGAAAGACAGGCCTGGTATCGGGCGGCGTATCGTTTCTGGTATTGGCGGCCGCGGCTTCCGCCACGCCGCAGGACGATGCGGATGCGCTCTTCGCAGCGGAAAGTTGGGCCGAAGCGCAAAGCGCGTATGAGGCGTTGCTCGAAACCGACCCCGCCAACGCGGCGAACTGGTTCAGCCTGGCGCGGGCCCGGCATTCCGCGGACGATCATGCGGGCGCGGTTACGGCCTATCGGCAGGCGATAGAGGCCGGCTTCGGTGCGATCCCGCGGGCGCGCTATCATCTTGCCCGGGCGCTGATGGCGCTCGATCGGCGCGCAGAGGCTCTGGCCGAGCTCGAAACTCTGGCGGAATCGAACGGACCGCCCGGCAGTTTGATCCAAGGGACGGCCGAGTTCGAACCGCTGGCCGCAGACCCCCGTTTCGCGGCCGTGGTCGAAGCGTTGACGCCCTGCGCCGGCCCCGAATTCCGCGCCTTCGATTTCTGGCTCGGCGAATGGGACGTCACCGCGGCCGGCGCCAATCAGGCCAGCGCGACCAGCCGAATCTCTTCCCGCCATGGCGGCTGTGTCGTGCTCGAGGAATATGATACCGGCGCCTATACCGGCATGAGCATCAATTTTCTCGATACGACGACCGGCCGCTGGCATCAGACCTGGATGGCGAACAATGGCGTGCCCGTCTATCTTGAGGGCAATCTCGACGAGGCCGGCGCGATGGTGCTGACCGATGCCGATCTGCCGATCAGCGCCGCGACGGGCACGATCAATCGCGTGACATGGTCGACGGGAGCGGATGGCAGCGTCCGCCAGTTCTGGGAAACGTCGCAGGATGGCGGCGCCAACTGGTCGGTGGCGTTCGACGGGCTCTATACGCGGCGCGAAGCTGGCGAAGAATAGTCCGGTCTATTCAGCGGATGTGGCCTCTTCTTCCGCCCGAGCCTCTTCGCGCTGGCGTTGCCGCTCGGCGATGCGCGGCTCCATCAGCGCGATCGTTTCGATCCGGTCGAGTGCGTTGCGCGCCGCGATATAGCGCCGCGCATCGGAAATCCATTGATCGGCCTCCTCGCGACCCGGCAGCCTGAGTATCTCGGCCAGCGCGGTATCGACCTGTCCGACGGCGAGCTTGTCGCGCGCGCGTTGCAGCCGCTGGCGTGGAGCAGGTGACGGTGTGCCTTCCTGTCGCAGGACGAAAAGTTCGGAAAATTCGCGCTGTGCGGCGTCCCACCAGCTTTCGCCCTCCCCGATGCCGATAAGTGCGGGTTCAAGCGCCGTGAGCCGCGATTGCAGGCCATCCAGCGTTACCGGCTGTTGCGAGGCGGCGATCACGCGCGCCACCGCTTCGGGCGCGGATCGGCCGAAACGCTCACGCAACAGACCTTCGATATAGCCGAGCGCGACCCCGCGATCGAGTGCCCGGCGTGCGGCAAAGGCGACGAGAAGCCCCTCGGCGCGGTCCGCGTTCCCCGCTGCGGCGCCGGCCCGCGTGCCGATCCTGTCGATCCGGTCTTCGAGCTGCGCCACCCGCCGTGCGAGCGTCGCCCGATCGGCTTCGATCTCCGCCGTTCCGGGCGTTTCGCCGACCGGTGCGCCGGGCTCGCCGGGTTCGGTTTCGTCAAGCCGGCGATCGAGCGCGGCAACGGCGGCAGCGCTTTCGGGGGAGGGCGTCGCCTCCTCTTCGACCGCGAAGATACCCATCGATCCGCCGTAGTTGACGAGAAACCAGCCCATCCCGATGACGCCGCCCAAAAAGGCGACCCCGGCGATGATGAGCACGCGGATCAGGGAGCGACGCGGTGTATCCTCGGTTTCGACAGGTTCGTAATCGCGCGGCATAGGGTGTTCCAGGTTCGAATTGGCGCGCATCCTGCCCGCCGGGCGGATGCTTTACCCGATCGGATCGCTCCCGCCTAGCGCCGATGCAGCGGCACGCTGGGCGTCGTCTCCGGGTCGCTGCGCAGCGACGGCAGCTCGCCAGCCGCCGCCTGCCTCGGCGAGTGTCGCATCGCTGATGGCGACAAGCGACAACATTGCGCGGTCGATCGATTGATCCGTGCACAGTTCGTCGAGATAGCCTGCCGATCGCGGCGAATGCAGCAGGATGATCGCGTTCGGCGGCAGTATAGCCGCCAGATTCGGAGGCGCAGCGCGCCGTGCCTCGTAAAGAGCATTGCGCTCGATTGCGAGATCTCTTTCGTCGAACGGTCGGGTCGCCGCACCGGCGGCATGGAAGATCCGGACCATGCCGTCGCGGCGCATCCGGTCCGCCATCTCGGCGGCGCCGTGCTCCCCTTCGATTACGGTTTCGAAGCCTTGCGCGCGGGCCGCTTCGCCGGTCTGGCGCCCGACGGCGTAGAGCGGCAGCCCGTGATAGCCATCGAGCCCCACGCCTCCGAAGCGCGCGGCATTGGCGCTGGTCATCAGCACGGCATCGAACTTTTCGGGGTCGGGCGGCTCCCAGTCGAGCGGTGCGATTGCGAACAACGGGACGGTCTTCGCGGTCCAGCCCGCCGCCCGCGCCCGTTTTGCCGTCATGCTGGCGCCCGGTTCGGGGCGCAGGATTACAAGCGGTGACGTCATCCGGCGAATAACGCGCGCAGCGCCGGGTTCGCACCGTCGAGCAGCGCCTTGCCGAGCGTTTCCGCCATTTCAATCCGATTATCCGGCGCTCCTTCGGTCGTCAGCGCGATTTTTTCGCTGCCATCGTGCATCAGAAGCTCGGCCCGCAGGCTCATGACGCCATTGCGGAGTTGCGCCAGTGCGGCGACCGGAGAATGGCAATCGCCGCCGATCGAGCGGAGCAGCGCGCGTTCCGCCTCGATGCACCGAAACGTCCCGGAATCGCCGATCATTTCGAGCAGCGCCCGGACCGTCTCGTTTTCGGCCAGCGTTTCGATGCCGATCGCGCCCTGTTGGGCGGCCGGCAGCATCGTTTCGGGCGGGATCGGCGCGCCGATATCGGCATGACCGAGCCGATCGAGGCCGGCGGCGGCGAGCAAAGTCGCATCGACCGATCCGTTTTCGACCGCCGCGAGGCGCGTGGCGACATTGCCGCGCAGGGTTTCGACCGACAGATCGGGACGCAAACTGAGGAGCTGGGCCGCACGGCGCGGCGAAGAGGTGCCGATCCGCGCGCCGCTTGGAAGGTCTTCGACGCTGTTCGCGCCGATCAGCCGGTCGCGGACGTCGGCACGCGGCAGATTGGCGGCAAGCACGATCTCGGCGGGACGGATCGTTTCGACATCCTTCATCGAATGTACGGCGAAATCGATTTCCCCTTCGCCCAGCGCGCGGTCCAGCTCCTTCGTCCACAGCGCCTTGCCGCCGATCTCGGCAAGCGGCCGATCCTGCACCTTGTCGCCGGTGGTTTTGACCGGAACGATCTGCACGTCATTCTCGGCGAGACCAGAGGCGGCGATCAGCGCGGACTTGACCATATGGGCCTGCGCCATCGCCAGCGGCGAACCGCGCGTGCCGAGGCGAAGCGAACGGGGAAAGACAGATGCGTCCATAAGGCTTGTGCTAGCCGGTGATGCGGTGGCAGGGAAGGGCGATGGCGATCATCCTGGGTCTCGAATCGAGCTGCGACGAAACCGCGGCCGCGCTGGTGACCAGCGAGCGTGAGATACTGGCCCACGCTCTGGCCGGTCAGGAGGACGCGCATCGGCCTTTCGGCGGCGTGGTGCCGGAAATTGCGGCCCGCGCCCATGTCGACGTCATGACGCCGTTGGTCGCGCAAGTCTTTGAGGAGGCTGATCTTTCTCTCACCGATATCGATGCGGTCGCGGCCACTGCGGGGCCCGGGCTGATCGGCGGTGTGATGGTCGGGCTGATGACGGGCAAGGCTTTGGCGCTGTCCGGCGGCAAACCGCTGGTGGCGGTCAATCATCTTGAAGGTCATGCACTTTCGCCGCGCCTCTCCGATCCGTCGCTCGACTTTCCCTATCTGCTGTTGCTGGTTTCCGGCGGTCATTGCCAGTTGCTGCTCGTCGAGGGCGTCGGTGCGTATCGGCGGCTGGCCACGACGATCGACGATGCGGCGGGCGAAGCCTATGACAAGACGGCCAAACTGCTCGGCCTCGGTTTTCCGGGCGGCCCCGCCGTCGAGCGCGCGGCGCGGCGCGGCGATCCGGGCGTCGTACCGTTGCCCCGGCCGTTGGTAGGCACGGCCGAACCCCATTTTTCCTTCGCCGGTCTCAAATCCGCCGTGCTGCGCGCCAGGGACAGCGGGCAATATGCAGCGGAAGATATTGCGGCGAGCTTCCAGGCCGCGGTGATCGATTGCCTGGTCGACCGGACCGCGCGCGCGCTCGGATCCATCGATGATATCCGTGCCCTTGTCGTTGCCGGCGGCGTCGCTTCCAACTGCGCGGTCCGCGAGGCGCTGCAGGTCCTGGCCAATAGTGAGGGTCTTGCCTTCGTCGCCCCGCCGCTCTGGCTATGTACGGACAATGCCGCGATGATCGCCTGGGCCGGGGTGGAGCGTTTCGCGGCCGGCCTTACCGATCCCCTCGATATCCCGGCGCGTGCGCGCTGGCCGCTCGATCCCGATGCGGCTAAGGCCCGGGGGGCAGGAGTGAAGGCATGACGATAGACACGATCGGCGTCATCGGCGGCGGCGCCTGGGGTACGGCATTGGCGCAAAGTGCGGCATCGGGCGATCGTCCGGTCATTCTCTGGGCGCGCGAGGGCGATGTCGTCCGATCGATCAACGATCAGTGCGCCAATCCGCTGTTTCTTCCGAATATCTCTTTGTCCCGCAAGATCCGGGCGACGAGCCAGCTCGACGAGCTGGCCGATTGTGATGCGATCCTGGTCGTCGCGCCGGCCCAGCATGTGCGTGATATTCTCGGCGCCGCCTCGATCGGCTTCGCGCCGCTCATATTGTGCGCCAAGGGTATTGAAGCGGGTTCGAAAAAGCTGATGAGCGAAGTGGCGGCCGAAGTGTATCCCGGTTCGCCGATCGCGGTGCTGTCCGGCCCCACTTTCGCGCATGAAGTGGCTTCGGGATTGCCGGCGGCGGTGACGCTGGCCTGTGAGGACCGGCAGCTCGGACAGTCGCTCGCGTCGCGGCTCGCCAGCTCCAGTTTCCGGCCCTATCTCTCCGGCGACGTGATCGGGGCCGAGATCGGCGGCGCGGTCAAGAATGTGCTGGCCATCGCCTGCGGTGTCGTCGAGGGTAAGCGGCTTGGCCAGAACGCCCGCGCGGCTCTGATTTCACGCGGCTTTGCCGAGATGACCCGGTTCGGCTTGGCGCGCGGCGCCCAGGCCGAGACACTGGCGGGCCTTTCAGGTCTCGGCGATCTCGTTCTAACCTGTTCGTCGACCAATTCGCGCAATTTTTCGCTCGGCAAGGGGCTAGGCGAAGGCAAGTCAGCCGCGGAATTGCTGGCCGACCGGACGACGGTTGCGGAAGGCGCACATACGGCGCCGGTGTTGCGCGAGGCGGCGCACGATGCCGGGGTCGAAATGCCGATTACCGAAGCGGTATGCGCGATGCTCGAAGGTGCGACGTCGGTCGACGCGACCGTGGAAGCGCTGATGGCCCGCCCGCTGAAAAACGAGCGTTGAGCCTTAAAAGTCCCAGCAAATTCCTTTATGCTCCCAATCGCCATAGCGGGTCGGTTCGAGGCCGTCCTTGCCGCCATGTTCGGGTTTTTCCTGAGGTGGTTGGGGGTCGGGCACCGGCGGATTGTCGGAGAGGTGCGCGGGTGGTTTCACCCAATCGGGACGTTTGCCGGCCATCGCTCGCATCTCCAATTGTCAAATCGCGTATCGATACCCATTTGGGTGTAAACAACGGAGACGCAAGGTGAACCAGTTCAAAACGCTGATAATGTTGGCGGTAATGACGGCGCTCTTCATGGGCGTCGGACTGATGCTTGGTGGCCGGATGGGCATGATCCTGGCGCTGATCGTGGCGGCGGGCATGAACCTCTTCACCTATTGGAACGCCGACAAGATCGTTCTCAGGATGCACAATGCCCGCGAAGTCGATGCGCGCAGTTCGCCTGAATTTTACGCGCTGGTACAGCAGCTTGCGCAGCGGGCCGAACTGCCGATGCCGAAGGTCTATATCATAGACTCCCCGCACCCCAATGCGTTCGCGACGGGGCGCAATCCGGAAAATGCGGCCGTGGCGGCGACGTCCGGTCTGCTCGACATCCTCAATCGCGACGAGGTCGAAGGGGTGATGGCGCATGAGCTTGCCCATGTCCGCAATCGCGACACGCTGATCATGACCATGACCGCGACGATCGCCGGCGCGATATCGATGCTTGCAAGCTATGGCTATTTCTTCCGCGGCGGCGGCGGACGGGCCGGGATCGCGGCGCTGGTTGCGGTTTTCGTCGCGCCGTTCGCCGCGATGATCGTTCAGATGGCGATCAGCCGGACGCGGGAATATGGCGCGGATAGGGGCGGCGCGGAAATCTCCGGCAAGCCTGGCGCGCTGGCTTCGGCGCTGGCCAAACTCGCCAACGGCGCGTCGAAAATTCACAATCCTGTCGTGGATCGCAATCCTGCCGCGGCCCAGCTTTACATCGTCCCGGCGCTTTTCGGCGGCGCGCGAAGCCTGTTTTCCACCCATCCCGATACGAACAGCCGGATCGCCGAGCTTCAAAAGATGGCGTCCGTCATGGATGGCGGTGTGGGGTCGTCGTTCGGGTCCGGCGACCGTCTGGGCGAACCGCCCGCACGGCCCGGCAGCGCGCTCAATCCGCACCGGCGCGACCGCTGAGTTCACAGTCCGAGCCCAGCCGCCCGGGTGATGCCACGCCGACGGGCGTGGATAGCCGTCGCGTGGCGCTGCACCTGCTCGATGCGGTACTCCGCCAGGGCAAATCGGTCGATGCCGTTATCGGGCGGGCCTCCCGCCATCTCAAACGCGCCGAAGACCGGCGTCTTGCCGCGGCGATTGTCGGAGAGGTGCTTCGCCGGCTTCCCGATTACGACCGGTTGATCGACAGTGCGACCCGGCAGTCGCTACCCGACGACGCGAAAGCGCGCATGGTATTGCGCATGATGCTCGCGCAGACACTCGCGCTCGGCACTCCGCATCATGCGGCGATTTCCACTGCCCTGCCGCTGCTGTCGGGCGGGCCGAAACGGCTGGCGCACGGCGTATTCGGCACCCTGTCGCGGCAGGCCGCGCAGTTACCCGACATTCCGGCTTTGCCCGGGGCTGTGGAGCAACGCTGGCGCGATCATTGGGGTGACGCCATGGTAGCGGCCACCGCCGAAGCGATCGCCGCCCCGCCGCCGCTCGATCTCACATTGGCCGATCCGGCCAAAACCGATGAATGGGCACGGAAACTGGCAGGCACCAGCCTCTCACCGGGCCATGTACGATGCGAACGCCGTTCGGTGACGGCGCTTCCGGGTTATGCGGACGGCGATTGGTGGGTGCAGGACATATCCGCATCGCTGCCGGCCCGGTTGTTCGGTCCCGGCGAAGGCCGTGCCGCTTTGGATCTGTGCGCGGCGCCGGGCGGCAAGACGCTGCAATTGGCGGCGCAGGGCTGGCACGTGACGGCGCTCGATCGTGCGGAAAGTCGTCTTGCGCGACTTTCGGACAATCTGGCCCGAACGCAGCTTTCCGCCGAACTGGTTGCCGCCGACGCGCTTCAATGGGCTTCGGCCGATCGATATGACGCCATTCTCGTCGATGCGCCCTGTTCGGCAACCGGAATCTTCCGGCGCCATCCCGACGTGCTCTACCGCGCCGGCCCGCGGATCATCGCGGAGAGTGCGGAGATTCAGGCGGCGATGCTCGATCGCGCGTCTCGCTGGCTCCGGCCCGACGGCACGCTAGTCTATGCGGTCTGTTCGCTTGAACCCGAAGAAGGCGAAGCGGTGGCGCAATCCTTCGTCGAAACGCATCCGGCCTTCGTGATCGATCCGGTCGAGGCGCATATTTTGCCGGAAGGCTTGGCTCCGGCAACCGAGGGTTGGGTGCGTGTGCTCCCCGGGCAGATCGCCGATCCGGGCGGCGCGGACGGTTTTTTCCTTGTCCGCTTTCGGCACAGCTAGACGTTGATCGCACAAACTGCGCATCTTATCCCCAAATAGTCGTCTCGTACGGTTGGGCCTGCTTGCCGGATTCACGGCGCTCTCCTAAGCCTTCCCGATTATGGCCCGGCCCGTCCGCATAGCGCCCTCGATCCTCTCCGCAGACTTTGCCAAGCTGGGGGAAGAGGTGCGCGCGATCGATGCCGCCGGCGCGGACTGGGTCCATATCGACGTGATGGATGGGCATTTCGTGCCCAATCTGACGATCGGCCCTGGCGTCGTGAAGGCGTTGAGGCCACACACGGACAAGCCTTTCGACGTCCATCTGATGATCTCGCCGGTCGACCAGTTTCTCGATGCTTTCGCAGAGGCCGGCGCCGATACGATCACCGTCCATCCCGAAGCGGGCCCGCATGTTCACCGGACCATCCAACACATCAAATCGCTGGGCAAGCGGGCGGGAATATCGCTCAATCCGGCAACCCCGGCGGAGGCGCTCGATTATTTGCTCGAGGATCTGGATCTGGTTCTCGTCATGAGCGTCAATCCGGGCTTTGGCGGGCAGAGCTTCATCGATAGCCAGCTGCGCAAGATCGAAGCGATCCGCGCACGGATCGATGCGTTGGGCAAACCGATCGATCTGGAGGTCGATGGCGGCATCGATCCGGACACGGCGCCTCGCGCAATCGCGGCCGGGGCCGACGCACTGGTGGCCGGCACGGCGACCTTTCGCGGTGGACCGGATCGTTACGCCGCCAATATTAGCGCGTTGAGGGGGCAATGACGGTCGCCGAACGGATCGACATGCCCGCCGATGCGCGGGACAGTATCGACAAGGGGCGGCGGCTGATCCGGCTCGACGATGGCGGACTTTCGCTGTCGGAACGTTTGGCGACGCGCTTTCGCCACCTGATCTGGCGGACGCCGCTGCACCGATTGCGGTTGCGCGGCAAGTTTCCGCTCAAGCTCGTCGCGGTGCCCGGCGATCCGATCCCGGGAGACCGAACCCGTGGCGTGGCATTGCTCGAAGGCCGTGTTCTCTATCACGGGCAGGAGGTCGCTCTTGCCGATCTCGATTTCGCGACACTGAATGTTTCGGCCGGTCTGGCCGACTATCTGCAAAGTTTCGAATGGCTGCGCGATCTGTCGGCTGCCGGATCGCGGGACGAGATTACGCCGATCGCCGAGAAGCTCATGCGCAACTGGCTGGAGACCCATGGCGGCAGGGTTGCCGAGGCCGGTTGGCGTCCGGAAATGTGGGGTCAGCGCGTTTTTCTGTGGACGAGCTATGCTCCGTTGATCCTCGCATCCGACGATCTCGTCTATCGCTCGGCCGTTCTCAATACGCTCGCAAGGGGTGCCCGCCATCTCGACCGGGCCGCGTCCAAGGAAAGCCCGGGGCTGACCCAGATTCGCGCATGGGCCGGCATTATCGGCGCCGGTCTTCTGGTGCAGGGAGGGGAGCCGCGCGTCGCGCGTGGCGAGGCGGGTCTTGAACGATCGCTTTCGCAGACCCTGACGGCGGATGGCGGCATGATCTGCCGGTCTCCTATCGCCCAGCTCGCGCTGGTCGAGACGCTCGGCATGTTGCGGTCCGCCTATGACTCGCGGGGCATGGAGTTTCCCGCCGCGTTCGATTCGGCTCTTTCTTTCGCGGTTCCCGCGCTGCTTGGCGTCACGCTCGGCGATGGCGGGTTGTCGAGTTGGCAAGGCGGGCCACCAATTCCCGGCAGTCGAATTGTATCGGCGATCGCGGCGACCGGGCATCGCGCGCTGCCGCTTCGCAAGGCGCGCGACTGGGGTTATCAGCGGATGGCCGCGGGCGACACGGTGCTGGTCGTCGATGCCGCGCCGCCGCCATCGATGCGCCTCGAAACCGGCGGTTGCGCGTCCACCCTGGCCTTCGAACTGTCGCACGGTCCGCACCGGATCGTCGTCAATTGTGGCGGCGCCGGCGGTACGGCGCTGCCTAAGAATTTCGCCGACGGGCTTCGGACCACGGCCGCGCATTCCACTCTGGCAGTCGCAGACAGCAATTCGACAGCGCTCAATCCGGACGGATCGCTGGGTCGCGGGGTCGTCGAAGTCGAACTCAACCGAAGCGAACGCAACGGCATAAACCGCTTGAGCGCGAGCCATGACGGATATGTTCAACGGTTCGGTTTTGTTCATAAACGACAGCTCGGCCTTTCCGAAGATGGCGACGAACTGCGCGGCGAAGACGTGTTGCTGCCGGGCGGGCGCCACAAATCGGACGGGGCGGCCTTTGCCATCCGCTTCCATCTGGGATCCGGTGTCGAGGTTTCTCCGACGGCGGACAATATGGGTGCGCTGCTGCGGGTCGACGGTGGGCCGGCCTGGCATTTCCGGTGTCGCGGCACCGGGCTGATGATCGACGACAGCGTCTGGGTCGACGAGAAATCGCGGCTCTGCCAGACGAAACAGCTGGTTCTGGCGGGCGAGGCGGCACCCGGCGGCACGACGATCGGCTGGCTCTTCCGCCGCGCCGGCTAGCGCGATAACAGGATACCCCGATTCTCCTCCTTGCGGTCAGGAATTTTCATGACGGATGTAAAAATCACCCGCGCTCTGCTGTCTGTTTCGGACAAGAGCGGGTTGGCCGAACTGGGCCGGGCATTGGCGCGGCATGGTGTCGAGCTCGTGTCGACCGGCGGTACGGCCAAGGCGCTGCGGGACGAAGGGTTGGAGGTCCGCGATATCTCGGACCTTACCGGTTTTCCCGAGATGATGGACGGTCGCGTGAAGACGCTTCACCCGAAGGTGCATGGCGGCTTGCTCGCGGTGCGCGACAATGACGCGCACATCGCGGCGATGGAGGCCCATAATATCGGCCCGATCGATCTGGTCGTCGTTAACCTCTATCCATTCGCGGCGACCGTCGCCCGGGGCGCCGACCGGCCGGAGATCATCGAGAATATCGATATCGGCGGCCCGTCCATGGTCCGATCCGCCGCGAAGAACCACGCCCATGTCGCGATCGTCACCGATCCCGCGGATTATGCCGAACTGATCGAGAGCCTCGATGCCCATGGCGGCAAAACGCCATCGGCCTTCCGTATCCGGCTGGCGGCCAAGGCTTATGCACAGACGGCCGCCTATGATTCCGCGATTGCCAACTGGTTCGCTTGGGGCGATGCCTTTACGCATCCCGAAGGACCGGAGGCGCTGGGCGCGACACCCTTCCCGCCGATCATGCCGGTCGCCTTCAACCGCGTCGATATGCTGCGTTATGGTGAAAACCCCCACCAGCAGGCCGCGCTATATCGCGGTGCTTCGGTCGGCGCCCAAGGCATCGCTCAGGCGGAACAGGTGCAGGGCAAGGCGCTAAGTTACAACAACTATAACGATGCCGATGCGGCGTTCGAGCTGGTGTCGGAGTTCGCCGCGGACGGCCCGGCCTGCGTGATCGTCAAACACGCAAACCCCTGCGGCGTGGCCGTTGCCGACAGCGCGCTCGATGCCTATCAGGCGGCATTGGCATGCGATACCGTTTCCGCCTTTGGCGGAATCGTCGCGCTGAACCGGCCGCTCGACGCCGGCACGGCCGAGGCCATTACGGCGATCTTCACCGAGGTCGTCATCGCGCCGGATGCCGATGATGCGGCGCGTGCGATCTTCGCGAAGAAGAAGAATTTGCGGTTGCTCCTCACGGGAACGTTGCCCGATGCCGCCCGCCCGGGCTTTACGATGAAAACCATCGCTGGCGGCCTGTTGATCCAGTCACGCGATAATGGCCATGTTGCCGAAGCCGATCTCAAGATCGTCACTGAGCGCGCGCCGAGTGAGCGGGAACTGGCGGATTGCCTGTTCGCCTGGAAGGTGGCTAAACATGTGAAATCCAATGCGATCGTCTATGCCAAGGACGGCAGCACGGCCGGTGTCGGCGCGGGCCAAATGAACCGACTGGAATCGGCCCGGATCGCGGCGTGGAAAGCCAAGGATGCAGCGGAAAAGGCCGGATGGAGCGAATCGCGGACCATCGGCTCGGCCGTGGCGTCGGATGCATTCTTCCCGTTCGCCGATGGTTTGATGGCGGCGGTCGAAGCCGGTGCGACGGCCGTGATCCAGCCCGGCGGCTCGATCCGTGACGATGAGGTGATAGAGGCCGCCAACGCGGCCGGGCTGGCGATGGTGTTTACCGGTATGCGGCACTTCCGGCATTAGTCCATCAGATTCAGATTCACGATCGAGCGCGGCACCGTCCTCCGATGACATCCAACGGCGCTTCGCGTCGCCGGAGCCTCGAGCCATCTCCGCCCGCTTTCCCTCCCGGCCTCCCATTCATTGTACCCTGTGGGAGGCCGGGAGGGGGAGCGGGCCGGTGCCGCCCTCGATCGAAAGTCGCGTCGGGCTGACTACGCCGCCTCTTTCTTCCCCATTTTGAACAAAAGCCGGTCTTCGGCACCGAAGCCGCGATACCAGATGATCAGGCAATATATGGCGAGCACGACGGGGACGCCGATCACGAGCTCCATCCATTCGGGCGTGAAGGTTGCGACATAGCCAGCGACGGTGGCCGCCGCCGCCGCCCAGACCAGTGCCCAGCGCCAGGGGCTGACAGGGGCTTCGAGCAGCCTGGACAACAAGCGGGCCTTCATCACCGATGCCATGCCGAGCGCCAGCATCAGGGCGATGGCCGGACCGGTCGCCTGGTAAAGCTCCGGCAGGCCGTTTTCCCGCATGATGAGGATGATCGCGACGGTGAGGGCCGCCTGCACGGCGAGCATGAAGCAGGATATCATGAGGTTGCGATGGCGCGCGACGTAAACCAGTGCCGCCTCGGATACGGCGGCGGTTGCGGCTACCACTTCCGCAGCGAGAAGGAAGGCGAGAATCCCCGTTCCACCGACAAAGGCGGCACCAACCAGTCCCATCCAGGCTTCGCCCGGAATGCCGAGCGCCAAGGCCACGCCGGCCTGGGCCGCGATGATCCAGAAACCGGCCTGGCGCACCTGCTTGGCTACGGCGGCCCGGTTTCCGACACGCAGATTCTGCGTGATTACCGGGCCGAGAATCGGGTCGAAGCTCGTCTTGAGTTTCTGCGGCAGCGAAGCGAGTTGCTGGGCGACATAATAGATGCCGACGATGGCCGGCGAAAAGAACAGCCCGAGGATCGCGATGTCGAGCCGGCGCGATACCCATTCGATCGCATCCGCTCCGGCCATCGGCAGATTGGCCCAGGCAAGGCGCATCAGCCTGACCGGATGCGGGCGCCAGCCATGCGGCACGCCATAGGTCCGAAACAGCGGCCAGAGCGAGGCGATGAGCGCGGCTATCATCGACAGCACATAAGCGAGGATCAGGCCGTCGCGCAGCGAGTAGAAGGCGAGGAAGAAGGCGGCGATGCTGATCGTCCAAGGCTCGACGATGGCCCGGGCCCGGACGGTGGCACCGATATCGTGGCGATAGGCGAGCGCCGCGAGCGCGATATCCGACGCGGCCAAAGCGAAGATCGTCAGCGGCAAAAGCCGTTCCAGTCCCTGGATATCGCTGTTCGGAAACATGGCCTGGGGAAAGGCAACGAGCAGAGCGACGGCGATGGCGGACGCGATAAAGCCGGCCAGCAACGCGTCCCAGATCACATCGACATGGGGTCGCTCCGTCTTGGAGAGCTGCTCGGCCAGTCCGCGCTTGAGGCCGAGAGTCGACAATTGGGCGGCAAACTCGACGACGATTACGGCATAGGCGAAAATGCCGAGCGCCTCCGGACCGTACCAGCGTCCGGCGATGAACAGAAACGGAATGCGCGCGGCGAGCCGGAGGATGAACCCGAACACGTTCGTCCGGCCGCCTTTGGCGAGCGCGGACAGATCGGGCGGTGGCGGTTTCGCTTCGGCGCTCAAGACAAATATATGATCCTGCGCAGGCAGGAACCCAGGGCTTCAAGCGCATTTCCCGATTGCCCTAGGCTCCTGCCTGCGCAGGAGCACGTCCTCTCCACACGTCTTTTCCTCAATGCGCGGCGCCCCAGCTTGGACCAGTGCCGATATCGACGGCGAGCGGAACGTCGATCTTCACCAACGGCTCGGCGGCTGACGCCATGACGTCGCTAATCACGGCTGAGGCAGATTCAACTTTATTTTCAGGGAGTTCGAAGACCAGCTCGTCATGCACTTGCAGCAGCATTCTGACGTCATCCAGTCCTTCGCCGACCAATGCGGGTCCCATCCGTGCCATTGCGCGTTTGATGATGTCGGCGCTCGTTCCCTGGATCGGCGCGTTGATCGCCGCCCGTTCGCTACCCTGGCGTTCATGCTGGGTCTTGCTCTTCAGGCGCGGAAAATGCGTCTTGCGGCCGAACAGCGTTTCGGTGAACCCGGCTTCGCGCGCCGCGGTCAGCGTTTGCGTGATATATTGGTTGATGCCGGGGAAGCGGTCGAAATAGCGGTCGATCATGTCCTGGGCTTCGTCGGGCGCGATTTCCAGACGCCCGGCAAGACCCCAGCGCGATATACCGTACAATATCGCGAAATTTATGGTTTTCGCTTTGCCGCGCGTGTCGCGATTGATCTCGCCGAACAGCTCCTGCGCCGTGCGATTGTGAATATCCTCGCCCGCCTCGAAAGCCTCTTTGAGCGCCGGGACGTCGGCCATATGGGCGGCCAGCCGCAGCTCGATCTGGCTGTAATCCGCGGCGAGGAGAACGTTGCCGGGCTCCGCGACAAAGGCGAAGCGGATCTTGCGCCCCATTTCGGTGCGGATCGGGATATTCTGCAAATTCGGCTCGGTCGAGGAGAGCCGCCCGGTCTGCGCACCGGTCAGGCTGTAGCTCGTATGCACGCGCCCGGTCTTGGGATTGATTTCCGCCTGCAGCGCGTCGGTATAGGTGCTTTTCAGTTTCGACAGCTGCCGCCAGTCGAGAATTTTCCGGGCGATCGGTTCGCCATCTCGCGCCAGTCGCTCCATCTCGTTGACATCGGTCGACCAGACGCCGGATTTGCCCTTGCGCCCGCCCTTCAGGCCCATCTTGTCGAACAGGATTTCGCCCAGTTGCTTCGGACTGCCGATCGCGAAAGGCTCGCCGGCGATTGCATGGACCTCTTTCTCGGTCGTTTCCATCTGCTCGGCAAAATCCGCCGACAGCCGCGCCAATTCTTCGCGATCCACCTTGATCCCCGCGCATTCCATGCCCGCGATAACGGGAACGAGCGGCCGATCGACCAGTTCATAGACGCGCGTGACCTTGTCCGCCGGCAGGCGCAGCTTCAGTCGTTTCCAGAGGCGAAGCGTGACGTCCGCATCCTCGGCCGCATATTCCGTCGCCTTGTCGAGCGGCACTTCGGCGAAGGAAATCTGTTTTTTGCCCGTCCCGACCAGATCCTTGAACTTGATGCATTCATGACCGAGAAATAGCTGCGCGATCTCGTCCATCCCATGGCCGTGCATGCCCGCCTCGAGATCGAAACTCATCACGATCGTATCGTCGATGGGCGCCAACGCGATATCGTGCTGGGCCAGCACGCCCATATCGTATTTGAGATTATGGCCGATCTTGAGGACGGCCGGATCCTCGAACAACGGTTTCAATTTGGCGATGGCGGCGTCGAAATCGATCTGCTCGGGCGTTTCGTCGAGCAGGCCTTCGCCGCCATGGCCGAGCGGGATGTAACAGGCCTGGCCCGGCTCGGTCGCCAGGCACACGCCGACCAGACGCGCCGTCACCGATTCCAGACTGTCGGTCTCGGTATCCACGGCGACATGGCCGATCCGCCGCGCTTCGGCGATCCAGCGATCGAGGGCGGCTTCGTCGGTTACCGTCTCATAGGCGCTGCGATCGATCGGGGGTTCGTCTTCCGCTTCCTCGACGCCCGTTTCGCTGTGCTGCGCCATTTCGGCGTTGGCCGTTTCGCCGCCGATCCGGGTCAGCAGCGATTTGAACCCGTGATCGCTGAGGAACTCGCGCAAAGGATCTTCGGGAATGCCATCGAGCGTGAAATCGTCGAGCGGTTCGGGCAGCGGCACATCGTCTTTCAGAGTCACGAGCACGCGCGACATGCGCGCATTGTCCGCCTGCTCGATCAGATTCTCGCGCATCTTGGACTTTTTCATGTCCGGCGCGGCTTCGAGCACGGCGTCGACCGTGCCATATTCGTTGATCAGTTTCGATGCGGTCTTCGGCCCTATCCCGGTGACGCCCGGAATATTGTCCGATGTGTCCCCCATCAGCGCCAGCACATCGCCGAGCTTGTCCGGTTCGACTCCGAACTTGTCGAGTACATGCTCGCGGCCGATCCTGCGATCGTTCATCGTGTCGTAGAGATCGAGGCCAGGCACGATCAATTGCATCAGGTCCTTGTCCGAACTGACGATCGTGACCTTCCAGCCTTCCCTGAGCGCGACCTTGGAATAGGAAGCGATCAGATCGTCCGCCTCGAAGCCCAGTTCTTCGATGCAGGGCAGGGAAAAGGCGCGCGTCGCATCGCGGATCATGGGGAATTGCGGGACGAGGTCCTCGGGCGGTTCGGGCCGATTGGCCTTATATTGGTCGTAGATTTCGTTGCGGAACGTTTGCGAACTCGCATCGAGGATCACGGCCATATGGGTCGGCCCGTCCTCGGCGTTCAACTGATCGACAAGCTTCCACAGCATCGTCGTATAGCCATAGACCGCGCCGACCGGCTCGCCGCGTAAGTTGGTCAGCGGCGGCAGCCGATGATAGGCGCGGAAGATATAGCTCGATCCGTCGACGAGATAGAGATGCTTGCTGTCGGGCATCGGGCGGGTCTAGCCGATGCGCGGCGCGGGGCAAAGGGCATCGCTCCTTATCGTTTCTTCGTCATTGCGAGGAGCCGAAGGCGACGCGGCAACCCAGAGCCGCAGACCGCTCCGCTTGCTGCTCTGGGTCGCTTCGCTCGCAATGACGATCTCGTCAGATCGCACTCTGCCCCTTGCGGTCCCGCCACCAGGCCCAGGCCGAGAAAGCGATCAGATAGGCGCCGCACCAGCCATAGGCCGGGACGATACCGATCGCGAAGGCCAGCCCGCCGATCGCAAGGCTCATCGCGATGCTCGCGAGGCAATGGAAGAACATCATGGTCGATGTCGTCGTCGCCCGGCTCGCTCCGCCCATCACACGCTGAAATTTCGCTTCGCCCAGCACCCAGACGGGAGCCGCGCAGATATAGGCCATCATCAACGGGATCAGCAGCCAGGCCGATTCGGCGAGGCCCGCCATCAACAACAAGCAGCCGGCCGCCATCGGAAACAGCCAACCGCCGGCGCGGAAACCGGCAAAGCGGTGGGCGGACACGTTCGCCGCGGCATAGGCGGCGATCGCGAGCGCGCCGATCAGCCCGAAGCTCCAGATCGGCATGCCGACGGCGAGATAATAGAGCGGATCGAATTCGTCGAGTACGCCGAACAGCATGATGCCCAGGGTCAGATAGCCGGTGATGAACCGCAGATCCGCGCTGCGCCGGAATTCGCCGAGCGCTTCGCTGAAATGGCTCAGATAGCCGGGCTCTTCTTCGCCTTTGTCGGGGCGTATGCGAATATCGGGGAGCCAAAAGGCGATAATCGACGCCAGAGCCAATGGCGGAACGGCGAGCCACAGAGCGAGCGGCATCGAGAAATGGCCGACGATACCGCCAAGGATAAGCGCAACTCCCGCGCTGATTTCGACGATCGCCCGGTCGCGACCCAGGACGCGATCATAGTCCTCGGCTTGGCCCGCGGCCTCCATATGCTCGTAGAGCAGTGCCTGTTTGCAGCCGGACACCAGCGAATCGGCAAAGCTCCATACGATAAAGCCGAAGGCGAAGAGCGCGAAACTGCCCCCGGCCAGCGCCCAGATGACGAACGCGGCCGCCTTGATCAGCGGTGCCGCCATCATCTGCCAGCGGCGGTCGAAATGATCGGCCAGCGCACCCGACGGGATTTCGAAGACCGCCGCGACGACGGACCAGATCGCAAAGAGCAGGGCGATGCCCCAGACATCGAGCCCACTCAGCTGGAAATAGACCGTATAGATCGCATAGCCGAGCATGAAATCGAACAGGAAGGCATAGGCGTAATAGGCACGAAGGAAGCGGGGGAGGGGCATCGAGAGCTCCAGCGGCTGACGGATGGGACGGCGAAACGACGTTCCGGAACATGGCGGCGGCCTCGCCTCCGCCAGTCCGTGCTTTGCAATTGTGGGGAAGAAGCGGCGCGGGGCCGCCCGCCACAGTCAGGTCATTTCGTATGCGCTGGTCATGTCCGCCCGATACTATGGTTTGAGAACGGTATCCACCGCGTTTTTCGCAAGGTCGGGATAGTCGGTCGTATAGTGCAGGCCCCGGCTTTCCTTGCGGGCGAGCGCGGAGCGGACGATGAGCGCGGCGACTTCGATCAGGTTGCGTAACTCGATCAGATCGGGCGTCACCCGGAAATTCCCGTAATAATCGTCAACCTCCCGGCGCAGCAGATCGATGCGATGCTGGGCGCGCTCGAGCCGCTTCGTCGTCCGGACGATGCCGACATAGTCCCACATGAAGCGGCGAATCTCGCGCCAGTTATGCTGGACGACGACTTCTTCGTCGGAATCGGTTACGCGGCTTTCGTCCCAGGGCTGGATCGCTGGCGGGTCAGGCAGGTCGTCCCAGTTCTTGGCAATATGGTTGGCCGCCGCCTCGCCGAACACGAAGCATTCGAGCAGGCTGTTCGAAGCCAGCCGGTTGGCGCCGTGCAACCCGCTTTCGCTGACCTCGCCGGCGGCATAAAGGCCGGGCAGGTCGGTGCGACCGTCAAGGTCGATGCGCACGCCGCCGCACGTATAATGCTGCGCGGGCACGACGGGGATCGGCTCCTTGGTCATATCGATATCGAGGCTGATCAGCTTCTCGTAGATATTCGGAAAATGCTCGCGGACGAATGCGGGTTCACGATGGCTGATGTCGAGATGGACATAATCGAGACCCAGCCGCTTGATTTCATGGTCGATCGCGCGGGCGACGATATCGCGCGGGGCGAGTTCCTCTCGGCTGTCGAATTCGGGCATGAAGCGGTGGCCGGGATCGGGCGCGTCTTCGGGCAGCTTCAGATGCCCGCCTTCGCCCCGCACGGCCTCGGTGATCAGGAAATTCTTGACCTCGAGATTGTAGAGGCAGGTCGGGTGGAACTGCATGAATTCCATGTTGGAGATGCTGCATCCGGCGCGCCACGCCATCGCGATCCCGTCGCCGGTCGCGCCGCGCGGTGCGGTGCTGAACAAATAGGTGCGCCCCGCCCCGCCGGTCGCCAGGATGGTCGCGCGCGCGGCGAAGGCCTCGACATGGTCGGTCGCTTTATTGAATGCATAGGCCCCCCAGACATGGTCGGTTTCGGTGGGCGTGTCGGCATGCCGGTCGGTGATCAGATCGATCGCGACCATATCGGGCAGCATGGTGATATTGGGGTTGGCGTCCGCCGCCCGTTCGAGCGCTTCCTGCACGGCCCAGCCGGTGGCATCGTCGACATGGACGATGCGGCGATGGCTGTGCCCGCCCTCGCGCGTCAGATGGAGATCGCCGTCATCCTCGACATTGAACGGCACGCCCAGCTCGACCAGCCGGGCGATGGCCTGCGGCGCGTTCTCGACGACGAATTCGACGGTCTCTTCCCGATTGAGCCCGGCGCCGGCATCCATCGTATCGGCGATATGGCTGTCGAATGTGTCGCCCGGCTCCAGCACCGCCGCGATCCCGCCCTGCGCCCAGGCCGTCGACCCGCCGGAAATCTCGCCTTTGGCCAGCACCAGCACCCTGAACCGTTCGGCCAGCGTGATCGCTGCCGTAAGCCCGGCCGCGCCCGAACCGATGATGAGGATATCATGGTCGCTCACGCCGCCGTCCGGGTCAGGTTGAGGAAGACATCCTCCAGATCGGCCTCGCGGGTCGAAACATCGACGATATTATGGCCGGCCGCGCCCAGCGCGGACAGCACTTCGCCCGCATTCACCTTGTCCTTGCGATAGGTGATGGAGAGCGTGCGCGCGTCGAGCTGTTCGACCTTTTCGAAGGCCGCGGTGTCCGGAGGCGTGGCGATGTCCTGCTCGACCGTCACGACGACGGCCTTTTCCTGCGCCATATTGACGAGCTCGCGCGTCGGCTTGTCGGCGATCAGCTTGCCGTGGTTGATGATCGCGATCCGGTCGCACAATTCCTCTGCCTCTTCGAGATAATGGGTGGTGAGAACGACCGTGACGCCGCCCGCATGCAGTTCGCGGACATAGTCCCAAAGCTGGCGACGCAGATCGATATCGACCCCGGCCGTCGGTTCGTCGAGGACGAGAACGGGCGGCGAATGGACCATCGCCTTGGCGACCATCAGCCGCCGTTTCATGCCGCCTGAAAGCGTTCGCGCATAGGCGTCGGCCTTGTCCTCGAGCCGCACCGCCTTCAGCAATTCCATCGTGCGCTTCGCTTTTTTCGAAACGCCGTAGAGCCCGGCCTGGATATCCAGCGTCTCGGCCGGCGTGAAAAAGGGATCGAAGGTGATTTCCTGGTTGACGATACCGATGCTCGCCTTGGCGTTCCGCGGATCGCGATCGATATCGAAACCCCAGATCGACGCCGAACCGGCCGTCTTGTTCACCAGGCCGGCGAGAATATTGATCAGCGTCGACTTGCCGGCGCCGTTGGGGCCGAGCAGCCCGAAAATCGCGCCGCGCGGTACCGTCAGGTTCACGCTGTCGAGCGCCCGGACCTCGCCCTCATAGATTTTCGTGACATTTTCGACCTGGATCGCTGCTTCGCTCATGGCGCCAGCGCATAGCGCGTCGCGCGGATGCAGCAAAGCGCGGCGGCGACTGTTTATGGTTTCCCTCCCGTTAACCAGACTTTTTCGGCCGATATTCGCCATTCTCTGCGATTGGGATCGTCGGGGGAATGATCTGTAATGTATGAAGCACACATGTTCGTGCGCCGGGGGGCGCTGTCCGTTACGGGTTTCGCCGCATGTCTGGCGGCGATGCCGGCCCAGGCGGCGACTATCGGCGGCGATGCCGAAATCGAAATCCTGCAGCCTTTGACGCTCACGCAGATTGCGGTGCTGGATTTCGGGACGATTATCCCGAGCAACACCGCCGGACGCATCAATATTCGCCGCAACAACGGCGTCTGCGTGGCGCAGGGCGGCGTCACATTGATCGGGACCGACTGCCAGCGCGGCGAATTTCTGATCACCGGGCCGTCGCGTCAGCGCGTACGCATCACGACGGCCGCCGCGCCGATCACGCTGTCGCGTTCAGGCGGCGGTGCGACGATGACCATGGACCGGGTGCGCATCAATGGCGGCCGGAACAAACGGCTCGATTTCGCCGGTGAACGGACCTTCTATGTAAGCGGCCGCTTGCGGGTCGATGCCAACCAGGCGCCCGGTGTCTACAACGGTTCGTTCAACGTCACCGTCGACTATCGCTAAAACCGCCGGGCTATTCGAACGGCGCACCGACGAGACAGGCGTGCGCGGATATCCATCGCGCGCGTCTTTCTCGTCAATATGGTGCGAGTGTCCGCAATAGCCGGCCGGCCTTAGAAATAGGTGACGGTGATCTGGAAGTCGCCTTCGTAAATGCCGGGCGCCTGATTGGCGCCGACCTGCAATCTGCCCCCCACGCGCAGATCGAGCAGGCCGGCATTGTTCAGGAACCGGAACACCGGGCCGTTCAGGGTCAGTTGCGATACGTTCATGCTGCCGCCGCCGCCGACCCGATCGAGCACCGGCAACGGTCCCCGCGTGACGAAAATGAACTGTAACGGACCGCCATAGGTCCAAAACTGGGCGGCCTGTCCCCCCGAACCGGCCGCCGTGACGCCGCCGGTGACCGATCGGGCGTCATTGTTGGGATTGATCACCACGGTGCCGGCGGTCGGTCCCGCAAGCAGGGCGCCGAACTCCAGATCGCTGGTGTTCACCAGCGACAACGGCGTTACGATAACCGCTTCGGAATCGGCGCTATCATCTGCGGCGAGTGCGGCACCGGAATGGCCCATCGCCACGGTCGAGGCCAGAACGGCCCAGAAAATCTCACGTTTCATAAATCCCCCCGGATCCAGAAACCGCTTTTCGCGCATCATACTCTAGATGTGGTGAAGCGATATGGTTAACGGCGCGGTAACTAGCGGATCGCGGTAAAGCATTGCTTAAGGCTGTTTCTCAGGAACAACTTAACTGCGGGCGGACTAGCTAGTCGACATGACATGGCAATCCATCTCGCTTCTCTGGAACAAGATCGTCAGCGAATTCGCGACTTCGGTTTCGACCGCGGCGAGCATCTTCCAGTCCGGCCCGTTCTAGGCCGCAATTCTTCCGGCGGCTCCGGACGGAATCTTGCATTCATTTTCGCATAGCCGCTCCGATCCCGATTGCACGCCCTTTGGACGCTTGCTATGCGCGGCGCCGTCATGACAGACCAACCCGAAACCGTCCGCGTTACCGAGACCCGCGTCACCTGCGACGGAGCGGACGATATTCCCGGCGGAGCGGCGCTTGGCCATCCACGCGTTTGGCTGGAGATCGACGAGGCGGGCTTCGTCGATTGCGGTTATTGCGACCGCCGTTTCATCCTGATTGGCGGCCCGGCCGACACTGTTTCCGGCGTTGATGCGCCGGACAAGGGTGTATCCGCGGCCTAATCGCCTTATATTGGAATGCATGACTATCGCATCCGACCCCCGCTCGCTCCTCTATCGCCCCGACGCGCTCGATCCCGACCGGGCGCAATCGCTCACTGCCGAGATTTTGAAGACTGCCGATGATGGCGAGCTCTATCTCCAATATAGTGCGAGCGAGGCCTTTGCCTTCGACGACGGGCGTTTGAAGACGGCCGATTACAGCACCGAAGCCGGCTTCGGTCTGCGCGGCGTCTCGGGCGAAACGACCGGCTTCGCCCATGCGAACGAGATCAGCGAAGCGGCAATCCGCCGGGCCGGCGAAACGATGCGCCTCCTCGATCCCACGGCCCAGCCGCGCCAGGCGCCGCCACGGCCGACGAACCGCCATCTCTATACGGATAACGATCCGCTGACTTTGATCCCTTTCGCGGAGAAAGTGGCGTTGTGCGAGCAGATCGATGCCGCGGCCCGCGCCCGCGATCCGCGGGTCGTACAGGTGACCGCGGGGCTTTCCGGTTCGTGGAGCGTCGTCGAGATCGTCCGGCCCGATGGCTATGTGGCGACCGATATCCGTCCGCTCGTGCGGCTCAACGTATCGATCGTGGTCGAGGAAAACGATCGGCGCGAAACCGGCTTTTTCGGGATGGGCGGACGCTATCTCTACGATCGCCTGTTCGAACCGGCGAACTGGAACCGCGCGATCGACGAAGCGCTGGCCCAGGCGATCGTCAACCTCGGATCGGAACCCGCTCCGGCCGGCGAGATGACCGTGGTGCTCGGCCCGGGTTGGCCCGGCGTATTGCTGCACGAAGCGATCGGCCATGGCCTGGAGGGCGACTTCAACCGCAAAGGGACATCGGCTTTCTCCGGCCGGATCGGCGAGCGGGTCGCCGCGCCCGGCGTGACCGTGGTCGATGACGGCTCGATTACCGATCGGCGTGGGTCGCTGTCGATCGACGACGAGGGAACGCCAACGCAGGAAACCGTGTTGATCGAAGACGGGATCCTCGCCGGTTATATGCAGGATCGGATGAATGCGCGCCTGATGGGTGTCGAACCGACGGGTAACGGACGGCGCGAAAGCTTCGCCCATGCTCCGATGCCGCGCATGACCAATACGTTCATGCGCGCCGGCAACGATGATCCGGCCGAGATTATGGGCCGGGTGAAGGACGGCATCTTCGCCAAAAGCTTCGGCGGCGGACAGGTCGATATCACGAGCGGCAAATTCGTGTTCAGCTGCACCGAGGCCTATCGGGTGAAAAACGGCAAGATCGGCGCGCCGATCAAGGGCGCGACGCTGATCGGAGACGGGCCCACGGTCCTCACCAAGGTCGCGGCGATCGGCAACGATCTGGCGCTCGACGAGGGCATCGGGGTTTGCGGCAAGGCCGGGCAATCGGTCCCGGCGGGCGTCGGGCAGCCGACCCTGCTGGTCGACGGGCTGACCGTCGGCGGGACGGCGGCCTGAGCCGGTTCGGCGCATAATGCCGGGCGCCGCGCGAACAACGCTTCCATTGTAGGACAAAGCCGTGCATTCTCGCGGTTATGTCCATTCCGGCGGCCTCGCTTTCCCGTTTCGCCCACCGCTTTTTCGATGCGGGTCTGTCGCGTAAAAAAAGCTTTCGTCGTGGCGATCTTGTCGACTTATTCAGCTTAGCCGCGAAAAGACTGAACGAATCCGGCGTCCGGGGCGTTTCGGTGTCAAGTAGATGGGAACTTAACGCGCGGGGCGGTTTGGGCATCCGTTCGGAAAGCGAATGGCGGCGGGGTGAATCCATTCGAGATATGGGAGCAAGATTATGGCCGATTTTTTTGACGCACTGACCGAGAAACATATCGCATTTGTCGAAAAACAGCCGATGTTCTTCGTCGCGACGGCGGCGAGCGATGGCCGGATCAACCTGTCGCCCAAGGGCTATGATGCGTTTCGCGTGCTCGCGCCCAACCGGGTCGCCTATCTCGATCTGGGCGGATCGGGCAATGAAACCCATGCGCATCTGACTGTCGACGGCCGAATCACTCTGATGTTCTGCGCGTTCGAGAATCCGGCGCTGATCTTCCGCATCTATGGCCGCGGCATACCGGTTTTGCCGCAGGATGACGGTTGGGGCGAGCTGGCCGCGCATTTCCAGCTGTTGCCGGGCACCCGGCAGATTTTCGATATTGCCGTCGATACCGTACAGACGAGCTGCGGCTGGGGCGTGCCGATGATGGAGCTGGTCAAGGATCGCGAGACGCTCAAAAAAGCCCATGGCCAGATGGAAGAAGACGCCTGGCTCGACAAGGTCGCCGGGCGAACCGAGAGTATCGACGGCCTGCCCGTGCGCACGACCAATCGCTATTTCGGTGCGGACGCCTGAACCATGGCGCTGGTCGAACTGGGTCGCTTTTCGAGCGGGGTGGAAGCGGAGATCATCCGCGGCCGGCTGCAGGCCGACGGCATCGAATCCGTGTGCTTCGATACGGGCATGAACATCGCGGAGAGCGTCGGTATCATGATCCCGGTTCGCCTGATGGTCGACGAAGACGATCTGGAAAGCGCGCGGGCGATCATCCGCGACGCCGAGGCGCAATGAAAATCGCTTTGGCGCTGGGCGGCGGCGCGGGGCTCGGATGGGCCCATATCGGTGTATTGCGCGAGTTGGAAGCGGCGGGAATCGAGATCACCGCGCTCGCCGGCACGTCGATCGGCGGCGTCGTTTCGATCGCCTTCGCCTCGGACCGGCTTGCAATATTGGAGGAGCTGGCGCATTCGGCCGCCTCGATGCGGTCGGTGCTGCGCTATCTCGGCCCCAATTGGCGGCCAGGGTCTGTGCTGAGCGGGAAGGCGATTGCCAGGCTGATCGAGGAACATCTCGGCGATCTGACGTTCGAGGCGCTTGCCGTCCCAACGGCCGTGGTGGCCGCCGATCTGATCTCGGGGGAGCCGGTTGTCCTCGACGCGGGTCCGGTCGGCGACGCCATCCATGCGACGATCGCGTTGCCGGGCATCTTCCAACCGGTCGTGCGCGATGGACAGATATTGTCGGATGGCGGCGCGGTCATGCCGGTGCCGGTCGTCCCCGTCCGGGCGATGGCCGGCGGTCGCCCCGTCGTCGCGATCAATCTGCAGGGCGACTATATGGCGCGCCGCGCGGCGGTGGGCATCAAGGATGCCGACAATCCGAGGCTCACCACGCTGTCGGTGGTGCGGAGCGCCACGGGATTGATGCTGTCGAGACTGGCGCGTCTGTCGCTTGATCGCGATCCGCCGGATCTCGAACTGGCGCTTCCGGTCGGCCATATCGATACGTCGAACTTCACCCGCGCCGAAGATCTGATCGGCATCGGGCGACGGTCCGTCGCCGATGCGATGGATCGGATCGAGCGTCTGGCGAACAGTTAATAGAAAATTTTTTCGCCGCCGGGCTTCTTGAAAAACTGGGATTTCGCACCTTTTACGCAATAATATTACGCGCATTTTACGTCTTTTGTTGCTTTCGCCATTTGACAGATTTGTTGCGATGCAGCAATCTCGGCTCGAACAGGAGGCGGTATGAAACTCATTATAGCTATCATCAAACCATTTAAGCTGGACGAAGTGCGTGAAGCGCTGTCCGAAGTCGGGGTGCAGGGAATGACCGCGGTCGAGGCCAAGGGCTTCGGTCGGCAGAAGGGCCAAACCGAGGTTTATCGCGGCGCCGAATACGCAACGAACATGGTTCCGAAGATCCGGATCGAGACCGTCGTCAGCGACGATCTCGCGCCGCGTGTTGTGGAAACCATCGCCGCGGCCGCGAACACCGAATCGATCGGGGACGGCAAGATTTTCACGCTCGATGTTGGTGCTGCACTGCGAATTCGCACTGGCGAAACCGACGAGACGGCTCTGTAGGGCCAAAGGGGGATATGATGACCAAATTGATTTTTCCGGTGGCCGGCCTTGTGGCGATCGCCCTGGCTGGACCCGCCTTCGCCCAGGACGCGGCTGAGGTTGTGGACGCCGTGCCTCCCGCCGAAGTCGTATCGGGCGGCACCGCCTATATCCTGAACACGCTGCTCTTCATGATCGGCGGGTTTCTCGTCATGTGGATGGCGGCGGGTTTCGCGATGCTCGAAGCCGGCCTCGTCCGCTCGAAAAACGTGTCGATGCAATGTCTGAAAAATATCGGCCTCTATTCGACCGCGGGCATTATGTTCTGGGTCACCGGTTACAATCTCATGTACACCGATGTCACGAGCTGGATCGGAACCTTCGGGCCCTATGCGATGCAGGGCGTTGGCGAAGCCAATCTCGATGCCGGTTACTCGGTCGCATCGGACTGGTTCTTCCAGATGGTGTTCTGCGCCACTACGGCGTCGATCGTTTCGGGCACCTTGGCCGAACGCATCAAGATCTGGCCGTTCCTGCTCTTCGTCGTCGTGCTGACCGGCTTCATCTATCCGATCACGGGTAGCTGGGAATGGGGCACGGGCTGGCTCGATCAGCGAGGTTTCTCCGATTTTGCCGGTTCGACGCTCGTCCATTCGGTCGGCGGTTGGGCGGCGCTTGCCGGCGCGCTCATCCTCGGTCCGCGGCTGGGCCGCTATGTCGACGGCAAGGTTAATGTGTTTCCGGGATCGAGCATTCCGCTCGCCACGCTCGGCACGTTCATCCTGTGGCTCGGCTGGTTCGGGTTCAACGGCGCGTCGCAACTCGCGATGGGTACGATCAGCGATGTCAGCGATGTCTCGAAGATCTTCGTCAATACGAATATGGCCGCTGCGGCGGGCGTGATCGTGGCGATCATCATGACGCAGCTGATGTACAAGAAGATCGACATCACCATGGCGCTGAACGGCGCGTTGGCCGGCTTGGTCGCGATTACCGCCGAGCCGCTGACGCCGAGTGTCCCCATGGCGCTATTGATCGGCGGTATCGGCGGCGCGATCGTCGTCTTCGCCGTGCCGATGCTCGACAAGCTGAAGATCGACGATGTCGTCGGCGCTATCCCGGTGCACTTGCTGGCCGGTATCTGGGGCACGATGATCGTCCCGCTGACTAATGGCGATGCGACTTACGGCGTTCAGGCGCTCGGCGTGGTGTCGATCGGCGCCTTCGCCTTCGGCGCCAGCGCCCTCGTCTGGCTGATCCTCAAATTTACGATGGGCCTGCGTCCGTCGGAGGAAATCGAGATGGGCGGCATGGACCATGCCGAGGTCGGCGTGGAAGCCTATCCGGAATTTGCGAGAGCCTGACCGGGCATCGCACACCGAGGTTCGTTCCCGCGAATCCCTGGGCCGGCGGAGAGATCCGCCGGCCCATTTTTTTGAGCGCGTGCTCCTGCGAAGGCAGGAGCCCAGGGTCGAAAGCGATATCTCTAGCCGCCCTGGGTTCCTGCCTTCGCGGGAACACTGGCAGAGATTTCTCCGTCGTTCGGCTCCGCTCCACTTTCCCGCCACCGCGCCTTGATCGTATCGCTCGTATCGCGGGAGCCGTCATGACTCCAGCCGGGCGGCCGGAAGATATAGCCGAGCTTGTTGCGGATGCCGGGAACGGTCGCGACGTCCTTGGCGATGCCGATCCATTCGTGGAAGGCGGCCCATAGCAGGTTGAAAGACCCAAGATTCTTGATGATGCCGTAGCGCGGCTGGTCATCCCGACGCTCTACCTCGAACGTCCCGAACATCCGGTCCCAGATGATCAGCATGCCGGCATAATTCCTGTCGAGATAGCGCGGATTCGTCGCATGGTGGACGCGGTGGTGGGAGGGCGTATTGAATACCGTTTCGAACCAGCGCGGCATGCGATCGATCGCTTCGGTATGTATCCAGAACTGATAGACGAGGTTTACACCGCTCGCGAAGATCAGCATCTCGACCGGAAAGCCGATCAGCACGATCGGCAGGCTGAAGGCGAAGGAGAGGCTGAAAAAGCCTGTCCAGGTCTGCCTGAGCGCGGTCGAGAGATTATAATGCTGGCTCGAATGATGGATGACGTGGCTGGCCCAGAACCAGCGCACGCGGTGCGCCATCCGGTGGAAAACGTAATAGGCGAGATCGTCGAGCAGGAAGACGAGGATCCACGCCCACCAGACATAGCCGATATCGAACAGCCGGAACTGGTAAAGCCAGACGGACAGGCCGATCACTGCAGAGCCGGTCAAAGCGCCGGCGATGGTGCTGCCTGTGCCGAGCAACAGTGAAGTCAGCGTGTCTTTCGGTTCGTATCGGCTCGGATCGACGCGGCGCGCGACCAGCATCTCGAGAAGCACGAGAATGACGAACGCCGGCACGGCATATTGAACGGGATCGGGCAGTTCATTCATCGGCCCCACCCCCGTGTCTGCCTGCCAGCACGCCTTGCCAGCGCGCCGCATCCGCTTCACCGAGATCGAGGCGCAGATCGCCGAACAACCGTTCCCCCGTGGCCACCGTCAATATGGCGTCGTCGCGCCGCATATCGGGCGCATGCCGGAAAACACGTGCCGCGATATTGGCACCATGCTCGCGCAGAGCGACGAAATCGCCATCGCGCCCGGCGACCAGCGCCGTCTTGCCGTCCCGGCTTACAGCGGCATCTGTCGGCACGAAGCCGCTATGCGCGTCGCGGGCCAGCCGCTCGGCCTGCGCGGTATCGGCGATACGCGGCGTCCGCCCCATGCCGAGCAGCCAGGCGATGGCGGCCAGCGCGAAGACCGCCACGAGCGAACCGATGAGGGCGACAAGGCTCATTTTGCCGCGGCGAAGGCATCCATGATCGAGCGGATCGGCGAAACGTCATAACCGGCACCGGCGGCTTCGCCGGCGACCGTTTCCGGATCGCGTCCGTCATGAGCCTCGGCCAGCGCCCAGAGCAAGGTCGATCGCGTGCCGGATCGGCAAAAGGCTAGGGTCTTGCCGTCCACGGTGTCGAGCGCCTCGCGCATCGCCTCGACCTGCGGCACCGAGAAACCGGCATGGGTGACGGGGATCGCGACATAGTCGAGCCCGGCATCCTGGGCGGCGGCGGCGATGGCGGCGCCGGTCGGCTGGTCCGGGTCTTCGTCGTCCGGCCGATTATTGATGATCAGCTTCACACCCTGTTGGGCGGCCTCCGCCACATCCGCGGCCGAAATCTGCGGCGCGGCCAGGAAGCTGTCGGTTACGGTGCGGAACATGATGATCTCCTCTTGATCCCGCTCATATGGCGAGAATGGCCGATGGCGCAAGCGAACCCAATGAATGGGCGGCCTAGCTGTGCGCGGCGATCACGGCGAGAAAATCCTCGCCATAGGTGGCGAGCTTGCGCTCACCGATTCCCGAGATGCGAGACATTTCCGTCAGGCTGCCGGGTTTGGCGGCCGCCATCTCGCGCAGCGTCGCGTCATGAAAGACAATATAGGGCGGCACCGCG
This sequence comes from Pseudomonadota bacterium, assembly GCA_039180285.1. GTDB lineage: Bacteria > Pseudomonadota > Alphaproteobacteria > Sphingomonadales > Sphingomonadaceae > Parasphingopyxis. The sequence goes on along the minus strand of JBCDDN010000026.1, from coordinate 9,982 downwards.
TTCTCGGCCGCGATCAGCCGGCGTTTTTCGCGCAGCGCATCGAACAACGGATCGTCGACCGGATTGGCGTCGCGATTGGCGCGGCGCTTGCGCGTCTTGCGCGGTGGGAGGGCCAGAGCAACTTGTTCCTCGCCTTTCAGGATCGGGCGGGCCGCCGGGCCGAGCGCCAACCCGCCATATTCGGTCTGGACGAGTGCGTCGCGCGTCTGCAGCGCCCGGGCGACGGGCTTCACCATCGGCTCCTCTTCCGCGGAGACGATTCCGAACACCGAGAGCCGGTCATGGCCGAGCTTGACGATCCGCTCATTCTCCCGTCCCGCCAGCACCTCGCCGACATGCCCCATGCCGAAACGCTGGCCGGTGCGGTAGACTGCGGAGAGGAATTTGCGCGCCGTTTCGGTCGCGTCGACGGCTATGGGTGGATTGAGGCAAATATCGCAATTGCCGCAGGGTTCGGCCAGATCTTCGCCGAAATGGCGGAGCAAGACCACGCGCCGGCATTCGGCTGTTTCGACAAGCGCGGCCAGCGCGTTCAAGCGCGCGCGTTCGCTCGCGCGCCGATGCTCCTCAACCTCCGTCTCGATCCGCCGCCGTGCGCGGACGAAATCCTCCGCGCCCCAGAAGAGATGCGCCTCGGCGGGATCGCCGTCTCGCCCGGCGCGCCCGGTTTCCTGATAGTAAGCCTCGATCGATTTGGGGATGCCGGCATGGGCGACGAAGCGAACGTCCGGCTTGTCGATGCCCATGCCGAAAGCGATCGTCGCGCACATCACCATCTCTTCCGAGGCGACGAATTTGGCCTGGTTGGCCGCGCGTATATCCGCTGGCAGGCCCGCATGATAGATCCCGGCGGACCGCCCGGTCGCCGCGATTTGGTCGGCCAGCTTCTCCGTGGCCGCGCGGCTCGTCGCATAGACGATACCCGCGCCCGGCTGCTCGGCGATCAGCGCCTTGATCTGTCGTCCGATACCGGTGCGCGGTTGGATTATGTAGCGGATATTGGGCCGATCGAACCCGGCCACGATCGCGCCGTCCTCGGGAATGCCGAGCTGTTCGAGAATATCCTCGCGCGTATGCCGGTCGGCCGTCGCGGTCAGGGCGAGCCGCGGGATATCGGGGAAGCGATCGAGCAACGGCCGCAGCAAGCGATAGTCCGGGCGGAAATCATGACCCCATTCCGACACGCAATGGGCCTCGTCGATCGCGATCAAGGATAGCGGCGTCCGATGCAGCATCTCCTGAAAGCCGCTTCCGCTCGCCCGCTCGGGTGCGACATAGAGAAGATCGAGCGCCCCTTCCCGGAACCGCGCCGTCGTTTCCGCCCGGTTGTCATCCGCCGACGTCAGCGTCGCGGCCTTGATACCGACGGCTTCGGCCGCCCGGACCTGATCGTGCATCAGCGCGATCAGCGGCGAGATAACGAGCGCGGTACCCGGCCGGGCGAGCGCGGGGATCTGGTAGCAGAGCGACTTACCCGCACCGGTCGGCATCACGGCGAGGCTGTGCTGCCCCGCCATCGTGCGATCGATCACCGCGCGCTGGACGCTGCGAAATTCGGTGAAGCCGAAGATATCGCGCAGGATCGATTCGGGGGACGCCACCGGCTCGGTTCCGGCGGTTTCCGGTTCACGCATCGCCTGCGGGGTTTCGCTGCCAGGCGCCGATTCGTTCATCAAGCGATCCAGAAAACTGAATAAGGAGACATAGTGAACACGAGTGCGGGGTTTTTCACCGCTTCTTCCTCGTCGAATCGGGATGAAGAAAAGTGTTTCGCAACACGCGCGAAAGCTGCGCTGCGGCTGAAAAACACATTGCTTGCTCCTTTGCGATCGGTTCCGGTGGACCGCCGGGCTATGACAGCTTCTCCTACATTGGAAGCGATTCCTTCCCGGCTTCGCGCTCCTCGCGCTGCCGTGCCCACATTTCGGCATAGAGCCCATCCTTCGCGATCAGCGCGGCGTGGCCGCCATGCTCGGCGATCCGGCCGGCGTCGAGGACGACGATCTCGTCCGCATCGACGATGGTCGACAGGCGATGTGCGATGACGATCGTCGTCCGGTTGCGCGCCGCGCGATCGAGCGTTGCCTGGATCTCGGCTTCGGTGCGGCTGTCCAGCGCGCTCGTCGCTTCGTCGAGGATGAGGATCGGCGGATCTTTGAGAAGTGCGCGCGCGACGGCCACGCGCTGCTTCTCGCCGCCGGACAGTTTGAGGCCGCGTTCGCCGACGCGCGTATCATAACCATCGGCGAGGCTCATGATGAAATCATGGATCGCCGCGCCCCTGGCCGCGGCTTCGATCTCGGCCTGGCTCGCCCCTTCGCGGCCATAGGCGATGTTATAGCCGATCGTATCGTTGAACAGCACGGTATCCTGCGGAACGATGCCGATCGCCCCGCGCAGGCTGTCTTGCCGGACGGCCGAGATGTCCTGTCCATCGATCAGGACGCGTCCATTGGTGACGTCGTAGAATCGGAACAGCAGCCGTGCGATCGTCGATTTGCCGGCTCCGGACGGCCCGACGATGGCGAGCTTGCTGCCCGGCGCGATATCGAGATCCAGGCCACGCAGGATCGGCCGATCGGGGTCATAGCCGAAATCGACCGTCTCGAAGCGAACCGCGCCGTCCGGCACTTCGAGCGGCGGCGCGTTGTCCGCGTCGACGATCTCGGCGGGTGTATCGACCAGGTCGAACATCGCCTCCATGTCGATCATGCCCTGCTGGATCGTGCGATAGACGGTGCCGAGAAAATCGAGCGGGCGGAACAGCTGCATGAGCAGCGCATTGACCAGCACGACATCGCCGACTGTGAACCGGCCTTCGCTCCAGCCCCAGACCGTGTAGCCCATCGCGCCCGCCATCATCGCATTGGTCAGCAACGCCTGGCCGACATTGAGCAGGGCGAGGCTGTTCTCGCTTTTGACCGCCGCGTTCGCCCAACTCGATACGGAGTTGCTGAATCGCCGCGCCTCCCTCGCTTCGGCATTGAAATATTTGACGGTTTCGAAGTTCAGCAGCGAATCGACGGCCTGGCTGTAAGCGGTCGTATCGAGATCGACCATGTCGCGGCGCAGTTGCGTCCGCCAGATCGTCACCAACCGGGTGAAGGTGATATAGAGCGCAATGACACCCAGGGTGACGGCCACGAGAGTCGGGCCGAACTTGACGTAGAATATGATGCAGACCGCGAGCAGCTCGACCGCGGTCGGCGCGATGTTGAACAGCAGGAAGTACAGCATCGTATCGATGCTCTTCGTGCCGCGTTCGATGATTTTGGTGACTCCGCCGGTCTTGCGTGCCAGATGGAAACGCAGCGACAGTGCGTGGAGATGGGCGAAGACATTTTCGGTCAGCTTGCGCGCGGCTGATTGCCCCACTTTTTCGAACACGACATTGCGCAGATTATCGAACAACACGCCGCCGAAACGTGCTCCGGCATAGGCGACGACCAGCGCGATCGCGAGCATGATGGCGGGGTCATTCTCGCCGTCCATGCTGTCGATTACGGCCTTATAGGCGAACGGCATGATCAGGATGATCGCCTTGGCGCATAGCACCAGCGCGAAGGCGGCGATGACCCGCGCCTTAAGGCCCGGCTGACCCTTGGGCCACAGATAGGGCAGAAACCGGCGCAGCAGGGCGAGGCCCGGCTGTCTCAGTCGATTGTCGGAGGGAGCGTCGGGCGGCATGCGCTGTCTAGATAGGGCATTTTGCGAAAACGGCCAGCCTGTGATCTCCCGCACAGCAGGGCATTGGCACCCCAGTCTATCCATCGGTCCATCGAAAGGAAGGAAGAACGATGGGTCCCGGTTATTTCATTTTGGCAATCATGGGTTGCGGCGATGCTGCGACGATGTGCGAGCAGGTCGCGCGCGAAGATGTGGCATATCGCAGTGAAGCGGCGTGTTTTGCCGAAAGCGAAGCGGCTCTGATCCGTGAAAGCAACCAGCCCTATCCGCTGTTGATGGCCGAATGCCGGCCGGTATCCGGGCAAATCGCGTCCTTCTGGGGTGGCGCCGAAAGCTGATCGGCGATCAGGGCATTTCCACGATTATCAGATTGCACCGCTCACGGCCCAGATCGGTATTGCAATCGCGCCGTGTGATCGCCGCCGGCGTCACGGACAGTCCTGCAACCCGTCCGAACCGACCGAAATCGTCGCCGATACCGCGCAGCTCGGTCGTGCGCACGGTGGCGGGCGCTAGAATGGTGGCGCTCGCGCGAGCGACGGACGAAACGCCGGCCACACCGTCTTCTCCCGTTTCGGCATTTGCCGGGCTGGCGGTGAGAGCAAGAGCCATACCACCGGCTGCCAGCCAAGCGCGGCCGGATCGGAGAAATTTCGAGAAAAAGGATGTCCCGCGCTTGCGCATGCCCGACCAACGAGCGGCGCTGCACATGGTTGCATTTTCAGGCTAAGAAAATGCCGGGAACGTCAGGATTACATTAAGGAAAACAAAAGGTTTACGATAGTCGGCCGGTGTAGGCGGTGAAGTCCGCCGCGGCGTGGCCGAGCGTCAAAAGCTGCCGCTGACCTGGAAGGAAAAGATCGGTCCGAATTCGCGGCTGCGGTCTTCGATAAAGGCGATCGGTCCGTCGCGCCGGTTGACGAAGAAGGTCCGTGTAAAATCTTCGTCGCGATCGAGAATATTGTACACGCCGCCGCGGACGCGCAGGCCGAATACATCCTTATGTTCGACATAGGCGCCGACAAAGGGCGCCTGGGTCCGGAAGAAATTCGTTTGCGACAGGCGAAAGCCGGCCGCCTCCCGATAATCCTCATATTCGAGGCCGAGTGCCCATTCGGTGGCCGGTATGTCGTACCGTAATTCGACTTCGATATCGCGTTGCATATCGTCGGAAATCGGCCGGTTTACGCCGGTCAGCGGGTCGCGGACCCGGCTGCGCTGCAGCGTCATTTCGATATCCAGCCGGCCGCCGTGCCAACCGAGCGGATCGAAATTGAACGTGCTGTTCCATTCGATACCATAGCGTTTGGCGCTGTCGATATTGCCGGGCGCTTCGGCGGTCGGGCTGAGCGGAACCTGATCCACGATATCGCTGATCTGTTCGTAATAAAGCCGGGCGGTGATCGATCCGAATGCCCCCAGCTGCTGGGTCGCTTCGATCTCGTAGTTCCAGCTTTGCGGGGGAACGAGATTGGGGTTGCCAGCGTCCTGACTATCGGCGCCGATATTGGTCGAGGCGACGAAGTCCGAAAAATCCAGTTGGCCGACTTCGCGTTCGACACGTGCCCGGATGTCAAGATTTTCGGTTGCCTGCCAGGCCAGCGAGACAAAGCCCTTTGGCCGATAGAATGATCGCGTCAAGCCGTTCGTTCCGTTTTGCATGATCGTCGAATACTCGCCGCCGATCGACGCCTGTAGCGTGAGAGTATCGGTCAGCGGACGGCCATAGGTGATATTGATCTCGGCCCGTTCCTCTTCGACACGAGAATTCGAATTGGGCAGGGTGATGGGTTGAAAGTTGCCGTTCGCGTTCAGCTGCGACAGTTCGGAGCGTACATCGAGCGTGTTGAGCGCGCCTTCCACGGCCACCTGCCAGTCGCCGCCCATAGCCCAGCCATATTCGGCCCGGGCGATCCATTCTCCTTCGTCAAGGGTCCGCACGAACAGATCGCCGATCGACGGCGTGGCGTCGACGAAGTCGGTAAGCAAGCTCGTTTCGAACGGGCTGCGTTCGAAACGCCGCAATCCGATCAGCTTGAGCCGGCCCGGCCCAAGAGCGAATTCGAAATCGCCACCGACCTCGAAATTCCATTCATCCTCGCGATCGCGAAAGAAGCGCGTCCGATCCGGAAGACCTTGCCCAGTCCGGATCGAATCCTCGCTGACCCGATTGTACCAGCGCTCATAGGACAGGTTCAGATTGCCGACTGAGCTGCCCGGGCCATCATAGCGGAACGTGCCGGAAAGCTGGGGCCGATCGCCGCTGAACGTGGCGATTTCGTCATGCGTCCCGATCACCTGGCCGTCTGGGTCGAGCACAAGCTCCAGCCCTTCGGCGCCGCCGCGGAAGGAATTGTCGGTATTGGACAGGCTGAGCGTATAGTCGAACGCGCCTTGGGTGCCGCTCACCGAGATCTCGCCATTGGTCAGGCGCGGATTGGTGATCCGCGTTCGAAATTGCGGGTTCCAGGCGAAATTGCCGCTGATGCCGGTCGCCTGCGCGATCACGTTGACGACTTGTCCGGAAAGCCCCGGAATATCGAGTGACGCCGCGTCCCGGACTTCGATCCGGATCACATTGGCCGCCGATATCCGGCCGAGCGTCGTGACCGCATCGTTCGACTTGCCCGAAACCCGCTCGCCGTTGATCAGAACATTGTCGCCCCCCTGACCGAGCCCGCGGCGATCATCGCCCTCCTGGATCGAAAAGCCCGGGATCTGACGGACCATGTCGAGGGCGGAGTTGGGCGAGAAGCGGGCGAAGAACCCCGGGGTATAATTCTGCCCGTCTGTGGGCGTGGCAGCTGGATCGACAGTGGGCGTTTCGGCGTCTTCGTCGCTCTGCGCATAGGCCGGAAATGCCAATAGAGAGCCGGTTGCAAGCAGCCAGCATGATCGCCGCATCATTATCATCCCCTCCCAGAGAATGCAGCGTCCATTGAGCAAAGCCGCGCCGTCATCCAGTGCGCGACGCGCGCTTTACGACAAGCAGGGGATTATTTTCGACAAATGTCGTAAAAATGCTATTCGTCGAAAAACCAGCCGTTGGTGCTTAGGACATTCCAGCCTTGGATCCACTGCCTTCGATCTTGTGCATTGGCAAGGCCCATTTGATCTGGTCGCGCAAAATTTCCTCCAACTCGCTCAACCCGGCGCGATGCGCGGCTGCCCGTTTGGCGAGCAGCCGCGACAGGACCATGGCGCGGCTGTCGGGCCGCCCGTTCCGGTCACGCCCCGTCGCCAAGGCTTTTGAGAGGTTGAAAGAAATTTCTGTATTCACGCCTATCTCCAAGCGTCGAAATCCGATGATCGAATTCGAGCGAACGGGATGGAAACAGTCGGCGCGTCGCATGGTTCCACATATTGATGGATAACAGGAGCTTAACGATTCCTCCGGGACGAGCCTTATGCCGGGCAGCGCATCCGGATCGACAGGCTGCCATCCGGCGTATTGACGGTCAGCCGGTCGCCATCCTCGCTCAACTCATAAGCCAGCGTTTCTTCCCATTCTTCTCCTTCGCCCGAAAAGCGATGGATCACCGTCACCGCGCTGGGTGCGGTCTGCGTGATCGTTTGGGGAATAGCCGCGCTCTCATAATAGACGATGCGATCGGCCGCGATATCGAGGCGCATCTCGCTCGCCGGATCGCCGCAGGTCTCTTCGGAGAAATCCCAGCGGCCGTGGAAGGCTTCCGGTATCGCGGCGATCGTTTCCGGCTCGGCTGCGGCGTCCGTCTCGACCGTGGCAGGTGCGGTGTCTTCCGGCGCCGTTTCGGGTTCGCTCCCGCCGGAACAGGCGGTGAGTATTACGGTGGTCGCAGCGATCACGATACGAAACATGATAGACTCCCTTATCCGGTAATACGCGCCATCAGCGCATTCGCCGCGGCCGGTGCCCGTACCTTCGCGCCGCTGATGAAAAACATATAGACGTCGCGGTCGGCGGCCAATGCGGGCGCTTCCGGCGACGCATAGTCCAGGCCCTCGGGCTGTTTCCCGTCCCGCCAGGATTGCGCCGTTGCGGCCCAGTCATCCAATTCGCCGTCTGGATATCCGGTTTCGACCTCTTCGCGCGAGCGCATCAGGCGGGCATAGGCGAAGTCGGCGGTTTGATCGGCGAGCTGCGGATATTTCTCGCTATGGGCGCACACGATCGCGGCATTATACTTGCGCATCAACGTCACGAATTCCGGACATTGGAAACTCTCATGCCGGACGTCCAGCGCATGACGCAGCGGCACGCCCTCCCATTGGGCCGGCAGCATCTTCAAAAAGGCCTCGAACTCGTCCGCGTCGAATTTTTTCGTAGCCATGAACTGCCAGAAAATCGGCCCGAGCTTGTCGCCCAGTTCGGCGATCCCTTGGTTGCAGAATTTCTCGATGCTCTCGCCCGTTTCCCGCAGATCCTTGCGGTTGGTGCAATAGCGCGAGGCCTTGATCGTGAATTTGAAACCGTCGGGCGCCGCGTCACGCCATTTGGCGAAGCTTTCGGGCTTCTGCAGACGATAATAGGTGCCGTTGATCTCGATCGCGCCGAGCTGGCTCGCCGCATATTCGAGTTCGTCGGCCTGGCGCAGGCCCTTGGGGTAGAATGTCCCACGCCACGGTTTGTAGGTCCAACCGCCGATCCCGGTGCGAATCCGCGTGCGAGCTTTCGATTTTCCGCTCATTTGTTCCTCTGCATTGCGCTTGCCTCGGACGCGCGTCTCGCGTTTCGCATATCCTATGCCATGACCGGGCTGCGATAGGAAAGCGGCAGATTGAAATGTGATCCCAAAGCCGCGCCCCGTGTGACGGTTTCGATCGCCCGACTGGCGCAGCGTGCGTGAGGGCGCTACCGATGCGGCATGATCCATATCGTCTGTAACCGCCGTCCTCTCGCAATCCTTGCTGCCTTCTCTTTCGTCCTTGCGGCGTGCTCCGCGCCGGACGACCAGGCCGTCCCGCTCGACGCAGACCCCGATCCCCAGGTGGCTTTCATGGAACGCCTGTCCGGGCTGTGCGGTCAGTCCTTCGCCGGGGTGCTGGTGTCGAACGACGAGGCCGATGCCGATATCGCCGCCCAGCCGCTCGTCATGCATGTCGCCGATTGCGCGCCCGACCAGATCCGCATTCCCTTTCATGTCGGCGAAGATCGGTCGCGCACCTGGGTGGTTACCGATACGGGCACGGGTATCCTCCTCAAACATGATCATCGGCATGCGGATGGCAGCGAAGACGTGATCACCCAATATGGCGGCGAAACGGCCGATCCGGGTACGGATATACGGCAGGAATTCCCGGCCGATGCCGAGTCCATCGCGCTGTTCGAACGCGAAGGCTTGCCTCAGTCGGTGACCAATATCTGGGCGATCGAGGCGGACGATCGCCGTTTTGCCTATGAGTTGCGGCGGCCGGCCGGCGAGAATGAACGCTTCTTCCGCGTGGAATTCGACCTTACCGATCCGGTCGACACCCCTCCCCCGGCCTGGGGCAGCGAATAGCGCTTTCGCCAAAAGACCGTGAATCGCACCGTTTCCGAACTATGAGTTAGGAAAATTTCCCAACTGTTCGGATGTAATTATATGTCGCGATAGGGTGAATTCTCTCCAAACATCTGAAAAACAAAGAAATCCGAAAACTGGCACGCCTTCTGCTTAGTATGGGGCGAACCGGCGGAACGGTCTGCCGGGGACTAACAGGAGCACAATCATGTCGATCAATTTCAACAATCTTCAGAGCGCCGCCTTCTCCGCAGTCGCTGCCCTTTTCGTCAGCGCCATCTGCATCAGCGCCGCCGTCGGCCCGGTCGTTCCCCTCGCCTAACGGCACGGACGACCGATCCCATCTCAGCTTTTTTCAAAAGGACACGATCATGACTTCCAATCTCCACAACACCGCTATTTCCGCCATCGCCGCCCTGTTCGTCAGCGCCCTGTGCATCAGCGCCGCCGTCGGCCCGGTTTTCCCGATCGCCTAACCTCCAACCCCATCACGAAAGACCAGACCATGACGCAGAATTTCGCCCTCGACCGCAGCAACGCCAAATTGATGGGCGTATGCGCCGGTTTCGCCCGCTGGACGGGATGGAACGTGCTGGCGATCCGCGTCGGCCTGGCCGCGCTGACCCTCTTCGCGCTCGGCCCCGTCGCGATCCTCGCCTATCTGCTGGTCGGCTGGGCCGCCGACGGGTTTCCCATCTACGCACGCTACGGCTACAGCGACGCGATGGACGCCGATTCCGGTGTGGAGGTCATGCGAGGCAGCTACCAGCTCAAGTCTACACCTGATACAGGCCGGCCCGACGTGTCCCTCT
>JBCDDN010000025.1:0-45336 GCA_039180285.1 Pseudomonadota bacterium | reverse complement strand
GTCACGCTCAAGGACGACGATGCGGTCATCTCGCTCTCTGTCATGGGTGCGACGGGCACAGAGATCGATGAGCGGGACGCATATCTGAAAGCCGCGCCGTCGTCCTTGAGCGTGACCCCGCGCACGCCGGTTGCGGTGCGGCTGGCGAAGGCGCGCACGTCCGTCGCCGCGAAACGGATCGCCTTGCCGTTGCGCGTCGCAAGTAGCACATCGTCGCTTTCCTGCAGCAGGGCGACGCCGATCAGCTTATCGTCGCTGGGCGTGCCATCCTTCTTTGGGGCAAAGCGCATCGCGATCTTGCCGTTGGACGGAATATTCTCGAATGCGTCCATCGAATTGCGCCGCACGCTGCCCTGGGCGGTCGCGAACATCACATGCAGCTTTTCCCATTCCGCCTCGTCTTCAGGCAGCGGCAACACGGTGCGGATAAACTCGTCCTCCGCCAGCGGCAGCAGATTTTGCATCGGCCGACCCTTGGTCTGCGGCCCGCCCTCGGGCAGCTTCCAGACCTTCATCCGATAGACTTGCCCTTTGTTGGAGAAGAAGAGCACGGGCGTGTGCGTCGAGGTGACGAACAGCCGCGTGACGATATCCTCGTCCTTGGTCGCCATGCCCGCCCGACCCTTGCCGCCGCGCTTCTGGGCGCGGAACGTCGCAAGCGGGGTGCGTTTGATATAGCCCGAATGGGTGACCGTCACGACCATCTCTTCGCGGGCAATCAGGTCCTCGTCCTCAATGTCGAAATCGCCGGCGGTGATCTCGGAAACGCGCGGCGTTGCATATTGCTCGCTGATTTCGTCGAATTCCGCACGCATGACGGCGTAGAGCTTCGCCCGGTCGCCGAGGATATCCAGCAGCTCGGCGATCTTTTCGGCCAACTCCTTGAGCTCCGCGCCGATCTCGTCGCGGCCCAAAGCCGTCAGGCGATGGAGGCGCAGCTCGAGGATCGCGCGAACCTGCGCGTCGGAGAGCTGATAGGTGTCGCCCTCGATCGCCGTCTCGACCGCTTCGACGAGCTGGATATAGGGGCGGATCTCGCCGATCGGCCATTCGCGTGCGAGGAGCGCCGCGCGAGCCTCGGCGGGGTTGGACGATCCCCGGATGATACGGACCACCTCGTCGAGATTGGTGACCGCGACAACGAGGCCGAGCAAGAGATGCGCGCGTTCGCGGGCCTTGAGCAGTTCGAACTTGGCGCGTCGCGTGATGACCTCTTCGCGGAACTGGATGAAGGCTTGGATGATGTCCCGCAGCATCAGCGTTTCGGGACGGCCGCCCCGGATCGCCAGCATATTGGCCGGGAAGCTGGATTGCGCCGGTGTGTGCCGCCAGAGCTGGTTGAGCACCACTTCGGGCGTTGCGCTTTTCTTCAGCTCGATGACGACGCGCACGCCGTCGCGGTTCGATTCGTCGCGGATGTCCGATACGCCTTCGATCCGCTCGTCCTTCGCGGCTTCGGCGATTTTCTCGACGAGGCCGGATTTGCCGACCTGAAACGGAATGGCGGTGAGGACGATCGCGCGCTTGTCGCCGGCTTTTTCCTCGATCTCGTGCCGGGATCGCATGATGATCGAGCCCCGGCCGGTCTCATAGGCGGAGCGCGCACCGCCCCGGCCCAGGATCAGCGGAGCCGTCGGGAAATCGGGCGCCGGGACGATCTCGATCAACTCGGCATTGGTGATCGCCGGATTGTCGATATAGGCGCGACAGGCATCGAGAACTTCGCCCAGATTATGCGGCGGGATATTGGTCGCCATGCCGACCGCGATGCCGCCTGCGCCGTTGACGAGAATGTTCGGGAAGCGGGCCGGGAGAACCTGTGGCTCGGTCGTCGATCCGTCATAGTTGGGGATGAAATCGACCGTATCCTTGTCGAGATCGTCGAGCAGCGTCATCGCGACCTTGTTGAGCCGCGCCTCGGTATAGCGCATCGAAGCGGGCGGATCGGGGTCCATCGAGCCGAAATTGCCCTGACCGTCGACGAGCGGCACGCGCAGCGACCAGTCCTGCGTCATCCGGGCGAGCGCGTCGTAGATCGCGCTATCACCATGGGGGTGATAATTGCCCATGACATCGCCGACGATCTTCGCCGATTTGCGATAGGGGCGCCCGGCGACGAAGCCGCCTTCCTGACAGGCGTAGAGAATGCGGCGATGCACGGGCTTCAGGCCGTCGCGGACATCGGGTAGCGCACGCGCCACGATCACCGACATCGCATAGTCGAGATAGCTCGACTTCATCTCGTCGACGATATTGATCGGGCTGATATCCGATGGGTTCGCCATGGTCGTCTGATCGTCGCTCAAAGCGTCTCTTTCTTCTGTGAAATTGTTGCGGAAACCCTAGCAAAACCAGTGGAAATTGGCGAGCCGAAAGCCCGATTTATCCACAATTGAGCATGAAGGGTTTCAGGGCGCGATTTCTTCGCCGTCCCAAGCGAAAATATGGCCGCTATCGGCCGGTTTCAAGCCGTCCAGCAGGTCGAGCAGTTGCAGCGCGGCGCGCTCTGTGTCGAAGAGCTGTTTCTTCGCGACATTGCGCTGGAAAGGCGCGCTGAGCGCCGTATCCACGGTACCGGGATGCAACCCGACGATAATCGCGCGATCATTTTTGCGCTTATGTTCGATTGCGAGATTGCGGACCATCATGTTGAGCGCGGCCTTGGATGCGCGATAGCCATACCAACCGCCCAATCGATTATCCGATATACTGCCGACCCGGGCCGAAAGCGCGGCGAATATCGTGCGCCCGGTTTTCGGCATGAGCGGCAGCATATGCTTCGCGACCAGTGCAGGCCCGATCGCGTTAATCGCAAAATTGCGGGCGAGCCATGCCGGATCGAGGTCGCGCATCGATTTTTCGGGACCCTTCGCGCCGTCATGGAGAATGCCGGTTGCGACGAGGATCAGCGCGGGGGCAGGGCGGGTCGCCAGTCGTTCGGCCGCGGCGGCGATAGTGGCTTCGTCCTCCAGATCGATATGCGCGTCGCCGATGCCCGAGCGGGACAGGCGGATGACGGTATCATATTCGCCTTCGTCTTCCAGAGAATCGGCGAGCGCACGCCCGATTCCGCCGGACGCGCCGATAACGACGGCACTGCTGGTCATCGGCGTATGAAGCGCCAGCGATTCTCATCCGATTCCTTGGCGATGAAGCGATAGTCGTCGCTATCGAAATCCTTGAGCGCCTCGGGATCCTCGATCCGGTTTTCGCAGATGTAACGCGCCATCATTCCGCGTGCGCGCTTGGCTTCGAAACTGTTGAAGCGAAGCCCTTTCGGGCCATGCTCGCGAAAATCGATGGTGATCAGGCGGGCCGCCTGGGTCGTCCGCGAATCCCCGACCGCGGCCCAATATTCGTTGCTCGCCAGATTGACGATGATGCCCGAGCCGTCGGCGTCCAGATCTTCGGCGAGCAGCCCGGCGATCTTGTCGCCCCAGAAATCCGTCAATCTCTTGTAACGCGGCGCCCATTTCGTACCCATTTCGAGGCGATAGGGGCGAATGGCGTCGAGCGGCCGCAACAGGCCGTACAACCCGGACAGGATTCGCAGGTGATCCTGCGCGAAGCGAATGGCTTCATCGTCCAGCGATTTGGCCTCGAATCCGATATAGACGTCCCCGGAAAAGGCGAAGATCGCCGCGCGTTCGGGCTGGTCCCAGAAATCCTTGTACCGGCCATAGTTCAGCTCGACGAGCTTGTCCGATACCGGCATGATTTCCTTGAGTTTTTTCTTCGTTAGATTGGACGCAGCCGAGACAAGACGCTCGGTCTCGTCCGGAAGACGGGCCTCGGTTGAACGGATAGCGCGAATCTCGCTGTCGAAATCGAGCGATTTGGCGGGGGAAATAAGTGCTAGCATGACGACCGGTTAGCGGCTTGGTCCGCTATCGTCAAAAACGGGATTTCTCATTGAAAACCAACAATTCAACCGCTGTTCAGCCGCGATCGGGCAGAAATCATCGCATCCAAGGCAACTTGTTCTCCGGGCCATCCGTTAGTAGCAGGCTATTGAACGGTCCGCTCAGGGCAGACGAATTTTATCGGGAGAAGGAATTTCATGAAACGGGTTTCAACCATGGGTCTTGCGGCAGCGATGGTTTTTGGCGGCATGTCCGTCGTGGCAACCGCTCCGGCGATGGCTGTCCAGGCGGCCGAAGAAGCCGAAGAGTTCGACGCCGGCGAAATCAGCGATGGCGTGCGCGCCGTGGTCGTCGCCGCGCAAACCGCGCTGGAAGCCGAGGAAGGCCCGGTCGATACGGCCGCGCTCCAGGCACAGCTCGAGGGCGGCGTGCCGCTTATCCAGAACCAGGACGACCGCTTCATCCTGGGCCAGTTGATGTTGCAGCTGGCCGCCAAGATGCAGGAACAAGGCGGCGCGGCCGAGCAGGTGCAGGCGGTGCAGCTGCAGGGTATTCGCATGTCGCTGGACAGCAATCGGGTAGCGCTCGATCGCCGGGCCACATTCTGGCTCGCGCTCGGCAATGCCGCGAACAGCGCCGGTGACAATGCCGGTGCGATCGAAGCCTATCAGAATGTGCTGCGGTACGATCCGACCAACGCCGATGCTTTGATCCAGACCGCTCTCGCGCATTTCAATTCCGACAATCATGCGGCCGGATACGATAGCGCCAGTCGCGCGTTCGAGACGTTGCGCGCCGCCGGACAGGAAATCCCGTCGAGCTGGCATACGGTGCCGTTCCGGGCGGCCTATCAGACCAGCGACGTGCCACGTGTCGTTGAATTCGGTACCGCTTTGCTGGCCTCGCACCCGTCGCCGCAAAACTGGAACGAGGTCCTGCGCGTCTATCAGACGGCCGGGAGGCTCGAAGATCAGCCCAATCTGGATCTGCTGCGCCTGATGCGGGCGACCAACGGGCTCGATGCGAACAGCATCAACGAATATGTGCGTCTGGCGGCGCAGCGCGGCCTGCCGCGCGAGGCGCAGCAAGTGTACGAGGCCAGCATTGCGGGCGGCGCAATTCCGCCGAATCAGGAAATCGCATCCGAGTTGACCGCCAATGTGGCGGCCGACCAGGGCGGTCTCGCAGAATCCGAGGCGGCTGCGCGCAACGCTGCGGCGGGCCGGATCGCGCTCAATACGGCCGATGCATATGCCTCTTACGGAGAGACGACCAAGGCGCTCGAACTCTATGATCTTGCGCTTGAGAAAGGCGGTGTCGATGCCGGTACGGTCAATCTGCGCAAAGGCACACTGCTCTATTCGATGGGCCAGGCCGATCAGGCCCGCGCGGCGTTCGAAGCCGTGACCGGGGATCGGGCACCGCATGCGGCATTCTGGCTGCGCTGGCTCGATGAACAGGCCGGTCCGGCCGCCGCCCCGGCGACCGCGGAACCTGCAAGCGCCGAATAGAGCGTCACGCAGGATCAGCGGAAGATTTATGGGGACGGCGAGATGGTGTCGCCGTCCCCATTTCATTATGCGCATGAGATGATTGAAAAGAACCGGGGATAACGATGCTGGGGACAGGGATGCGAAACACTCTCACCGGACTGGCCATGGTAGCGGCGATCTTTGCCGTTTCGCCCGTCACGGCGCAGCAGGCGGCGCTAAGTTATGATTTGACCCGTGATGTCCGTAGCGCGGCTCAACAGGCGCAAACCGCGATCAGCCAGAGCAATTTTCCCTCGGCCTCGGCCTATCTGAATCAAGCGGCCGCGGCCGCGCGGACCGACGGCGACCGCTATGTCATCGCCAGCATGCAGCTCGATGTCGCCAATCGCATGTTCAACACGGCGGCACAGGTGGCGGCGATCAACGCGCTGCTGTCCAACCCGCTGTTGAGCGCCGAACAGAGCGCCGATCTCTATTATCATCGCGCGCGTATCTCCTATCACGCGCAAAATGGTGACGCCGCGCGGGCCGATCTGCAGGCCGCCATCGATCGCGGAACCAGCAATCCGCGGATATTCGTTGCGATGGCCAGCCTGACGGACGAACGCGGCGATCATGCGGGCGCGCTTGCCCTTCTCGAACGAGCCTTTGCGATCCACCGGACGGCCGGAATGGCAATCCCGATCGACTGGTATCGCCGCGCCATCCATTTCTCTCAGGAACTCGAAGATTCGGCACGGATCACAGCATTCGGTCAGTCCATGCTCGCCGAGCATCCCAGCCAGCGCAACTGGCGCGACGTGCTGATCCAGCATCGCGACGCCTATTCGGCCGATCCCGAAGCCGCGCTCGATTTGTGGCGGCTGCAGGACGCTGCGGGCGCGCTGACCGGCGAGTTCGACTATCGCGACTATGCCCGCGTGGCGCATGGGCGGACATTGCCTGCCGAAATCGAGCGGATCGTCCAGGCCGGCCGCGCGGCCAATATGCTCGACGGCGGCAATGCCGAAATCGCGACGCTCGATCGGGGAACGACGCGCGCGGCGCAAAATCTGCGCAGTGCGTTGCCTGGCCGCGCGCAGTCCGCGGCAAGCGCCGGTACGGGGGAGAATGCGCTGGCGGCAGCCAATGACTACATCTCGCTCGGCGATTACGCGGCAGCGGTCCCCTTGTATCGGACGGCGATCGAAAAAGGGTCGGTGGATAGCGAACTGGCCAATTTGCGGCTCGGCATGGCATTGGCGCGTACAGGCGATGCGACCGGAGCCCGCGCGGCGTTGGGCCAGGTCACCGGCGCGCGCGCGTCGATCGCCCGGCTTTGGAGCATTTATGTCGACCAGCCGCGCGCTACGACCCGGCCGGTCGCCGCTCCCGAACAGCAGCCGTCAGGGGGCTGATGCGCTAGCCTTCGAGGTCGACCGGTACACCGGGAAGGGATTTGGCCGTCCGAATCGTCAGCGAGGTTTTCACACTCTCGACATTGGGGATCGTCGTTAGGCCGGAAGTCAGGAAGTCCTGAAAATGCTGCAGATCCCGGGCGACGATCTTGAGGATGAAATCGATCTCCCCGTTCAGCATATGGCATTCGCGGACCAGCGGCAGCGTGGCGACATGCGCCTCGAATGCACGCAGATCCTCCTCGGCCTGGCTCTTCAGGCTGACCATGGCGAAGACGGTGATGCCATAGCCCAAAGTCCGCGGGTCGAGCTTGGCGTGATAGCTTTCGATGGCGCCGCTGTCCTCGAGCGCCCGCACTCGCCTGAGGCAGGGCGGCGCCGTCAGTCCGGCGCGACGGGCAAGCTCGACATTCGTGATTCGGCCTTCGTCCTGCAGGGTCGCGAGTATAAGCCGATCGATTGTGTCAAGTGCGGGCGATGCGGATTTCATAACTTAATCCTTCACAGATACCTACCCGGATATAATTATATGTCCCGCAAAAGCAATTGTCCCAGTATCGCACGGATCGAAAAGGTAGCTTTCGTTAACCATGCTGCAAGTTTATCTCAAATAGCGGTGGCGGCGATGGCGCGCGGCACCTGGAGCGAGGGCGCGAATGCGGTATGACGATATGTTGGCAACTGTGATGGCGCAGCCGCGCGACACGGTGGCGGCGCGCATATCGCTCTGGCGGCAGCTCGTCGACGTGCTGGCCCAGCGCGAAGATGTCGCGCTTGACCCCGATCATGTGCACGCCTTCGCGCTTCTCGACGAATGGCAGCGCGATACACCGTTCGAAGTCCGTCTCGAAGCGGCCCGTTCGCTTGCGGGGCGACGAATACCCGCCTGGTTGTGCGGCCATTTCGCCGAAGATGCGCCGGAGATCGCCCGGCCGGTTCTGCTCGGCGCGCATCTCGATGTCGACGATTGGACGGATCTATTGCCTCGGATGCGGGGAAGCTCGCGCGCATTGCTCCGTCATCGCAGCGATCTCGATCCCGAGGTGCGCGAAGCACTGGGCCAATTTGGAGCGGCTGACATGGTTCTCGAAAACCGAACGGAAGACAATTCTTCAGACGATGGCGTGGATGGAGCGGTGGCCGTTCTGGAGCTCGAGCCCGAGGACGCGCTTCCAGACCTTTCCGAAAGCGACGACCAAGAGGGCAATTTCGAACAGATCAGGACGCTCGTCGAACGTATCGAGGCGTTCCGCAAGGCACGGGACAGCGAAACGCCGATCGGCGCTCACCGGCCGGCGAGCGAGTTCCGGTTCGAAGCCGGTCCGGACGGCGTCATCCGCTGGGTCGAAGGGGCGCCGCGCGGCCCTTTGATCGGCCAAACCATCGCCTTCAGCGCCGATGCTCTCGATTTCGGTGTGGACGGTCATGCGGCGGGCGCGTTCAGACAGCGCGCGCCGTTTCGCGATGCGCGTCTCGCGGTTGCGGGGGAGGGGCCTGCTTCGGGTGCCTGGCGCATATCGGCCGTTCCCTTTTTCGGAGACGAGGATGGGCGTTTCGCCGGATATCGCGGCATGGCGCGTCGCCCGCGTCGTGATGAAGACGCCGCGAGTACCCCGCCATCGCCCGACGGATTGTTCGGGTCGAACCTCGCTCCCGATTCTCTGCGGCAACTCATCCACGAACTCAGAACGCCCCTGAACGCGATTATCGGCTTTTCGGAGATGATCGACGGTCAGTTGTTGGGTCCGGTGTCTGCCATATACCGCCAGAGAGCGGCCGGCGTGGCGCAGGAGGCGGCACGGCTGCTTCAGTCGATCGAGGATATCGACACGGCCGCCCGCGCGGAAACCGACCGGCTGAGTTTCGAGACCGAAATCGTCGAGATGGCCGCTATTCTGCAACGGCTGCATGACGATTATGTCGAGCAGGCGGAGGCCCGGGGAGTCAACCTGGCGATTCGGATCGAGCAAGGCCTACCGCAGCTCACCGCCGATCCGATCGCCATCGAAAGAATGGTCGAACGGTTGCTGTCCGCGACCGTCGGGCTTGCGTCGGCCGGCGAAACGATCGCCGTGGCCTGCACCCGTAATGGCGGCGACACCGGGGTGACGATCGCCTTCGACCGTCCGGCGCTGCTACTCGGCCAGGCGGAGACGGCTTTACTCGATCCCGGCTATTCTCCGGATGGCGATTGGCCCGATGCGCCGGCGCTCGGGCTCGGCTTTGCGCTCCGGCTCGTGCGCAACATCGCGCAGGAAGTCGATGGCCGGCTCGACATCCAGCCGGACAATTTTGTCCTGCACCTGCCGGTAAAAAATGCTAGCGCCCTGCCCGGTGAACGGGGCAGATAAGAATAAGGACGGGCCGGTAGGGGCCTATCGGGGTCCGGAACGGCGTATCGGCCGGATCGACCAGCCGGCCAATCCTCGTGCGCATGCTGCGTTACCCGAGGATTTCGGCCAGCATTACGTTATCTTCGTCGACACCGAAGAGGAATTCGACTGGGCGCAGCCGCTCAGCCGCGACAATATATCCGTGACGGCGATGGAAGGTCTGCCCGGGGCTCAGCGCTTCTTTCGCGAGGCCGGCGCGCTCCCCGCCTATATGGTCGATTACCCGATCGTCGATAATGACCGCAGCGCGGCGATCATCTGCGAAATGCGTGAGCGGGACGGGTGCGAAATCGGCACCCAGCTCCACCCCTGGGTCAATCCGCCCTTCGACGAAGAGGTGACGCGCTATACGAGCTTCACCGGCAATCTTCCGACCGACCTCCAGCGTGCCAAGCTCGAACGTCTGACGGAGCGGATAGCCGAGCGGGTCGGCGAACGGCCGATCCTTTATCGGGCGGGGCGCTACGGCATTGGCGAGCACAGTGCGACGTTACTCGAGGCCGCCGGGTATCGCATGGACACTTCGGTGCGCGCCTTGTTCGACTATTCGGGGGAAGGGGGACCCGATTTTTCGCGCTTTCCGACTCAGGCGTTCTGGGCGGGGCCGTCCCGGACGCTCCTGGAACTCCCGCTGACCTCGACCTTTGTCGGACCGTTGCGCCGTTTCGGGATGCCGATATTCGCCTGGGGCGAAAAATTCCCAATTTGGCGCTCCGTTTTGGCTCGGACCCGGCTTTTGCAGCGGGTTTCGCTGACGCCGGAAGATTATCCGCTCGATGTGGCGCGCCAGGCGATCGAGCGGTTGATCGCGGATGGTTTGCCGATCATCGGGCTGTCCTATCACTCGCCATCGGTCGTTCCCGGTCACACGCCCTATGTTCGCGATGCCGCCGATCTCCGGAAATTCTATGCCTGGTGGGACGGCGTCTTCGATCTGTTCGCGCGGCATGGGGTGACCGCAATCCGCGCCGGTGAAATCATCGCTGCCGCCGATCGGGCGCGCAAGAATGCCCCACAGGGCTGAGCGCGGTGACGAAAGCGGCTTGCCATGCAGGATCGCCTTTGGCAGGGCGATGCCGCTGAATCGGTGGGGCCTGTAGCTCAATGGTAGAGCCGGCCGCTCATAACGGCTTGGTTGGGGGTTCGAGTCCCTCCGGGCCCACCAGATTTTCCGGATAAAGGAAACATCCGGGGGATGTTTCCCCGGAAATTCCCGAGCGGCAGCGAAGGACAGTTGCCCTTATGCCGCTAACGGCCTAAGGGCGCTCTTCCGGTCGGGGAGTGGCGCAGCCTGGTAGCGCATCTGTTTTGGGAACAGAGGGTCGCAGGTTCGAATCCTGTCTCCCCGACCATTTTTCCGCTTTCCGGTTTCTCGTGTCGTTGCTCCCCGGGGGAGACAGGCGGATCTTCGGCCTTTGTTACTGCTGAACCATATCAACCGCCCAATCGAGCGTATCGAAATAATGGCGGTGGCGGTCCTCCAGAAAGCCGTCAGCCTCACGCATATGGACCCAGCTGTTCAGGAAATGGAGCAGCCTGTCTTCGTCATTGCGTACGACGAAGCCCGCGACTCCCGACACCAGCGGTTCGTCAAGCGGTAGAGAAATCCGTCCATCGTTGCGGAGCGCGAATATGCGCGCTTCGGGAACGCTTGCGACATAGGCATGCGCGCGACCGGTGAGAACGACGCCTTCCGCGCCGCTGGTGGTCGAAAGCCGCGTGATATTCGCCTCACCGAGCATCGTCGCCGCGACATTGGCGGCCAATGTGTCTTCTACAACGGCGATGGTCATGTCCGGCGTGTTGAAATCGGCGACGGCGCGCGGTTCTCCCGGGGCAGAGGGACCCGTGGCGATGGTCACGCCGGTCGAGAAGTAAGGGATGGAGAAATGGAAACGGCGGGCGCGTTCCGGCGTCATCGCGACCCCGGCTGCAATCATGTCGATTTCTCCGTCAGCCAGCGCGTCGAAAATTTCCTCGAAATTATACAGTTCAAATCGCGCGCCTACGCCAAGGTCGGCGGCTATGCTGTTGGCGATATCGACTTCATGGCCCACCAGGTCGCCGTCGCGATTGGAATAGGTCCAGGGTGCGAAAATCGACACGCCGACGATCAGTTCTCCGCGCTCCCTTATATCGTCGAAAGCGTCGGCATATGCGGCAGCCGGAGTCAGCAACCAGATTGCCATCAGAATTTTGAGTATGAGCTTCACGACAAATCCCCTTCATCTGCATCGGACAGAGTGACCGATGACGCGCCGGGCTTCAAGCGCTATGGGTTTCATCGTTTTTTTGAAAGAGACGGTCCGGCAGCTGTCCGGCGGCGTTTTGACAAAAAAGGGCGCCACCGGTTTCGGGAGCGCCCTTTCTTTTCGCTGGTCGGCCCGAAGGCCAACCGCTGAATTACATGGCGTCGTCGGCCATTTCTTCGCCTTCGGCCATGGCATCGTCAGCGGCTTCTTCGCCTTCAGCCATCGCGTCGTCGGCCATTTCCTCGCCTTCGGCCATGGCATCGTCGGCCATTTCTTCGCCTTCGGCCATCGCATCTTCAGCAGCTTCTTCCGTTTCTTCAACGGCTTCGGCGCCTTCGTCAGCGGTTTCCGTGGCGGTTTCGCCGCAAGCGGCCAGTGCAAAAAGGCTGGCGGACGCAAGCGCAAAGCTAAGTTTCTTCATTATAAGTGCTCCCATAGCAATAATTCAGGGCCTGGCTCTGCGCCAATCCCAGCGCGCTGCCATAGCGTCCATTCACGGAACGTCAACTTGTAATTGCGCTTTCGTACCGAAATGAGGCGTCCGAATTGCTGCGTCGCAGCATGGAATTTCCCCGGTTATTCGCGGGTTTTCAGTGCCGACCACTGCGTCAGGCCTGCCGCAAAGAGGCAGCCCGGTCGGCGCTCGGCGATAGCGAAAAACGGGCTTTGTACGCGCGGCTGAAATGCGCGACATCGCTGAAACCCCAGCTATAGGCGATTTGCGTGATCGAACGGTGGAGCAAGCTCGGATCCTGCAATTCCCGGCGGCAACGCAACAGCCGTTGCTCCTTGATCCATGAGGTGATCGTCCAGTTGCTGTCCTCGAACGCCATATGGACGCTGCGTAAGGAGACATTACAGTTTTCCGCGATCAGGCTCGGGCATAATTTCTGTCGACCCAGATTTGCCAGCACAAAATCGTTTATGCGCTGCCGCGTCAGCTTTCGCGAACCGGACAAGCGCGGCCTTTCGCGTAGGGTGTCCGTGCCCAGCCAGCTTTGGCCGACCGAAGAGATAGCGTCGAGCATCGCGCCGCCGATATGCGCAGAAACGCTTTCATCAAGATAGCGGGCTTCGTCGAATACCGATTCGAACAGCGAAAGCATGAGCCGGCCCGCCCCACGATCGAGCGGAATGCGTTCGTAAATGCAGTCGTCGATCCGCGGCAGGCGATCGCGCAGCAATGCGCGCGGTACACGAATATTCGCGCCGGTCATCGGCACGCGCGGGTCGGCGACGAAGGTTGCCGTAAACGGCTGGTCGAGCGCCACAAAGGTAGCGGTGCTCTGCGCCAGATCGATCTCGTTCCCGTTCTGATCGATGTGATAGCCCGATGTAAGCGGTACATACATCAACAGGTCGTCCGAAGAGTCGTGTTTTACATGCTCGGCATCCCGATGTGCGGAATGGGTTCCGCAACTGCGATATTTGTAGAGACCGACGCCGCCGACTTCTACAGCATCGAGCGACACGTCGAAATCATCTTCGAGCGTGCTATCGTCGATCCGGCATTCGCAAGAGAGGATCAGGTCGTTGACGGCATCGGAAAAGCCGTCCTGAGGCGACTGAACATCCGTTTCCTCGATCGGCCATTGTTGCAGCATGGTTTCTCCGAAGTGCGGCGGTCAGCCCGGAACGTGCGACGACGCCCTTCTCCTTGATTGAACCGTCACTGTCCACATCAACGCGGTGCGGGCTTTTTCGGGGTTGCAACTCCTATCGATTTGCGAAGTGGGCAACGGGCGGACGGCGCACGCGTTCCAATCGATCACCAAAGCAACCGAGTTCATGCCGGTTTCTCCGACGGGACGGCTATGCGCGGCAGATCATGAAGTTTTGCGCGCTGGATCATGTTGCATTGCCGCAAAATCGCTAGGTAGCGGCCTTCGTCCAAGAACGGGGTATTTTACATGAAACACGCATTTATTCAGGGCGCTGGCCTTGCACTCGCAATTTCGCTGCTTGCCGCTTGTGGCGAAAGCGCAAGCGAGGGCGATACGGCCGATGCGGAAGCTGCACTGCCAGAGTTCGAGTTATTGGCCAATGGCGCTCCCGCCTATCCCGGCACGGATATCGCCGGGACTGACGTTCGCGAGCCTCAGAATAACAGCCAGCGTGTCGAATATCTGACCGATGCATCGATCTTCGAGGTGGCCGATTTCTACCGCGCCGCGATGGTCGATCAGGGTTACGAGATCCGCACACTGCGCATTTCGGGTTCCAGCGATACGTCCGATGCCGGCGGCAGCGTGAGCACCGACCGGGGTAGCGGCACCGAAACGCCGACCCGCGTCTCGATCAATCCGGATATGATCGACGATGGCTATGAAATGGGCGAAAACTACGCCGAGGGTTTTCCGGCCTATCCGGGTGCGGCGAACCTCAGCGAGCGCGTGACGCCGCGCGGCAACCGCAACATCACTTTCGAGACGAGCGACACGCCCGGCGAAGTCTATGAATTTTATCGCGAGGCGATTCAAGGACAGGGCGAGGATGTCGTGGTGCGCGCGATCAGCATGGGCCTGGTTTATCCGGGCGACCGGCGCACGGCGACGATATCGCTCAACGACGCCAATAACGGCCGGCAGGTGCGCGTGAACGCGACGACGGCCGATCCCGATCAGGTCGGACCGGTAGCCGGCGGCGAATAAGCCGGCGCAAACAAGCTCCATAGCGGGGCAGGCAGGGCAGGCGGTTTGCAATGCGACCCTCGAACCGTCGGCCCTGCTTGTTTTTCCGCAGACGACAGAAGATGCGTCTCCACACTGCGCTTTCATTCCAGCCGGTTAGTGCGCGTAACATGGCCGAACCTATCCTGTCGGCGGTCCTGGATGGTTTCCGGTACAAGCGATCATCCGAGCCCATTCCATATCTATCGCTCCCTGGCGCCGGCGTATCATGGGCATTGCGCATGCGTTTACCGCAACAAGGCCATTTGCAAATCCGTCTTGCTGCCCTACATCGCGCGTAAATCCAAAAGCATAATTGAAACGGAGCTTCGCGCAGCCATGGCCGCCCAATATTCCTACGTCATGAAGGGGATGACGAAGACCTTCCCCGGCGCCCGCAAACCGATCCTCGATCAGGTCCATCTGCAATTCTATCCCGACGCCAAGATCGGGATCGTCGGCCCCAACGGCTCGGGCAAATCGACGCTGATGAAGATCATGGCCGGTATCGATACCGACTTCACTGGCGAAGCATGGCCGGGCGAGGGGATCCGCGTCGGCTATCTGGCGCAGGAGCCCGAGCTCGATCCCGACAAGACGGTGAAAGAGAATGTCATGGACGGCGTGCGGCCCGTCGCCGATCTCGTCGACCGGTTCAACGAGATTTCCGGCATGATGGCCGATCCGCCCGACGACGCCGATTTCGACGCGCTGATGGCGGAGATGGGCGAGTTGCAGGAAAAGATCGACGCGGTCGATGGCTGGACGCTCGACAACCAGCTCGAAATCGCGATGGACGCGCTGCGCTGCCCGCCGGGCGATGCCAGCGTCGAGAATCTTTCGGGCGGCGAGCGGCGCCGCGTGGCGCTGTGCCGGCTGCTGCTCGACAAGCCCGATATCCTGCTGCTCGACGAGCCGACCAACCATCTCGACGCCGAAAGCGTCGCCTGGCTCGAAAAGCATCTGGTCGATTATCCGGGCAACGTCATCCTCGTCACCCATGACCGCTATTTCCTCGACAATGTCGTCAACTGGATCCTCGAGCTCGATCGCGGCCGCTACTTCGTCTACGAAGGCAATTATTCGACCTATCTCGACAAGAAGGCGAAGCGGCTCGAACAGGAAGAGCGCGAGGACAAGGGCAAGCAGAAGGCGATCGCCGACGAGCTGGCCTGGATCCGGCAGAGCCCCAAGGCGCGCCAGACCAAGTCCAAGGCGCGTATCAAGGCGTTCGACGAGCTGGTCGAGGCGCAGGAAAACCGCAGCCCCGGCAAGGCGCAGATCCTCATCCAGACGCCCGAGCGGCTCGGCGGTAAGGTGATCGAGGCCAAGGGATTGACCAAGGCCTATGGCGACAAGCTGCTCTTCGAGGATTTGACGTTCAGCCTGCCGCCGGGCGGCATCGTCGGCGTGATCGGGCCGAACGGCGCGGGCAAAACGACGCTCTTCAAACTGATCACCGGCCAGGAAGAGCCCGACGATGGCGACATCGCCGTCGGCGAGACGGTGAAGCTCGGCTATGTCGACCAGAGCCGCGATGCGCTCGATCCGAACCATAACGTCTGGGAGGAAGTATCGGACGGGCTCGATATCTTCACCTTCGGCAAGCATGAGGTGCAGACGCGCGCCTATGTCGGCGCGTTCAACTTCAAGGGCACCGACCAGCAGAAAAAGGTCGGCCAGCTGTCGGGCGGTGAGCGCAATAGGGTTCATATGGCCAAGATGCTGAAAGAGGGCGGCAATGTGCTGCTCTTGGACGAACCGACCAACGATCTCGACGTCGAAACCCTGCGCGCGCTCGAAGAGGCGCTGGAGAGTTTCGCGGGCTGCGCCGTGGTGATCTCGCATGATCGCTTCTTCCTCGACCGTCTCGCGACGCATATCCTCGCCTTCGAAGGCGATAGTCACGTGGAATGGTTCGAGGGTAATTTCGAAAGCTATGAAGAAGACAAGCGGCGGCGCTTGGGCGATGCCGCCGACCGGCCGACGCGCGTGGCCTATAAGAAGCTGACGCGGTGAAAGTCGGACTTGTTGGTTCCGGCCTGATTGGCGGATCGATTGTCAAAGCGATCGCCGAGGCGGGGGTCGCGAGTGAAATTGCAGTTTACGACAAGTCTGCCAAGCATGCGGCGGCGGTAGCCGAGGATATCGCCGAGGCAAGCGTCTTCGAGAATGTCGAAGACATGTCCACATTCGCCGTCATACTTATAGCCACTCCGGTGCTCAGTATCGCCGAATATGTGGATCAACTCGCTTCCTCGAATGCAGTTCTGATCGATGCCGGATCAGCAAAGTGTAGTATTTTGAAGATGCTGGAAGACAATGGCGGCGTGCCCGCCAACTATGTTCCCGGCCATCCGCTTGGCGGCCATACGAGCACCGGGCCGGGTCGGAGTGACCCCGCGATCATAACGGGTTCTCCGTACCTGCTCACGCCCGTCGCGCAAACCGACCCGAAGGCTGTCGTAACGGCACGTTCTTTTCTGGAATCGATCGGAGCAGATGTGAGAGAGCTTGATCCAGTGCTGCACGACAGATTTTTTGCGCTGGCTTCTCACCTGCCGCACCTGCTGTCTTATGCACTGGTTCGATCACTTGAAGAATTGCCTGAAGATGACAGGGATATCGTAAGGGAACTGCTTCCAAATTCGTTCCGCAGCCTGAGCGCTTTTGCCCGGTCCGATCCGACGATGTGGCGGGACATATTTTCGGCCAATCGTGACGATATTCAAGCGGCGAGCGAACGGCTTTACTCGTCGATCGAAGCCTTGCTGGCCGACGCTACACAGGTGGGCGCATCCAAGCTCGAGACGGAACTGCAAAAACTGCGTGACTTGCGTCGTGAGTTGGATCCATAGAAGCCGTCTGAGAGGGGGCTTATGAAAAATGACAGCGCGAATTCGCTCGCTGCTGCCGCGGTCTCTTTCGCTGCTGCTGCGGGCGCAATTTTCAGCCCCTATTTTGCGCGTTTCGATTCGATATCCGATCGCCTCGTTTTGCTCGCGCTTTCCACGATCGGCCTGTTCACGATATTCGAGATATTGCGCTGGCTGATCCTTCGCTGGCACTATCGAAAACTCCTGGGACGATGGTATTATGCGTCGCGGGAACATGACGGGTTATTCTCCGATCGCAATGTGGCCACTATGGACTTCAAACTCTCGATGTCGGGACGATTGGATTATGTGGTGCATCTCTATGAGGGTATCGAAGATCTTGAGAAAGCGCTGGATCCGGCGCAATTGGGCGGTGCGAAGCTGCGCGGTAAGGCGGAAAGCATGTCGCTACGCTACGACGTCGGAAAGAATGAAGTCTATCTGGTCTTTTTTGTCGAATATTACACGGACCGGCCGGAGGATCTCGATAGACTGGGCCGTCTGAAACTCGTTTTCACCCAAATGGGAAGACTGAGTTGCGAGTATCTTAGCGAAATTTGGGAGTTGCGTGATGCCAAGCAAGATCGCGGGCTCTCATCTGGGCGCATGTTCGCGACACGCGACCTTGAGGACTTGCGGACGCACATCGCATCATGGACCCCCGATCGCATCGATCACGCGTTGGAGAGTGCAATGTACGAATCGAACGATCTTGAAGATCCTCCCGGTGTAAGGACATAGACGTCGCGCCGCGCATAAAAAGCTGACGCGATAAGGGCTATCGCCGCCGCAATTGAGTTCGGCGTTCCATCAGCATTGCCGTCAGCTGGTCCAGAGTGACCGCGCCATCGCCATCTTCGTCGAGAAGTCCGAAGCGCAGATCGGCGGCCGCTTGAAATTCGTCGCGCGTCACCCGGCGGTCGATATCCGTGTCCGCCTGCATGATCGGATGATAGACCGGTAACAGGCCGAAACGCGCCGCCCCGCCGGCCCTTTGTGTTGCGCCGCGCGATCCGGCTCTCCGGCCGGAGCCTCGCTGACTGGCGCCATCGGGACGCCCGCCACTCGGTCCACGTCCCTGTCCGCCGCCTGCGCGGCCCGATCGCGCGCCGCGCCTGCCGGGCAGATTGGATGCGGTGATTTCGGGAAATATCTCCTGTTCGTAATAGATGACCTCGGGGCCTTGGATATCGCCATCGCCGTCGCGATCGAATTCGGCGAAGGCGGCGGCGAAATCGTCGCGCAGTTCGTCATAGCGCAGCGCACCGTCGCCATTGCCGTCCGCGTCGGTGAACCATTGGGCCAGCGGCGGCGTCGCGGCCCCGACGTTGCGATAGGGCTTGCCCGCGGGGCTCACGAACAGCATCGGCCGCTGCATCATCGCATCGCCACCGGGTTCGGGCCGATCCGGCGTTCCGTTTGAACAGCCGGTTACGCAGAGTGCGAGCGAGAGCCCGGCGGCGATAACGCGAAACGGTTTCGGCATGGATGCGGCCCCCAAAGGATTGTCCGCGTGCAAAACTGATGCCGGAACCGTGAACGGCGGATTTACGGATGCCGCAAAAATTGTCGCAAATTGTATCGGTTACGCGCCGCAGCGCTTACATGAGAGACGCCTCGTAGATCAGCCCGATCGTCCTGCCGTCCGGCGTTTCCGCTTCGAGGGCTGTCCAGTGGGCCGCGCATTCATAGCCGCACAGGATCACGCCGTCCTCCCCAAGCGCGGTGATGCGATAGCGGCCTTCCGTACGCGAGCAGCCGTTCGCGGCAAGGGCCGTTTCGAAGGCGGCCGTCGCCGCCTGTTCGGTCGTGGCTTCCGTTTCATAGTTCGGGATCGCCGCGACGGACGCATTGGCCGCCATGAGGGACGGGCAGATGTAAGTGGGCGGGACATAGCCGATACCCGGCCGCACCGTGAGGATATCGCCGTCTGCGTAGGTTTCGAGCCATCGTTCCAACGGAGTGCGCGGGAAATTGTTGTTGCCGGTTTCATCGACGATACCTACCAGGGGCGTGCCCTCTGCGTTCACGCCCTGAAAGGCGATCACCTGTCCCGGGCCGTCCGCCTTGTCGAAGCTGCGGCGCATCAGCACGGTTTCGATCGTGATCGTCCCGACCTTGAGCGGGCCGCCCTGGACGCATCCCGTCGCATCGAGACCCTCGAAGAAGAGCGGAATGATATGCGTATGGTTACGCGGCGCGGGCGCCACGGCGTAGAAATCGGCCAGCATGCGCTCCGCTGCCGCGCGATCCGGGCAGATGACGGTCGAATAATCTTCGGGGATATCCGTGCGCTCGGGCAAAGGGAGGGGGGTGGTTTGGAAGGCCATCGCGATCAGAACCATCAGTCCGGTCATTAACAGTCTCCTCTGGCTGTCGGTTCCACCGCAACCGCCTCATCCGGGTTTACCCATATTCGCGCTTCCATATGGCAGATTTTCCGCTGTCCTACAGCCCTTCAGATGTGCGATGGTGAGGAGAGCGTTGCGCTGGTCACGCTTTGGCCAGCGCGCCGCGACGCGGATCGGAAATGGCGAACGGAAGGGAGAAGGAGCAAAAAACGTCGCATACGTGGCGACTTTGTCTACTTTGAGCGAGATTGTCCTGCGCTATCGTAGCCTCTTCACCCAGACCTGCCCGTTCTCGCGCTTCTCCGTTGCGAAGTTCGGGATATCCTCGATCAGGTCGCTGAGCCGGGTATAGCCGTAGTTGCGGACATCGAAGCTGGAGCGGTTGCCGGCGCGCTGGCCGACGGCCGATAGCGCCGCAAAGCCGTTCTCGTCGCGCTTGGCCGCGTCATAGGCGTCGATCAGCAGGGCGACGATCTCCTCGTCCACAGTGCCTTTTTCGCCGTTCGGCCCGTCGGCCTTCTGCTTCTCCGCCTTAATCAATGCTTCGACGTCGATGAAGCGCGTGCAGGCTTGCTTGAATGCGTCGGGCGTCTTCGCAGCTCCGAAACCGTAGACGGGCAAGCCGTCCTGCCGGATGCGCATCGCCATCGGCATGAAATCGCTGTCCGATGACATGATCCCGAACCCGTCGACGCGTCCGCCGAAGAGCAGGTCCATGGCGTCGATCGTCATCTTCATATCGGTCGCATTCTTGCCCTTGGTGATGTCGAATTGCTGTTGCGGCTCGATGCCGTAGCGGTGAAGTTTGTCGACCCAGTTCTTGAGCGCCTGTTTGCGCCAGTTGCCATAGGCGCGGCGGATGTTGACCGTGCCGAGTTCGGCCAGGACGGTCAGCACCGGATCGATGCCCTGATGCGAGGCATTGTCGGCGTCGATCAGGAGTGCGATGTTCTGGTGGTCGCTGTCATGGTTGTTCGGCATGGGTCCTATCTCCGCCTGTCAGGCCGTGCGCGCAACCCGTGCCCGCTCGAACGTGTCGATGATGGTATCCGTGGGCTCGCGCCCGAAAAGGCTCACCAGGATCGCGACCGCGCCGCAAACGATAAAGCCCGGCACGATCTCGTAGATCAGCGATGACAGCGTTGCGCCATCGGCGAACAGCGGCGCATAGATCCATATCAGCACGGTCGCGGCACCCGCGATCATACCGGCCAGTGCGCCGTTGCGCGTCATGCGGTTCCAGGTGAGGCTCAAAAGGATGATCGGGCCGAATGCCGCGCCGAAACCGGCCCAGGCATTGCTGACCAACCCCAGTACGTTGTTGTTGGGGTTATAGGCGAGCGCGATCGCGACCAGGCTTACCGCGACGACGGACAGTCGGCCGATCAGCACAAGTTCCTTCTGGCTGGCGTCGCGGCGCAGGAAAATGCCGTAGAAATCCTCGGTCAGAGAACTGGACGATACGAGCAGTTGCGACGATATCGTGCTCATGATGGCAGCCAGGATGGCCGCGAGCAGAAAGCCCGCGATCAGTGGATGGAACAATATCTGGCTGAGGAGGATGAAAATGGTCTCCGGATCGTCGACCGCCAGCCCGTTCCGGGTCGCATAGGCCAATCCGATAAGTCCCGTCGACAATGCGCCGATCAGTGTCACGCCCATCCATGTCATGCCGATATTGCGCGCTCGCGGAACGTCCGCGACGCTGCGGATCGCCATGAAGCGGACGATGATATGGGGCTGGCCGAAATAGCCGAGGCCCCAGGCCATCGCCGAAATGATGCCGACCAGCGTCATCCCGCCGAACAGATCGAGCAAGCCGGGGTCGATCCCCGCGAGCGTTGTTTGAAGGCCGCTCATCCCGCCAATATCGGTCAGCGCGACGACCGGTACGAGGATCAGGGCGACGAACATGATGCAGCCCTGCACGAAGTCCGTCATGCTGACCGCGAGGAAGCCGCCGAACAGCGTATAGACGACCACCACGCCGGCCGTGATCCACAGGCCCAGCGCATAATCCGCGCCGAACGCACTTTCGAACAGTTTGCCGCCCGCAACCACGCCGCTCGACGTGTAGAGCGTGAAGAAGATCACGATCACGATCGAAGAGATGACGCGCAGCATCCGGCTGCGGTCTTCGAAGCGCTTTTCGAAATAATCGGGAATGGTGATCGCATCCTCGGCGACCTCCGTGTGAACCCGCAGGCGCGGTGCGACGACGATCCAGTTGACGAGTGCGCCGATAAACAGGCCGATGGCGATCCAGCTTGCGCTCAGGCCCGAGGCATACATGGCGCCGGGCAGACCGAGCAGCATCCAGCCCGACATGTCCGACGCGCCGGCGGACAGGGAAGCGACCGCCGGGCTGAGTCTGCGGCCGCCCAGCATATAGCCTGAAACATCGTCGGTGGACGTTCGCCAAGCATAAAGGCCGATACCGAGCATCAGGATGAAGTAAAGCGCGAGCGAAATCAGTTGGCCGGTTTCCATGCTGCCAGCATGTAGCAGCCGCAGATGCCTTGGCTAGGGCGGTTTAACGCTCAGGCGGGATGGAATTCGCCGCTATCGTCGTCCATCACATGCAGTGCGCCCTCGGAGATCGCAAACCAGCAGCCATGCAGTTTCAGCGTTCCGGCTGCCTCGCGTTCGGCGACATAGGGGAATGTGCGCAGATTATGGATGCTGATCCGCACGGCCTCATGCTCGAGCGCGCGCTGCGCATCGAGAGAGGGGTCGGTCTCGCATTGCCGAACGACGCGATCACGGCCTTCGTCGATAATCTTGATCCAGTCATCGATGAAGCTCGGGCCTGGCGCGCCCAGGTCGCCGCCTTTGAGCGCCGCCGCAACGCCGCCGCACTTGCCATGGCCCATTACGACAATGTGGCGCACTTCGAGGCCGAGTACACCGAATTCGATTGCCGCCGATGCGCCCTGCAGGCGCTGGCCCGGCTGATAGGGCGGCACGAGATTGGCGACATTGCGCAGCGCGAACATCTGACCCGGCACCGTATCGAAGATAGTCGCCGGATCGACGCGGCTGTCGCAGCAGCCGATCACCATGACCGGCGGACGCTGGCCATCATGATCGAGACTGTCGTAGCGGCGTTTCTGCGCAGCATAATCACCGGCGCGAAAGCGGTAATAGCCGTCGATCAGTGCGCCGAACTCCGGCATCAGAAGCGTTCGCCGCGCACGACCTGAACATCCGATACGGTCAGGAGCAGGCTGTGGCTGTCGAGCTTCGGGGCCAGCGCATCGACCAGCGCGTTGGCCTTCTCCTCGGACGCTATGGTGAGGAAGAGCACCTTGTTTTCAGCTCCCGAAATCCGGTCGTTGCGCCAGTTTCCATGACGGCCCGATCCGGATTGTACGGGCACCAGCGAATAGCCGGCAATCCCCGCATCGGCGGCCGCACGGATTGGTACCTGGGCGAGCGGCTTGTCGACAAGGATTTCGATGCGTTTGCGGGTGACCGTTTCGACCATGATTATCCTATCGCCTGTGCCAGCGCGGCGAACAGGGGAATGCCAAAAATGATGTTAAAGGGAAAGGTCACGCCGAGCGACATGGAGAGATAAAGGCCGGGATCGGCCTCCGGCAACGCCATGCGCATTGCCGCGGGTACGGCGATATAGGAAGCGCTGGCCGCCAATACGCCGAGCGCCGCGGTCGAGCCGACATCCAGTCCGATCATCGTTCCGAGCACCGTACCGATCGTTCCGTTTATGAGAGGAAAAAGGATTCCGAGCGTTGTAAGCCGGACCGTCATCGCTCTGGCTTCGACCAACCGCCGCGCCGCGACGAGCCCCATATCGAGCAGGAAGAAGCACAGAACGCCGGTAAAGGGTATCTGGAAGAGCGGGGCGATCGGTTCGAACCCGACCGGGCCCGCGACAAGGCCGATCGCGAAGCTGCCCATCAGCAAGACCACGGACGCGTTGAGCAGCACTTCATGGAGCAGGCCTCCATTGCCGTTCTCGCGCTTCTCCCCGCGACGGGCGAGCATCAGGCCGCTGATGATGGCCGGCGTTTCCATCAGCGCCAGAACCGCAACCATATAGCCGGCAGGACCCATCGACTGACCGGTGAAGATTTCCGAAGCCGTTACAAAGGTTACCACGCTGACCGAGCCGTAATGCGCGGATACCGCGCCAGCATTGATGCGATCGAGCTTTCCGAAGCCGGTGAGCAGGGCATAGGCGAAATAGGGAATTGCGAAGGAAAGCGCGACGCCCGCGATTGCCGCCAGGGCGAGATCCGGCGTGAATCCGGACTCCGAAACCGCAACCCCGCCCTTCAGGCCGATCGCCGCCATCAGATACAGTGAAAGGCCCTTGGCGATCGCTTCTGGAATCGCGAGATCGGATCGCGCGAAAGCCGCCAACATGCCGAGAATAAAGAAAAGGATGACCGGCGAGGTCAGCGTCGCGATCACGATGTCCATGGGATCGCGCTAGATGATCGGACACAGCTTGCCAACTGGAGTTGGATTCGGCCCTGTGCATTGCTATCTGAACGGCATGAACGAAGCCGTCGCACTCGAAAATACCGAGAAACCGAAAACTCGCCGCCGCAAACCCGACTGGATTCGCGTAAAGGCGCCGATGGGTGAGACGTTCAACGAAACGCGCAAGCTGATGCGCGAGTTGAACCTGAACACGGTTTGCGAGGAGGCCGCCTGCCCGAATATCGGGGAGTGCTGGTCCAAGAAGCATGCGACGGTGATGATCCTGGGCGACGTGTGCACCCGCGCCTGTGCCTTTTGCAACGTGAAGACGGGAATGCCGTCCGCCGTCGATGCGCTCGAGCCGCAGCATACGGCCGACGCCGCGGCAGCGCTCGGCCTCGAACATATCGTCGTCACATCGGTCGACCGGGACGACTTGCCGGATGGCGGCGCGAGCCAATTCGTCAAGGTGATCGAGGCGCTCCGGAACACGACGCCGAAAACGACGATCGAAATTCTAACTCCGGATTTTCGAAACAAGTCCGAGGCCGCGGTGGAAGCGATCGTCGCTGCCCGGCCGGACGTATACAATCACAATCTCGAAACGGTCCCGCGTCTTTACCCCACGATCCGCCCGGGTGCGCGTTATTATGCGTCGCTCCGGCTGCTCGAGCAGGTGAAACGCCACGATCCTTCGATCTTCACCAAATCGGGTGTCATGCTGGGCTTGGGCGAAGAGCGGATGGAAGTGCATCAGGTGATGGACGATATGCGCTCGGCCGGCGTCGATTTCCTGACGATGGGGCAATATCTCCAGCCGACGCCGAAACATGCCAAGGTCATCGATTTCGTCAGCCCACAAGCCTTCGACGCCTATGCCGCGATCGCCCGGGCCAAGGGTTTCCTGCTCGTTGCATCGAGTCCGCTTACCCGCTCCAGCTATCATGCGGGCGATGATTTCGATAAGCTGCGCGCCGCCCGCGAAGCGCAATTGGCAAAGGCCTGACGCCCGGATTTATGCCGCGTCATAGCGAAACCCGATACGTACCCTATACGCCCGAACAGATGTTCGACCTGGTTGCCGATGTCGGTCGCTACGCCGAGTTTCTACCTTGGGTGGTCGCGACCCGGATACGGTCGAACAGCGATACGGCGATGGTCGCCGATCTGGTCGTGGGTTTCAAATCGCTGCGCGAGACATTCACGTCCAAGGTGAATAAGGAACGCCCGGGCCGGATTTCAGTCGACTATCTCGACGGACCGCTCAAATATTTGCACAATGAATGGCAGTTCAGGTCGGGCGATCGTGGCGGGTGCGAAATCGAATTCTGCGTCGATTTCGCCTTTCGCAGCCGGATGTTCGAAAGCCTGGCCGGACAGGTTTTCGATCGTGCCCTCCGCAAGATGACCGACAGCTTCGAAACGCGGGCCGACGCGCTGTATGGCGACGGGGCGACGGACTATTCCGGGAGCAGCAGTTCAAGCGCCCATAGCGCCGCCTGAAGGCGGATACCCGCACGGCCATTGTCCGCGAACCGTTTCTGATAGGCTTCGATGGCATCCGGATCTCCGCCGCGAAGAGCGCGGCCGAAAACCACGGTTCCGACGGGTTTTTTGTCGGTGCCGCCGCCAGGGCCGGCGACGCCGGTAATCGAGACGGCGATATCGGCATCGCTATGGTCGAGCGCTCCGCGCGCCATGGCCCAGGCGACGGCTTGCGAGACCGCCCCGAAAGTGTCGATAATGTCCGGATTGACGCTCAACAGCCCGATCTTGGCATCGTTCGAATAGGTGACGAGTGCGGTTTCGAAAACGTCCGAAGAGCCGGCTATCTCGGTCAGTGCCGCGCCGACCAGTCCGCCCGTACAGCTCTCCGCAAGAGCGATCCGGCGTCCGGTCGCCCGATTGCGCTCGATGACCGCACGCGCCTTTTCCACCAGATTTTTGGGTAACAGAATATCGGGTTCGGCCATCGTCAGCCCGTTGCAGTCTGACAAATCGCGAAGGGGCCAGGATCCGCTTCATCCTCATCTTCGCTGCTCCCGATCTCGATCAGCAATGTCAGGAGGCTCGCGAAATTGCGCGAGGGTAGGGGCTCCAGTGCCGTGAATACGCGATCGGCGACCGGACAGCTCGTCGCGTCCATACTGTCGCTCAGCGCGACGGCGATACCCATCTCGAAAATCCCGAGGATCAGTTCACCGCCCGATTCCGCATCGATGGGCGGCGTTTCCCCGTCGTCGAGTATACGCAAAGCGAGCCCCGCCGCCTCGGGCCTGGCAGCTTCGGCGGCGGGTGTATAGCGCTGGCCCAAGGCTGTGCTACGCGCGATCAGAGCGGCATTGTCCGAAAGATGGGCGGCACATTGCTGGGAGATATTCTCGATCAGCGCGGGGAGCATCGCCTGGATCATCGTCTCAGCTTCTACTGTCGTCAGGCAGGCCGGCTGTGCGGTCGCCTGTGTGGACATGGCCAATGCCGCCGCCGCGGCGGCCAGTTTCTTTATACGCATATCATCCTCCCCATGCTCCCAATGTGGCGATCGCCTGAGCGGCGATGCCTTCGCCGCGCCCCGTAAAGCCGAGCCTTTCGGTCGTCGTAGCCTTCACGCTGACAGATTTTTCTGGGATCGCAAGAATTTCAGCGATCCGGGCCCGCATGGCGGCGCGATGGGGACCGATCCTCGGGGCTTCGCAGACCAAGGTCAGATCGACATGATGAACCGTCATGTCGCGCGCGGCCGCCAGATCGCGGGCATATTCGAGAAAGCGGTGGGAGGCCGCGCCCTTCCACTGCGGATCGCTCGGCGGAAAATGATCGCCGATATCGCCTTCGGCCAACGCGCCCAGAATGGCGTCGGTCAATGCATGCAGGCCGACATCGGCGTCGGAATGACCGGCAAGGGAACGATCATGCGGGATCCGGATTCCGCACAGCCAGACATGATCGCCATCTGCGAAGCCATGAACGTCATAGCCGAGGCCCGTACGGACGGTGGCGGAAGAAGGCATGGCGAAATCCTCGGCAAATGTGATCTTCTTGAGTGCCGGATCGCCCTCGATCAGCGCCACCGCGTGACCCGCGGCGCGCGCGACGGCGGCATCGTCGGTCGCCGGTTCGGCGGCGGTCCAGTTGCGATGGGCGGCAAGGATGGCGTCGAAGTGGAATGCCTGGGGTGTCTGGATCGTGATGAAATCCGATCGGTCGACCGTACCGCCATCTGTCCGCGCCAGGCTGTCGATAACGGGGAGGGTAGGGACCGCTCCAGGATCCTTGCTCAGGGCGTCGATCAGCCGGTCGATGACGGCGAGCGGCGTGAAGGGGCGGGCGGCATCATGGATAAGAACGATGTCCGGGCCGCTTTCGACCGCGATGGCATTCAGTCCGTTGCGTACCGAATCCTGCCGGGTCGACCCGCCGATTATGGGCGAACCGAGCCTGCGCTCTTCAATCGCCGCCTGGTAGGCATCATGCTGTCCTTCGCCGATAACGGCGCGGATCTCGTCGATGGACGGATGGGCGGCCAGAGCATCGATCGCATGGGCGATAACCGTTTTTCCGCGATACTCCCGATATTGTTTCGGCCTGTCGCCACCCGCCCGCTCGCCTTTGCCGGCGGCGACGACAAGGGCGACGATGCTGGGTTCGGTTGCGGCCATGACGACGCCTTAGCCGAGCGTCCGCTTGCCCGCCAACGCCTTTGTTATTAGATGCGCGCCAGAAAGATAGATATGAATAAGCAGCTCAACTCCATCTCCATCGGTCCGCTGACGATCGAAACGCCGGTGATCCTGGCGCCGATGACCGGCGTCACCGACCGGCCGTTTCGCCGTCTCGTACGCCGCTATGGTTCAGGGCTCAACGTTACCGAGATGATTGCCAGTCACGCGATGATCCGTGAGACGCGCCAGTCGCTGCAAAAGGCGGCCTGGGATCCGATCGAAGAACCGGTATCGATGCAGCTCGCCGGGTGCGAGCCGGCGGTCATGGCGGACGCCGCGCGCCTGAACGAGGATCGCGGGGCGGCGATCATCGACATCAATATGGGCTGCCCGGTCAAGAAAGTGGTGAATGGGGATGCGGGATCGGCCCTGATGCGCGATTTGCCGCTCGCGGCCTCGCTGATCGAAGCGACGGTGGAAGCGGTGGATGTGCCTGTGACGGTAAAAATGCGGACCGGGTGGGACGATTCCAGTCGCAACGCGCCGGAGCTCGCGCGGATTGCGGAAGATCTGGGCGCGCAGCTGATAACCGTGCACGGGCGAACGCGCTGCCAGATGTATAAGGGCCATGCCGATTGGGCGTTCGTTTCCGAGGTGAAACAGGCGGTTTCGCTGCCGGTGATCGTCAATGGCGATATCTGTTCGATCGAAGATGCTGAGGAGGCGCTGCGCCAATCGGGTGCGGACGGTGTGATGGTCGGGCGCGGTGCCTATGGAAAGCCTTGGTTGCTCAGTCAGATGATGCACTGGTTCGCGACCGGCGAGCGTCGCCGCGATCCGTCCCTCGACGAGCAGTATCGGGTCATCGCCGCGCATTATCGCGATATGCTCGATCATTACGGTGCTGCGGTCGGCGTGAAGGTCGCGCGTAAGCATATTGGCTGGTACACGAAGGGTCTTCCGGGTTCGGCCGAATTCCGTAACCGCGCCAATCAGGAAGACGATCCCGATCAGGTGTTGCAGATGCTGGCCGATTTTTTTGGGCCGGAGTTGGAGCGCGCGGCTGCTTGAGAACGCGTTTGCGACAGAACGCCCGTCCAGAACGCCGTGATAGGGTCGATCCGCTGGAAAACTGTGTTTTCTATGCAACGCGACTGTGTTAGCCGGGCAACGATGACAGTCGAAACGGTTTCTAACGAATTGACCGATAGCGAGGGCGGCTTGGATGCTCTCCGCCGGAAGAGCTGGCTCATGCCGTCGATCGAGCTCGTTACGCTGGGCGTCTTCCTCGCAATGCTGGCGCTCAGCTACTTTATTCT
The DNA here is from genome assembly GCA_039180285.1 of Pseudomonadota bacterium. Classification (GTDB taxonomy): domain Bacteria; phylum Pseudomonadota; class Alphaproteobacteria; order Sphingomonadales; family Sphingomonadaceae; genus Parasphingopyxis. Next base: position 16,612 of record JBCDDN010000025.1, on the reverse strand, counting down.
GACCCGGCAGGAATCGGACGAGCTTTTCTTGACGCCGTTTCTGACCGCGCTGCTTCTGGTATCGATCCTCGTGCCGGCGATGTTCCTTATGGTGCTGATTGCGCGCCGCATCGCGCAGCGCCGGGCGGCGCAATCGCCGATCGGCGGCAAGGGACGCTTGCATGTACGATTGGTTGCATTGTTCTCGGGCATCGCTGCGGTGCCGACGCTGCTGGTCGTTATTTTCGCCTCGGTTCTCTTCCAATATGGCGTCGAATTCTGGTTTTCCGAGCGAGCCCGCGATACCCTTGAGAATGCGGGTAGCCTGGCACAGGATTTCTACCTGCAAAGCCTCGAAGAGGTGGAGGCCGAGACTCGCACCATGGCTGCCGATCTGGCGCCGCTCGTGGAAGGATCGTCGTTCGAAACAGCTGAATTTGTCGAGAATTTCGCGTTTCAGGTCTACGCCCGCGAACTTTCCGATGCCGCCATATTCACGGTGGGAGAGGGGGGCGAGGTGCGCACGGTCGCCCTCGTCAATCCCGATAATGACTCGATGGAAACCCGGCTGACGACATCGCTGCTCGCCACGCTTGATGCGGAACGGCAATCGGCGGTAAACGACGCCGGAAACCGGTTCGAGGCGCTGGCGCGGTTCGGTGATGAATCACCCTATCTGATCTACGCTTCTCGCGCTTCGGATCCGCAGATGCAGTTGCAGACCGAGCGGGCTACGGCGATTCTCGACGACTATGACGAGCTGATCGATCGCGGACAGGTGATGCAGCTGCGTTTCAATGCGGCGCTGCTCTTGATCTCTCTCCTCATCGTCGCGGCGGCGATCTGGATCGCGCTCAATGTCGCGGACAGGCTTGTCCGGCCGGTCGGGGCATTGGTGGAGGCGGCGCGCAAGGTTGCCGATGGCGATCTCACGACCCGCGTGCCCGAACCCGAAGCGCGCGACGAGATCGGCACGCTCGCCAGCGCGTTCAACGGAATGACGGGGCGGCTCGAGGAACAAACCGGTGCGCTCGTGCTCGCCAACGATCAGCTCGACAGTCGCCGCGCCTTTACCGAAGCAGTCCTCTCCAGCGTGACTGCCGGTGTCGTATCGGTCGATGGTGAGCGGCGGGTCCGGCTGATCAACCGCTCTGCGGCCGAACTGATGGAGGCCGATCAAAAAGCGGTGATGGGGGAGTGCCTGAAAAATATCGCGCCGGAGCTCGATCGCCTGCTCGAAGGCGGCAACAACGAAAAGATCATTCAGATGACGAGCGGCGGCGAACCCCGCACGCTCGCGGTTACTTTGGTCGAGGATCAGGGCGGCCACGTGCTGACCTTCGACGATATTACCCAGCAGCTGCTCGATCAGCGGCGGGCCGCCTGGTCCGACGTCGCCCGGCGCATCGCGCATGAGATCAAGAATCCGCTGACTCCGATCCAGCTCGCGGCCGAGCGCCTGCAACGGCGTTTCGGCGATGCGGCGGATCCTGACAGCGGGGTCTTTTCCAAACTCACCGGGACGATCGTTCGGCAGGTCGGCGATCTGCGCCGCATGGTCGACGAGTTTTCCTCTTTCGCGCGTATGCCCAAGCCGGTTTTCCGCGAAGAATCGATTGTCGATATCGCCCGTCAGGCGGTGTTCCTTCACGAAGTCGCACATCCCGAGATCGATTTCGAACAGCAGGTCCCGGATGATCTGCCGCCCTTGGTGTGCGACCGCCGACAATTGGGGCAGGCGCTCACCAATGTAGTCAAGAACGCTGTCGAGGCGGTCGAACAACAACATGGAGAAGGTGAACCCGGCGGAGCGATAAAATTGTCCGTTTCGGAAGAGGAACGGCGGATCCTCATCCATGTGGAAGATAATGGTGTCGGCCTGCCGGCGGAGCGCGAGCGGCTGACCGAACCCTATATGACGACGCGCGAGAGCGGCACGGGGCTGGGGCTCGCCATTGTGAAGAAAATCGTCGAAGAGCATTTCGGAACGGTCGCCTTTTCCGATCGCGAGAAAGGCGGCACTTGCGTCAGGATCATGCTCGACCTCGAGGCGCTCGAACCGCTTAAAGACATGGCACCGGGCCTCGGTGAAAGGGACGATCGCCTGTCCCAGTTAACGCGTAACGAAGAGGAGACATCCTGATGTCACTCGATATTCTCGTCGTCGACGACGAAGCCGATATTTGCGAGCTTGTGGCCGGCGTTCTCGAAGATGAAGGCTATGAGGCTCGCACGGCAAGAAGCAGCGACGAGGCGATTGCCGCGCTCGAAGAACGGCGCCCGTCACTGGTACTTCTCGACGTCTGGCTCCAAGGTTCGAAGCTCGATGGGCTGGACTTGCTAGACGAGATCAAACAGCGCGATCCGAGCCTGCCGGTGCTGATGATTTCCGGCCATGGCAATCTCGATACGGCCGTGGCGGCGATCCGTCGCGGCGCCGTCGATTTTATCGAAAAGCCGTTTGAAGCGGCCCGGCTTTTGCATCTCGTATCGCGCGCCACCGAAACTGATCGGCTGCGTCGTGAGAACGAATCGCTCAAAGCGCGGATTGGCGAGGAAGATGAACTTAACGGCAATTCCAGCGCGATCAACGGCGTGCGAGCGACGCTCAAGCGGGTCGCGGGCACGGGAAGCCGCGTATTGATCACCGGACCTGCCGGCGTCGGCAAGGAAGTCGCCGCCCGGCTACTGCACAGCTGGAGCGGGCGGGCCGATGCGCCGTTCGTCGTGGTCAGTGCAGCACGCATGACGACCGAGCGGGTCGAAGAGGAGTTGTTCGGTACCGAAGATGACAGCGGTCCGCGTCCTGGTCTGCTCGAACAGGCGCATGGCGGTACGCTGTTTCTTGACGAGATCGGGGACATGCCCTTGGCTGCCCAGGCGCGGATATTGCGGGTTTTGACGGATCAGCGGTTTAACCGCGTCGGCGGCCAGCGTCTCGTCAATGTCGATGTGCGTGTCGTTTCGGCTACCGCCCGGGACCTCGAAACGGAGATTGCGGAAGGCCGGTTCCGCGAAGACCTTTTCTATCGGTTGAACGTGGTCCCGGTCCATCTGCCACCGCTCGCCGAGCGCCGCGAAGATATTCCGCCGCTCGTCGAGCATTTCGCGGCCCGGTATGCGGCCGAACGCCGGGTACCCAATCCCGAGGTGTCCGACGAGGCGATCGCCGCAATGCAGGCTTATGAATGGCCGGGCAATGTGCGCCAGCTCCGCAATATCGTCGAACGGACGATCATTCTCGCGCCCGGTGACCGGATTGCGCGGATCGACGTCGATATGCTGCCGGCTGAGATTCTTGAAGACCAGATGCAGATCGCGCCGGACAAGGGCGCTCGAGCGATTATGGGGACGCCCTTACGAGAAGCGCGGGAGACGTTCGAGCGCGAATATCTGCGGGTGCAGATTCGCCGATTCTCCGGGAATATCTCCCGAACCGCTACCTTTATCGGGATGGAGCGGTCTGCGCTGCACCGCAAGCTCAAGACGTTGGGACTGAACGAGAACAAGAAGAACAACAACTGATTGAAGTCGGGCATCGGCCAACCTACATTTCGGAAGAGGCGGGTCGCCGCCTTGTCGCATAGACGTCGATAAACGATGCCCAGCGGGCCACGACCCGCCAAGAACCGGAGGCCGATAATGGCTGAAAAGGTCAATATTCTTCAGGATTTGTTTCTCAATACTCTGCGCAAATCGAAAACGCCCGTAACGATGTTTCTCGTCAAGGGTGTCAAGCTGCAGGGCGTCATCACCTGGTTCGACAATTTCTCGGTGCTTTTGCGCCGCGACGGCCAATCGCAACTTGTCTACAAGCATGCGATCTCGACCATCATGCCAGGCGCGCCGATCGATATGGCTGAGATCGAAGCGGCCTTCGTCGAAGAGAAGCGCGGGAAGTTGTTGCAGGAAATCTTCCTCAATGCGGTAAAGCGCGAGCGCGATCCGGTAACGATGTTCCTGGTCAATGGCGTCATGTTGCAAGGCGAGGTCGCGGCGTTCGATCTGTTCTGCCTGTTGTTGAACCGCGACGGTCAGTCGCAGCTTGTCTACAAACATGCGATCTCGACGATTCAGCCGGCCAACGCGATCGATCTCGGCAGCGCTGATCCCGAAGCCGCGTCTTGAGCGTTTTCGATCGGGATGAGCTGGACGGGTTGGCGCGGGGCGATCGCGCGCTGATCGTCTTTCCCGATTTCGGGCAGGACGAAAGCCGCGACAGCAGCGCGCGGCTCGATGAAGCTGCGGGCCTTGCCGCGGCGATCGGCATCGACGTTGTCGAGAAAAAAGCGCTGAAACTTCGACAGGCCCGTCCGGCGACCTTGTTCGGCAAGGGGCAGGTCGAGCGGCTTGCCGTCGATACCCGGCTCGCCGAAGCGGATCTCGCAATTATCGACGCCGCGCTAACGCCTGTTCAGCAAAAGAACCTTGAAGATGAACTCAAGGTCAAGGTAATCGATCGAACCGGGCTGATCCTGGAGATATTCGGCGAACGAGCGGCAACGGCGGAAGGGCGGTTGCAGGTCGAGCTCGCGCATCTCGACTATCAGGCGGGCAGGCTGGTCAGAAGCTGGACCCATCTAGAGCGGCAGCGCGGCGGCTTCGGCTTCCTCGGCGGTCCGGGTGAAACGCAGATCGAGGCGGACAGGCGAATGATCCGCGATCGCATGGCGAAACTGCGCCGAGAACTCGAGCAGGTGCGGCGGACGCGCAGCCTGCATCGCGAGCGCCGGCAAAAAGCGCCATGGCCGGTTATTGCGTTGGTCGGGTATACGAACGCCGGAAAGTCTACGCTTTTCAATAAGATGACTGACGGTGACGTCATGGCGGCAGATCTGCTTTTCGCGACTCTGGATCCGACGATGCGTGAAATCACGCTGCCGGGGCTCGACAAGGCGATCCTGTCCGACACGGTGGGATTCGTATCCGATCTGCCGACGCAACTCGTGGCGGCCTTTCGCGCAACCTTGGAAGAGGTCAACGCGGCGGATCTGATCGTCCATGTCCGTGACATTTCGCACCCCGACAGCGATGCCCAATGCGCCGATGTCGAGCTGGTTCTGCGCGAGATCGGCGTGCGCGAGGGGGAGGGCGGTGCCCCGCTGATCGAAGCCTGGAACAAGATCGATGCGCTGGACGTCCCGGCGCGTGAGCAACTGTGCAACGCGGCGGCCCGGCGCGACGATGCCGTTACGGTGTCCGCACTCACCGGTGAGGGAGTCGAAGATCTCCGCAATGCGATTGTCGAGCGGCTCGATCGCGGCAGCGCGGTTCATGAGGTTCGGCTCGAGGTCGCCGATGGCGAAAATCTGGCTTGGCTATATCGCAATGGAAGCGTTTTGAATCAGCATGTTGAGGGTGAAGACATGTGTGTCGCCGTGAAACTATCCGCTATCGATTGGCAGCGATTTCAGGATCGGATCGCAACGCCTTAGATTTCCTCGCTTTTTGCGGCAATCCACAGCTTCTCCATCTCTTCGAGCGAAAGACTTGGAAATTTCGCGCCGGCACTCGCTTCCATGGTTTTGAAACGGCGTTCGAATTTGCCGTTGGCCGCGCGAAGCGCAGCTTCCGGGTCGATCTTGAGATGCCGTGCCCAATTGACGACGGCAAACAATAAATCACCAATTTCTTCAGCAGCTTCCAAATCGTTCTTCGCAGATTCGACTTCGGCGATTTCTTCGGTGATCTTGGCTTTCGGACCTTCTGCATCGGGCCAGTCGAATCCCGTCCGCGCGGCGCGTTTCTGCAGTTTTTCGGCGCGGAGCAGGGCGGGAAGGGCGGTGGCCACGCCGTCCAGAGCGCTTTTGCGGCCCTTCTCGGCTCTCTCCGCTTCCTTGATCGCTTCCCAACCGGGTCCGGCTCCGCCGTCGCCGAAAACATGCGGATGCCGACGTACCATCTTGTCCGAAATACCATCGAGTATGTCGGACAGATCGAAATGACCGAGTTCCTCGGCCATGCGCGCGTGGAATACGACTTGAAGCTGCAAATCGCCGAGTTCGTCTCTGAGTGCCGCCATGTCATCATGGGCGATCGCGTCGGCGACCTCATAGGCTTCCTCGATCGTATAGGGCGCGATCGAGGCGAAATCCTGCTGCACGTCCCAGGGACAGCCGGTTTCCGGATCGCGCAGCCGCGCCATGATCGTTGCGAGACGCGCAATCCGGTCACCAAGACCGTCTTTTGCACGATAGGGGCGTGTCACGTCCATCGATCTTTTGTCCCGATAATATGCATTATGTTAAATAACTGAGCTTTCGGGCCAACGCGCCCTTCCGATGGTCCCTATCGGCAAAAAGCGCCCCGGCCAATGACCGGAGCGCTCTTATGGGTTTGCGGGGCCGCGCTACGGATCCAGGCGCCGCAGAATCACGTCGCCGCCGCTCTCTCGCAATCGACGGATATCGTCCGCACGCAAGCGGCGATCGTCGCCGAACCCGCGGCCGCGGTAAAAGCCGCCGCTATAGGCGCCCCAGAATGCGGCGCGGCGCGCATCATGCACCGCGACCGGCAAGTTGCTCGGCGCTGCGTCCGGGCCGCCATAGGCCCAATGGCCCGGATAATGATCGGGCCCGCCGACAATGACTCCATCGCCGGGCAATCCGCCTGGATAAAACCCGACCTGAGCCGAAGCGGCGCCACCGGCAAGCGCCGTGGCGGCAAGGACCGCGATGGTTGCAACAGTCTTTTTCATGATCTTACTCCTTCAAACGCGACGGAGCCTCTATCCCATATGCGCCGATGGCTCGCCGTGACGCCGATCACGGAACAGCCGATTCAAGGGTTCGCAAGATCAGGGTTCGAGGAGAAGCCAATCCCCTTCCACGCTCCAGCCCGAAAGCGAGGACAGGAAATTCATGCCCAGCACATTCGTACCACCGAATTCTTCGGCGATTACGACCGGCATATTATCCCGCCGGATCGTACCGACTATAAGCGTTTCTGCCTCGGCGCGATCCGCAGAAATCGCGCCGTTGGCCGTATTGAGGATCATCGGAAATCCGCCGCCCGGCTCGATGCCGGACCGGCGTGCCGCCCCGACGGACAGCGCCGTCACCGTCGCGCCGCTATCGACCAGGAACCGCTCTTCATTGCCGTTGATCCGGACGTCGACCCAGAAATGTCCGTCGGAGGATTTGCGAATCCGCAGCGCTTCGCCCTGTGCGACGGTTTCCGGCGGCGAAACTTCATACCAGATGCGTTGCCCGAAGGCCTTGATATCGTTGCGAAAGGCGTAGATTGTCAGCCCCATCGCGAATATCGCGATCCATGCGACGGCCATCTTGGCCGCCTGGCCCAGCGGTATCCGGCGGCTGGCCAGAGCGCTCACTACGATCACCAACATGACGACCGCCCAGATCAGGTTGATGCCCTGCCCCTCGGTCATGCCAACTCCACTTCCATACCGTCATAGCCCGGCTCCACGCCCGGCGGCAGCTCGTCGCACAGTGTGCGATAATCCATGCTGTGGTCCATATGCGTCAATATCGCGCGTTTGGGCCGCGCCTTCTCGATCCAGTCCAGCGTTTGGGCGAGATGCGGATGCGTCGGATGTTCGCGGCGGCGCAGCGCGTCGACGACCCAGACGTCCACGCCTTCGACACATTCGAACGCCTTTGCAGGCAGGCCGGTAAAGTCCGTGGTGTAGGCGATGCTGTGCCCCCCATGCTCGAACCGCAGGGCCGCCGAGGTTATGGTGCCGTGCGGCATATCGGCCGCGCTGACTGTAATGCCGCCCAGCATGACCCGGTCGGTCAGCGCCATGCCCTGCGCATAGGACGGATAGGGCCCGTTGCCGCGAAAGGCGAAATCGAAGCGCTGTTGAAGCTCCCTGAGCGTTCTCGGCCGGGCCAGACAGGGCACGGGCCCGCCCAGCGCGAAATAGAGTTGCCTGAGCTCGTCTATTCCATGGCAATGATCGGCATGCTCATGGGTCCAGATGACGTGATCCACCCGTTTGACGTCGGCGGAGAGCAGCTGCTGGCGCAGATCGGGCCCGGTATCGACGAGGATCCTGTGATTGTCCGCGCTGAGCAGAACGGACGACCGCAACCGCCGGTTCCGGGGCTCGGCCGGATCGCAAGCCCCCCAGTCATTTCCAATTCTCGGGACACCGGACGATGTGCCGCAGCCGAGAATGCGAACCTTCATGCGGCGGTCTTGTCGAACAGGGTATGGAAATTCCGGGTCGTATAGGCCGCCAGCTCCTCCACGGTTTCGCCGCGCAATTCGGCGAGGAACGCCGCTGTGTCGACCACGAAGGCGGGCTCGCAGGTTTTGCCGCGGTTGGGCACCGGCGCGAGGAACGGCGAATCCGTTTCGATCAGCAAGCGGTCGGTCGGCAATTTTGCCGCCGTCGCCTGCAGATCCTTGGCGTTCTTGAACGTAACGATACCCGAAATTGAAATGTAAAAGCCGAGATCGAGCGCGATATCGGCGAAATCCTGGCTTGCCGTGAAACAGTGGATGACACCACGATACGGCCCCTTCCCCATTTCGTCGGCGAGAATCTCGGCGGTGTCGTTCTCGGCGTCCCGCGTATGGACGATCAGCGGCAGGCCGGTATCCCGGGCGGCCGCGATATGGGCGCGGAAACTCGCTTGCTGCTGCGCGCGGTCCGAATGCTCGTAATAATAATCGAGCCCGGTTTCGCCGATCGCGACCACCCGGGGATGAGCGGCCTTCGACACCAGCTTTTCCGTATCGATATCGGGATGGGCGTCCGCCTCGTGCGGGTGGATACCGACCGAGGCCCAGATATCGTCGGCCTTTTCGGCGGTACCGATAATCGCATCCCATTCACGTTCACGGGTTGAGATGTTGAGCATCGTCGAAACGCCGCGCGACCGGGCATTCTCGATCACTTCGCCCTGCCGCTCGACAAGGCCGTCATAGTTTAAATGGCAATGGCTATCGACGAACATGGATGCGAGATAGGGTTTGGGCGCGGGTTCGTAACCCCCTTTGCGGGAACGGCCGGCGGCCCGCATGCGGAAAATCGTTCAGCCTTTCGGCAAGAAAGCTGAATAAGGAGACATAGTGTTCACGAGTGAAGGGTATTTTCGCCCTTCCCCACAAGGCGTTCGGGCGCGTGACATTCCATCGCGCAAGGCGATCCGGCGGACGGCGATGCAGGACAGCCATAATGCGCTCCCTTCCGTGCAAAGTCTGCGGGAACCCTGCGCTTATGCTTTTGTTTCCTACATGAGAAGAGGTTTTCTATGCTGGAGCCGCCGTCGATATTCCGGACGTGAGCCGGAACGACGGCGAAGGGCGGGCAATCCCTATTCGGTTTCCGGCAATTCCAGCCGGGGAAAGACACCCTGCGGCGGCGGCAGTTCGAGCCCCGGCTTCAGCGGTGCGGCAAGCGCGGCGAAATCGCGCGCGTCTTCCGCCTGGCCGAGCTGATCGAGCAGCGCGTTTGCGGATCCCGGTATCGCCCAGCGCGCGAGGATCGCGAGTTGGCGAACGGCTTCGGCGCAGCGATAGAGGATCGTCCCGGCGCGTTCGGGGTCGGTCTTGCGAACCGACCAGGGCTGTTCCTCGGAAATATAAAGATTGGCCTCGCCCGCCCCGCGCCAGATCGCCTCGAGCGCCTGGTGGATTGCGAACTCGTCCATGGCCTTGGCGGCCTGCTTCGGGATCGCATCGAATACCGCCATCAAGGCGCAATCCGCATCGGTCGGATTACCGGGCTCGGGCACTTTTCCGTCGAAATTCTTCGCCAGCATGGAGAGCGTGCGCTGGGCCAGATTGCCGAGATCGTTGGCGAGATCGGCATTACAGCGATTGACGATGGCTTCGGCCGAATAGCTGCCGTCGCTTCCGAAGCTGACCTCGCGCAGCAGAAAATAGCGCACGGAATCGACGCCGAACGTTTCGGCGAGCTCCATCGGGTCGGTTACATTGCCGAGCGATTTCGACTCCTTGCGCCCGCGATTGAGCAGGAAGCCGTGACCGAACACCCGCGACGGTAGCGGCAGATCGGCGCTCATCAGGAACGCTGGCCAGTATACCGTATGGAAGCGGACGATATCCTTGCCGATGATATGGACGCTTTCAGCATCTTCGCCCCAATAGCGGGCGTAAAGCCCCTCCTCGTCCGGAAAGTCGAGGCCGGTCAGATAGTTGGTCAGCGCATCGAGCCAGACATACATGACATGATCGTCATGCCCCGGCACCTTCACGCCCCAATCGAAACTCGTGCGCGAGATGCTCAGATCGCGCAGCCCGCCCTCGACGAACCGGGCAATCTCGTTGCGGCGGCTGTCGGGTTTCAGGAACTCGGGGTGATTTTCGTATAATTCGAGCAGTTTATCCTGATAATTTGAGAGTTTGAAGAACCAGCTTTCTTCGACGGTCCATTCGACCGGCGTATGCTGGGGCGAGAGTTTTTCGCCCTCTTCTCCCTCGATCAGTTCCTTCTCGTCATAATAGGCCTCGTCGCGAACCGAATACCAGCCTTCGTACCGATCCAGATACAGGTCTCCCCTGGCCTCCATCCGGCGCCAGATTTCCTGTGCCGCCCGATGGTTGGCCTCTTCGGTCGTGCGAACGAAGCGATCATACTCGATATGAAGAGCGTCGCACATATCTATGAAATATTGCGTCATTTCATTGGCAAAATCGCCAACAGACATATCATTGTCGCGCGCCGTCTTGACCATTTTCAGGCCATGTTCGTCCACGCCGGTCTGGAAACGAACGTCGCGGCCCGCAAGCCGCTGAAAACGGGCGATAGCGTCCGTCGCGATGGCTTCATAGGCATGGCCGATATGTGGCCGGCCATTGGGATAGCTGATCGCGGTCGTAATGTAGAAAGGCTGGGAATCAGGCGTCATGCCGCGGTTCATGCAGCGATGCGAGCAGTCCCGCAAGCGCGAAAACGGTGGTTTGCGGGTCCAGCGACAGGCGTTGCGCGCCACCGGCCAGCGCTCGTGCTTCTTCCCACGCCGAAACGGCCTTTTCCAGCGCCCTTCCCCGTTGCGACCGGGCATGCGCGGCGATGGCGGCCGGCGCGCGTTCCAGGAAGGCCTCATAGCGCGGTTGCGCCTTTTTGACCGCCAGGCTTTGGGCGAGCGTGGTTCGCGCGGCGTTGCCCGTGTCGCCATCGGTGATCAGCCCTGCGATCGCCGCATCCAGACCGCCGATATCGAGGCCAGCATATTGCAGGGCCTGACCGGGCGCGCCGTTTCCGATCCGCACCAGCGTTTCCCGCTCCCCCGCGTCGAGATCCGGCGCCGCCTGGGCGATGGCTGACGTCATGGCGTCATCGGAAAGCCTTGAAAATTTAAGCATTCTGCACCGCGATCGGATCGTCGGCAGAATGCGGCCCGGGCTGTGACAGACCAGCAGAAACACGCAATTGGCCGGCGGCTCTTCGAGATTCTTAAGCAATGCGTTGGCCGCCGGGCGCTCCAGATCGTCGATCGCGTCGATCACCACCGCTCGCCAGTCCGACATGGACGGCGTCGTTGCGAAGAGCGACTGGATCGCCCGGACCTGATCGACCGATATGTTGCGGGCCAGCTCATCCGGCTTGCGGTCGCGCGGAAGCCGCTGGAGCCGCCTGAGATCGGGATGGCTGCCGGCAGCGATCAACTGGGCCGTGGGATGGGTGTCGGGCACCGACAGTCCTTCTCCCAGGCCGGCAGGCGCCGCTGCCTGGGCCAACACCCGCCGGGCCGCCATATCGGCGAACACGGCCTTGCCGACGCCCTTCGGTCCGGCAAGAAGCCAGGCGTGATGCAGTTTGCCGCTATCCAGCGCGTCGCGAAACGCCTCGACGGCGGTGTCCTGGCCGAGCAGTCTCATAACAGCCGGTCCTCTATGGCGGCCTGGATCGACTGTGCCACCTGCTCGATATCGCCCAGCCCGTCGATGACGGCAAAGCGCTCCGGTTCCGCTTTCGCCAGCCGGTCGAAGCCGTCGGCGACCGCTCTGTGAAAGGCGAAATCGCGGTTGGTGAACCGATCGATCTCCGCGCCGTCGCGCGCGATGGCGCGTCTGGTTCCGGTATCGGAATCGGTGCGCAGCAGCAGCGTAAGGTCGGGCCATGTCTCGCCGATGACGCTTTGGTTGATCGCCCGGACGGTATCGATACCGAGATTTCCGGCGGCGCCCTGATAGGCGAGCGTCGAATCGATAAAACGATCGCAAACGACCCATTTACCGTCGGCGAGCGCGGGGCGGATGAGCATCTCGACATGATCGCCGCGCGCGGCCGCGAACAGATGCGCTTCGGCCGTGGCCGTGAAGGGGATATCGTTTTCGAGCAGCAATGCGCGGATCGCGTCGGCGCCCGGCGTGCCGCCCGGTTCGCGCGTTTCGAGCACCGCGATTCCGCGCTTCTGAAGCCATGACGTCAACAATCTGGCCTGGGTCGACTTGCCGGCGCCTTCGCCGCCCTCGAGTGTTATGAACTTGCCCCGCACGCGCCCCTATCCGAGGCCGAGCAGCGACAGCAATCCGGCCCATACGCGCCCGAAAAAGCCGCGCTCCCCGACCGCTTCCTCGGCCACGAGCGGCAGGCGCTGGGCGGGCATGTCCGGCGTTTCGACCACCAGATCGGCGATATGCTGACCTTCGGCGATCGGCGCCCGGATCGGCCCTTCGTAAACGATGCTGACTTGCCGCTCGGATACGAGGCCTGCGGGAACCGTGACCGCCAGATCGCGGGGGGCCACCAGCCCGACTTCGCCCGCACTGCCGCCCTGGACCTGCGCGGTGCCGACACGGCCGCCGCTCGAAACCAGCCGGGGCGCCTGCCAGGCGTTGAAACCCCATTCCATGAAGCGCGTCGATTCATCGATCCGCTGGCGATAGGAATCGAGGCCCGCGACCACCATCACGATGCGGCGGCCATCCTGCACCGCCGAGCCGGTAAAGCCGAAACCGGCCTCTTCGGTATGACCGGTTTTAAGCCCGTCTGCGCCGTCGACATTGCCGATCAACGGGTTGCGGTTGGGTTGAGTGATGGGTTCGCCGCCCATCGTTTCGCCCCAAGTGAATTCCCGACGGCCGTAGAACTGGCTGTAATATTGAGGATAGCGCCGTATCGTCGCGATCGCGAGCCGCGCGAGATCCTGCGCGCTGACATGGCTGCGCCCCTCGTCGGGCCAGCCGGTGCTGTTGCCGAAATTGCTGTTCTCGAGCCCAAGCTCCTCCGCCTTGCGGTTCATGAGCGCGGCGAAGGCCGTTTCGGTGCCGGACAGGCATTCGGCCAGCACGACGCTGGCGTCGTTGCCCGATACGGTGACGACGCCATAAAGCAGGTTTTCGATGCTGACCCGTTCGCCGGGCGAGAGGAACATCGTCGATCCGGCGCTGGGCCCGTGCCATTCGCGCCAGGTTTCCGGGCGGACCGTGCATTCCTGATCCAATGTGATCTCGCCCTCGTCGAGCAGATCGAACGCGACATGAGCGGTCATCATCTTCGCCATGGAGGCCGGCGGTATCCGGCGTTCGGCGTCGCGCGCGAACAGCACCGCGCCCGAACTCATATCGACCATATAGGCTATCGGCGCCTCGCCGTCATAGCTGGGTCGTTGCGCGTGGCTCGGCGCGATTGCCGCTGTCAGTGCCAAAGCAAGGAGAACGGGTGCCTTTTTCATGTCTCTCTTTCTTTCTGGTCCGCTAACGAGATGGGTCGCGGAAGACGCGGGCATCGGCAAAGCCGGCGGACCGCGCCTGGGACAGAGCCTCCCGGGCGGCTGCCTGGCTCGGATAGGGTCCGAGGCGGACCCGGCGGATCGATCCGGCCGAGACGATCCGGACCGGGCCGAGGCTTTGGGCGCGATTGGCGAGCCGCTGCGCATTCCCGGCATTGGAGAAGGCGCCCAGCTGAACAAAATACTCGCCGCTAGCGGCCGGGGCCGCAGGCGCAGGAGACGGTTGAGACGTGGACCGCGCCACCGGGGCCTGCGGCTCGTCTTCGGCCTCCCAGCCGACACCCGGGCCGGATACTCCGCCGGACGCGGCCGTGCGGCCCGTTGTCGGCGGCGCGTCGGGCGATGGCGTCGCCTGCGGAATGGTTCCGCCGCCCCGCTCATATTGTGCGCGCAGGGCTTCCAGAAGCTGTGGCGAGGTCTGCAGGCGCGGCTGCGCTGGCTGTCCGGCGCGCAATCGGGCGCGATCGCGTTCGGTGGGTTGCACCCGGCGGACGCGAACCGGGGCTGTTCCCTGTTCGACGATACCGAGCTGCCGCGCGGCGCCGACGGAGAGATCGATGATCCGGTCTCCGGCGAACGGCCCCCGATCGTTGACGCGCACCAATATCGTCTGCCCGGTCTGCAGCGCCGTCACCTCGACATAGGAGGGCAAGGGCAGCGTGCGATGTGCGGCACTGATGCCGGACGGGCGAAAACGCTCGCCATTGGCCGTCGGCCGGCCGGAAAGCTCTTCGCCATAATAGGAGGCCAGCCCAACCTCATCATAATGAGAGGGATCGGCGGGCGTATAGGTGCGTCCGTTGATCGTATAGGGCGGGCCGACCTGGACCGGCGTGTCCGATACCGCGGTTCCGTAGACGGGGCCCTGCCCGCCCGCCGACGCCGGCGGCAGCTCGCGTCCGCCACTGCCCCCGCACCCGGCGAGCGCGAGTAACGACAGCCCTGCAACCCATTTCGTCTTATCGAACAATTTCATCGGCCAATAACCCCACCGACAATGCATAGAAATTCGAGCAGTTATAGTCGAGTATCACGCGATAATTGTTGGTGAGAAGATATGCGGTATTTCCCGGGCCGTCGGGTTCGAGAAGCGTCGCCATGATGGAGTCGTCCGGCCAGACCCCGCCTCTCGGCCGAATTCCGAGTTCGCGCCATTCGGCCATCGACAGCCACCGGCTATGACGCTCCATGACGCGCGGACAGCGGGTCGCGTCGGTCCGGTTGGCGATAGCGGCGCGGTTCAGCGAAGACGGCACGTTCACCGCGACGCCCCAGGGTTCTCCCCTGCGCCAGCCCGCATTTTCCAGATAATTGCCGATCGAGGCGAGCGCATCGGCCTCGCTGCGCCAGATCTCCGCCCGGCCGTCGCCATCCCCGTCGATGGCCAGCCGGAGATAGACGCTCGGCAGGAATTGCGGATAGCCGAACGCCCCCGCCCAGCTGCCGACCAGCCGATCGCGCGGCACACCGCGATCGATCATTTTCATCGCCGCGATGAACTCGCCGGCGAATAGCTCCCGCCGCCGTCCTTCATAGGCCAGCGTGGCGAGTGAGCGCGGCAGGTCGAAATCCCCGGTGATCCGGCCGTAACCGGTTTCATGTCCGTAGATGGCGATCGCGATCTTGCCGGGAACGCCGGTGCGCTCTTCGATAGCGCGCAACTGACCGATCACGCGGCGATAGGTTGCCACGCCGCCATTGATCCGCGTCGGATTGACGTGCCGTGCCTGATAGGGTGCGAAGGGCGGGATCGGCGCGTCGAAGCTGCCGCCGGGCTGGTTCCGGTCGAGCCGGATGACACGAGGATTATAGCTTAGCGTCGGGATGATCCGGTCGAGCGTTTCCGGGCGAACGCCCTCGGTGATCGCCTGGGCCCGCAGCTCCTGCATATAGGCGCGAAAACCGGCGTCGGTCTGGGCGGAAGCGGAACTTGCTGTGGCTAATCCCGCAATCGCGAGAAGCGTGGCGAAGACGATATTCAAATGGCGCATCGGGCTCCCTTTCCCGGCCCTCCTGCCATAGCGGCGGGAGCAAGGGAAACGCTTTTCATCGTATCGCTTGCACGCAAGGGCGTTTGCAGGATAAGCGCGCAACTGGAACGGACAGGTGGCCGAGTGGTTTAAGGCACTGGTCTTGAAAACCAGCGTGGGTTTACGCTCACCGTGGGTTCGAATCCCACCCTGTCCGCCACTCGCTGCCGTCTGTGCGATGTTCTACGACGCTGGTTTGATAACAGTGCGTTACGGACGACGCGACCCATCGCGTTACCTCAAATTTAGGCTTTGCGGGCCAATTCAGCTAAGACGTTAGCCACTCGTCGGTCCCTAGGGCCGCATATCTCGAGCAAGCGCAAATCATTCTCGAAAAAGCCTAGATCGTCGTCGTCTAAAATGGTTTTCAAACGCGTATCGACGCGTCGCCGAAGCTGCGGATATTCGTTGGGGCTCTCGATCTCGTCATCTGATAAGAGTGGAACAAAGACCACGAGGTCCAGAGCTTCCATGGCCTGCTCAATTCGGTTCAACTGCTCGTCGGAAGGTGTCCAATCGAAGCCTTCGGCATCGCTGACCACGTCCAGATAAGCGATGAAATCGAGTGGACAGCGATCAAAAACGAGGCTCTTCTCGTTACTTAAATCCAATATCAGATCACAGCTTTGGTTGAGCTGCACTTCAAGGTCTTGGGTGTTTGGCCCATCGACGAAAGCGTCGTCGTCCTGGAATATTAGGAACGGTTCCGGCACCAGATCAAACGATCTGCCAGATTCAGCAAGGTCTTCCACAAGAGTCGTCTTGCCGACCCCATGCGTTCCAGTCACTGCGATGTGCATTCTTCGCATCTCCACAAGCCTAAGGCATTGTTTTCCCGGGATGACGTCAAATGGGGCAGTATGAAAGTAGAAATGGGCTCAACAAGGGACAGTTTGCGTCTTCATCGCGCATGGCCCGCCACTTTCGCTC
>JBCDDN010000024.1:0-45432 GCA_039180285.1 Pseudomonadota bacterium | reverse complement strand
TCGCCAAGCACGAAGACGCCGCAGCTCGCATTGTCGGCCACCGTATCGACAATGCCGATCGTCCAGTCGCGGATGCGGCTGTCGACGATCTCGAAGCAGGGCGCGATGAACTCCGTCGCCGCGATCACGTCTTCCGGGGTCACGCCGGGGCCTTTCAGCCCGTCCTTCAGGATGAAGGCGATCTCGGCCTCGGCGCGCGGCTGGATCAGCGCCCTGGCGTCGACATCGATATCCCCTTCGACATGCATCCGATCGGTCAGGAAACCGAAATCGGGCTGATGGACGCCGAGCATGTCCTGTACGGCTTTCGAGGTCACCCCGATCTTCTTACCGACGACCCGCTCGCCCTCCGCGCGCCGCCGCGCCAGAAAATCCAGGCTGATCGCATAGGCATCGTCGATCGTCAGTGTGGGATCGCGGGCGATCAGCGGCGCAACCGTGTGCCGTCCCCGGAGCGCGGCGAACAGCTCCGCGCCATGGCGTTCAGCCTTGCTCATCGAGAAAGGCAGTCACATGGCGGTTGAACTCGGCCGCGCGCTCCACCTGCACCCAATGGCCGACATGGGTGAAGGTCATGCAGCGGGCGTCCTCGCATTGATCGAGGAAATAGCGAGCGCCGCTTTCCGGGCAGAATTCGTCGTTCAGGCCCCACAGAACGAAGATCGGCTGTTCGAGCTCGCCGACCCGCGGACCGAGATTGGGCGTCCTCATCCGCGCAAGCACATCCTTGGGCTGCGTCCTGGCGACGGCAAACCGCTCGTCGACCAGGTCTTCGGAAATGTTGGGCGCGAAATCGGGATGGACGAGATTGCAGATCAGCCGCTTCTGTTCGTCGCGGTTGAAATCCTCGCTGCCGAAACCGGAGACCATCTTGGCGATGCCGGGCATCTTGAAATAGTCGGCCTGCTCCTCGATGCAACCCGGCGCCATCAGGACGAGCGCTCGGGCGAAATCGGGATTATCGAGCGTCATCTGGATCGCGATGCCGCCGCCCAGCGAGTTACCCACGAGCGACGCCTGCTCGATGCCGTGCTGGCGAAGGGCATCGTACAGCGTGTCGGTGAAGAGCTGGAGCGTGTAATCGATCCCCTCGGGCTTCGAGGAATGTCCATAACCGATCAGGTCGGGCAAAATGACCCGATATCCGGCATCGACGAAAGCATCGATGTTATCGCGAAAATTGGATGCGCCTGACGCACCGGGCCCGCTGCCATGGATGAACACGACTGCCGGCCCCGAGCCCGCTTCCTTTACATGGATTTCGTAACCGCCCTCGACGGAATAGGTGGCGTCCTTCAATTCCGGCATCCAAAAGCCCCCTCGCCTACATGAAGGTGAAAACCGGCGGCTGGCCAAGCATTGTGCCGACCACGTCCTTCGTTCGGTTGCCGGGATCATTGGCAACATGCGCGCGGGCCGCATTGATATCGAGCCAGGGCTGGATGATATCGCTCGACATGTAGATCGCGCGGCCGCCGAGCAGCTTCACCATATCGTCGACCAGATCGGCCAGTCGCCGGACGACGTTGGAGGACTGATAGGCGAAAAAGGCCCGCTTCTCCATCGGGATCGGCTCGCCGCTTTCGGCAATCTCCATCAGTTCGTCAAACGTGGTCTTCAGCGTAAGCTCCATCTCGCGCGACTGGGCATGGGCGGCAGCGATCGCCGCGTGCAGCGCCGGATCATCCTTCGAGGCCTTGCCCGTATTGGTCGAGATGCGATCTTCCATGATCGCCATAGCCGCGTTGATCGCCGCACGGGTTCCGCCGAAGCTGGCGGTGGAGACCGACCGGATGAAAACCTGCGCCCAGGGCAAAGTGTAGAGCGGTCCGTCATTGACCTTCTGCCCCGGATTTTCGCAGAGAAAGCCCTCGACGGCGCGGTGCGTGCGATATTCGGGCACGAAGGCGCGGTCGACGATGATATCGTGGCTGCCCGTGCCCTGCAGGCCGAACACATGCCAGCTGTCCTGATCGATCTCGTAATCCTCGCGCGGGAGGAGGAATGTCCGCATGTCGGGCGGATCGCCCTCTTTCTCGGGCGGGACCAGCGCGCCGAGCAGCACCCATCCGCAATGGACAGACCCGCTCGAAAAGCCCCAATGGCCGCTGAGATAAAAGCCGCCCTCGGTGCGCTCCACCTTGCCGACCGGCTGATAGGTGGACGAAACCAGCATTTCCGGATCGTCGCCCCAGACTTCTTGCTGCGCCTTGTCGTCGAACAGCGCCATTTCATAGGGGTGGCAGCCGAGCACGCCATATATCCATCCGGTCGACATACAGCCCTCGGCCAAGGTCTTCAGGATATCGAAAAAAGTATTGGGGTGCATCTCATAGCCGCCATGGCGTTTCGGCTGGAGCACCTTGAAGAAACCGGCTGTCTTCATCTCCGCGATCGTTTCGGCCGGCACATTGCGGTCGGCGACGCATTGTTTGGCACGGTCTTTCAGCACCGGGATCATCGCCCGGGCGCGGCCCACCAACTCTTCTGGCGTGGGAAGTTCACCGGTTTGGCCCTGCATCGGCACTACGGTTGCCATGACATTCTCCTTAGCTCGCCCGACTCAGTTTCTCGGGAATAGAATTCGTAATTTTTATTCTCATACAATACGCAAATCGTCAATTGAAAACCGATTTTGCTTTCAATATACGATATTTTTGGCATATGGAACATCTGATTCTGCCATTTGGGGCGAGGAGATTTAGGACATGGCGATCAAAGCGCTGGGCTACACCATCGTCGAGACCGCGAAGGCCGAGGCATGGGACAGCTTCCTGCAGGATGTCGTCGGCATGATGAAAGCGGAAAACACAGCCGACAGCGCCAACCATTACCGAATCGACGATCGCCCGTTCCGCTTTCGCATCGAAAATGGCAGTGAGGAGAAGCTACGGGCTGCGGGCTATGAAATAGACAGCCGCGACGCGCTCGACGCGCTGGCGGCCCGGATCGGCGAAGCCGGACAGCCGATGGAATGGGGATCCGACGCCGACGCGCAAGCGCGAACGGTGGATGCGTTTTTCCGGACGAACGATCCCGCGGGAAACGGCCTTGAATTCTTCTGCGGCGACAGTCGCGACGATGTGGCCTTCGTATCGCCGGCCGGCGTTAGCGGGTTCGTTACGGGCGATATGGGCATGGGACACGCTGTGTTCAGCACGCCGAATTTTGAAGAGACTCACGAGTTCTATCGCAACATAGTCGGTTTTCACGACACCGATCTGCCGCATTTCCGCTTCTCGCCCGATCCGGACGATCCGGGCATGCGGTTCGCGTTCATGCATGCCGACAACACGCGTCATCACTCTATCGCGCTGGGCGAAGGGCCGGTTCCGCCGTCAGGATGCGTGCATCTGATGCTGGAAATGGAAACGCTCGTCGATGTCGGTCGCTGCCATGACCGAATGCGGCGGGCCAAGGTCCCGGAGTCGGCGACGCTCGGCAAACACACGAATGACGAAATGACGGGTTTCTATATGGAGACACCATCGGGCTTCGATCTCGAAATCGGTTGCGATGGCCTGATGATCGATCCGGCCAGCTGGAAAACCACGGCGCATGAGACGATCAGCGAATGGGGTCATGTCTGGGCATGGCAGGAAGCGCTGAAGGAGGCCGAGGCGCAAGAGGCGAGCGAATGACGCTCGACAAGCGCATGACGCCCACCGAAATGGTCGGCGAGATTTCCAACGGCATGACGATCGGAATCGGCGGCTGGGGCCCGCGCCGCAAGCCGATGGTGCTGGTGCGCGAGATTTTGCGGTCGGACCTCCGGGATCTCACTGTCGTAACCTATGGCGGCCCGGACGCGGGCATGCTCTGCGCGGCCGGCAAGGTAAAGAAGCTCGTGTTCGCCTTCGTTTCGCTCGACGCGATCCCGCTCGAGCCCTGGTTCCGCTATGCGCGGGAGAAGGTCGGCGTCGAGGTGCTCGAACTGGACGAAGGCCTGCTGCAATGGGGGTTGCAGGCGGCCGCGTTCGGCCTGCCCTTCCTGCCGACCAAGGTCGGCCTCGGCACAGACGTTCACAAGCTCGGCGGTTTCGAAACCGTGCAATCGCCCTATGAGGATGGCGAAGTGCTGCTCGCCATGCCGGCGCTCAGGCTCGACGTCGCGCTCCTCCATGTGAATCGGGCGGACTGGCGGGGCAATGTCCAGGCGTTCGGCCCCGACACTTTCTACGACCAATGGTATGCGCGCGCCGCGGACCGCGCTTTCGTCTCGTCCGAATTGCTGGTCGAGCGGATCGAGGACGATTTCGTCGACGACGCCCAGGCCAATATCTTCGAACGCTGCTTCGTGACTGGCGTGATGGAAGCGCGATACGGCGCCCATCCAACCTATATGGCGCCCGACTATGGCTGGGACATGGACCATCTCAAAGCTTATGGCGCCGCCGCGAAAGAGGAAGGCGGCTGGGAAAAATGGATGGCGGACATGATCGGCGACGACGAAGCCGGGTATCTAGCGCGCAATGGCGGCGAAGAGGCGATTTCCAAACTGCCTCTTCCCGTCTTTTAGGGAGGACTGGTTTTGGGAGATACTGGCCGATGAGCGACTGCACACTTGCCGAACTCCTGATCGCCTGCTGCGCGCGGTCTTTCGACGATGTCGGCGAGGTCGCGGCGACCGGGATCGGGCCGATCCCGCGTCTGGCGGCGGGTCTTGCCAAGCTGACCACCAATCCCGCTCTGATGATGACCGATGGCGAGGCGGCGCTGGTCGAAGAACCTGTGCCGCTGGGGCCACGCGGAGACTATGAGATTCGGCCGTCGGGCCATCTGCCCTTCGGCCGCTATTTCGACGCCGCCGTCTGGACCGGCCGGCGGCACGCTATGGTCACGCCGACCCAGGTCGACCGGTTCGGCCAGTTCAACATCAGCTTTCTCGGCGGTACGCATGACCGGCCGAAGGTCCAGATGCTCGGCGCGCGCGGCTTTCCCGGCAACAGCATCTATCACTCCAACAGCCTTTTCCTGCCCGCTCATAGCAGCCGCGTCTTTGTCGAGGGCGAGGTCGATATGGTATGCAGCGTGGGTTACAATCCCGAGCGCAGGATCGCGGGGGCTAATTTCGGCAATGTCTCGCTCAAACGTATCGTCACAAATTTGTGCGTGCTTGATTGCGGCGGAGTGGACAATGCGATGCGCGTCGTTGCGCTGCATCCCGGCGTCTCCTTTGACAAGGTGCAGGATAACACTGGCTTCCCGCTCGAACAGGCCGAGCAGGTTACGGAAACGCCCCTGGCGACCGAGGAGGAACGCGCGATCATCGCCCGGCTCGATCCGCACGACCTGCGCTCGAAAATCATCAAGGACAATCCGTCCGCAAGGAGGGCCGCATGAACGAGCTAGTCGAACCGGTCGATAACCCGCCCGAATACGAAACCGACGAACCCATACTCTATGAGGCCAGCTACGGCATTGCGCGCGTAACGCTGAACCGGCCGAATTTCCACAATGTCCAGAACAGCCAGATGACCTATGCGCTCGACGACGCGTTCCGGCGCGCGACCGACGACGATGCGGTCAAGGTCATCATCCTCAAGTCGGACGCGAAGCATTTCACCGCCGGCCACGATATCGGCACGCCGGGGCGCGACTTCCATTCGAGCTTCGACCGGCGGCTCATGTGGTACGATCATGCCAACAAGCCGGGCGCGGAAAAGGCGTTCATTCGCGAACAGGAGGTCTATCTCGGCATGTGCCGGCGCTGGCGCGACATTCCCAAGCCGACAATCGCGCAGGTGCACGGCGCCTGTATCGCGGGCGGGCTGATGCTGGCCTGGGTCTGCGACCTGATCGTCGCTTCGGACGACGCCTTCTTCCAGGATCCGGTACTGCAGATGGGTTTTCCGGGCGTCGAATATTTCGCCCATACCTTCGAGCTCAATCCGCGGATCGCCAAGGAATTTCTGTTCCTCGGCGAGCGGATGAGCGCCGAGCGCGCCTATCAGATGGGCATGCTCAACCGGGTCGTCCCGCGCGACGAACTGGCCGCGACCGTCGATGCGATGGCCGAACGGATCGTCGAACAGCCCCGACTCGCGCTGCTGCTCTGCAAACAGGCCTGCAACCATATGGAAGACCTGGCCGGCAAGCGCACCGGGATGGACGCCGTCTTCGCCATGCACCATTTCGCGCACGCCCAGAACGAACTGACCAAGGGCGATTACATCGCCGGCTTCGACGGCAAGAAGATGGCGGAATCGAACAAGAAGCGCAGCAGCTGAGAATGTCCGGCCCGCTCGCCACCGCGCTGATCGAGAAGCTCGGCTGCGATCTCCCGATCGTCCAGACGGCGATGGGCTGGATCGCGGAGCCCGAGCTTGTCGCGGCGAGTTGCAATGCGGGCGCGTTCGGCTTTCTGGGCGCGGCGGTGATGACGCCCGAAGAGGCCGAAGAGAAAATTGTCCGGTTGCGCGAGATGACGCCGCACACATTCGGCGTGAACTTCCATGCATTCCAGCCCGGAGCCAATCGGATCATGGCGACGATCGTCGATCATGCCGACCGGATCGGCGCCGTCAGTTTCGGACGCGGCCCCAATGCCGAGATGATCGCCCGGTTCCGCGATGCCGGGATCAGCTGCATGCCGACCGTCGGCGCGCTCAAACACGCCCAGAAGATGGCTGAACTCGGCTGCGACATCATCACGGTCCAGGGCGGCGAAGGCGGCGGGCATACGGGATCGGTGCCGACGACCATCCTGCTGCCGCAGGTTCTTGATGCCATCGATATCCCGGTCGTCGCGGCCGGCGGTTTCGCAGATGGGCGGGGCCTGGTCGCCGCCCTCTCCTATGGCGCGGCGGGCATTGCGATGGGGACGCGCTTTCTGCTGACGGCCGAAAGCCCGCTCGCGTCACATATCAAGCGCGTCTATCTCGACGCGCGCACCGACGACATCTTCGTGACCCGCAAGGTGGACGGGCTCCCGCAACGCATGGTCCGCACGAAAACGCTCGACCGGATCGAACAGTCGGGCCGGATCGGCATGTGGAAACGTGCGCTAGAAGGCGGTCTTGCGATGAAAAAGCGCACCGGCGCGAGCTGGGGCGAGATGATCAAAGCGGCACGGGGCATGACGAGCCATGGCGGGCTCGGCTTCGCCCAGGCCATGCTCGCCGCGGCGGCGCCGACACTCATCCAGAAAGCCGTGGTCGACGGCAATCTCGACGAGGGTATCCTCGCCACCGGCCTTGTCGCCGGGCGGATCGGGGATCTGCCCAGTTGCGCGGAGCTTATCGGCAGCATCGCCGCCGATGCCCGCGAACGAATCGACGCACTGGCGGGCTCGGCCGCGCCGCAACCGGCCTGAAAAGGGGGAGGATAGACCATGCCCATTCGCACCGAAGTCTCGGACAATATCGGCGAAATCGTCATCGATCATCCGCCGGTCAACGCGCTCGACAGCCAGGGCTGGAATGCCCTGCCCGGCCATATCGACGCACTCGGCGCGCGCGAGGATGTCCGCTGCATCCTGATCCGGGCCGAGGGCAAGGGCTTTTGCGGCGGCGTCGATATCAAGGAGATGCAGGCGCATCCCGAACGGATCGTCGAACTCAACCGCGGCAATTATCTGACCTTTCGCGCCGTTCATTTCTCGCCGCTGCCCGTGGTGAGCGCCGTGCACAATTTCGTGATCGGCGGCGGCATCGGCATCTGCGGCGCGTCGGACGTTGTGATCGCGGCCGATAACGCCTTTTTCTCGCTCCCCGAAATCGATCGCGGCGCGATGGGCGGGGCGAGCCATTTGCAGCGCATGTTCCCGATCCAGAAGGTCCGTTCGGCCTTTTTCACCGGCGGTAGGATCGATGCGCAGGAGGCCTACCGCCTCGGCGCGGTGGAGATGGTGGTCGGCCCCGAAGAACTGGCCGACAAGGCGCGCGAATACTGCGCGGTGATCGCGTCGAAATCGCGCAAGGCGTTGGTCACGGCCAAGGAAGCGCTGAATGGTCTCGAACCGCGCGATATCGAACATGGCTATCGCTTCGAACAGGGCTTCACGCTCGAAATGTACATGCATGAGGACAGCCAGAAATCGCGCGACGCCTTTGTCGAAGACGGCAAGGAAGCGAAATTCTGATGGAGCTTCGCTATACGGACGACCAGCAGGCGTTCCGCGCCGAAGTCCGCGCGTGGATGGGAGCCCATGTGCCGCGTGAACCGCTGCGCACGCTCGAATGCGAGGAAGGATTTCACCAACACGTCGCCTGGGAAAAGACGCTGGCGAGCGGCGATTGGGGTATGGTCACCTGGCCCGAAGACTATGGCGGGCGCGGGCTCGATCTTATCCGCTGGCTGATCTTCGAGGAGGAATATTATCGCGCAGACGCCCCGCTGCGCGTTGCGCAGAACGGCATCTTCCTGCTGGGCCCTACGATCATGGAATATGGCACGGCCGAGCAAAAGGCCGCACATCTGACGCCGATGGCGAAGGGCGAGACAATCTGGGCGCAGGCCTGGTCCGAGCCCAATGCCGGATCGGACATGGCTGCCATCCGCTCCACCGCGATCCGCGACGGCAATGACTATGTGATTACCGGCCAGAAAACCTGGTCGAGCCGCGCCGCCTTCGCCGACTGGTGTTTCGGCCTGTTCCGCACCGATCCGGAGAGCGAGCGGCATCGGGGCCTCTCCTTCATCCTCGTGCCGCTCGATGCGGAGGGCGTGACGGTCCGCCCGATTCGCCAGCTGCACGGCCATCCGGGATTTGCCGAGATATTCTTCGACGAGGTGCGCGTGCCTGCGGCCAATCGCATCGCGGACGAAAGCGAAGGCTGGAATGTCGCGATGGCGACGGCGGGGTTCGAGCGCGGCCTGATGCTGCGCTCGCCGGCGCGCTTCCAGGCCGCCGCCAAACGGCTGGTCGAACTGTATCGTGAAAACGAAGCCAGCGCCTCCCCGGCCGCCCATGAAGCCGTCGTCCAGGCCTGGGCCGATGCCGAAGCCTATGCGCTCAACACCTATAGCGTGGCTTCCAAGATCATGGCCGGCGGGTCGATCGGATCGGAAGCCAGCCTCAACAAGATCTTCTGGTCGGAGTTGGACCGGGCGATGCACCGCACGGCGATGAGCCTGATGGGCGCGGCGGCCGAGCTACAACCCGAAAGCGGCGAAAACCGCTGGCTCGAAGGCTATATCTTCTCGCTGTCCGGCCCGATCTATGCCGGGTCGAACGAAATACAGCGCAACATCGTCGCCGAGCGCCTGCTCGGCCTGCCGCGATAGGGGGCGAGGGATGCAATTTCTGTTCTCCGAAGATCAGGATGCGCTCATCGAAGGCGTGCGGAGCTTTCTCGATGGTGCGCATGGCCCGGAAAAGCTGCGCGCGCTCGACGGCACCCCGGGCGATGGCGGCGTCTGGGATGCGCTGGTCTCGCTGGGGCTGACAGGATTGCTCGTACCCGAGGATCAGGGCGGGCTCGGCTCGGGCCTGGCCGCAGGCACCCGGATCGCGGTTGAGCTCGGCCGCGCCAATGTCGGCCAGCCGATCGTCGATACCGCGCTAATTGCCGCGCCTTGGCTGATGCGCAAAGGCGCGACGGACAGGCTGGCCGATATCGCCGGTGGCGGTTGCCGCATCGCCCTCGCCCATCCGATCAATCCCTGGATCGCCGATCTCGACGGTGCCGACTATCTGCTCGGCGACGATGGCTTGATCGACGCCCCCGAAACGAAGGCGCTCAACACCGTCGATCCGTTGCGCAGCCTCTTCGCACCGGTCGATATCAGCGGCAGCGACGATCTGCTCGATCTTGCCGCACTGATGAGTGCGGCGCAGATGCTCGGTGCGACGGCGCGGATGCTCGAACTGGCGACCGATTATGCCAAGGATCGCGAGCAGTTCGGCCAGCCGATCGGCAAGTTCCAGGCGATCAAGCATCAATTGGCGACGGTGGCAGTGAAGCTCGAATTTGCCCGGCCCGTGCTGTGGCGAGCGGCAGTGGCGCTCGACGAACGCCAGCCCCGCGCCAGCATGCATGTCAGCCATGCCAAACTCGCCGCGACCGATGCGGCCATGCTCGCTGCGGAAACGGCGATCCAGATCCATGGCGCGATGGGTTATACCTATGAAGTCGATCTGCATTTCTGGATGAAACGCGCCTGGGCGCTGGCCGGCGCCTGGGGCGACCGCGCCTGGCATTTCAACCGATGCGATGCCGCTGTTATCGGCGGGCAGATCGCGCTCGGCCCCGACCAGACATTCGAAAGCGAATTCAATAATGCCTGAAGCCTATATCATCGATGCCGTCCGCACGCCGATCGGCCGCAAAAAGGGAAGCCTCGCAACCCTTCACCCGGCTGATCTCGGCGCCCATCCGATCAAGGCGTTGGTCAAGCGCACCGGCATCGATGCGGGGGCGGTCGACGATGTCGTCTGGGGCTGCTGCGACACGATCGGGCCGCAGGCCGGCGATATCGGGCGGACCGTATGGCTCGTCGCGGGCCTGCCCGAACATGTACCGGGCACAACCGTCGACCGGCAATGCGGTTCCTCGCAACAGGCGCTGCATTTCGCGGCCCAGGGCGTCCTGTCCGGCACCCAGGATCTCGTGGTCGCGGGCGGCAGCCAGGCGATGAACGCGATTCCGATCAGCGCCGCCATGTATGCCGGCCAGCAGCACGGTTTCGATAATCCGTTCAACACGTCGCCGGGCTGGGTCGATCGCTATGGCGACGGGCTGCTGAACCAGATCAGCTCGGCCGAGATGATCGCTGACAAGTGGGAGATCAGCCGGGCAGAAATGGAAGAATTCGCCCTCGCCTCGCACCAGCGCGCCAAAGAGGCGACCGACATGGACTGGTTCGATGATGAGATCGCGCCGTTCGGCCGGCTTGCGCAGGACGAGACGATCCGGCCCAACACAACGCTCGAGGGCCTGGCCGGACTGAACCCGATCCAGGAGGGCGGCAAGATCACCGCCGGCATCTCCAGCCAGAATTGCGATGGGGCCGCAGCCATGCTGATCGCATCGGAACAGGCGGTGAAGGATCACGGCCTGAAACCGCGTGCCCGAGTCCACCATATTTCGGTCCGTGCCGACGACCCGGTCTGGATGCTGACCGCGCCGATCCCGGCGACCCGCCATGCGATGGACAAGGCCGGCATGGCGCTCAACGATATCGATCTGTTCGAATGCAACGAGGCCTTTGCCAGCGTGCCGATGGCCTGGATGAAGGAACTCGGCATTCCGCACGAGAAGGTGAATGTGCATGGCGGCGCGATCGCGCTCGGCCATCCGCTCGGCGCGACCGGTGCGCGGCTGATGACCACCCTGCTCAATGCGCTCGAACGCACCGGCGGTCGCTATGGCCTGCAGACCATGTGCGAAGGCGGCGGCCAGGCCAATGTCACGATCGTGGAAAGGCTTTAGCGTGATGCCCAACCCCGCCATCGACATCCCGAACCTCGAATATCGCTACGGCGCGGCAATCGACGCCGGCGATTTCGAGACCGCTGCGGCGATGTTCGACCATGGCCATCTGCTCGCCGAAGGCCACAGGATCGCGGGCGCTCACGCAATTATGGCGATGTGGCGCGGCGTGATGCGTATCTATGAAGACGGTACGCCACGCTGCCGGCATCTGATCACCAATCCGATCATCGAGCTGGATGCGGGCGGCGAGACGGCGCGCTGCCATGCGATATGGACCGTGTTGCAACAGGTCGACGAAAATGCGCTGCAGCCGGTCGCGACGGGCGGCTATGACGACCGTTTCGCGATCATCGACGGCGCGTGGCGCTTCACGGAAAAACATTACACCGGGATCGACCTGCACGGCGATCTGAGCGGCCATCTGATCCGCCCGGCAGCGGGAGTCGAATTATGAGCAAGCCTATCTGCGACGGACGCACCGTCATCATCACTGGCGCCGCGCGCGGGCTCGGCCGGGCCTATGCGCTGGCCTTCGCCGAAGCGAGCGCGAATGTCGTCGTCAACGATATCGGTACGTCGCTGGGCGGCGAAGGGCGCGATACGAGCGCTGCCGATGCGGTCGTCGAAGAGATTCAGCAGGCCGGCGGCAGTGCGATCGCCAATTATGACGATGTTACCGATTGGGATGCGGCGAAACGCATCGTCGATCAGGCGGTCGAGGCATTTGGCGGCCTCGATGTCGTAGTCAACAATGCCGGGATCGTGCGCGATCGGATGTTCGTCTCGGCGACGCCGGACGAATGGGATGCGACGATGCGCGTCCATCTGCGCGGCCATTTCTGCATCGCCCGCCACGCGGTCGACTATTGGCGCGCACGCATGAAGGCGGGCGAGCCGGTCGATGCGCGGATCATCAACACGACGAGCGGCGCCGGGCTGCAGGGCTCCATCGCCCAGGCCGCCTATTCGACGGCCAAGGGCGGGATCGCCGCGCTGACGCTCGTGCAGGCCGCCGAGCTCGGCCGCTACGGCATTACCGCCAACGCGCTGGCGCCGGCGGCCCGCACGCGGATGACCGAACAGGCCTTTGCCGACAAGATGGCGACGGAAGACGACGCGTTCGACGCGATGGATCCGGCCAATATCGCGCCGACGGTCGTATGGCTGGGCAGCAGCGAAAGCGCGCATGTCACAGGCTGCGTTTTCGAACTGGAAGGCGGCAAGATCATGCTGGAGGATGGCTGGCGGGAAGGCCCGTCCGTCGACAAGGGCGCGCGCTGGGATCCGGCGGATGTCGGCGATGCCGTCGGCTATCTGCTGGCTAAACAACAGCAACCGCGCAAAGTCTGGGGCACCTGAAGCATGCCGAAAACCGGAATGATTGATGAGAATGGAATGAGATCATGAACGACGATGTTGAGGCAATGCTTGATCAGGCCGCGCTGCGCCGCACCGCCGAAATCTATGCGCAAGGCGCGGACCGGCGTGACAAGACCGCATGGGAATCGGTGCTGGCCGAAAATTGCGTGATCGAAGGGCCGGGCTTCACGCTCGAAGGGCGCGATGCGATACTCGGTTCGATCGACCAGCTCGACGCCACGTTCCGCACCACGGTCCACCGCGTACATCAGCAGCTTACGACGATCGACGGCGATAGCGCGACCGGAGAAACCTACAGCACGGCCGAGCATCTGCTGAAAGACAGCGACATGATCCTCATCTGGTCGATCCGCTATCAGGACAGCTGGCTGCGCGACGGCGGTACGTGGCGCTTCACGGCGCGCACATTGATCATCGACTGGGAAGAAAACCGCCCGGTCACTCTGCAGGGAGACACGCAATGAAAATCCTGATTGTCGGCGGAACCGGGGCGCTTGGCGGCCATGCCGCCATTCACCTCGCCGCCAAGGGACATGACGTGACGATCGGCGGGCGCAATCCAGCGAACCCCGATACGCCGATGGCGGGCATGCCGTTCCTCCAGGGCGATTATGTTGCGGGCGATTACACGCCGGACAGACTGACTGGCTTCGACTGGGTGGTCTTCGCGGCCGGCAACGATCCGCGCCACGTACCGCAGGACGCCAATTTCGCCGTGTTCCTGCAGAAGGCGAATGTCGAGGGTGTGCCGGCCTTTTTCGCCGCCTGCCGCGAGGCCGGCGTCAAGCGCGCCGTGCAACTCGGCAGCTATTATCATCAGGCGAAACCCGAGCTCGTCGAGCAGAATATCTATATCCAGTCTCGCAAGGCGGCCTGCGATGGCGCGAGGGCGCAGGCGACGGACGATTTCGCCGTGATGAGCGTCAACGCGCCCTTCATGGTCGGCACGGTGCCCGGCCTGCCCAGCATGATCTTCGAACCCTATGTGCAATGGGCCGAGGGCAAGCTGGAGATTCCGCATTACGGGCCGGCGGGCGGCACGAATTTCATGTCGTTTCAGTCGCTGTCCGAAGCGATCGAGGGCGCGCTGGAGCGCGGGGAAAATGGCGCGGCCTATCTTGTCGGCGACGAGGATCTGAGCTTCACTGACTATTTCCAGCTCTATTTCGATGCCGCCGGCAATTCGACCAGACTGGAAGAACAGGATGCCGAACATCCGCTGCTTCCCGATGTCGCGATCCCGCAAGGCCGGGGCAACTGGGTCCGCGTTTCGCCGAACGCCACGGAGGTCGCGTTGCTCGGCTATCGCCGCAATGACGTCGCCAACGCGGTCAAGGACATCGTCGCCCAGTTCGGCGGCTGATATAGCGAGGAAAGAACAGCAAATGGAATTCGCACTCACCGACGAACAGGCGATGATCGCCGAGACGGCACGCGAATTTTTCGCAGAGAATGCGACGAGCGAGCGGACGCGCGCGGCGATGGCAAGCGATGGTATCGACCGCGATCTGTGGGCCGCCTTTTGTGGGGAGTTGGGCCTTGGCGGTCTGCTGATCGCCGAAGACCATGGCGGCGCGGGACTCGGTATGGTCGAATTCGCGAGCGTTGCGGAAGCGGCAGGGGCGCAGGTCGCCCCGCTCCCCCTGCTTGGCCTTGCAGCGGCTGGTACCGCCATCGCGAGCGGCGGCAGTGCGGCGCAGCAGACGCGCTGGCTACCCAGGCTCGCATCGGGAAAGGTGATCGCAACGAGCGGCAGTTCCCCGGAGCTCATAGTCTCCGATAACCGTCTGTCCGGCACGGTGCCGTTCCTCCCACATGGTCATGCAGCCGATATTTTCCTCCTGTCGGACAGTATGGGCGTATGGATCGTCGAAGCCGATGCCGGAGGAATTGCGATCAGCACGCCGACGACGATGGACCAGACGCGTCCGCTGGCGACGGTCACTCTCGAAAATGTAACCGGCGATCCGCTGGAGAATTCGAAAGCCGGTCTCGATGCCGGCCACGCCGTGGGCTGGCTGTGCCTGACCGCCGAGGCGCTGGGCGGAGCGCAGGCCTGTCTCGACCGGACGATCAATTATGCCAAGGACCGGATCCAGTTCGGCCGGCCGATCGGCAGCTTCCAAGCCTACAAACATCGCCTCGCCGACATGATGATCGAGATTGAACAGGCGCGCTCGGCCGTCTATTGGGCCGCCTGCGCGATCGACGAGGATATCGACGATCCCGAACTGGCCCTGCATGCGGCGAAGAGTTTTTGCGCCGACACCTATTTCCAATGCGCCGCGGACATGATCCAGCTTCATGGCGGGATCGGCTTTACCTGGGAGCATGACGCGCATCTCTTCTTCAAGCGCGCGCGATCGATCCAGACGATGATGCGGGACGGCGACTGGCACCGCGAGCAGGTCGCGGCGATGGTGTTGGGAGACGCGGCATGAAGCTCGGGTTCACGCAAGCCGATGAGGCGTTCCGGCACGAAGTCGCCGACTGGCTCGAAACCCAGCTATCCGGCGACTTCGCCGATATCCGGCATGTCCGGGGGCTGACCGCCGGCGCCACGCGCCGCAAGGAATGGGAACAGCGGCTCGGCGAAGCGCGCTGGAGCGTGATCGGCTGGCCCGAACAATGGGGCGGGCGCGACGCGACGCTGATGCAGCAGGTGATCTTTGCCGAGGAATATGCCCGGTCGGGCGCGCCGGGCCGGGTCGGCCATATGGGCGTGGAACTCGCCGGGCCGACGATCCTGACCTTCGGCACCGAGGAGCAGAAGCAGCGCTTCCTGCCCGATATCGCGGCCGGGAAAACGCTCTGGTGCCAAGGCTATAGCGAACCCAATGCGGGCAGCGATCTCGCCAATGTGCGCACCAGAGCGCGGCTCAACGAGGCAGCGAACGAATGGGTCGTCGACGGCCAGAAAATCTGGACGAGCCTTGCGCAAATCTGTGACTGGATCTTCGTCGTCGCCCGGTCCGAAGAGGGGACGAAGGGGCCCAAGGGCCTGACTTTCCTCCTCATGCCACTCGATCAGCCGGGCATCGAAATCCGGCCCATCAAGCAGATCAACGGCGATGCCGAGTTCAACGAGACGTTTTTCGACGGCGCGCGCACAGCCGCCGACAATCTCGTTTCGACGCCGGGCAATGGCTGGCAGGTCGCGATGGGCCTCCTCGCCTTCGAGCGCGGCGTTTCGACGCTCGGCCAGCAGATGGGTTTCCGCAACGAGCTCGATGCGATTATCGCGGCGGCGAAGGACAATGGCGCGGCCAACGATCCGCTGATCCGCCAGAAGATCGCGAGGGCGGAGATCGGCCTGCGGCTGATGCGCTATGGCGCGCTACGTATGCTCAGCCATAGCGATCATTCCCGGCCGGACGGCGCGGCGCTGACCTACAAGATCCAATGGGCAAGCTGGCGGCGCACTCTGGGCGAACTGGCGATGGACGTGCTGGGCCAGGCCGGCGAAGTGACCGACAATCCCGATTATGAATGGGATCTGCTGCCCAACCTGTTCCTCTATTCGCGCGCCGATACGATCTATGGCGGCACCAACCAGATCCAGCGCAACATCATCGCCGAACGCGCACTCGGCATGCCGCGCGAACCGAGAGGTGATTTGTGAGCAAGACCATCCCTCCCTATCCCGAAGGCCGGAACCTGTTGAAGGGCAAGACGGTGGTGGTGACTGCCGCAGCCGGCACCGGCATCGGTTTCGCCGTCGCGAAACGGGCGGCCGAGGAAGGTGCGCGCGTCCTGATCTCGGACTTTCACGAACGACGGCTCGGTGAGGCGGCAGACCGGATCGCCGCGGAAACCGGTGAACGTCCCGAGACACGCCTATGCGACGTGACGCAGCAGGGTCAGGTCGACGCGCTGCGCGATGCCGCCATCGACACGCTCGGCCATGTCGATATCCTGATCAACAATGCGGGCCTTGGCGGCGAAACGCCGGTCGTCGAGATGACCGACGAGCAATGGCACCGCGTGATCGATGTCACGCTCCATTCGGTGTTCCGGATGACCCGCGCCTTCCTGCCGCATATGCAAGAACGCGGCGACGGAGCGATCGTCAACAATGCATCGGTGCTCGGCTGGCGCGCACAAAAGGGCCAGGCGCATTATGCCGCCGCCAAGGCGGGCGTGATGGCCTTTACCCGCTGTTCGGCGCTCGAGGCGGCCGATCATGGCGTACGGATCAATGCGGTCGCGCCGTCCATCGCCATGCATGCCTTCCTCGCCAAGGTGACCACCGACGAACTGCTCGAGGAACTGTCGGCGCGCGAGGCGTTCGGGCGGCCCGCCGAGGTCTGGGAGGTCGCCAATGTGATGATCTTCCTCGCGTCCGACCTCGCCTCCTATATGACCGGCGAGATCCTGTCGGTCTCGAGCCAGAAGGCCTGAGGCGATGACGAAGGTCTACGATAATCCGCGCGACCTGATCGGGGAGGAAGGCACGACCTTCGGCCCGACCGGCTGGCTGACGATAGAGCAGGATCGCGTCGATGGTTTCGCTGACGTGACCGGCGATCATCAATGGATCCACGTCGATGTTGAACGGGCGAAGGACGGGCCCTTCGGCGGCACGATCGCGCACGGCTATCTGACGCTGAGCCTCGTCAATCATTTCCTGCCCGAACTCATCGAGGTGCGCGGCTTCGCGCATGCGGTGAATGTCGGCGCGGACCGGCTGCGCTTTCTCAACCCCGTGCGCGTCGGCAGCCGCATCCGCGCGACGGGCGAGACGGTCTCGGTGGAGGATACCAAGGGCGCGGTCCAGCAGGTCGTGCGCGTCACCGTGGAAATCGAGGGCGAGGACAAGCCCGCCTGCGTCATCGACACGATCAGCCGCTATTATCCGGAGGAGTAAAATATGCCGACACCAGAAGAGATGATTGCCGCCGTCGAGGCATATATCGACGCGTTTAACGCGGGCGATCCGGAGCTGGCCGTCGCGCTGTTCGCCAAGGACGCGACGGTCGAGGATCCGATCGGCACGCCGCTGAAAGAGGGCGAGGACGCGATCCGCGAATTCTACACGGTCAGCATGGCGACCGGCGCGAAACTGACTTTGCAGGGTCCGGTGCGCGTCGGCGCCGACCATGCGGCCTTCGCTTTTCAAGCCGGGCTCGACTGGGAAGGGAAGAAACAGACGGTCGATGTGATCGACACGTTCAAATTCGGCGAAGACGGCAAGGTCGTCGAGATGAAGGCCTATTTCGGGCCGACCAATATGCAGGCCGGATAATATGGCGGACGGGCGCGCAGCCACCATCCCGCATGTCGCGGAGGAAGCGGCCCGGCGCTGGGGCAACGCACCGGCATTGCTGGAGCATGGCGAAAGCTGGAGCTTCACGGAATTGTGGCGCCGCGC
This sequence comes from Pseudomonadota bacterium, assembly GCA_039180285.1. Taxonomy (GTDB): domain Bacteria; phylum Pseudomonadota; class Alphaproteobacteria; order Sphingomonadales; family Sphingomonadaceae; genus Parasphingopyxis. The sequence goes on along the minus strand of JBCDDN010000024.1, from coordinate 27,303 downwards.
GCGCGCTGCGGCATCCGCCTTTCTCGCGCGCGGCATTGGCGAGGGCGACCGGATCGCGATTTGGGCGCCGAACAGCCGCGAATGGATCGTCATTGCGCTGGGCGCGCTGACCGCCGGCGCGGCGGTCGTGCCGCTCAACACCCGCCTCAAGGGCCGGGAGGCTGGCGACATATTGCGGCGGACAGGCGCAAAACTCCTGTTCACCGTCGACGATTTTCTCGACACCGATTATCCGGCGTTGCTCGCCGACGAGGACCTGCCCGATCTTGCCGAAACGTTGCTCATCGCACGCGATCTCGATGGCTTCATCGCTGGCGGTGACGGCGCGAACGATGCCGCCGTAGACGCCGCGCTGGCCGCGCTGACGCCCGATCATGTGTCCGACATCATGTTCACCAGCGGCACGACCGGCGCGCCCAAGGGGGTGCTGACGACGCACGGGCGGATCGTGCCGATGTTCCGCAACTGGGTGGAGATGATGGGGCTCGAAGCGGGCGAGCGCTATCTGATCATCAATCCCTTCTTTCACAGCTTCGGCTTCAAGGCGGGCTGGGTCGCGGCGCTGATCGCCGGCGCCGTCATTGTGCCGATGGCGAACTTCGACATTCCCGAGGTCATCCGGCAGATCGAAACGAACACGATCAATTTTCTGCCCGGCCCGCCGACCATCTACCAGTCGCTGCTGGCCGCGAAGGCCGAGCGCGATTTCGATACATCCTCGCTGCGCGGCGCGGCGACCGGGGCGGCGACCGTGCCGCCCGAGCTGATCCGCCGCATGCGCGAAGAGTTGGGGCTTGTCGATACGGTTACGGCTTATGGCATGACCGAATGTTCGGTGATCACGAGCTGCCGCCGCGGCGACGAGGCCGAACTGATCGCGACGAGCTGCGGCAAGGCGATCCACGGGCTCGAAATCAGGATCGCCGACGATGATGGCGGAGAAGTGTCGCGCGGCGAAGCGGGCGAAATCCATGTCCGCGGCTATGGCGTGATGCTCGGCTATCTCGACGATCCGGAGGCCTCGGCCGAAGCCATCGATGGCGATGGATGGCTGCATACCGGCGATATCGGCGAGATGGACGCGAACGGCTATGTCCGCATCACCGACCGGAAGAAGGACATGTATATCTCGGGCGGCTTCAACTGCTACCCGGCCGAGATCGAGAAACTGCTTGCTGCGCATCCGGCGGTGGAGATGGCCGCCCTTATCGGCGTGCCCGACGAGCGGATGGGGGAGGTCGGTAAGGCCTTCATCGTGCCGCGCCCCGGCGCGGACATATCGGCGGATGCCATCATTGCCTGGTCGCGTGAGAATATGGCGAACTACAAGGTGCCGCGCATCGTCGAGCTGGTCGAGGCGCTGCCGATCAACGCATCTGGCAAGGTGATGAAGACCGAGCTGCGCGAGCGCACACGGACATAAGCGAAAACCCGATCAGTCGGCGCGTATCTTGACCGAAGGCGCGCCCGCGCCGCGCCGCATCGTCGCGATGAATTGCTCCAGTGGCGCAGGTTCGGGAACCGGTCCGTCCTCTTCGCCCTGCCGTTCCCAGAATTCGGCGAAGCTCGGGAAAAGCGCGTGGAAATTGCCCTCCGCCCAATCCTGACCGGGCCAGCGCATTTTTTCATCGCCGATCGGCGGCTTGTTGAGGTCCGTCGCATACCAGTAGAGCGGCAGGCGGCGCGCGAAAAACCAGCGCCCATCGGCGCGGACATATGCGTCATTATACATCATCTGCATGATGACCCATTCGCCGCCATCGGCGGTTGGCGTTTCATGCTCGTTCTTGGAATAGACGATGCCCTCGGCATGATCGGGATCGGCAAATTCGATGATATGCCCGCCGATATGGTGGGACGTGCCGGTGAACGGACTGCGCAATATGCGGTCCATATAGGCGCGCAACGCCGCTCGGCCGGTGCCGGCACGCCCCACCTGCACATCTTCGGGAAACAGCCCGACCATCGCGTTCATGTCGCGCATGTCCAGCGCGAGCGCATATTTGGCCGCGAGCTGGCGGATCTGATCGAGCGATTCGAGCCTGTCGAGCCGGGCTGCGAGGTCGCCCGTGGTGTCCATCACAGCCCGGCTCGTCCCCCCGCCGCTAATCGGCTATGGCCATATCGGCTTCGGCCTCGCGCGCCTGTCCGGCCGGTCGGATGTCGAGCGCGTCCATGTCCGGCTTGGCCATGGCATCGGCAAAGGCTTGCAGGCTCCACGGCCAGGTCATCGGTACGCCCTGCGGATCGAGATACCAGCTCGAACAGCCCGAGCCGAAGATCGTCTTTTTGGCGGCCGCGATCCGGCGTTCCTCATAGTCGGTAAAAGCCTCCTGCGACGCGCTGATCTCCGCCGCGCGGCCTGTGGCGAGTTCCTCGATCAACGCGTCGATATACTCCCATTGCTGCTCGGCGATATCGATCAGCGAGAAATTGCCGACCGGCGATGTCGGGCCGTTGAGAAAGAAGAGGTTGGGGAAGTCCGGCAATGTCAGCGCAAGATAGGCCGATGCGCGTTCCGACCAGACGTCGGACAGTTTCACGCCGCCGCGCCCGGTCACTTCGGCAGGGCGGATGAAGCGGCCGGCATGGAACCCCGTCGCCAGCGCCAGCACGTCAAGCGCGTGCACAGTGCCGTCCTCCATCTCAACGCCTTCGGGTATGACGCGGGCGATCGCCCCGGTTTCCACGGTGACGGAGGGCAATTGCACCTTTTCGTAGTAATTGGGCGAATAGATCAGCCGCTTGCAGGCCGCGCGATAATCGGGGCGCAGCTTTTCGCGCAACTCCGGATCCTGCACGCCCTGTTCGAGATAATCGCGGCAGATATCTTCGATCGCCTGCATCTCCGGCGTATCCGGATTGATGATACCCTCGTTGAACCGCTTGATATTCCCCAGATATTCCGGATCGTGCCGGATCTTGTCGACGAGCGCCGGATCGCGGCGAAAGGCCTCGCGCTCCTCCTCGCTATATTCGAAATCGATGACCGGCATGATCCATTGCGGGCTGCGCTGGAGATGCACGACCTTTTCCGCCCGTTCGGCCAGCGCGCAGAGCATCTGTACGCCGGTGGAACCGCAGCCGACGATGCCGATCCGCTTGCCGTCCAGCTCGACGCCCTCGTCCCAGCGCGCCGTATGCATCGCGACGCCCTCGAAATCGTCGAGCCCTTCGATATCGGGCAGGCGCGGATGATGGAGCACACCAGACGCGACGATCGCCAGATCGCCCTTGAAGCGCTCACCGTCGCGCGTCTGGGCATGCCAAGTGCCGTCCGACCAGTCGAGATTAACGACCTCGCGATTGAACCGGATCAGCGGCCTGATCCCGTGATCGTCGACCACCTTTTCGAAATAAGCCTGTATTTCCTGCCGCGTCGCGAAATAGCGGCGCCAGTCAGGATTCTGCGCGAAGCTATAGGTATAGGCGTGCGCAGGAACGTCGCAGGTCAGCCCTGGATAGCGGTTTTCCCGCCAGGTGCCGCCGATCCGCTCGGCCTTTTCGAGCACGGTGACCCTGTGCCCGGCTTCCTTCAGCCGGATCGCCGCAAGAATGCCCGACATGCCCGCACCGATGACGATGCAGCGCAGGCTTCGTTTATCGCCCATAAATCCTCTCCATCATCCGCCAGGCCATCGGCAGTTTTTGCTCAGGCCCTTATACGAATCATCCGACAGAATAACGGTGAAGTTACGCATGTATATAGTGCAATCGCGAAAATATCGCATAATGCGTAAAATATGGAGCCTTATACTGCGGAATATGCCACAACCCCTTCAAGGCCGATTTGAATGTCTGCATCTGCCAGTCAGGACGGGCCGAGCTGGGCAATGTCAAGCGGCCGCGCGGCATACAGCACCGTTTGCCAACGGCGCGGCAGGAGCGATTCACGCCGATCCTTCTTCGCCAGCGTCTGCAACTCGCGCCGATGGCGTTCGATCATTTCGGCTAACTTCTTCGCACCGGCATCGGACAGTTTGACCAGTTCGGAAAAATACACGGCCTGCAGATCGGCAAAGTCCATCGTCATGAATTGGGGTTTCATTTCGGTCTCGAACCGCCGCCGCAGCGGAGTCTTACGCCAAAGCACCGAGCGGTCGATCTTCACCCGCACCCCGCCGCCGGGAAGCAGATCGATCAACGCCAGCCTATCGAGCTGCGCCAATAGTTTTTCGACGATTTCCACCGGCAAGCCGAAATCGCTCGAGAAATCTTCCCACGCTTCGCCGCCCAACAGCGTGATGAAGAGCAGCGACAGCCTGCCGTCCTCGCTCAAAGCGTTTTCCTGAGCCAAGGTCAGTTGTTGGGCAAGCTTGTGACTCTCCCGATCGCCGCTGTCCGCAAGCTCGGCCAGGGTCAGTCCGACCAGACCGGCCATCGCCTCCAGCCGGTCGAGCGTCAGGCCCCGCCCGGCCAGCCATCTTTTAGCCGTGGACTCGCTGATGTCGAAATGTTTGGCGAGCCGCGCGCCGGTCCAGCCTGCGTCGCGCAACGCATCGCGCAGCGCGGCAACCAGAGCTTCGGCCTGGGGCGATCCGGTCAGCGGCATATCATCATTTCCCGTGCCATTAAACGAGCCGATATCTTGCATGAAATGCGCGCATTGAGAAGGCCCGCTCGCCAGATTTCCTGCGATCCGCGATAATCGCAGCATGTGAACGAGTCGGGACCACGAACGACCCGACACCAGGAGAAGGAAAGACGATATGGGTGATATGCTGATCAAAGACGGTACCGTAGTGGACGGCACGGGTGCCGAACCATTTGCCGCCGATGTGCGCGTGAGGGACGGAGTGATCGCCGAAGTGGGCCCCGATCTCGAAGCGCAGGATGGCGAACGCGTGTTCGACGCCAAGGGCTGTTACGTCACACCGGGCCTGATCGAAAGCCACACCCATTATGATGCGTCCATGTGGTGGCAGCCCGATCTCGATCCGCTTCCCGGCCATGGCTGCACAACCATGATCATGGGCAATTGCGGGTTCACCGCCGCGCCGCTGCACGACACCAAAGAAGCGCAGAGCGAGATGATCAACATCTTCTCTTTCTTTGAGGATATTCCGGTACATCTGTTTCACGAGCATGTGCCATGGGATTGGCGCAAGTGGAGCGATTATCGCAAATCGATGGAAAGCAACGTCAAGGTTCCGCTCAACTATGCCTCCTATGTGGGGCATATCGCGATCCGGCTTGCTGCCATGGGGATGGACGCTTGGGAACGCGCCGCCACACCTGAAGAAATCGAAAAAATGTGCGAGCTGCTCGACGATGCGATGGCCGCTGGCGCGCTCGGCCTGTCGGACAATCTGCACGATCATGATGGCAGCGATCGTCCGGTGCCCTCAATGCTGGCCGATGATGCCGAGTTCGAAGCGCTTTTCAAAGTGCTCGAAAAATATCCTGCCGCTTGCTATCAGGTGATTGTCGACACGTTCATGCGCATGACCGGCCCGGACAATATGAAGCGTCTGGAAAAGATGCTGGAAGGCAGCTCGATCCGCATTCAGGTCGCCGGCGCTGTGCCGACGCTCGACTTCCAGGCCGGCATTCTCCCCGCGATGCAGGCCAGCGTGGACAGCATGCGCGAAGCCGGCGTCGATATCTGGCCCGGCTATTCCCACATGTCACCCACGCAAACGATCGGGCTGGTAAAATCGCTGATCTTTGCCCAGTCGAACGATTATGTCTGGCACGAGGTCGTGCTTGAGGAAGATCACGACAAGAAGCGTGAACTTCTCTCCGATCCGGATTGGCGCGAACGCGCCCGCGAGAGCTGGGACACCAAAACTTGGGAGCATTCCCCGTTCCAGAACCCGCAGGATCTCTATCTGCTCGACAGCGAGAATGGCACGGGCCCAATCAACTGCACGCTGAAAGACTATGCCGACGAGCTGGGCGTACACCGGTCCGATGCGATGGCCGAATGGATCCTGGCTAATGGCACCAAATCGACCGTTCATATGGCGCCTTTCCCCAAGAATGAGGAACTGACGGTCGAACTGATGCGCGATCCCAAAACGGTGGGTAATATCACCGATGCGGGCGCCCATTTGCAGATGTTCTGTGGCGGCGGGGACAACGCGCCGATGCTGACCTCCTATGTCCGCGATAAGAAGCGCATTTCCATCGCCGAGGCTATCCATGTGATGACGGGTAAGCTCGCCGAGCATTTCTTCCTGCCCGATCGTGGCGTCATTGCCGAAGGCAAACGCGCGGACATCGTCGTCTTTGATCTCGATGAAATCCAGTATAATCAAATGGAAAAAGCTTATGACATGGATGATGGCCATGGCGGTAAGACCTGGCGCTTTACCCGCCCGGCCATGCCCACGCGCCTGACCATGGTGAATGGCGAGGCGACCTTCGAAAATGGCGAATATACGGGCGCGAAACCCGGCGAGTTCCTGGCTCCGGTCAACGACAATGTCGACGCCGCCCTCGAAGCGGCCGAATAGGGAGATCGGATCATGCTCGAAGCAAAAGTGGGTGAAGGCGAGCGCCAATATTTCAACGGTGAGATCCGCAAGATCGAAACCGACAGCTCGGTGCTCGTCAGCAGCTCGAAATATCTGAACCACCCTGAATTGCGGGCGCTGATCGCGCAGGAGATGCTGCGGCGGAACGGGGCGGACATGCCCAACACTGCCTACATCCCCGAGGTCGCGCAGATCCTCCACATGCTCGAGGATTTCGGCGAGAATCATCGCCTGTTCGAGGCTGAAAAGGAGCGTCTTCCGCTGTTCAAGGAATGGCTGGATAAGAAGTCGCTGGCCGATTTCACGAAGGAGGAGGTGAAGAATTGCGCGCCCGGTACGCTGGGCGAGGCGCTGTACAAGTTCATGACCGAAAGCGGTTACGAGCTCGACGTCTTCTTCCGCGAGATTCAGGTGACTAACGATTTCACCTATTATCTGCGGCAGACCGCGCTGACACACGACATCGAGCATATGGTGACGGGCTTCGGCCCCAATCATGGCGGCGAGGTCGCGCTGCTCACGGCGAACATGCATGCCCGCAACCTGTATTTCTGCCCCGAACTGGCGGCATTCTTCGGACGGATCGCCTTCTACCTGAAGGCCAAGACGATCATGAAGGATGGGCTGCATTACCCCAAGGCCATGGCCGTCAATCTCGAAGCCGAGTATCACGGCGCGGTCCAAGGGCGGAACTGGAAATATCCAATCATGCTCGTCGACTGGCGCGCGCATGTCGATACCCAGATCAGCGATTTGCGCGAAGAACTCAACATCACCCCGGTGCCCGACGACAATCTGTGGGCGGACACCAACGAACTGTCCGAGGACCCGCGCGAGGAATTTGCCGAGGCGGCTGAATAGCAGATCGGCAACTCATTCCGCCATTGCCAGGACAAATTGGCATCGATATGCGTAATTTCTATAATAAGAAATTACGCATATCTGCTATTGGCGGGAGGGATAGAGAATGACGGCATTTCCGGATGGCGCGGCTTTGATATTTGGCGCGAGCGGAGGGATCGGCGGAACGGTCGCCCAGATTCTCGCCCGGGACGGCGCGGATCTTGCCCTCGTTTACAACAGCAAGAAGGCGGCGGCCGAAGCGATCGCCGGCGAAGCGCAGGCGATGGGACGGACGGCGTCCGTCCACCAGTGCGACGTCACCGATCAAGCGGCTCTCGCGCGCACGATACAAGACTCGGCGGACGTGCATGGCCGGATCCATTCGCTGGTCTGGGCCGCCGGACCGCTAGTCGAACAAATCCATCTGGCCGACACGCCCGCCAAGGACTGGCACCGGGCCTTCGCGATCGAAACGCAGGGCCTGATCGACGCCGTGACCGCGCTGATCCCGCATATGCGCGAACGAGGCGGCGGTTCGATCGCCCATCTGGGATCGGCGGGCCATCTGCACTTTCCGGCGCGCGATGGGTTGTCGGTCGTGCCGAAAGCCGCGAACGAGGCGTTCCTCAAAGGCATTGCGCGCGAGGAAGGGCGGCACGGCATTCGCAGCAATTCGGTGCTGGTCGGCGTGATCGAGGCCGGGATGTTCAAGGAATTGATGGCGAAGGGCGCATTTCCCGAAGGCTGGGTCGAGGAGACGCAGAAGGCGCTGTGCCTCAAGCGCTGGGGCCAGCCCGAGGAGATCGGCGAGGCCGTCAGCTTTCTCATCTCCGACCGCTCGGCCTATATTACCGGACAGACGCTCAACGTATCGGGCGGTTATGGCGTTTAGGGAGAAAAGCACATGCCGATGAATCCGGGCTTCGCGCCGCTACTCGAAATGATGGCGCCGCTCGCCGAGCTCGACTGGGCAAAAACGCCGGCGGAGCAATTGCGGGCGCTGATGGACAATCCGCTGCCGCCCGGCGAGGATGTGCCGATGGCGCGGGTCGAGGATATGTCGATTCCGGTCGAAGGCGGCGAGATCGCCGCGCGCTTCTATCTCCCCGAAAATGCGGATAGGACGCCGCCGGCCATCACCTATCTCCACGGCGGTGGCTGGGTGCTCGGCACGCTCGAAACGCATGACGCGACCTGCCGCCTCCTCGCCCGAGCGAGCGAAGCGGCTATCCTGTCCGTCGCCTATCGGCTGGCGCCCGAACACCGCTACCCGACGGCGGCCGAGGATTGCTATGCGGCCCTGACCTGGCTGGCGGAGAATGCCGCCGAGCTCGGCGTGGACGGAACACGGCTCGCCGTTGCAGGCGACAGCGCCGGCGGCAACCTCGCCGCCGCCGCGACGCTGATGACGCAGGAGCGGAACGGCCCCGATATCGCGCATCAGCTGCTGATCTATCCGGTGACCGATACCGATTTCGAACGCCCTTCCTATCGCGAACATGGTGCGCCGGGCGGTTTCCTTTCGACCGATGCGATGCGCCGTTTCTGGTCCGACTATCTGGGCGATACCGCGCCCGACGACGCTCCACTCGCCGCCCTGATCCGCGATACCGATCTGTCCGGCCTGCCACCGGCGACGGTGATCGTCGCCGAATGCGATCCGCTGCACGACGAAGGCGTCGCCTATGCCAAGCGGCTCGAAAAGGCCGGCGTGCCGGTCGAGCTGATCGATGCGGACGGCATGATCCACGGCTTTGTCAGCATGTCCGCCATCGTTCCGGAAATCGGCGAGACGATCGCGCGCGCCGGAGCCCGACTCAAAGCGGGGCTGGCATGAGCATGGAAGCGCGCGAGGCGCTGCGCCAGCTGGCCTATGACTATGCGGCCTGTGTCGATGGGCTCGATGCCGAGGCGTTGATCATGCTGTTCACCGAGGATGGGGTTGTCGGTTCGATCGACCGCTCGGTGCCCGCCTTCGAGGGCCCAGACAAGTTGCGGCGCATGGTCGCGCAGGTCGACGAGGCGTTCGTGAAGACGATGCACAATGTCCACAATCACAGTTTCGACCATATCGGCGAGGCGGAGGCGAGCGGCGAGACGACCTGCATCGCCAGCCATATCGTCGAAGGCGAGGATGGGAGTTGGCAGGTGTTCGACATGGCGCTTCGTTACGCCAACCGGTATCGCAAGGTGGGTGGCGCATGGCGTTTCGCCGAACGTCGCCTCGACTGCCAATGGACCGAAACGCGGCCCTGCGAACCATTCGATCCCGCAGGCCTTGCTTATCGTGAAGGTGAGAACTGATTGGATTGCAGGACGGCGTTTCCTGAAAACCGTTAGCCCTGAGCTAGTCGAAGGGTGTTTCTCCGATCGAGAGGCGGGCTTCGACTGGCTCAGCCCCAACGGTTTCGGTCGATCAAATTCTATACTGCTCTAAAGCGTAATCACCCGGCATTCGGGAACCGGGAATTCCGGCGCGTCGAACCAGCGGAACAGCGCCGTGCCGCTGCGATGGCCGGCAAGGTCGATCCAGTGGCCGAAGCCCGGATCCTCGTCAGCGCAGACCAGGCGATAGCTGCCATCGGCTTCGGGCTCGGCGAGCGTGTTGTTGGTCCAGATGCGGTGATGGACGTGATCGAGCGATTCCATCCACCAATTGTCGAGCTGGAAGTTCCACATGCGCGTACCTTCGGGCGGGGTGAAGCGCAGCTCCCAGGCTTCGCCCGGTTGGAGATCGTAATAGGCATGGCCGTACCAGATCTGCGGATCGCCGCCCGCGCGCTGGAACATCGCCTGATCGGTTTCGTAAATGCGGTTCGGCGTGCCCATGAACATCTCGGTCCAGTCGGCAAAGGTTCCGGCCGTGCCCTTGACCCAGGCGGCGCTCGCGGCGAGCTGCGCTTCGATGTCCGCGCGCGTCAGCAGCGCGGGATGATCCGGCCCGTCAAGGCATTCGACACGCACCTCGGCCGGTTCCTGCACGCTCTTGTCGTCGAAGGTCTGGCGGATGATGACGAGGGTCGTATCCTCGGCCATGGATAGCCAGTTCTTCCCCTCCCGCTCCGCGCTCACGATAATCTCGAAACTGCCGTCCGGCTCCAGTTCGACATCGTCGAACTCGATCTCCCCGGTCGAGGCCATGGTGCCGTCGATCGCATAGCGGTTCGCCTTCGTCCCGATGCTCAGATAAGGGACCGTGTTGCGCCGCCCCCGGATGCGGTACCGGCGATCGCCGCGCACGCAGAATTGCTGATAATAATTGTCGGGATTGTCGGCGCCAATCTTGATCTTGTCGTCGACCAGCTCGAAGAGCCGCGGGAAATCGGGATCGCTGGAATCGACGAGCATGTTGAGCGCGGTGCGCGTGAGCCGGCTCAGATAGCGCAGGCCCTCGGCGCTATCGAGATCGCTGTCGGGGCCGCGATCCAGGATTTCTCCCGCTTCGGACAGCTGATCGCAAAAGGCGCGCCAGGCGTCGGACGGCTTACCAGTCATTCCTGCTCTCCCTCACCCTTTTCCTCGTCGAACCAGACCAGCCATTTTGCCGTGTCGACACGCTTTTCGGGCGGCCGCCCGCGTTCGCCGAGCAGATGGGCCGTGATCTTCATCTTCGGATCGATCGGCAGCACGGCCTCATACACCCGGTCATATTCGCTATGCGCGACGCGCCATCCGTCGGGCGTGCGGCGATAGAGGTCATAATAGAGCGATGTGCCGATCGTATCGGCCTCACGCACCGGATCGATGAAGCGATCCTGCAGATACCATGTGCCGCGTGCTTCGTCCGGCCCGGTGAAGCTGATCTCCGGCGTATGGCCATGATGCATCGCGACGATATCGGAATTGAAGCTCGAACCGATGAAATCGACCATATCCTCCAGGCCCGAAACCTGCAGGCGATAGCCGCCGCCGCGCAGGTCGATCGTCACATCCTCGGTGAAACAGTCGGCCAGTTCCGCCTCGTTGCCTGTGTCGATGCATCGGAAATAGCGCGCCGTGAGCTGGCGGATTTCCTCCAGGTCCGATAATTGCTGCAGGGAGTAGCTCATTTTTTGCGCATGTAGTCCAAATCAGTGCTTTCAATTGTCATATTGCGTGATAACTTATACACTGAATTACGCAAATAATAAATCGGGAGCAAGGGATGATGGAAGGCGAGGTTCCTCGTGGCGTCTGACACGCCCCCGCCGCCCGTGGCGGAGCGGCCTGGCGCCGTCGGCAAGGCTGCGCTCATCCTGACCGGCGCGATGGGCGGCGTCGGCAGCGGCACGCTCTCGGCGATCCTGCCGGCGATCGAAGGCGAGTTCGGGCCCGGTTCGGGCTTCGTGACCATCACCATGACGCTGACGATCCTCGGCATGGGCATGCTGATCGGCTCGCTGATCGGCGGCTGGGCGGCCGACCGGCTCGGTCGGCGCGTCGTGATGATTTTTGCCGGCCTGCTGTTCGGCATCGGCGGGTGCGGCATCATGCTGGCCGACAGCCTGGCCGATGTGGTGATCGGACGGCTCGTGGCCGGCATGGCGTTCGGCGCGATGAGCAGCGCGGCCTTCGCCGTGATCGGCGACAGCTGGGACGAAGACGGACGCAACAAATGGACCGGCATGCTGACCGGGCTGGGCGCGGTCGCGGGCATGGTGCTCTCGATATTGGCCGCCGTGCTGGCCGATATCAGCTGGCGCTCTTCCTTCATCATCTATGCGATCGGCATCGCCGCCGCGCTGTGCGCGCTCGTCGGGATCAAGGGCAAGGCGCGCGTGCAGGAGCTGGAGCATGGCAAGCTGCCGCTGGGCATCGTGCCGGGCCTCGTTATCTTCGGCCTGATCGCCGGCGCCATCGCCATCGGCACGGCGGCCTATCTGCCGCATCGCTTCGTCGAGGTGGGGGTCGAGACCAACAGCGCCCGGGCCCTGTTCATGCTGTCGGGCGCGGTCACGGTGATGGTGGTCAGCCTATGCTATGGCGCGATCCGGAAATTCCTTTCGCTGGAAGTCGCGTTCGTTATCGCCGCCCTGCTCAGCTGCCTTGGGCTGACGATGATGGCGCTGATGGAGACGCCCTGGCTGATCTCGCTCGGCCTGGCGATCGAGGGGATCGGCCTCGGCCTGCTCGTCCCGAGCCTGACCATCTATGCCATCAACCATTCGACCGAGGCCAATCGGGGGCGGATGATCGGGCTGGTCAAGGGCGCCTTCTATGCCGGGCCCTTCCTCTTCCAGTTCGCGCTGGACCCGTTGCGGCTGCGCGAAGGCGCCGGGGCGGTCCTGCTCGTTCTGGCCGGCAGCGCGATACTGTTGGCGTTATGGTGTGGTTGGAAAGCGCTACGCGCTCGGCCCGCTTCCCGATCGGTCGAACCCTTGCTTGCCACGACCGGAAAGGAGAGCGAAGCATCATGAGTACACAGCTATCGGTCGAGACACTGATGATGCGCGCGCGCGAAGAAACCGGGCTCGACGATTTCGGCGATACCTGGTTCCTCGGTCCTCTCAACAGGCTGGTCGACGAGGCGAACGCCCATGCCGGGCTCATCGCACCCGATGCCGGTGCCGGCGCGCGTATCCAGAGCGCGCTCGCCGACCGGCTCAAGCTCGAGCAATATTTCAAGGATCATCCGGACGCAGCCGACGAGACCGTCGAACTCGCTTGCGCGATCACGGCCTTGCCGCGCACGGGTTCGACGATCATGCACCGGCTGCTCGCAAGCTCGCCGAAGATGACCGCGCTCTACTGGTGGGAAACCGCTTTCCCCTTCCCGTTCGCGGGCGAAGAGCCCGGCGATCCGACGCCGCGACAGGACGCCGCCAAGGCCTTTGTCGACCAGCTGCTCGAGGAATGGCCGGATTTCGAAAGCATCGACCCGATGAACGCGATGGCGATCAACGAGGAGGTCGTTCTGCTCGACCGGATGTTCCTCAGCACGACCTATGATTCGATGATGCCGATCCATGATTACGGCCATTGGCAGGCCGAGCAGGATCAGGAGCCCGCCTATCGCGACCTCTACCGCTTCATGCAGGTGATCCAGCATCAGCGAGGTGACGCCGGGCCCCGCAAATGGGTGTTCAAGACGCCGCATCATGTGCTGGGCGGCATCGAAGGGCTGCTCGCGGTCTGGCCCGATACGCCCCTCGTGATAACACATCGCAATGTCGAACAGGTGGTGCCCAGCTATTGCAGCATGTGCGCCTCGCTGACGATCAACGCCTCGACCACCTATCGCAAAGAGGAAGAGGGCGCGCACTGGACGGCCCGGTTCGCCGACGGTCTGCGCCGGTTCGAGAAAGTCCGTCAGGGATTGCCCGAAGATCAGGTCATCGATGTGCTCTACGAGGATACGGTCAGCGATCCGATCGGTACGACGCAACGCGTAATGAAGGCCATCGGGATGGACTTCGACGCGGCCGACCGCGCGGCGATGGAGCAGGCGATCGCCGACAATCAGCGCGAGAAACGGCCGAAGCACAAATATTCGGCCGCCGAGTTCGGCCTGACGCCCGAAGGCATCGCGCGGGACTTCGCCTTTTATCACGACACATATCTACCAGCGGAGAAATAGGATGATCCTGAAGGACAAGGTCGTAATCGTCACCGGCGCCGGCCCCGGCATGGGCCAGGCCATGTGCCGCGGCGGCGCGGCCGAGGGCGCGAAGATCGTCGTTTCCGCGCGCAGCAAGGATGCGATTGAGGCCATCGCCGACGATATCAATCAACAGGGCCACGAAGCGATCGCCGTACCCTGCGACGTTTCCGAAACCGAACAGTGCCAGGCGCTGGCCAAGGCCGCGCTCGACAAATGGGGCCGGATCGATGGGCTCGTCAATTCCGCCTATTACCATCCGGATTGGGCCAATCTCGAAAGCCATTCGATCGAGCAGGCGCTCAAGGCGATGGACGTGATCGCAGTCGGCGGGCTGCGCATGGCGCAAGCGGTCATCCCGGCGATGCGCGAGCAAAAGAGCGGCGCGATCGTCAATATCTCGACCCTTGCGAGCCGCAAGCCGATGCCGGGCGAAGGTGCCTATGCGATGGCGAAATCGGCGCTCAACCAGCTGACCCGGCAGCTTGCCGTGGAACTCGGCGGTACCGGCATCCGCGTCAACACGGCCGCGATGGGCTGGCTGGACGGCGTGCCGCTGGCGAGTTTTTTCGAATCGATGGGCAAGGAAGAAGGCGCGGCCTTCCGCAAGCAGCGCGCCTCGGAAGTTCCGGTCGGGCATATCCCGCCCGACAAGGATTGCGCCAAGGCCGTCTATTTTCTGCTCTCCGACTATGCGAGCGAGATCACCGGCGCGGCGCTCGACGTGAATGGCGGCGACTGGGTCACGGCATAAGGAGATACGATCATGGCACTTGTCGAATGGATGGAACATGCGTCGACACTGGACGACGACCCGGTATCGGGCTTCGATCCGGATGCGGTAACCGTGTCCGAAACCGTCGACATCGCCGCACCGGCCTCGCTCGTATGGGACATCCTCACCGACATGCCACGCTATAATGAATGGAACCCGTTCTGCGTGCGGGCGGTCTCCAAGCTGGAAATGGGCGCGGCGGTGGAAATGACGCTGGTCAATTATGCTGCGCCGGGCACTCTCGTGCCCAATCTCGAATATATTTGCGCGTTCGAGCCGGAAAAGCTGCTGTCATGGGAGATGGTCCACAGCGAAGCATGGCCCTACCCCGCCCGCCGCGACCAGGTGATCGAGAAGACCGGCGATGCGAGCTGCCGCTATTTCTCGACCGATGCCTTTCTGGGGCGCAACGGCATCCATGTCTTCCGCTTCGCCGGCCCCTGGATCGAACGCGCCTTCACCGACAGCGCGCACGCGCTGAAAGCGCGCGCGGAACTCCTGCATGACGGCGGATCTTAGGGACGCGCGCATCTTTACTCTGAGTGCGCTCTGCCCTTTTTAGCGATCATTCCGGCTAGATAGGGAGTCAGTAACTCCGTTAGTCCTGAGCCTGTCGAAGGACGTCTATCGGCGGAGAAGCGTCCTTCGACAGGCTCAGGACTAACGGTCTTTTTTGGCAAACGCTTCCTGACATCGCGCAATCGATTATACGCTTTGCGAGATACTGCAGGTGGCAGCTTATCTTTTGCGTCGAAGACAAATGCGTAGGTGCGTTCGCTGAACTTGCCGGAAAGGGACAGCCCCGCCTCATGCTGTCCTACACGGCCCGCTTCCCGCTATGGTGGGCTCCACTATGCGCCCATGCTCCCCATACCGATCACATACGCCGATCTGGAAGGTCACGGTCGGCAACATGACTGCGGAGCGGCAGCGGCGGTTTTCCGCGACGAAACGGCAAAGGTCACAGTTTCTAAAAAAGCGGTTCGGTGTGAAGTGCCAGTACGCGTTTCATAGAGCCAAACGCGCTTCGCATAATGGCGGGCCGACCACAAAATGCCACCCTGCCCATGCACGCGCGTCAGCCGGCGAGTTGCCCGCCATCCACCGTCATGATCGTACCGGTGATCTTGCGTCCCCTGTCCGAGGCGAGGAAGGCGACCATTTCGGCAATGTCGCGCGGATCGCAGGTGCCGTTTTCCAGCTTCGGCACGTTGCGCATTACCAGATCCCAGTTCACATCTCCGGCCGGCGGGGAAGCGTTGCCCATCGGCGTATCGACATGGCCCGGCGCGACGGCGTTGACCCGCACGCCTTGTCCCGCAAACTCAACCGCCAAGCTGCGCGTCAGCCCGTGGACGCCATGTTTCGACGCGGCATAGGCGACCGTATAGGCCAGTCCCTGCAAAGCCGCGGTGGACGCGATATTGACGATATTGCCCTTGCTCTCGATCAGGTGCGGCAGCGCCGCGCGGCAGAGGCAGTAATAGCTCGTCAGATTGACGCGCAAGACGCGGTCGAACAATTCTTCGTCGAACTCGAGCGTCGGCCCCCAGCGCAACATGCCCCCGACATTGCAGAGAATGTCGAGCCCATCCTTCGCCGCCGTATCGACGAGCGCGCGGCACGCATCCCAATCGCTGCCGTCATAGGGAACGACCTGCGGCGTGCGCGCCATCTGCCCAGCGGTTTCGGCCAAGCCCTCTTCGTTGATATCGCCGATCGTGAGTTCGGCGCCCTCTTCGGCGAAAAGCAGCGCGGTGGCGCGCCCGATGCCCGATGCCGCACCTGTTACGAGCACCTTTTTCCCTTCGAACAGCATCACAATCCCCCTTGTTATTTGCGTAGAATAGAATGATTATAGCTACGCATTTCAAAAGCGCGAGAAGAAAATGACCGATATTTCGTTAAAAGAACTGGCCGAACGCGTCGCGCAGCTCGAGGACGAACGCGCGATCCGCGACTTGAAGGCCCGCTATCTGCGCGCGTGCGATCTGAAGGATGTGGATACGGTCCGCGACACGCTGTTGCCGGACGGCGCCCGGATCGAATTCGAGGGCTTTCCGCTGTTCGAAGACCGCGAACCGTTCGTGCAGGTCTATAACGAGATGGGCTGCGCGCCCGGCATTTTCGATATCCATCATGCGGCGAATGGCGTGATCGCGTTAACCGGCGCGGACACGGCCGAGGGCCGCTGGTCCCTGCTCTATCACAATATCAATCTGACCGAGCGGACGCTGACCCAGCTCGGCGTCGAATATGCGGATCGCTACGTCCGGCAGGACGGGCGCTGGTGGATCGCCGAAACCCGGTCGTGGCGCAACTCGATGCTCGTCGAGTCCTTCGACGAGACGGGCGCGAGGACCATCACCGTGGCCGGCGAGGCGCCGGAGGCATGAGCGGCGCAACGATGCGCGCCATCGTCATCCGGCAATGCGGCGGCCCGGAGACACTCGAACGGGCCGTGATCGAACGGCCCGAACCCGGCCCCGGCGAAGTGCTCGTCCGGATCAGCCATGCCGGCGTCAATCCGGCCGATTGGAAGGCCCGCGAAGGCAAACTCTCCCATTATTTCGACTATGGATTCCCCTTCGTGTTGGGTTTCGATCTGTGCGGAACGGTCGCGGCGCTCGGCCCGGACACGACGCGCTTTTCGGTCGGCGACACGGTATTCGGCACCTCGCAACTGGGGATCGGTCGCAATGGTTCCTATGCCGGCTTCACGACGGCTTCCGAATTCATGCTGGCCCCGCTGCCCGAAAATCTCGGCCAGGCCGAAGCGGCTGGCCTGCCGACCGCCGGAACAACCGCCTATGGCGGATTGATCGACGTGGGTCGCTTGGAATCCGGGCAGACGGTGCTGATCAACGGCGGCGCAGGCGGCGTCGGAAGTCTCGCCATCCAGATCGCCAAGACGACCGGGGCGCGAGTGGCCGCAACGTGCAGCGCTGCAAATCTCGATTTCGTGCGCAAACGCGGCGCGGAGCGGGCCGTCGACTATGCCGGCGAAGACGTCGTCGAGGCGGTCCGGCGTTGGGCGCCGGGGGGCGTCGATCTCGTGCTCGACGCGGTCGGTCAGGACACTTTGCTCCCCCATGCGCTGGATATCGTCAAACCCGGCGGGCGCTATGTCGAGATCGAGACTTTGCTCTCCCATGCGAGCGCGGAACAAACCGAAGCCGCACGCGACAAGGGCGTCGAAATCCTCTCCAACATGGTGGCCATCGCGAACCTGCCCCGGCATCTGGGCGGACTGGCGGACATGATCGCCGAGGGCAGCGTCGAACCGCCGCCAACCCGCATCGTCCCGCTCGATGAAGTCGCCGATGCCCATCGTGAAATCGAGGCCGGGCATGTGCGCGGCAAGATCGTCCTGGAAATCGGGTCGGCCGAAGGCTGGTAGGCCTCAGTCGGCTGCGGCGCCCGCGGTGACATTGGGGCCGTCGGTCATCGTACAGATGTAAACGCGGTCCGCGACCCGCCAGCCGTCATCGGTCCGCGTCAGGCGATCCCGATACTCGCCCCACATCGAATAGATCGCGCCCTCATGCTCCCCCCGCCCCAGATGCACGGCGTAATAATGCACCTTGGCCCTTGCGCCGTCGCCATCGAGGGCGATGCGGAAATTGCCGACATTGTGGTGGGTCGGGCCGCATTGCGACCCTTCCCCCAGATTGGCGTGCATGGCGGCGATGAGGCTGGCGCGATCGGGCGTGATCACGCCCTCGCCCAGCGCCTGGGTGTAGTCCCCGCGGCAATCCGTGGTGAACACCTCGTCCATGCCGTCAAACTGCTTCGTATCGACCAGTTCGCAATAGCGGATATAGACCTGCTCGATCGCGCGGCAATCTGCCAGCTCCTCGGCCGTCACACTCAGAACTCGAAAAAGGCGGTGACGCCATAGGTCCGCGGCTCGCCGAATTCAGCCACGGTCGTCGCGCCACTGAATGCGAAAGAGCCGAAGGCGACGGTCCGATATTCGACGTCGAACAGGTTCTTGGCCCATATCCGCAGCCCGGCAACCCCACCGCTGTCGGATGTGCGCGTAAAGCTGATGTTCGCATCCACCAGCGTACGGGAGTCGAGCGTGCGATTGTCGGCCAGATTAACCGAAGTCTCCGAGTCGCTTTGGTGGGAAACGATCGCATAGGCACCAAATTCCCAGTTATCGGACAATGGCAGCGAATAATCCATCCAGGCGCTTCCCGAAAAACTCGGCGCATAAGCCTGTTCGTCGATCAACTGCTGCGTCGACAATTGGCCGGTATCGAGGAGGACCTCAACCGAGGATTCGCCGAGCGTGGTTTCGAGTATGGCCGCGTTCGCGCCGATCCGGAAATTGTCGGTGAGCGCGGCCGTGATTTCGAATTCCACACCGTAAATCTCGTTATTGTCGAGACCGATGAAATCGCGGTCACCGGCGGTAGCGCCCGTTTGCACGCTGGTCTGGAAGTCTTCCAGCTCCATGTAGAAACCCGCAAGCGATGTCGTGACCCGCCGGTCGAACAGATTGGCTTTGATGCCCAGTTCATAAGAATTGACGGTTTCCGGCTGGAACCCTGCCGCGAAATTGATCGGATTGGCAGATCGCTGGGATGTGCCGCCAGCCTTGTACCCCTGCGCATAGCGCGCGTAAAAGTTCAGATCCTCGCTTGCCTTGTAGGCGAGGGTTACCGAGAAAGAGAAATCCTCGAAATCATTGTCATAGGTCGCGGCTTGCGCCGATCCAGTCGGGTCGCAGGTGGTGCCGGGCGGGAAAAAGCCTTGCGCGCCAAAAAAGGCGCAGTTTTCAGGGGTAAAGCCGCCCAGCGCAGCAAAGGAGAAAGATCGTTCATTGATCCGGGTCGCCGCGCGTTCATCGCTCGAATAGCGGCCACCCACCGTGACACTGAACCGCTCCGGCTCGAACGGCCGTATCGTAAACTGACCGAAAGCGGCGATGGTTTGATTTTCGATGGTCGTGAAGTCGACAAACTGGATCGGACCGGCGCCGATCGGGCTCAGGCCTGATCTCTGAAAACCGTCATCTTCATAATAATAGCCGCCGATCACATAATCCATGCTGCCCGCGCCGAGCGGAACGGTGCCCAGGGCCTGCAACTCGATGGATGTACTGTCATATTCCGTCAGTTCGTCGAGACGGCTCGCAGGGTTGGGACCGATCACATTCAATACCGTGCCAACCGGAAGTGTCGGCAGAGCGGATGCGATGACCGTAGTGACCAGCGAACTCTCGACGGTCGGCAAGTTATCAGCAAGCTGTTCGTTCTCGATGATCCTGTGACCGAACAGCGCGCGCAATGTCAGCGCATCCGAGACCTCATATTCTGCCGTAATAGAATGGCCCTGGACACTGCCGTCATTCGCGACGATCGGGCGCAGCGATTGAACCGTTTCGACGCGGTCATCCGTGAACGGCAACGGTGAAGTGAAGCGACTGTCCAGCGTGGTAAGCGCCTGGGCCAGGCCGAACGTGCCGGGAACGTCGAAAGGCGCGGCGACCGGAATCGATCCCGGTGCACCGGCAGTCGGTTGGGTGAAAGTGCCTGTGTCCCGGTTCTCCGAATAATCATAGGCATAATCAAGCGTGAATGCATCGCTCGGCATCCAGCGCATTGCCGCGCGCATCGCGAACCGGTCCTGCTCGCCGAAATCCCGGCCAGGACCGGTATTCTCGATCCAGCCATCGCGGATCGTCCGGACGATCGTACCGCGAACGGCGAGTGTATCCGTCAGCGGAATATTGGCGGTAAGATTGCCACGTATCAGATCGTAATTGCCCAGCCTCACCGAGCCCCTGACCATGAAACCGGACGGATCGGGCCGGGCCGAGATCAGGTTGACCGCACCGCCGGTCGCATTGCGCCCGTACAAGGTCCCCTGCGGCCCCCGAAGCACCTCGACACGCTCCAGGTCGTCGGTCTCGAAGCCGCCGCCGATCGTCGTCCCGACGTAAATCCCGTCGACGTAAAGAGCGACCGAGGGGTCTTGGGTCAAGGTAACGTCATTCTGTCCAATACCGCGAATAAAGAGGCGCACCGTATCGGACCGGGCGTTGAAGTTATTGACCTGGAGATTCGGTACCTGGCCCACAAAATCGCGCAATTCGGATATTTGCTGGTTCTCGAGCTCGTCGGAACCAAGTGCAGCCAGAGAGATGGGAACATCGATCAGCCGTTCTTCACGCCGCTGGGCGGTGACGATGATCATGCTGTCCACCGTGCTGACGCCTGTGTTGCTTTCTACCTCCGTAGCCTGCGCGGACGCTTGGCTGGCTTGCGCCATTGTCAACGCTGCGATTGACACGGACACATATCGACCCACACCTTTTCTCATTCCCCAACTCCTCGCCTAGCAACGGTCGTTGATCCAACCGCCAGATTATGCTTTTGCGTTTCAATATGCGATTAAGGATACGCAAACAAGTGTTTTTGCAAAAATCAGATCGCGCTTTGCGAATTATTGATGTCTTTATGCAACGCGAAGCATTGCCTGTAGACGATCGATGGCCGCGCTATACTAATGACTCACATATGATTCAGACACTTCACGTCGACCGACAAGTTGAGCGGCACGGCGCCGGATCGCCTGGCAAGCGGGATGCAGATGGGGGATGGCGTGAAGAATGTGCGCGACATGCAGCACACGCCGGTCGGAAGATGCCGGTGTTTGCCCGAGGGTCGCGCCGATCGTCCGCTCCAAGGCTGGATGTTTTGCCGCTCCGCGCCAGATAGCCTCGGAAGTTTAAACTCGGATCACAGGCTTGGAACGGCCCGAAATCGTCAGTAAAATCTCTACATTTCAGGAATTTGGTTCATATGATGGTGGAGCCGAGGGGGATCGAACCCCTGACCTCTACACTGCCAGTGTAGCGCTCTCCCAGCTGAGCTACGGCCCCATAAAATGCGGAAGCGGCGCATGTAACGCCGCGATCCACATTACGCAAGATGGCTCGATGTTTAGCCGTCCTCGGGTTTGCGGGCGATCAACGTGATCCGGCCTTCGCTACTATCGAACGGCGAGCCGGGTTCCGGTTCGTAGATCGGGTTTTCGAGATCCTCGATATGCTTGTTGCTACGGGCCAACGGTTTGCCGATGATCATTTTCAAGCCGAGTTTTCGGCCCAGCGAAAACAGCGCTTCGGGCGTGAAGAAAAGCGTATGCGGTTCCTGCTTGGAGTTATAGTTTTTCCAGCCAAGGCCGCCGCATGGCACTTCGGCGTAAAGGACGCCGCCGGGATTCAAGGATTTCGCGAGCATCTTCAGCCGGGGAAGCAGATCGCGATACTCGAAATGCTCCATACTGTGCGACAGCAATACGGCATCATATCCGTGCTTCTCGACCGTATCCCAGTCGATCACGCGCGCGCCGATATGGTCGAGATATTTCCGCGAATGCTTGTCGTATTCGATCGCGAACTTTTCATCTGCTTCCGATACACGAAGAGCATAACCGGGACCGGCCCCGACATCGAGCATCGCGCCGATCTCTCCACCGATCTTCCTGATCCGCCGCAGTTGATCTTTCGCCCGCGCGACATAGCGTTTCAGGTTGCGCGGCGGGTCCGCCGAATCCATGGCGGCGAAATAGTCCTCGGGCGGAATGGCGCGGTCATTCCGATTGTCGATCGCATATTCGGTGCGATAATAATCAGACAGGGAGAAGGATGTGTCGGGCACGAGACCGAACCCGCACCCCTGACACCATAGGACAAGCTGCCGGGCAAATTTGGCCGAGGAGTGGAACGGGTAGGAGGAGATGTGCGACATCGTCTGGTCGCAGCACGGGCAGTCTACCGATTGGATATCGGGCACGTTCCAAAAGGCCAGCGGTTCGTCACGCAGCTCGGTCTGCAAATCCTGCATTTTTTGCAGCCTGGCACTCAATCGACGAATTTCGGCTTCATTCGGATCAGGCATATCCGTCCTGCAAATCGAAATCCCGCGACCAATCGGGAAAAGTTGGTGGAGCCGAGGGGGATCGAACCCCTGACCTCTACACTGCCAGTGTAGCGCTCTCCCAGCTGAGCTACGGCCCCGTCTTCGTCTCTGCGCAATCTTGTACGCGATCTGGGTATCAGCTTCGCCGCCTAGCTATCGTCTTCCTTGTCGTCGTCGCTGGCGCTTGTGTCGACCTGAATATCGTCATCGCCGCCCAGATCGACTTCGTCATCCGGATTGATCTCGGCATCTTCATCGACATCGGCGACCAGATCTTCGTCTTCGGTATCGTCGTCACCGGAAAGATCGGTATCGTCCTTCTTGTCTTTTTCGTCCTTCTTCTCGTCGAAGATCACCGGCTGCTTCGATTTGAGAACCGGTTCGGGTTCCCAGATAGCACCGCATTCGATGCAGGTCACGGGATCCTCTTCACCGAGGTCGTAGAAACGGGCTCCGCATTTCGGACAGGTCCGCTTCGTACCCCATTCTGGCTTCACCATTGGATATGTCTTTCGTCAATTCGGAAAATTCGGTTGCAGGCAGAGCCCGCAGTCGGGCGGGCGCTTGCCACATGGGATTGCCACTGTCAAAAGCCAAGCCCCTCAAATACCGTTGCGAGCCAACCGGCCGTGCTCAACCCCGACTAAGGACCTCCATGTCAGAACCCATTTCCCGTACCTTCGCATCGCTGGGGCCTTTACGCGGTTATGCCAGAGTGCCGGGCGACAAGTCGATCAGCCATCGCGCGCTGATACTGTCGGCCATGGCGGTGGGCGAGAGCCGGATCGAAGGACTGCTCGAAAGCGAGGACGTGATCGCCACCGTCGCCGCGCTTTGGTCGATGGGATCGCAGATCGGGCAGGATTCGAACGGCAACTGGGTGGTCAACGGCGTTGGTGTCGGTGGGCTGCTGCAACCCGAAACAGCGCTCGACATGGGCAATTCGGGCACGAGCGCGCGCCTTTTGATGGGACTTGTCGCCAGCAATGCGATCACCGCGACCTTCATCGGGGATCCCTCGCTGTCGAAGCGCCCGATGGGGCGTGTGATCGAACCGCTTTCCAACATGGGTGCAAGCTTTTCGGTCGCGCCGGGCGACCGCCTGCCGCTGATGGTTCATGGCCGCGTGCCCGCCCTGCCGATCGAATACCGACTTCCCGTCGCTTCCGCCCAAGTGAAGTCCGCGATCATGCTTGCCGCACTCAACACGCCCGGCATCACCCGGGTGATCGAACCCGAACGCACCCGCGATCACAGCGAACGCATGCTGACGGGCTTCGGCGCGGAAGTTGGGATCGAGGAGGCAGATGGCGAACGCATCATCAGCGTCACCGGCGAAGCCGAGTTGCAACCGCATGACTTCAGTATCCCGGGCGATCCTTCCTCGGCCGCCTTTCCGCTCGTCGCAGCGCTGCTGGTACCCGGATCGGATGTGTTGATCCAGCATGTCGGTATCAATCCGACGCGCACCGGCCTGTTCGAAATCCTCAAGGAGATGGGTGCCGATCTGCGATACGAAAATGAACGCGATGTCGGCGGCGAGCCGGTCGCCGACATCCGCGCGCGGTACAGCGCACTCACGGGTATCGAGGTGCCGCCCGAAATCGCGCCGCGGATGATCGACGAGTTTCCGATCCTTTTCGTTGCTGCCGCACTTGCGGACGGGACGACCGTTACCGCCGGTCTGGAAGAGTTGCGTCATAAGGAATCCGATCGGTTGGCCACGATGGCTCAGGGACTGACTCAGATCGGCGTGTCCGTCGAAGAGCGACCCGATGGGCTGACGATTTCCGGCTCCGGCGGCGAAAAACTGCGCGGTGACTATGCAACGCCGACCGTCGCCGCCGCGCTTGATCATCGCATAGCCATGAGCTTCGCCGTCGCCGGCCTCGCTTCGGCGCATGGCGTGACGATCGACGATATCCGCCCGATCGCAACGAGCTTTCCAAGCTTCCCGCCAATGCTCGTCGATCTCGGCGCGATCGCGCCGTGATCATCGCCGTCGACGGACCGGCCGCATCGGGCAAAGGCACGGTATCGCGTGCCCTGGCGGCGCATTTCGATCTGCCCTGGCTCGATACCGGATTGCTGTATCGGGCGGTCGGCATCAGCGTGATGCGCGCCGGCGGCAATCCCGAGGATCCGGCAGACGCGCTCGCCGGTTGCGATTTTCCTGATACACTATTCGACGATCCCGAGCTGCGCAGCGAAGCCGCCGGGACCTATGCCTCTCGCGTATCGGTCCACCCTGCCGTTCGCGAAGCACTCGTCGATCGCCAGCGCACCTTCGCCGGTCGGCCGGGCGGCGCGGTGCTGGACGGGCGCGATATCGGCACAGTGATCGCGCCGGATGCCGATGCCAAGCTGTTCGTCACCGCCAGCGCGCAGGCGCGCGCGGAACGCCGGTACAGGGAAGAGCGGGAGACCGATTCCGATGCCAATCTCGCCGCAATCATGGATGATATCGAAGCCCGCGACCAGCGTGACAGCGAACGCGCCAGCGCGCCGCTGAAACGCGCCGACGATGCAGACTTGCTCGATACCACGAACCTCACTATATCAGCCGCCGTCCAGCGGGCGATTGCGCTCGTAGAAGCTCGGACGGGTAAGCGGTAACAACCGCATCCACCCAGCAACGTATCAGGCAGTGGCGCTTGCGCCGCGGTCTCGGTGCGTTTTTGTGCTTTTGAAAAGGCATGGGCTTTTACGGCGAAAAGGCATGGCTGGGCGCGGAATCGGCATGAGGCCGGTACCGCAACTTTGTTCCAAGACCTCCGGAGACAACCGGATGGCCTGAAACGAAAAATTGAAGGACCTTTTATCCATGGCAACTGCGCCGAACCCTACGCGGGACGATTTTGAAAAACTGCTCAATGAGACCCTGGGCGACTCCGACGGCTTCGAAGGCCGGGTCGTCAAAGGCACCGTTACCGGCATAGAGAATGACCTCGCCGTCATCGATGTCGGCTTGAAATCCGAAGGCCGTGTGCCACTTCGCGAATTTGCGAGCCCCGGCCAGAAGGCCGAACTGTCGGTCGGCGACGAAGTCGAAGTTTTCGTCGATCGCGTCGAGAATTCCAACGGCGAAGCCATGCTCAGCCGCGACCGCGCCCGCCGCGAAGCCGCCTGGGATCGCCTCGAAGCCGAATATGACAAGGAAAGCCGTGTCGAAGGCACCATCTTCGGCCGCGTAAAGGGCGGATTCACCGTCGATCTTGGCGGCGCCGTCGCCTTTCTGCCAGGCAGCCAGGTCGATATCCGTCCCGTACGCGATGTCACCCCGCTGATGGACATTCCACAACCCTTCCAGATTCTGAAAATGGACCGCCGCCGCGGCAATATTGTCGTATCGCGCCGCGCCGTTCTTGAAGAGACGCGCGCCGAACAGCGCTCGGATCTGATCCAGTCGCTAACCGAGAACCAGATCATCGAAGGCGTGGTCAAGAATATCACCGATTACGGCGCGTTCGTCGATCTCGGCGGTATCGACGGCCTGCTTCATGTCACCGATATGAGCTACAAGCGGATCAATCACCCGTCGGAAATGGTCAATATCGGCGACAAGGTCACCGTGCAGATCGTCCGTATCAATCGTGAGACGCAACGCATCAGCCTCGGCATGAAGCAGCTGGAAACCGATCCCTGGGACGGTGCTTCGGCCAAATATCCGGTGGACGCCAAGTTCACCGGCCGGGTTACGAACATCACCGAATATGGTGCGTTCGTCGAACTGGAATCGGGTATCGAAGGCTTGGTTCATGTCTCCGAGATGAGCTGGACCAAGAAGAACGTCCATCCAGGCAAGATCGTCTCGACCAGCGAACAGGTCGAAGTCGTCGTCCTCGAGGTCGACGAAGAGAAGCGCCGGATCAGCCTGGGCCTTAAACAGGCGCAGGACAATCCGTGGGACAGCTTCGCGGACCGTTTCCCGGTCGGCGCGGAGGTCGAAGGCGAAGTCAAGAACGCCACCGAATTCGGCCTGTTCATCGGTCTCGACGGAGATGTCGACGGCATGGTCCACATGTCTGACATCAGCTGGGGCGTTTCGGGCGAAGAAGCTCTCGAACTCCATCACAAGGGCGAAACGGTTAAAGCCGTAGTGCTCGATGTCGATCCCGAGAAGGAACGTATCAGCCTCGGCATGAAGCAGCTCGAACGCGGCGGCGCCTCGACCGACACCGGCGATCTGCGCAAGGGCAAGGTTTCGACGGTCACCGTACTCGATGTTCGCGATGGCGGACTCGACGTTCAGGTCGGCGACGATGGTCCCACCGGCTTCGTCAAACGCTCCGATCTCGGCCGCGATCGCGACGAGCAGCGTCCGGATCGTTTCCAGGTCGGCCAGAAGTTCGATGCGATGGTCGTCGGGTTCGATCGGTCCAAGAAGCCGAATTTCTCGATCAAGGCGCTTCAGGTCGCCGAAGAGAAGCAGGCCGTCAAACAATATGGTTCGACCGATTCCGGTGCGAGCCTCGGCGATATTCTCGGCGAAGCCTTGAAGCAGAAGGGCGACGAGGGAGACGCCAAAGACGGCGAATAAGACCCTACCCACCTACCCGTTGGGCTGGAGATAAAGGCCCGCGACTCGGGTTCGGATTCGTCCGAATTCGCTGTCGCGGGCCTTATTTGTCGCCGATCCGTACCAAAATGCTACGGAAATACAGGAAATTGCGGCAATCCGTCGCGAATTCG
>JBCDDN010000023.1:0-46741 GCA_039180285.1 Pseudomonadota bacterium | reverse complement strand
GTGCGGAATAACTCAGAGAAATTTGAGCTAATACCGCACCTAAGGGTAGATTCCCACGCGTTACGCACCCGTGCGCCACTAGACCCGAAGGTCTCGTTCGACTTGCATGTGTTAGGCCTGCCGCCAGCGTTCGTTCTGAGCCAGGATCAAACTCTCAAGTTGATGTCCGTCAAGGACGCCACGTGCCAGAGGCCGCGCACATCCAGGACGATCTCTAGGAGCCGTTCCTGCACAAATCATTCTATTACGTAATGGATACGTGATAGGACATGTAAGACACCCATCGAACGAGTTCGATGAGATCCAAACAGGAACGACTAATATAACCGGTGATCGGAGCCTTGAGGTCTCCGGACCGGGCGCCGCCGCCCACATGTCCCTTCATTCAAACTAACAATGTCAAAGAGCCGACAATTCTTGACCCCTGCCGAAGCAGAAGGAGACGGTGATACCGTTTACAAGAAATGTCCCCAGTGGGGTCGCGGGGCAGTGCCCGTTACCGCGTCGGGAAGCAGCCATATATGCGGGCTACAGGATTCGGTCAACACCCTCTTTGCAATTTTATTTCAAAAAAAATTGCGGTGCCTTCGAAAGGCCGGTTTACGGCTCATACACCTTAATCGGCTAGGCCCTTAATCAAGCGCTAACCGCAAAGGACTGGCACGACTTGGTCGATATTTCAGAACCGGAAATTCCCGCATCGCTGCGGGACCGCGTCCGCAGTGCCGTTTTCTGGCGGTCGGGCAGCCAGATCGTCGCGCAGATGATTACCTGGGCGACGACTTTTCTCGTCATCCGGATGCTCAGCCCGGAGGATTACGGGCTCGTCGCAATGGCCGCGCTCGTCGTCATCTTTCTGAGCCTGATGGAGGGATACGGATTCGCCAGTTCGCTGATCCAACGCGAATCGGTCAGCAAGAGAGAACTCCGCCAAGTGTTCGGCCTGCTGATTCTCATCAACGTGACGCTGGCCGGCATACAGTTTCTGATCGCGCCACCGGCCGCCGCCTATTTCAGGCAACCCGAGCTGGTTCAAATCCTGCGCGTGCAGACTCTGCTCTACTTCATCACACCGTTTCTCGCGCTGCCCTTCGCCATACTCAGCCGCGAACTCGAATATCGTAAATTGGCGATCGCGAATCT
The DNA here is from genome assembly GCA_039180285.1 of Pseudomonadota bacterium. GTDB lineage: Bacteria > Pseudomonadota > Alphaproteobacteria > Sphingomonadales > Sphingomonadaceae > Parasphingopyxis. Next base: position 45,598 of record JBCDDN010000023.1, on the reverse strand, counting down.
GATCGGCTCCGTCGCGGGCGCGGCGACGGCGCTGACCATGGCCGTCATGGGCTATGGCGTCTGGACGCTCGTCTTCAGCCCGATCGTGATGTTCGCGGTGCGCGCCACCTGCATGACCTTCGCGGCCCGGTCGTTGATCTGGCCGAGCTTCTCTTTCCGCGGCGCCCGGGCAATCATCGGTTTCGGCGGGGCGCTGACCCTGACCCAGTTCTTCTGGTTCCTACAAAGCCAGTCGGACATCTTCATCGCCGGCCGGATTTACGACGCCTATCATATCGGTCTCTATACGACCTCGCTGTTCCTCGCGCAGATCCTGGTTTCCAAATTTGTGCCGCCGCTCAACGACGTAGCCTTCGCCGCCTATTCGCGCATGCATCGCGAGGAGCGGCCGATCGGCCGCGCCTTCGCCAACTCCGCCCGGCTGATATTGACGGCAACATTGCCCTTTTACTTCGGCCTTGCGATCACCGCTGGGCCGCTCGTCGAGGCGATCCTGGGCAACCAATGGATCGGAACGATTCCGATCGTATCGCTGCTCGCACTGGCCATGCCGTTCATGACGTTCCAGATCCTGTTCGGGCCGGCAACCAACGCGCTGGGGCGGCCGGCGATCGCGGTGCGCGTCAACATCTGCGGGGCCGCGATCATGGCGACGGGTTTCCTGGTCGGTGCGCATTACGGCATTATCGGCCTCGCCTGGGCGTGGCTGATCGCCATGCCGCTACTGACCGGCGTCACCATCTTCATGTCCATGTCGACCATCGGCGTTTCGTTGCGGGAACTGGCCAATGCCGTGGCGCCCGGACTGGCAGCATCGCTCGCGATGGCGATCATCGTCGTCGCTATCGACAACCTCTTGCCGCCGTTTTCGCCTTTGATCCGGCTGATCATTCTCGCGACAGCCGGCATCGTCACCTATGCCGCGCTGCTATTGATCTTCGCGCGGCGCCTGGTCGCCGAAATGTGGGAACTGATCGTCAAACGCCAGGCGGCACCCGCCTGACCGAATGCGCGCTTCGTTTCAAACGGCCTGGATGTAATCGCGCATCGCCTGCGCATCCTGTTCGATCCGGTCCATCCGATGCTTGACGAGATCACCGATCGAAATGAAGCCGACCATCGCACCGTCCCGAACGACTGGCAGATGGCGTACCCGCCGCCGCGTCATCAGGCCGAGGGCCGAGAGGATGTTATAGTTGGGGTCGACCGTGATCGCCGGCGATGTCATGACCTCCGACACCGGCTTTTCGAGCCCCTCTTTTCCGTCCCTTGCGACGCAATGGACGAGATCGCGCTCCGACATGACCCCGACGACTTCCGTGCCGTCGATAACCGGAACCGCGCCGATCCTTTTTTCGGCAAACAGTTTCACGACTTCGTGGACCTTCATATCCGCCGTCGCCGTTACCGTATCATGCCCCCGGTTCTCCAGAATGATGCTGACGGTCATCGCACTGCTCCCTCTTGCGATACGGAGTCGACGGATAATGCGCCTTTTCCGCGAAAAAGGGAAGGTGAGCGCTATTCCGGGGAAAGTTCCGCTTGATGGTCCCGCCTGCAACCGCCACATGGCGCCTATGACAGACGACGAACCCGGCCTGAATGACGCGGACTATTCGGAATTTGCCTGGGGGCGGTTTCGCCGCAACCTGAAATGGATGGCCGCCGCGTCGATCGTCACCGCGGCGACCGCGGTCGCATGGATGCACTATTATGGGGGCGGACTGACGATCGCGATCACCCTGGCGACCGCGCTCGGCGTCGGCCTGACCGTGTTCATGGCCGCCGCGCTGATGGGGCTCGTATTCCTGAGTTCGGGCTCGGGCCATGACGACGATGTCGACGCCCAAGGGAAAGACAGCGCCACCCGGCGTTAAGACTAAGCCTCGGCTGCCGCGCCCTTATCATCCTTGTCCGCATCGGCTTTGGGCGAGCGCGAACGGCGCGCCGGCTTTTTCTCCGACGAACCGTTAAGCTCCTTGCCTTGCGCATCGCCATCCGAACCGTCGACCGAAATCGCCGCCGGGAGACGATCGGCTTCGATGCTCTGTTCCCCTTCGGCCGGTGCTTCGGCTTCGCGCTTCGCGCGCGGCTGACGTTTTTTGGGCTTATCCTCCGCTTGTTTGGCGTCCGGTCCGCCATCCCGGTTGTCGCCATCGTTCGACCGGCGGTTCGCCTTATTCTCTTCACGTTCGCGCTTCTGTTCTTCCTTGCGCAAATTTGTCTCGGTCAGCACGCGGAAATAGTGATCGGCGAACTGGAGATAATATTCGTTCATGACCCGATCGCCCTGTTGATGGGCATCGCGCGCCATGGATTTGTATTTCTCGCACAGCTGATTGGCGTTTCCGCGCGCGCGATTGTCCAGCCGGTTTCCGTCATTGGGTCCGCGATTATTTGGACGCCCGCCACGGCTGCGGCGGCGACCCGAATTGCGATTATTCATCAAGGCTAAAAATCCTCAGTCCTTTGTTTCCGGAAAAAGCACGCCCCCGCGCGCAGCTTGATCAGCCGGGCCCATCCCGGCCGCTCGGACACATATCTCCAAGGGCCGGCCAAACCGGTCCTTATGCCAGCACCGCCGGACATCAGCGGTATGACGATGGAGATCATAGGGTGAAGGTTTCAACGCTGTGTGCTGCCGGAACCTTCGTTCCACATATGGCCATATCCGCTACGTTTTGCCAATTGCAAGTAAAATAATAGCGGGGCCGGGAGTCTAGTTGTGGATAAGGAGGCAGCGCGCATGGTCCGCGAGATCGCGCGCGACGGCGCTTTTCAAACCATGTTCGGCGCAAAGCCGGGAAACCGGGACGGACTGCCCGGCCCCCAGTTCGAGGCAGGCGACGCCGCCAGCCGCCAGCAAGACGTCCAGTTGCGGGACGATATCCCGATAGGCGGCAAGCCCGCCATCGGCGGCGAACAACGCCGCATCGGGTTCGAAATCGGCGACATCGGCCATCAGGGACGCGTCCGGCGCCACATAGGGCGGGTTGCACAGAATGAGATCGTACCGCCCGTCCTCACCCGCTCCCCAGTCGCCGATCCGGAAGCGGGCGCGATTCGCCAGCCCCAGCCGCTCCGCATTTTTTCGGGCATAGGCCAGCGCCGCCTCCGACCGATCGACGCCGAGCCCCTGCGCCTCCGGCCATTCGGACAACGCCGCGAGCAACAGCGCGCCGGATCCCGTTCCAAGGTCGAGAATGGTGGCGGGCGGCCGGTCCTTGAGCGCGCGACATGCGGTTTCGATCAGGGTCTCGCTGTCGGGCCGCGGGATGAGGACGCCGGGCCCGACTGCGAAATCGAGGCTCCAGAATTCGCGATGTCCGATGATATAGGCGAGCGGCTCATGGCCGACCCGCCGGGCGACCAGTTCGTCAAAGCCCGTCGGGCATTCGCAGTCGAGATGATGCAGGAGCATCGCCTCCCGATCGGTTTCCAATGCATGCGCCATCAACAGGTCGGCATCGAGCCGCGCGCTATCGCTGGTATCGGATAGTTTCTCCGCCGCCTCGCGCAGGGCGTCCCCCACGGTCATAGCGATCAATCCTCGATATGGGCGAGCCGCTCGGCCTCGTCCTCGGCGATCAGCGCGCCGACCAGTTCGCCGAGCTGGCCCTCGAGAATCTGCGGCAGCTGGTGCAGGGTCAGGTTGATCCGGTGATCGGTCACGCGCCCCTGCGGGAAATTATACGTCCTGATCCGCTCGGATCGGTCGCCCGAGCCGACCATCGACTTGCGGGCGCCCGCATATTCGGCCTCGGCGATCGCACGCTCATGCTCGTAGAGCCGGGCACGCAGCACCTTCATGCCCTTGGCCTTGTTCTTGTGCTGGGATTTCTCGTCCTGCTGGCTGACGACGATACCCGTGGGCACATGGGTGATCCGCACGGCGCTGTCGGTCGTATTCACGGACTGCCCGCCGGGTCCGGACGCGCGGAACACATCGATGCGCAGATCGGCTTCGTCGATCTGGATATCGACCTCTTCGGGCTCGGGCAGAACGGCGACCGTCGCCGCGGAGGTGTGGATACGCCCCCCGCTTTCGGTGACGGGTACGCGCTGCACCCGATGCACGCCGCTTTCGAATTTCAGCTTGGCGAACACGCCCTTGCCGGTGACGTTGGCGACCGCTTCCTTATAGCCGCCGACATCGGCCGCGCTGGCCGAGATCAGGTCGAAGCCCCAGCCCTGCTCCTCGGCATAGCGCTGATACATGCGCAGGAGATCGCCCGCGAACAGCGCCGCTTCGTCACCGCCGGTTCCAGCGCGCACTTCGAGCATGGCGGGCCGGTCGTCGGCCGCATCCTTGGGCAACAGCTTCACTGCAAGCGAACGTTCGGCATCGGGGATCGCAGACTTCAACTCCTCGGCCTCGGCCTCCGCTATCTCCTTCATCTCGGGATCGGCAAGCATCTCGTCCAGCGCCGCAAGCTCCTCCCGCAGCCGCCGCAATTCCTTGGCGGACTGGCGACCGGCTCCAGCTCCGCATATTCCTTGGAAAGCTCGACAAATTTGTCCGGCGCAAGATCGCCCGCCGCCATCTGCCCCTGCAGCTCTTCATGCCGCGACAGAATCGCGTCGATACGGTCGGAGGAAATGGTGGTCATTCTACGAAAGGTCCAACGATCGGACTGCCTTCATCGTCCCAGAAGTGGGGGTCGCGAATATTGAAATAGTCGGCGTGCTGTTGTGCAGAAATCCGATCGACCAAATGCTGCCTTGAGACAGTCCTTTGCTCACCAGTTTTCAGGCATTTCATCTCCACCACATTCTTTGCCAACTCATCACTTCCCAGAATAAGCGCGTAACGCGCACCGGACGTATTCGCCTTTGCCATCCGCCGCTTCATGTTACCCTTGAATTCCATAGCGACTGGGATAATTTGCTCGCGAATATCGGCGGCAATCGCGATGGCTTCTTGCTCCGCAGCCTGCCCGATTGGCACTATCGCTACGAACGGACTTCCAAGCGGATCGGCGCGCATCTCAGTAACCAACATCGCCAGCCGCTCAATCCCGGCTGCCCAACCAACCGCTGGCGTCTCGGCTCCGCCCAGCGCCTCGATCAGCCCGTCATAGCGGCCGCCGCCGAGCACCGTCCCCTGGGCGCCCAATCGGTCGGTCACAAACTCGAAAGCCGTGTGGCGATAATAATCGAGACCGCGCACCAGCCGGGCATTGCGTTTCCAGGCGACACCCGCCGCATCGAGGCCCGCCGTCACTGCCTCGAAAAACGCCCCCGCCTCGTCGCTCATCACATCGTCGATGGAGGGCGCAGCGTCGGCGATCGGGCGGTCGCGCTTGTCCTTGGAATCGAGGATGCGCAGCGGATTGCGGGTCAGCCGCTCCTGACTGTCTTCGGACAGATCGCCTTTGTGCGCCTCGAAATGCGCGACCAGCGCATCGCGCCAGGCTTCGCGTGTGGCGCTGTCGCCGAGCGTATTGAGCTGCAGCGTTACTCCGTCGGCCACGCCCAGTTCTTTTAGTAGCTGATCCGCCATCACCAGCAGCTCGACATCGGCCGCCGGTTCGGCCGCGCCGATAATCTCCGCATCGAGCTGGTGGAATTGCCGGAAGCGCCCCTTTTGCGGCCGTTCGTAGCGGAACAGCGGGCCATGCGTCGCCACTTTCAGCGGTACATATTGCTGCCAGCCGTTCGTCAGATAGGCCCGCGCGATCCCGGCCGTGAATTCGGGCCGCAACGTCAGCGAATCCCCGCCGCGATCCTCGAACGTGTACATTTCCTTCGACACGACATCGGTGGTCTCGCCCAGCGAGCGCGCGAACACGGCCGTCGCCTCGAACACCGGCACCTCGATCCGACCAAAGCCGTATAGCCGCCGGACCCGGTCGAACGTATCGACGACATGCGCGAACCGCTCGGCCTCTTCGCCGATCATGTCTTGCGTGCCGCGCACTGCGTGGGGCGTGTTCTTTCCCATGCGCGGCGCCTTAAGAGGTTTGTGCGGAGAGGGGAAGTGGGGTTGCCGGACATCGTTTGCCCCGAGCTTGTCGAAGCCCCGCACTTTCTTTTTCAGACCTTCGCTACGCTCAGGCGTGGCACCGCCCTCCGATGGCATCCAACGACGCTTCGCGTCGCCGGAGCCTTTTTCCATTTCCGCCCACTCCCGATCGCCCACAGGGTACACTCAATGGGAGATCGGGAGGGCGGTGCGGCGTCTGAGGCGAAGCCGAAGGTCTGGCAAAGAATCCCGGTGCCGCGCTCGTCCGATAGGTCGAGTCCGACAAACCAAATCCAACACCGCGATTTTCCGCTGGGAAAATTCTGACAATCAAATACACGCCTGACATGCCCTTCTCCCACACCGTCACCGCGCGCGCGAAGCATATCGACGAGCTCGGCCATGTGAACAATGCGGTCTGGGTCCAGTGGATCCAGGATCTGGCGGTCGCGCATTGGAACGCCGTTGCAGACCCCGCGCATATCGAGGCGTATATCTGGGTCGTGATCCGGCACGAGATCGATTATCTGCGCCCGGCGCTCGAGGGCGATGTGGTGACCGGCACGACCTGGATCGAGGAACCGCCCAAGGGCGCGCGTTTCGACCGCTATATGGAGTTCATCGGCGAAGACGGGAAACCCCGTATCCGCGCAAAGACGACCTGGGCGATGATCGACCGGGCGACGAGCCGCCCTTCGCGGGTTACCGACGCGATCGCGGCGCCCTTTCTCGATCCTCGATAACTGCCTTATCGGCAGGCCGAATATCGCGTCACAATCCTGTCAACGCGCAACGCCTGCGGGCGGTTCGCCTATTCGAACACATAGCTGCCGCTCCACCGACCGTAATTGCTGGTCGCCACGCCGTTGCGGCGCGATCCAGCATAGGATGCCCGTCCGGAAACCGCCCGGATGACGACCGTGCCGCCCGAGGGGCCGATCGCACCGGCATGAACCGCCGCCCGACAAATTCGGGAATCATCGGTATAGACGTCCGTTCCCCAGACCGATCCCGATCCGGTTGCCGAGCCCGCGCAGTGGCAGCGCAGCGATTGCCCGGTACCGCGCAGAGATACAGCATTGCTTGGGCATGCGGCGGCGCGCGTGTCCCGGGCGCCCCCGCCTCCGACAAAGCGGAAGCTGCCCTGCCAGCGGCCCCAGCTGCGACTCGCCACGCCGTTGCGGTTGCTCGGCTGATAGGAGGAGCGGCCCGGCGTGACTTCGAACACCACCCGGCCGCCGCCGGTACCGATAACGCCATAATGCACGGCCGCGCGGCAGATCCGCGAATCGTCGGAATAATCGTCGGTGCCCCAGACGGTTCCGCCCCGGCTCGCCGCCGCCGAGCAGAAACATTCCTGCCGGGCGCCGGAGCCCCTGAGCGCGATCGCATTGTCGGGACAGGCGGACAGCTGCCTTTGCATGGCTTCCGTCGGCTGCCCGACCGGAACCAGCAACAGACCCAAAACCGCCAAACCGAAGATCGTCAAATAGCGCGTCATCGCATACTCCCCCCAATGCCCGTCGACACGCGACGCGGCGTGATGTGAATTGCGACCCGACCGGCTTCACTGTCTCGCATTTCGCCGAATTTGGCAACACGCCCGCACCCCGCCTATGGCGGTTCCATGGCAAAGCGAACGGCGCTCATCATCGGAGCGGGACATAATGGTCTGGTCTGCGCCTGGTATCTCGCGCGTGCCGGCTATCGGGTAACGATGTTGGAAGCGCGAAGCATCGTCGGCGGCGCGGCGGTGACCGAGGAATTCCATCCCGGTTTTCGCAATTCCACGGCCAGCTACACGGTGGGGCTGCTCGATCCGGAGATCATGACCGAGATGCGATTGGCCGATCATGGGTTGCGAATCGTCGACCGGCCCGTCGCCAATTTCCTGCCGCTCGATGCGGACGATTACCTCGTCATGGGCGGCGGCCGGAGCGCCGAACAGATCGCGAAATTCTCCGCACGCGATGCGGCCATGCTGCCCGAATATGAGCGGCGCCTGAATGCGGCCGCGGGGTTGCTACGCTATCTCACCAAGATCGTGCCCCCCAATGCCGGCGGCGGGCTGGACGATCTGTTCCGGGCGATCGGCCAGGCGCGCACCGCGCTTCGATTGCCGCTCGAGGCGCAGCGCGACGCCATCGACCTGTTCACCCGTTCGGCTCGGGAGTTTCTGGACGGCTTTTTTGAGAGCGATCCCGTCAAGGCAGCCTTCGGGTTCGAAAGCGTCGTCGGTGCCTATCACAGCCCCGACACCCCGGGGTCGGCCTATGTCCTGCTGCATCACGTCTTCAACGCAGCGGACGGCAAGCCGGGACAATGGGGCCATGCGATCGGCGGCATGGGCGCGATCACCCAGGCGATGGCCGCCGCGTGTATCGAAGCGGGCGTGACGATCCGCACGGACGCGCCGGTCGCGCGGATCGGAATGGCGGACGGCTCGGCCAATGGCGTGGAAACGGAAGCGGGCGAACGGATCGGCGCGGATATCGTGATCGGCAATGTCCATCCCAAACGCCTGCTGTTGGAGATGATCGAACCGGGCCGGCTCGATCCGACTCTCCGTAAACGGATGGAGTTGCACGTTTCAGGCTCCGGCACCTTCCGGATGAACGTCGCGCTATCCGCGTTGCCGCGCTTCGCCTGCCTGCCGGAACCCGGCCCGCATCTATCGAGCGGCATCATCATGGCGCCGAGCCTCGACTATATGGATCGCGCGTTCCAGGATGCGCGCAGGCACGGCTGGTCGAAACAGCCGATCGTGGAGATGCTGATCCCGTCCACACTCGACGACGGCCTCGCACCCGACGGCGCGCATGTGGCCAGCCTGTTCTGTCAGCAATTCGATCCTGCGCTGGATTGGGATACGCATAAGGACGCGGCGATCGACACGATCCTCGATACGGTCGAAACGCACGCTCCGGGCTTTCGCGCGAGCATCGTCGGGAGGCTCGCATTGTCGCCGCTGGATCTGGAACGCCGCTTCGGTCTGATAGGCGGCGACATCTTTCACGGCCGCATGTCGCTCGACCAGCTCTGGGCCATGCGGCCGATGCTCGGTCTGGCCGATCATCGCATGCCGATATCCGGCCTCTATCTGTGCGGATCGGGCGCGCATCCCGGGGGCGGCGTCACCGGAAGACCGGGCCGCAACGCTGCCACCGTAATCATCAAGGACGGGCGGCGGTTTTTCTAACGCGCCGCCCGTGCCCTCGCTTCGCGGTTCCTAGCTTTTCGATGCGTCGGAACCGGTTTCGAACTCGAAACTGCCCGACCAGCTGCCATAGTCTCGGCTATCGACGCCATTGGCTTCGGACCCGGTATAGCTTTCGAGGCCGTCGACGATATTGATCGTAACATCGCCGCCCTCAGCCGGAACCACGCCTGCATGCAGCGCAGCCTGGCAGATACCGGAATCGTCCGTATAGGTGTCCGTTCCCCATACCGTGCCGGCCCCGGTTGCCGCAGCGGTGCAGCTGCAGGTCAGGCTCTCGTCTGTACCGCGCAATTGACGCGCATTATCCGGGCACGGCTCCGCCGCAGCGACATCACCTTCCGGTTCACCGAGTTCAGCGCCCTCGAATGCATAGCTGCCGCCCCATGAGCCCCAGCGGCGCGTTTCGACGCCATTGGCTTCGGAGGCGGTGTAGGAATCGCGGCCCGGCATGAAATTGATCGTCACATTGGCCGGTTCGTCGCCGACCAACCCCGCATGCATGGCTGCCCGGCATACAGCGGAATCGTCGGAATAGGGCCCGGCGCCCCAAACCGTGCCGGCCTCCGCGGTTTCGGCCGAACAGGAACAGGTAAAGGCTTCGGTGGAACCGCGCATATCCTGCACCCGATCCGGACAGGCATCGGCAAGCGGTTCGACTTCCTCGACCGGTTCTTCGGCCGGCTCCTCGGCCGCGCCACCACAGGCGGCAAGTCCCATTGCCGCCACGGCCATTACCGGCCACCTCAAAAGCATGTGATATTTCATAAAAGCCCTCCCAAACTGCAGAATCGAATCGCAACGGCCTGAACAGCCAACAGAAACTATCCCCCAACCGCCTTCGGCTTGCAAATCGCGAGAGGCACTGGCCTTCGCCGCCATAGCAGCTATGAGGGGCGAAATACGGAATTGAGCCAGCGGAGCCCGATACAATGATCGAAGTGGAATGGTGGGAATTCGACGATAACGAGACGCTCGCCACCGAGGTGGCGGGGGACATCGGATTCATCATCGAGCGGGCGATCGAAACCAACGGCAAGGCGGAGCTGGCCCTGCCCGGTGGCCGTACACCGGTTCCGATCCTAGAAACGCTGGCCAAACGCGATTTCGACTGGTCAAAAGTTCGCGCTTTCCCAACCAATGAGCGGATCGTTCCCGAGGGCAGCGAGCACAGCAATTACGAGATGCTTCAGCGGGTACTGGGATCGGTGGGCGCTACGATCGAACCGCTGATCGATCACGCGCAGAATTGGAGCACCAAGGAAGCCGGGCAAAGCGCGGACGCGCGGCTCGCCGGTTTCAGCTGGCCGGTCGACCTCGTCTGGATCGGCATGGGCGAGGACGGTTCGACAGCGTCAATCTTCCCGGGCCAGATGGACGATGCGATCCATGCGCCGAAAAGCCGCCGCGCGGTCGGTGTGTCCCCGGATCCTGCTCCGCCGAGCGCGCCCTTCGACCGGGTGACGCTGACCCGCAGCGCGCTTCTCAGCACCCATACGATGATCGTGACATTGGCCGGACAGACGAAACGGGATGTGCTCGAGAAGGCGCTGCAGGACGGACCATTGTCCAACGTGCCTGTCGGCCGTGTCCTTGCCGAGGTAGAGGTGCCGGTAGACATCTATTGGAGCGCGAGCTGATCGCCGGAACAGGATCGCCATCGATATGATGGGCCAAGGTAGGTGTGACAGATTTTCCCCACCTGTCATGAATACGCAACACTCCATAAATCATTTATTTTCATATATTTAATGATCATTGAAAACCGTATTTATTACTAATCGGACGATTGGCCGCGCTTGTGGAAGTTAGGGCGATGTGACAATGGGCGATTTTTGGCGGCTCCGCCGAATCGGTCAAGGAACGAACACATCCCGCGATGAGTGCAGACGAGACTCCGCAAACACTGACCGATCACGAAGGTTCGCTCCTGTCCCTCGTTCATCGACTCCAGCCGATCACGGCCTATAAAGTCGCCAAATTCTATCAGGAATCCCCGGTCGCGGTCGTGAACAAGAGCATGGGGCAGGTCTATCCGATGATCAGTCGCTTCTCCAAAGACGGCCTGATCGAAGGACGCCAGATCGAGGACGATGCGCGCGGCACGGAAGTCTGGCGGACGACAAGAAAAGGCGAGATCGCTCTGAAGGCCTGGCTACAGGAATTCAAGCCGGCCCAGCTGATCCCGCACGACACATTGGGCACCAAGGTATTGTCGTTCGATCTGATGACGCATCAGGAACGCATCGACTGGGTGCTCGAAGCGAAATCAGAACTTGAAAAGAAACAGGCTGAACTGGACGTCTATCACGAAAAGTCGGAGGGGCCTTTCCAGACCTTCGCCCATGACAATGCGGCGAGCATTTTACGGGCGCGGATGGACTGGCTCGACCGAGTCCTGTTCGATCTCGTCAAAAGCTCGACTGGCGGATCCTAGCGCACCCCAAAAAAGGATGGCGGGGGTAGGACTTCCAAAACCACCCCCGCCATCGACTAGAACGTGACCAAACGTTCTAACTAGAACCGGATACGCCCGGTAACCGAATAGCGCCGACCCAGTGTGTCATATGTCGACGGATAGGTGTTGCCGGCATTCTGCGAACTCGTACCGACCGAGTTGCCGACGATCGGCGGATCGCGATCGAGCAGGTTGAACACCGACAAAGTGATGTCGAAATTCTCGCTGACGTTCGACCGGATCGACAGATCGAAATAGTTGGCCGGGTCGATCGAGGCGAAGTTGGGATCGAGGCCGGCCCGGCTCAGGATCCGCTCATAATCCACGCCGTCGATCCAGCGCCACAACAGCGAGATATCGGCGAGATCGTCGATACTGACCGTGGTGCGCAGATTGAACGACCATTCCGGCGAGATCGAACCGCCCTGCGTTTGCGACGGGAAGCCGCAGTTCGAGCTGTACTGCCCGACGCATTCCCGATTGATGCCGCCTGGCACCGCCTGGAATTGCAGCGTATCCGTCCAGTTGCCGTTGAGATCCCAGTTGATGGAGCCGAAGCTGACCGGCAGGTTATACGCCACGCGGAAATCGACACCGCGGGTTTCCAACCTACCCTGATTGGTCAGCGGCGGCGTCAGGCCCGGCGTGTCGCCACCGCCGTTGAGCGAACCGTTCAGTGGGTTGCGAACGATCAGGGCACAAATCGCCGGATCGCTGTTGGCGCCGTCTCCGTTCGGGCCATAACAGGGGCCGAGGATATCGCCCGGCGTGCGCTGCGTGATCGCGTCGGTGATCGTGATGTCATAATAATCGACCGTCACCGTCAGTCCCGGCACCTGCGGCGGCGTCAATACCAAGCCAATCGTATAGCTCTCCGCGATCTCGGGATCGAGATTCGGATTGCCGCCTGTCGTCAGGTTGATCTGCTCGGCCGAAGGCTGGGAGATCACACCGGCATTGACCAGCGCGGCCGGCGCGCCCTGCGCGATACAGATTGCCGTCAACGCGGCATTGCCGACCGGATTGGTTCCCGCGCACGGATCGACGGCCAGACCGGTAAGGCCCGTCGTGACCGGCAGGAACAGTTCGCCGATATTGGGCGAACGGACCGAACGCTGGAAGATACCGCGCAGACGGAAGCCCTGGAACGGTTCCCAACTGCCGCCCGCTTTCCAGGTGACGCTGGTGCCGGTGTTCGAATAATCCGACACGCGAATGCCAGCCTCGGCGGTCAGGCTGTAGAAGCCCGGCACATCTTCGACGATCGGAACGATGAGCTCGGCAAAGCCTTCGATTACGTCATAGGTGCCGCCGAAGGAGGGCGACGGAGCGCCGGTGCCCAGAACTTCGTCCTGCGTGCCTTCGGAAACGTCGGCGACCCGCGTGGCGTTATATTCGCGATACTCGACGCCGGCGGCGAAGCCGACGGGCGTATCGGTGAAGAAGCCCGTTTCGCCGAGATCGCCAAAGATCGAGCCGTTGACCACGGTCAGCGACATATTGTCCGCGAAACCCGTCGGCTGATCGAAAAAGGCGACCGAACGCGGATCGATATTGGTACCGACACCGCCGCCGAACAGGTTGATCGGGAAGCAGCCGTTCGACGCATCCTGACAGTTGGTGGCGTCTTGAGCCCGCAATGCCTGCTGTACGCGGGACTTGAGGCCCCATCCCTGGCGCGTGAGATTGCGCTGGGTCTCGCCATATGATGCGTAGACGTCATAATCGATCGTATCGGTCAGTCCGCCGCGGACACCGGCCCAGAGCTGGAACTGGTTGAACGTGTTCGTCGTGTTGCGCGATCCCTGCTCGACGAGCCGGCGATTGATCGTAACCGGCACTTCCAGATAGTTCGGGTCGTTCGGTCCCGTCGCCGCGCCAGCCGCCGTACAGGTCGCCGCATCGACATTGACCACAGGCGATGCGCAAATCTGCTGACGGATCGTATCGTTGATGAACGGGTTGTTGAGCGGGAATTGCCATGTGTCGCCGAACAGACCCGAAGGAGCGAGCCGCAGCCTGACACTCGTCTTGTTGTACATCGCCCGAGAATAGACCTCGATGCCCGGCGTCACCTCGTAATTGGCCGACGCGTAGACATTATAGCGCTCGAACGGCGTCTGGAGATAGTTGAACGGTGAGAAGTTGAAGGTGTTGAAGGTCGGAATCAGCGACGTACCATCGGTATTGAGCTGGTTGACACCGCCGCCGCCGGGCACCGTGCTCGATATCCGCGTCGGAACCGAGGTTCCGGAACCCTGAGGGGCGCCCGAACGGCCGCGGCCGACTTGAGAGAAGGTGCGTCCGCCCATCAGGATATCGTCGGTTTCCTGATAGCCGATGCTGAGGACCGCGTTGCCGCGTCCATCGTCGAAATTGGCGCCCAGGGTCAGGTCGCCGCGAATGCGTTCGCCATCGCCACGTTCGGTGATGCCGTAGGTCATCGCCGCTTCCAGGCCCTCGAAATCACGCCGCGTCACGAAATTGGCGACGCCTGCGATAGCGTCGGCGCCATACACCGACGAGGCACCGCCCGTGACGATCTCGACCCGCTCGATCAGCGCGACGGGAATGGTGTTGAGATCGGTTTCACTGAACAAGGACGCCGGAACCAGCCGGGTGCCGTCCAGAAGCACGAGGTTGCGCCGCGAGTCGAGACCGCGCAAGTTCAGCGTTCCGATGCCGGCGCTGCCGTTGTTGACGGAGTTGCTGACGCCCGGTGTGATACCCGGCAGTTCGCCGATCAGCTCTTCGGCATTGGTGGATTGACGCAGGTCGATTTCGTCCTGGCCGACAACCTGAACCGGGCTCGACTGTTCGAGGTTCGGGTTCGTAATGCGCGAACCGGTCACCACGATCGAAGGCTGGTCCGTCGCGCTGGCTGCGGCGAGTTCGGCGCTGTCCTGGGCGAAAGCCGGCGTCGCCGCAAAGGCCGTCGCCGCGCCACCGAGCAGCATTGCGCGCATGCCCCGCTTGCGTGCCGAAAATCCTGTCATCTTTTGTCCTGTAGTCATTGAGATCTAACCCCTTCAAAAACTTTGCGGCCTGCACGGCGAGACGGAACCGCTCCCGTCACTGCGCCGCCGAAGCGACGCCGCGCTTCCTGTTTGTGGCTGACGAAAAAATCGGATTCGCCGTTGACCATGTGACGGGCTTATGACGTCCGACCCAGTGACGCTCAATGCTTTTTTAGCTCGATTCGCAGTTCACACAGACATGTGGCAATCGGACAACAGTGCTGTATGTCCCTATATATTGGCCTTTCGTCGAAATCAGCGCGTGAGTTAGCACGATTTCGATATTTCGATACATATTATATATTACGAAACGATATATATTGGGAAGCGCGTAAGATGGAGGCGAGAGCGATGGCCAGTGACAAGAAACGCCCGACCGGAACGGCCGTCGATTGGCGCGAAAGGCGCAATGCCATCACCGCCGGCGCATTACCGCTTTTCATCGAACGCCCCTGGTCAAGCATGGGCGTTGACGAAATCGCCGCGCATATCGGGATCAGCTATTGGCAGGTCTATTATTCCTTCGACGGCCTTGAAGACATCTATCGCGCCTGCGTATCGCGGCTCGTCGATACGATCGCGGATCGCATCGATAATCCGCCCGCCCCGCATTCGTCGGTCAACCGCACGGTCCAGGACTATGTCCGCCACGCCGCCGATATCGTTGCCAGCGAAGAGTATCGGCATCTGCTATTTCTGCGCTTGAGAGATGGCCATAGCGAACATTGGCTGAAGACGGCTTATGACGGGAAAGTCGCCGAGCCGCTCCGCACAGGCCTGGAGGCAGCCGTCGCGGAAGCCGGGGAACGGCACGATCTGAAAATCGTGCTGCTCCATGGCGCGAGAGAGCGATGCCTGATGATGCTGGAGACGGCGCTGGCACTGCCAAAACTGCTGCACGACGGCGATATCGTCGATGACGGTTTCGACCGGACCGTTACCACTATATCCAAAGAGGTCTTTGCGGCGACCTGCACATTCGATGGCTTCGATCAGACGGAATCTGCGGCAGCCTGAAAACCGGCGGAATCCGTGGATGACCGCCGCGTTCCCCGCGACGCTGACTGGCGGCACGCGGCCCCTCGGGAAACGGTCCTTTTCCGCGCAGTGAAATTGGCTTAGCCTGCCTGCGTGTTAAAAAAACGATACCGTCCAAGCGCCCATGCCTCTCGTTGTTCATAACGCTCTCGATGCCGCGCGCATCCGCAAATCCAATCCCGTCGCCAGCTGGGGCAACAGGCTTCAGGACAACCGCGTCGAGCCTGTCGCCAAACCGGCCTTCGACGTACCCTTCAAATTCAAGCGCAAGGAGCGGATCTTCACGATCGGCTCTTGCTTCGCGCGCAATGTCGAAACCGAGCTGATCAAGCGTGGATTTCGCATTCCGATGCGCGAACTCCTGTCGAAACCGGCATTCGACGGGGTCGATCTGGAGGTGGTCAACAATTTCGGGACTCCGTCGATCTACAATGAACTGGCCTGGGCCTTCGACGCCGAGCAGTTCGACGAAGCGCGTGGTTTTATCGAGGTGCAGGCCGGGAAATACATCGATCTGCATATGATCAACAGTATTCGGCCGGCATCCATCGAAATATTGCGCGAACGCCGCAAAGGGCTTGGTGAAGCCGTACGCATGCTGGCGAAATGCCGCGTCCTCATCATCACTCTCGGACTGATCGAGCTTTGGTGGGACGAACAGGCGCAGACCTATCTCAATACGGCGCCGCTCCCGTCCATTCTCAAAAAATCGCCGGAACGGTTCGCACTGCATGTACTTTCGTTCGAGGAGTGCCGCGACTATCTGGATCGTGCGCTCGACATATGCTTCGCCAATGGGCGCAAGGATTTGCAGGTCGTTTTGACGGTTTCACCGGTTCCGATGATGTACACCCATCGCCGGATGGATGTGATGACGGCCAACAGCTATTCCAAATCGGTGCTGCGGACGGTCGCCGAGCATATCGTCGCAAACCGTGACCGGGTCTGCTATTTTCCAAGCTATGAGTCGGTGATCCATAGCGATCGCCGCATCGCCTGGTCCGACGATTTTGTCCATGTCTCCAACGATATCGTAGCGTTCAATGTCGAACGCATGGTCAATGCCTTCACCGGCAGGAAACGGGCGGAAGAGCCGGCGCTTCCCGATCCGGCGCAACTGCCGCAAGAGGATGTCGCCGCTTTGCTGTTGGCCGAACGCGCCAACCAGGCGCGACTTGATAGCGATGCCGCCTTTTTCGTCGAACATGCGGATGCGGCTATGGCATCGCCTGCCTTCGCGCTCGAATATGCGCGGTTCTTGTTCGATCAAGACTCGCATGAGTCGGTTGCCGGGCTTCTGGCCGAGGACCCGCGCGTCGATGCACAGCTCATACGCGCTCAGTCTCTTATGAAACTTCGGCGATATGGCGAAGCTATCGAGACCGCCAATATGATTTGCCGGCATTCTCCCAAGGGCGACCTGCATTGGCGCATCTTGGTCAACGCGACAGCCGCCATCGGCGCGCCGTCCGACGTTCTGGAAATTGAGCGCCGGTGGCTGGACCACAACCCGAGGCATCGGTATATTGTGATGGTAACCGTAGGGCGCGCCCTTCGAAGACTGGCCAGATACGACGCCGCTATCGATCGGCTCAAGGAAGCGACCAGCATCGGCGAGAAGACGCCTATCATTGCAATCGAACTGGCGCGATGCCTCATCGCGACGGGCAAAAACAGGGAAGCACTTAGACTGCTGGAAGGAGTGGAGGCGCAGAATGAGGGTCATGTCCGACTGCTGCGCTCCTTGAAGGAAAGGGCAATGGAGCGCCTGGAATAGCGCCGTTCGCGATGAGGCCGTCGCGTGCCGTTACCGTTAGGTCGAAATACGCCGATCGAATATCAGTCAGTCAACTAACGCTTTGCATCGCCTGAAAACTTTGGCAGACGAGGTGAGTTTCGGCATGATATGGACGTCCGACCGGACAATCGGGCAGAGCGCTTAAACGGATAGGGCCAATATCGGGGAGGGCATCAGCACAATGCAGGAAACGGCATTGCAAATGGCTCAACGATTGCTCGCCAACAGACAGCCTTTCGACGCGTTGAAAATCGTAGACAATATACTCGACAAGCGACCCGATCATTGGTCGGCGCTGATGCGACGCGCCAAGATCATCGAGTGGCTTGGTAGATTTTCGAATGCTCGTGAGATTTACCTGCACGCCAGGGCGTCGGGAGCAAATCCCGAAATCGTCGATAAGGCTATCGCCCGTATCGATGCCGTCGAGAAACTGGTCGAGACAGGGAAAGAGCTGATTTCAGAGGGCCGGTACGAACAAGCCTCTGCCGTTTTGAATGAGGCGGGAAAGCGAAGATCGTCTTCGATCGTAGAACTGTATCTAGCGCAAGCCAGACTGGCCGCCGGCGATTCTGACGAAGCGGAACATCTGATCTCACTCTTTCTCGACGAGCATCCGGATCATAAGCTTGCCCAGACAATCCTTTCGAAAGCCGTCAAGGCGAATCGGAAAACGGCCGGAAAAGGAAAGCCGCGCCGTACATCCGGTCCGTCAAGAAATGCCGTTCCGAAGAAAGACAAGGATCCAGCCGCAGCCTTTCTTTTGGAACTGCCAGCGCATTTATCGCGAATCATCAAAAGCCTGGAAAAAGATGGGGCGCATGGTCCGGTCGATATCGGCTGGCTCGGGGAAAACGCCAAATATCTCTCGATGGTCAATTGGGCGAATGATATCGAATATGCGACAGCCGCCCACTTTGCTTTCAGCGCGAGCTCCGAACACGCCATTCAGAATTATCACGCGCACCTGATCGCGAAATCGGTTGAATATGGGTACATTACGTGGCCGCGCCGTATTCAAGAATATGTCAAAGGCCGATCGGTTTTAGACGTTGGATGCGGCTTTGGCGCCTTTGGTAACGGTTTCCTGGTGGCTGGCGCGAAGAGCTATGTTGGGATCGATCCACAGATGCCGCTCGATTCTTCGATCGTAAAGAACAAGCGCAAACGAAAAAAGGCCGATCTTGGATTAACGCCGAATGAGATCATGCAACACTGCCCCGATATCAAACTAATCAACGGGCTCATTGAGGATTTGGAAACCAAAGATACTTTCGATTCTGTGGTAATGCACAATGTTACGGAACACCTGCAAAATATAAGAAAAATAATACCAAATATAAGAAAAATACTTAATCCGGACGGCTATCTGATTTATCATCATCACAATTTTTATTGTTGGAATGGGCATCACATGGCGCCCAATCGCCCTGAACATTATGTCCCCGGTCTAGAAAAGCATGATAAAGTCGTTGATTGGAATCACATACTGGCTGCACCTCATCTGCCCGATGATCACTATTTCAACACAAATCTGAATCAGATACGCCTTGATGAAATAAAGGATGTCACGGAAAGCAATTATGAGGTGATCAAGTGGCTCGAGATAGAGTCCCCGCATACAGTTGCCGACCGACTCAACGATGAGATTTTGGATCGCATTCGTGATTTCGATAACAGCTTAACTCGACGTGATCTTATGGTGAACGCCGTATTGTGCGTGGCCACGCCGAAAAAGGGGGCGCCCGAATGATTAGGGCGCGGGCAGGGGCATATGCAACAAGACAGATTTGAGATCCGAGACTTCCCATCGCTTGAAAAGTTCGTCGCGGACGGCTCGGACGAAAAGCTCGACGTACTGATCGCAACGGAAGAGATTATCGGCCCGGTGCGCAATGGCGGCATCGCATCCACTTATTATCACCTCGCGCGCGGTCTGGCCGCCGACGGACACAAAGTCACCATATTGTATCTCAAGGGCCGCGAGGTCGAGAATGAAACGCCGGAGCATTGGATCGACCATTATGCCCGTTTCGGCATCGACCTGGTCTATCTGCCGCCGCTCGATGAGGAGATCAGCTGCGCCAGCACCAAATGGCAGTGGCGCTGGCTGTCCTTCTATCGCTGGCTGAAAACCAATGACCGGTTCGATATCGTCCACACGTCCGAGTGGCGGGGCGGGGCCTTTTACTGCCTCCAGGCCAAGCGCCTTGGCCTCGCTTTTCAGGACACGTTGTTCGTGATGAAAACCTCGTCGCCCTATGTCTGGAACCGCCATTATCAGATGCGTCCGATCGACAAGCCCGAGCTCGTCGTTGCCGCATTCGCCGAACAGAAATGCGTGGAATGGGCGGATATCGTCGTCGGCGGCAGCGCACATCTGCTGAGTTTCATGGATCATATCGGCTACGCGCTTCCCGAGGGGCGGACCTATGTGCAACCCAATATCGTGGATTTCTCCGAGGTCATCGTCGAAGACACGCGGCCGCCCCGATCGTCGGGCGATATCGTCAAAACCCGCGAATTGATATTTTTCGGGCGGCTCGAACCGCGCAAAGGCTTGGAACTGTTCGTCTTCGCGATCGATGCGCTCGTGGCGCGGGGCGTGGAAATCGAAAAAATCACCTTCCTCGGCAAGGAAGGCGAAAAACTTCAGGGCCAGGGCAATCTCAAACCGGTCGATTTCATAACTGCCCATGCCCGGAACTGGCCGTTTCCGATCGAGATCGTCAGCGATCGCAACCAGCCCGAAGCCCTTTCGCTGATGTGCGCGCGCGACATGATCGCGATCATGCCTTCGCTGATCGAGAATTCGACCATGGCAGTCTATGAGGCACTGGTTCACCGGATCCCCTTTATCGCGACCAAGGTCGGCGGAACGCCCGAGCTCATCGACCCGGCCGATCATGACGCGACGTTGGTGAGGCCAGAGGTACAACATCTGGCGGATCGCATGGCCGAAGCGCTGGATCATGGCCAGCCGATCGCCCGTCCGGCCTTCGACAATGACCGGAATCTGGACACTTGGTACGGCTTTCATCGCTACCTGGCCTTGCACGGACACAGAAACCTGGCGCGAGCCCCGACCGCAGCGGCGAATTCTCAGACCATCGCCTATGTCGCGGTACCGGCCGGCCAGCACGCCTTTGCGACAATAGTTGACGGGCGCGGGGCGGACGCCTTGTCGGAAGCCGACCATGTCATCGTCATCAACTTTCTTCCCACACCGGCGGTCCGCAAGCAGATGGACGCCGCGGAAGCGAAGGGCTTCACCATCATCGAAATGATCGGGGCGTCGACCGGCGAATGTCTCAACCGTGCCCGCGAGGGTATCGACACCGACATCGTCATTTTCGATGCGGCCGGCGCAACGGATATCTCGGCCTCGCTGTTCGAAACGATCCGCAGGGCATTGTCCGTCCGGCCGAACGATCTGCTAACATCGCTCTATCATTTCCGATCGCCGGATATGGAGGAAACCGGGCTGTTCGTACCGCTCGGTGCGGACCTGGCGAGCCAGGCGCTATCCGGTGACGCCTATGGCGTAGAGCTGCTGATCGGCACCCGCGCTGCATTCACGGCGATTGGAGAATTCCAAGCCTATCGCGTACCCTCCGGCACCGTGCATGAATATATCGGGCGGGCGGCGGCTTTGGGTCATGAGCTTTTTGTCATTCCAGAAGCGCTTTACCACGTGGCTACCGCGGGGCAAGGCATCGATGCCGCAAACCCCACTGGCGACTATTTGATCCGAAAACCCGTTTTGGAAGATGCGGATCTTGCCACACGAAAATTGCTATTGATCGATTCCGAAAAAGCGGGCGGATCGGGCCCCAAACGCAACAAGGGCCCGCTGATCATGGCGAAGGCCCATCGGCCCGAAGGCGGCGTTGCCTGGCTGACCAATGTCGAACGACTCGGCCATTCGAACGATCCGATCCGCCACAATCATGCGATCTTCCTCGGCTTCGACCGGGTGAACGGCATTCTTCACGTCGCCAAGCGTCACACCGGCGAATTGCTGATCAAGGCCAATGATGAAGTGATTCGCCACGAACCGCATTACGATACGCAAGATGAGATCATCACATCCGACATTGCATTGATGCCGTTTCTCGACCGCCAGCCGAAAACGCATCTTCGGATCGAACTCATCAATACCGAGCGGGTGCGAGCGGCCGGATTGGCCGTTCAGCGGCTGGAACCCCGCGTCTATTATCTGAGCTCACACCGGCCGATCTATTGGGGTGACGATTTTTTTTGGATGCTCGAAAAGGTCAAACGAAAACGAGCCGAGAAACTGCCGGGAAAAGCGGCATCCGACAGGAAAATCGTTGACGGCCTTGATCGCGATATGACGTTCCCGATCACTCCAGCGCCAAATGGCGCGTTGTCCAACGGCAGTGGCGGCCGCCGGAGTGTCTTCCGCCGCATACGAAACAAGATAGGTTTCTGAGCCCAACCTGTTGAGGAGGGCACAGCGAATATCCTAGCTAATCGGATCGGACTTATCCGGCCGCTGCGAACCGCTGCCGAACTGGTGGATGCCGCATTCGGTTTTCTGCTGATCCGCCCAGCGCCCGTCCCGATCATTGTCACTCGGCACCGTACACGGCGCGCATCCGATCGATGCATAGCCCCGCGCAACGAGCGGATGTTCGGCCAGATCGTGCTGCGCCAGGAAGCTGCCGACATCGTCTTGCGTCCAGTGAGCGAGCGGATTTATCCGCAGCCAGTCCTGTTGAATTTCGACATGGTCCATCGCACTGCGATCGTCGGTCTGGAACCGTTTACGACCGGTCAATACGCAATCATAATATTTGAGGGCACCGATCATCGGCAGGGTCTTGCGTATATAGCAGCAGCGATCGCTGTCGGTGGCGTGCAGCGTACCGTCAGGGTCGACAGCCGCAAGCTGAGCCGGGCTGGGTCGCACCCTGACGAGTGTGGTCAGGCCAAGATCGTCCATTAACGCGTCGACATAGTCGAGCGTTTCCGGGAAATGTTTCCGCGTCTCCAGGAAGACGACCGGCGTGGTCGGTTCCTTATCCGCAACCATTTTAAGCAACACGGCCGCTTCCGCGCCGAACGAAGACAGGACTGCCGTGCGTCCCGCCACGCCGCCATGGAGTATTTCGGCCAGTATCTGATGCGTCTTCAGTCCGGCGAAACGCGCATTCAATGCGGCGGCGGTTTCGGTAAGCTCGATCGCCTTGCGGGTCGCCAGTACCACCGCCGACGCCCCGGCCTATGTCCAAGTCGAGCGGCAGGGGATTTTCGAGCGGTCGCACCGATCGGAATATTTTTCCGCGATTTCCGTGATCTCGTCGAGCAATCCGTCATCCAGCGTGATCGGTTCCAGGCCGAGGCCGAGGAAACGGTCGTTCGCCACATGCAGATCATTCTCATCCGCTTCGTTACGCGGATTGTCGACCAGTTCGAAGGTGCCGCCGGATTTGTCCGCGATCATCTTGGCGAGATCGCGTACCCGATGCGTTTCGGTCATCTGGTTGAGGATATTCACCCGTTCGCCTTTTTGCGGCGGATTGGCGATCGCCAACTCGATGCAGCGGCAGGTGTCCTGGATATGGATAAAGGCCCGGGTCTGACCGCCGGTGCCGTGCACGGTCATCGGATAGTCGAGCGCCGCCTGCATGACGAAGCGATTGAGGACTGTGCCGTAATCGCCGTCATAATCGAACCGGTTGATGAGCCGCTCGTCCATCTTGGTCTCTTCGGTCTGTGTGCCCCAGACGATCCCCTGGTGAAGATCGGTGACCCGAACCCCGTCATTCTTGTTATAATAGGCGAAGAAGAGCTGATCCTGCGTCTTAGTCAGGTGATAGATGGACCCGGGGTTGACCGGATAGAGGATCTCCTGCTCGATCGTGTCGGTGTCCGTCGGAATCTGGACGGTCAGATAGCCTTCGGGGATTTTCATCCCGGCCGTCCCGTAACCATAGACCCCCATCGTCCCGAGATGGACGATATGCGCATTGCTTTTCGCCTCGACGATCGCAGCGAGCAAATTGTTCGTCGCATTGAGATTATTGTCGACCGTGTAGCGCTTGTGGAAGCTCGATTTCATCGAATAGGGCGCGGCGCGCTGCTCGGCAAAATGGATCACGACGTCGGGATCCTCGGCCTCGATAAGGCTGAGCAACCGATGATAATGCTCCGAGATGTCGAAATCGTGGAACGCGATGTCCTTGCCGCTCACTTCCTTCCAGGCGGCGAGGCGCTGATCGACCGGCGCGATCGGCGTCAGGGATTCGACACCGAGCTCGATATCGATCTTTCGGCGCGACAGATTGTCGATGATCGTAACGTCATATCCCCGACGCGACAGATAGAGGCTCGTCGGCCAGCCGCAAAAGCCGTCGCCGCCCAACACAAATATTTTCATACGCTGATGCCCATTCGTAAGGGCCTACGCCGAAGGCCCATGGCGAGAAGGACTTCTTCTATCAAGCGCGACGACCAAAGCAATGGAAACCTTATCCAAAATTTCCCCGTACAAATTTCCCAGTGGGAGTATGACCATCCCCATACGCTCCGTTATTCGCTTGATGTATTGGTAGACCGGATTTACATCATCCTTATGGGACCGGTTGAAAGACAGACGTCCGATGGTCCGACTCTTTAGGTCGCTGAAAAAGGCTAGCCACGGCGATCAACTTCGCCGTGGCTCGCAATATGATGACAATGTGATCATTGATCTGGCTTTGAGTTCTTGGACGCTCGACCCGAATGCCGTTTTCCATCGGCGATCGCCACGCCCATTGATCGACCGCGACGTGAATTATGAGGATCGGTTCGACTATACCACGATCATATATGACGCGTTCTGGTCGGAAGATGGCAGCGAATGCATACTTATCTGTCCGCCATTTGAAAATCTAACGGTAAACCCCTTCGATGGAAATTTCCGGGCGTTGCCGTCCGGATGCCCGGTGACCCCGGAATATCTCGCTACGGGACCGGTCCAGATCATAACTATCGCCGTGCCGCCGGGTACGACGGCGGTGGAACTGCAATATTCGCTCGGTCTGTACCACATCGTACCGCAACCAAATCTATGCCATGTCTTCAAAGGCGAACGCCTCCTCGTTGCACATTCCAAAGACAACGCGTTGCACTGGATCAGAGACTGGGCCTATTTTCACGCGCAACAACATGGCTGTTCCGGCGTGCTTTTCTATGACAACGGCTCGCACCAATATGGCAAATATGATTTACGCAAGGCTTTTACGGATATTCCTGGTATCAAAAAGGTCGCCCTCATCGATGCATCCTTTCCATTCGGTGCGATCAAGGGCGCCGGACGGAACGATTCCCGCTACTTCCAGAGAGCTTATCTGGAGCACGCAAAATATCGCCTGTATATGCACGCAAAGAGCGTACTCCACATCGATATCGACGAGCTCGTTCTGTCGGAATCGGAAGAAAGTGTGTTCGCGGCTACCGAGCAATCGACGACCGGCTGCCTGAATTTCGAAGGCCGATGGGTGGAACGCGTAACCGATGACGGCATCGAACCTGAAATATCAGAGATAAACCATAACCTTTTTCGATATGTGTCCAAGAATGGTGGCCGGTTTTCGGTCGGCAAATGCGCAATCGCTTCTGAGCGACTGGGCGCGACCGCCATAATCACGACGCACCGGGCCTATGGCGTCAATCCTGATTATGAGGCGAGCAAGCGCTTCAAACACCTGCATATGATGGGCCTTAAGACCCGACAGACGAATGTGAAAAACAAGGAACGGCTGGACGAGTTTCCATTCGAGAAGGCCAACCCTGACAAGCACGAAATTCACGAAGCGCTCGCGCGCCAGCTCGATAAGGCCTTCGGCTCGGAAGCCTATCGCGCACTACCCGAAATTCCTCCATTTGCCGATCGAAGCGATGCGGATATCTGCCGCGTGCGTGCCGGATATGCGCTTGAGCGCGGTGATCCCGTGCTTGCCAAATCTTTGATCGAAGACGCGATCGCGGCGGAACCGGAAGCGCCATCCTACCACCTGTTCCTTGCAAAATGCTGCGACTTTGAAGGACAATATGCTGAAAGAGACGCCGCCCTTGCGCGAGCAGATCAGCTATTGCTTGCCAACCCGAAGATGGCCGTCGACAAAATATCGCGGATGCGGCGTGCCGGGATGGTTTCCGAGGCGTTGGAAAAACTGAACGACCTTATCGAAAATGCGCCCGATCATCCGCTTGTTTACCGGGAACATGGCGAGCTCCTACGGAGGACCGGCGAACGGGAAGCCGCAGAAGTGGCCTTCAGAAAAGCCTGCAACCTAGATCCGGAAAACCCGAATATCATGGGCGTCTGGGGTACGCACTTGTTTCGGCTGAACCGGTACGAAGAGGCGATCGATGTCTATACCCGGCTAATCGAACTGCCGCGGTCGCGGTTCCGGGACCTTGCGGACGCATATGTCGGACGAGGCATTGCAAATGCGAAAATCGGGCGCTTCGATGATGCTTCGGAAAGTCTCGATACGGGAGAAGCGCGCCTAAGCAATCGATATCTTTTCGACACCGAAGTCGCCCGGAGATTTGCGGATGCGCATGAAATTGTGCGGAAAGAAAGGGGCAATCATTGAGTGGGTGATCTCCCAACCCGACAGGAAAATAGCGGACGCTTGACGAAAGGCCCGCGCGACATCCTGCTTGGACTGCCCGTATTGATGCGGTCCGAAGACGTACCCACAATCATTGATATCGGTGTTTATTAGGCAACACCTGAGCTCTATGACGCCTAATCGTAAAAGGAGGTTCATTTTAGTCGATCCCTTAAGGATGCTCTTGAGCGCCTTGAGACGGAACCCGTGGATTATATGTTCGTAAACAAGGGCTTGGGCTCGGAATCGGGCTCGCTCACGATTAACGTGAGGGG
Source organism: Pseudomonadota bacterium (assembly GCA_039180285.1). Taxonomy (GTDB): domain Bacteria; phylum Pseudomonadota; class Alphaproteobacteria; order Sphingomonadales; family Sphingomonadaceae; genus Parasphingopyxis. The sequence continues at coordinate 19,200 of JBCDDN010000023.1, read as the reverse complement.
GCACGAAATCGGGTTTTCTAGCGCGGACACCGCTGACAGACAGCCGAACCAGCGATCAATACGAAGTCGGCGTTATCACGCTTGACGCGTTGTTCGACTAAACCTCTCCGGCAATCGCGGCGTCGAAGCTGATATTGCTGCGAACCTCCAAAGTGTTCGGCCCGAGCGACATCGGACACCGGACATTGGGCATCGCCGCCACATCGAACAGTTCGGCGATATGGCCGTCGAGCCGGATCCATTCGACGATATCGCCCGTGCCGAGTTTGACGATCAGCACACCGCACCATGCCTCGCCGTCGCGCGCCTTCAGTTCACCGTCCAATGCAAGTCCTTTGAAGCTGCCGTCGCGCGGCTTGGAGATGGTGACGATGGCATGACCGTTATGGATCGCCAGACCGCGCAGAAAGCCCGGGCAGAAAGCGATATCGGTGCGCTCGCCGCTCTCCGGATCGACCCGGACCAGCTGGCCGCGCCCCGAATCGAGCACATAGACCGATCCGTCATGAACGCGCGGACTGTGCGGCATGGACAGCTGCTCGGTCACGATACGACCGCTCTCGACATCGATCAGCACGCCGCCCTCTTCACGGCGCTCCCGCCAACCATTCACCGTGTCCGACCGGCTAACCGCGGTCACGTAGCGCGGCTTGCCATCGGCCAAGTCCAGGCCGTTCAGATGACAGCGATCCTCGGCGACCAGCTTCGATATGAAAGGCGGCTTCCAGATCGGTTTGAAGCTGTGCGTCAGGTCGAATTTCGCCAGGCAGCTATATTTGGTGTTCACGAACAGCACATGACCGTCCGCATCGACCCCCACTTCGTGAATGTCGACATCGCCGATCGTCTGCGCGTTGCGCGGTATCAGCACCATGTCGAAATTCTTGTTTCCGAGTTCGCCCGGCCGCAGCATGTTCTCGAGCCGCCAGACCTGGAACAGGCTGCCCAGATAGAGCCGGCCAGCCCGATAGCATAGGCCCATCGCCCGCTGGAAATGCTGTTGGTTGAACGACACCGTGCCGTTCGCCATCACCCCGACCAGGAACAGCTGGCCGGTCTGGTACGAGGTGAAGGCGATACTGACGCGGTTGGACAGCAACCAATCGGACATGCCGCGCGACACGGATATCTTGCTGGTGCTTTCGGCTGACGCTGGCGCGGCAGGCTGATCGTCGTCGTTGGTTTCGCTCATCGTCAGTCCCTGCCGCAGCCCGGTATCGCCCGTCAAGCGGGCGATCTTATCCGATCATCGATCGGATCCTAAAAGGCGATACGGATGCCCGCACGGCCGCCATAGCCCTGATAATCGTCCCCGATATCGGCATTGCCTTCGACAAAGCCGCTGACGCCGCCGACCGTGGCGATGTTCACGCCGAGTTCGAACCGGCCGAAGGTTTCGCGCGGATCGTTGACGAGGCCGATGCTCGATGTGCCGCTCGCGAAGGTGATGGAGCCGTCCCCCTCGAACTCATGCACCACATGGCCGCCGCCATAATAGGTCAGCGTACTGCCGCCGCCGATGGTGCTCCGGCCGCCAAGCCGCAAACCGGCCTGGCCGCGCAGCCCGTCGAAGCTGTCGAAATCGACCGTCGCGCCCAGCGCCGAATAATCGTCCAGGCTCGTGCTTTGATATTCGATGCTGACCATCGGTTCGGCGAAGAAGCCGCTGGCACTGCCCCAGCGATACCCGGCCTCAAGCCGCACGCCATAGGCATCGCCGTCGATATCGACGCCGTAGCCGGCAGTCGTGGCTTGAATGGCGTCGTTGCCATCGTCGGTACCGGTCGTGGACACCGACGTAGCGTTAATCGTAACCGTGCCTGTCCCGGAAGTCGTAACGCGAATGCCGACGCTGCCGAAACCGCCGCTCTGGCCGGCCGTCGATATCGCACCTGTGCTGGTGACGGAGATGTTGCCGCCACCGGCACTCGCGAACACACCATCGCCATTATCGCCCGCTGCGCTTGCCCCGGCGATCGTCACATCGATCGCACCGCCATTGCTGGTGAGAGACACTGCCTCGACAGTCTCGGTCGATGGGCCGGTTGTCGAGACGTTGCCGGTGCCGGTAATCGAAGCATTACCGCTCGTTGTATTTATCCTGATGCCCTCGGCGCCCGAACCACTGGTATTGATCGTGCCATCATGCCGAACACTCGCGTCGCCCGTCGTCGTGTTCACTTCGATACCCTCGGCATTGTCACCCGCCGTCATGATCGCCGCGGCGCTGTTGACGGCGACGGTACCAGTGCCGCCGTCGTTATCGTTGCCTTCAAGGTCTGCGCCCGCCGTGGTGACGACGATCGTATCGCCGGCCACCAGCGTAATCGGATCGGTCGGCGTCACATAGGTAATGCCGTTGGGGAACGGATTGTCGACATCGCTGCAGGTTACCGTGCCGCCGCCGCCGGGCAGTACGCCGCATTCGTCGGCCGCCGTCGCGGGCGAGGCGAGCGCCATCGCCGTTGCGATTCCGGCCAGCGCCGTACCGTGCCGGATCGCCGATCGACGCGCGCGATGCCCGGAGGCCAAACGCCGAGGATTGCCGGTGCCTGACGGCACGACAGAACGCCGCATATCGATCATGTCTTGAAATCCCCCAACCAGACGCGAACCCTTACGCCTTCATTAACCAAGGCGAGATTGCACAGACCTTATCGGTAGGTCAATGATTTTAGTGTTGAAAAAGCGATTATTATCAAGTACTTCTAACGTTAGACAGCGGGCGATCGGCACCGTTCAGCGGATGCGGCATCATGCCAGCCCAGGCATTGCGACGAAGGAGAACGCGTAGCTTGAAACAGGCTCGAATCGTTGCTTTGTCCCGCCACTTTTCCGCCAAATCCACGGCTCTGCTTGCCGCCGCAAAATATGATAGTGCCCCCATGCCCACACGATCAGGGACTCGAGAAATGTCGCCAGGCGTACGGATGGGAGGCCTGGAGATGGCCGATGACGAGCGATTACCAAGTTCGATTTTGCGGTGACGATCGAGCCAGCCGCAGATCCGGCCGGGGAATTCATGGGGCAGCTTTCCCGAATTCCTGCCGAACCGATCGACAAATACCAAACAGCTGGCGGACACGGAGGGATTCGAACCCTCGATACGGGTAATCCCCGTATGCCGGTTTAGCAAACCGGTGGTTTCAGCCACTCACCCACGTGTCCTGGCGCAGCCGAATGGCGCGTATAGCGACGCTGGTCAGTGCGATCAACAGCAAGTCGCACGGCGGTCGAACCGGCGTCAAAAGGCGGAAAATCCACAGGAACGACTCGCTTCGGCGCACAACCGACTCGGTTCGTCCCGGCCTTGATTGCTTGGGAGTCCGGGCCGGGCGTATCCCTTATCCGCTAAGCTTTGTCGGGGAGTGCACCATGTTGAAGAAGCGTCTGGTTTCGATTGTCGCCGCGTTAGGACTGGCGGGAATGGCTGTCGCGCCCGCCGGCGCGCAGATCGATAGCGTGGATCCCGATGCCGCGCTCGAGGCCGGAGATTATACCGAAAGCGACTATCAAAGCGGTGGCACGACCACCGATCAGGGCGCGACGTTCGATAACGGTGCCGGTTTCGACGACGGAGCGCGCACGGACTATGAGGCCGGCTTCGATCCCGATGCTGCGGTGGAAAATGACACCACCGTCTATTCCGATCCCTATTACATCCCGGATACCCCCGGTTATGAGGACGAAGCCGTCACGGCGCAGAACGATATGGCGACCGGCGAGGCCGTCACGCCAGTGGCCGAGGACGGTCGCACGACCTATCAGCAGGATGACCTGATCGCCGCAGCCGGCGGCGTATTCGGCGACGGGGCCGAGGGATTGGCGCGAATCATCGAGGATATCCTGTCCGATCAGGGCGAACCCAACGGCTATATCGTCGGCCGCGAGGCAGGCGGCGCCTTCATCTTCGGACTGCGCTATGGCTCTGGCACATTGTTTCATGCCGTGGAAGGGCAGCAGCCGGTCTACTGGACCGGTCCCTCGGTTGGTTTCGATGCCGGCGCGAACGGCGCATCGACCTTCGTCCTCGTCTATAATCTTTACGATACCGACGAGCTGTTTCGCCGGTTTCCCGCGGGCGAGGGCAATGCCTATTTCGTCGGCGGGCTGACCGCGAGCTATCTGCGCTCGGGCGACAAGGTATTGATCCCGATCCGTCTCGGCGCGGGCCTCAGGCTCGGCGCGAATATCGGCTATATGAATTTCAGCCGCAACCGCCGCTGGCTGCCGTTTTGATGCGCCACGTCACGCCCATTGCGTGACGTGGCGTAAACCCCCGCGCTGGCGGGGGTCTCGTGTCAAGCTCAGCCGAACGGCCGAGCGCCGCATCGGGGTTTATTCGTCAGAACGTTGCTCGCGCAACGTCGCCGCACCAGCCAGGTTGAGTCTGACAAAACTAAACACCAGTGCGGCGCCTGAGGCAGAGCCGAAGGCCTGACAAACAAACCCCCCAAACCCTTCTTTCGCTTTCCCAACAATTTTCGTGTGGCGCGCGCGCTCGAACGGGCCTAGCGCGGCGCCATGAGCGAACAGCAGAACACACCTTCCGGCTATGCCTTCGGGATCGGCGTCTATCTGCTCTGGGGCCTCGTCCCGCTCTATTTCAAGCTGCTCGATCATGTCGGGGCGGTCGAAACCGTCGCACACCGGATTATCTGGTCGGTCGGGCTGCTGCTGGCGCTGCTGCTCGCACTCGGCAAACTCGCCGATCTGCGCGCAACCTACCGCAATCGCCGGACACTTTTCGCGCTTACGCTTTCCGCGGCGCTGATCGCGGTCAACTGGCTCGTCTATATCTGGGCCGTCACCAACGAACATATCCTCGCCGCCAGCCTCGGCTATTTCCTGAATCCACTGCTCAACGTCGTGCTCGGCACCGTGTTTCTGAAGGAGCGGCTGCGGCCCGCCACCGTCATCGCAATCGGCCTGGCTGCGATCGGCGTCACGATCCTCGCCATTAGCGCGCTCGATACGCTGTGGATCAGCATCACGCTTGCCATTTCCTTCGCGCTTTACGGCTATGTCCGCAAAGTCACCGACGCTGGCGCGATCGAGGGGCTGACGGTCGAGACCGCCCTGCTCAGCCCTTTATGCATGGCCTATCTCATATGGCTCGGGGCAACGGGCGGTTTGATGTTCGGTACCGACACCGAAACCGATATCCTGCTGATCCTCGCCGCTGTCGTAACGTCCGTTCCGCTTATGCTGTTCGCCGCGGCGGCCAAGCGGCTGACGCTGACGACACTCGGCTTCATCCAGTATATCGCGCCGTCCATGGTATTCGTGATCGGGGCCTTCGTGTTCGACGAACCGTTGAATATCGGCCAGATCGCCTGCTTCCTGTTTATCTGGACGGGTCTGGCGCTGTTCACGATCGACAATGTGCGGACGGCCCGCGCCAATCGGCGTCGCGCCCGGGCCGCCGTTTAGTCAAGCACCCAACCGAGCGTTTCGCCGGCCTGGAACGGGACGAGCTCCGCACCGTCCAGCAAAAGCCTCTCCGGAACGGCGAAGGGCGCGCGCCGCAACGTTACCCTCCCCTCATTAAGCGGCAGGCCATAGAAGCGCGGGCCATGTTCAGACGCGAAGCCTTCGAAATTATCGAGCGCGTCCTCCGCCGCGAACACTTCCGCATAGCTTTCCAGCGCAAAGGGCGCGTTGAAGATGCCCGCGCAACCGCACGAAGCCTCCTTGTCGCCCCGCGCATGCGGCGCGGTGTCCGTGCCGAGGAAGAATTTCGGCGAACCCGACACCGCCGCACCCCGAACCGCGAGCCGATGTCGCTCGCGCTTGGCCACGGGCAGACAATAGGCATGGGGGCGGATGCCGCGCTCGAACATCGCGTTGCGATTGATGACGCAGTGATGGGGCGTAACGGTTGCGGCGATATTCGGGCCGGTGTCTTTCACGAACGCGACCGCATCGGCCGTCGTGATATGTTCGAACACGATCTTGAGAGCGGGAAACTTGCGTGTCAGCGGCCCGAGAATGCGCTCGATAAACACCGCCTCGCGGTCGAAAATATCGATCTCGCCGTCCGTCACCTCGCCATGGATGAGGAGCGGCATGCCGATCGCCTCCATCCGTTCGAGCACGACATGGATATTCGCGATATCGGTGACGCCGCTGTCCGAATTGGTCGTCGCCCCGGCCGGATAGAGTTTGGCGGCGGTGAACACGCCCTCCGCATGCCCGGCGGCGAGATCGTCGGCGTCGATCGTATCGGTCAGATAGGCGGTCATCAGGGGTGTAAAATCACTGCCTTCGGGCAAGGCAGCCATGATCCGGTCGCGATAGGCTCTCGCCGCAGCGGTGGTCGTCACCGGTGGTGCGAGATTGGGCATGACGATCGCTCGGGCGAACTGCCGCGCCGTGTAGCGCGCTACCGCCTCCAGCATCGCGCCGTCGCGCAGATGGACGTGCCAGTCATCGGGGCGGCGGATCGTAATACTGTCTGTCATGCCGCTTCCTTTTGCACGGGCGAGTACCTAATTGAAGTCCATGGCTGCATCCACTCTGACCGATCGTGCGCTGATGCGGATTTCCGGCGAGAATGTCCGCGAATTCCTGCAGGGGCTCGTCACGCAGAATGTCGATCGGGTTCAGCCAGGCACGCCGCAATGGACCGGGCTGCTCACGGCCCAGGGCAAGGCCCTGTTCGATTTCTTCTTATGGGCCGATGGGCAGGACATCCTCGTCGATTGCGAAGCCGAAGCGATGGAAGATCTGACCAGACGATTGAAACTCTATCGCCTGAGGCGACCCATCGAGTTGACGGTAGAAGAAAGCGTGGCCGTGCATTGGGCGAAGGACGCAACGGACCATCCGTCCGATCCCAGACTCCCGGCCCTTGGTTATCGCTGGATCGCCCCTCCTTCGGATGCCGCCGAGCTCGATTATCACGCGCATCGTCTCTCGCTCGGCGTCACCGAGGGTCTGGCGGAGCTCGGCAGCGACAAGACCCTCTGGCTCGAATGCAATGCAGAGGAGCTGAACGGCGTGGATTTCGAAAAGGGCTGCTATGTCGGGCAGGAGAACACCGCCCGCATGCATTATCGCAACAAGGTCAACCGCAGGCTCGTCGTCGTGCCGCTCGACCGGGCTGACGAGAAGTGCCAGCGGATCGCCTATCCCGATCTCGGTCTGTCGGTCGAACATCGCCGGATCGATGACCTGACCGCGCTCGACCTGCCGGACTGGCTCGCCGCGGCCATTTCCCAACCGGCGGGATAGCCTTGCCGGGCTACTCCCCCGTGCCGCCGTCCGGCGCCAGCCAGCTCAGTGCGACGAAGCCGGGTTGTTCGCCAGGCAACCGCCGCGCATCGATCCCGGCCTCCGTCAGCCGCTGAATGACGATCTGAGCAGCCGCATCGGATCCCGACACGCCCACCGGCACGGCGAGCCGCTGCCCCGCCCAGATGGCGAGACCGATATTGCGCCGTCCGGGTAAATCGATTTCGCCGTTGTCAAAGCCGATCGCCGGCAGATCCTTGGCCGGCGGAATAACTTGCACGTCCCAGTCTTCGGCCCGGCTATTGGCCCGCTGCTCCAGCGCATAATAGGTTTCCAGTTCGGCTCCGGGCAGCGCCCGCACCCGGACGATCGCGCGGCGGGCGTTGCGGTCCACCGTCACCTCATCGGCATTGACGCCGGCGATCAGCGCGAGTTGATCGGTCAGATCGGCAATCTCTTCCTGCGTCGCCGCCGCCTGTTCGCGCATCCGGGCGAGTGCTAGCTCGGCGCCGTCCGTCGTGCTCTCCGTATCCACCTGGAACTGCCGCAGATCGACGGTGACCGTCCGTCCCAGTTCGCGCTGCAGGGTTCGTTGCGCCCGCTCCTCCGCACCACCGACGATTTCCGGAGTCAGAACGGAGGCGGTCACGGTGATCGGATCGGCATCGAAATCGAAATCGAGCTGCGATATCCGCGCCGCCTCCCCGAATTCGTCACGGACCAGCTCCTGCGCCTGGCGCGTGGCATTGGCCTCCCAGGAAATCTGACGCAGCGAAAAACCCAGCGGAATGGCGAGCGAAATGAACACCACGACGATCACGACCGACTGGGCCGCCGTCTGCTTGCTGGAAAGATAGCTGCTGAAACCGTAGGTCCGCGCCATGAGTGCGGCGGTGAGCGCAATGGTCGTGAGGTTGGTGAAGAAGAGGAAAGACGCGCCGCCGAACACCGCCCAGTTGAACGTCGCCAGACCGAAGCCGATCGCGGCGAGCGGCGGCATCAGGGCCGTCGCGATGGCGACCCCGACGATCGTGCCGTCGCGGCCGCGGATCATGGCATAGGCACCGGCCAGTGCGGAGAAGAGCGCGACCCCGAGATCGAACAGATTGGGCCGGGTGCGGGCCGCGATTTCCGCGGTGATCGTCTGGAGCGGCGACAGCGCGACGATGACCGCGCAGAACAGGATCGCAATGACGGTACCCAAGGCCAAGGCACGCCCCGCATCGCGCAGCCATTTATAGTCGCCGACCGCGAGTGCGAAACCGATGCCGAGGATCGGCCCCATCAGCGGCGAGAGCAGCATCGCACCGATGACGACGGCCGGCGAGGAGAGCAGCATCCCGAGGATCGCAATCCCCGCCGACATGCAGGTCATGAAGGCGTAACGCGGTGTCCAGCCGGATTCGCCGCGGACCTTTTCGATCACCGCGACCTGATCGATCTCCCGGCACACCAGCCGCCACCAGCGGCGCAACAGGGCGATCGAGCCGCTGATCGGATCGCTGAATCGGCTATTGCTGTCTTGATCGGATGGCATGGACGAATAAGGCCCTGAGTGGAAAGCAACGGCATAAGCGCAACATACAGGTGCGACAATCGCTCTTGCACATATTGATAATTGATATTAACTATCGTTTATCATAAAACCGTCATGCCGATGCGATACAGTTGCGCCAAGGAGATAGTCATGGCCCGCCCGCACACCGATCATGAAGCCACCGCCGAACAGCTTCTCGAAGCTGCAGAACAGTTGATCCGCGAACGCGGACCGGTAACGCCCACGATCACTGATATCGCCAATGCCTGCGGCATGTCGCAATCCAATGTTTATCGCTTCTTCCCGAACAAGGAAGCCTTGTTCGAGGCGTCGATCGAACGCTGGTTCAAGCCGTTCAACGAGATGATGGAGGCAGTCGTCGAGAGCGACCTTCCGCCGCGCGAAAAGCTCTACCAGTTCTTCGCCCGGCGCTTCGCGGAGAAGCGGCGGCGCTACGAAGAGGATCACGACTATTTTGTGGCCTGCATGGCGCTCGGCGAAGAGCATAAGGACGTCGTGATGAGCTATGTCGATCTCGCCGACCATTATATGGCGACGATCCTGGCCGAAGCGATTTCGGACGGCGAATTTCCGGGCATGACGATCGACGGGCTGATGTCGCCGGTCAATCTGATGCTCGCGCCCTTCTGCAACCCGAGCCTGATCCCGCACTACACCAGCGCGAACATGGAAAATCTGCGGATCGCGATCAACACACTGTTCAACGGGCTGAGCGCCCAGTGCGCGGATGTGCCGGAAACGAGCGGCACGCCGCTGAAGCTGGCGTCGTAGTTTTTCGTCAGACCTCGCCTTCGGCTCGGCGCGGCGCCGGCGGCGCGAAGCGTCGTTGGACGCCATCGGAGGGCGGTGCCGCGATTTCCCGTTAGGAAAATTTTGACAAACTAACTCGCCGGCCAGTTCTTCATCGATCCGGGCGGCGGGCTCGCCTTCATCTCGGTTTCGTCGAGCGCCGCCAGCGCGCGCTCGCGATCCGCTTCTGTGAACGCGCCCGTCGTCAGGCAGAACTCCACCATGTTGCCATTGGGATCGCGGGTGTAAACCGAGCGGCACCAATTATGGTCGATCTCGAGCACATCGAGTCCGGCCGCGTTCCAGCGCTCACGCCAGCCATCCAGTTCCCCCCGCGTTGTCACGGCAAAGCTGTAATGGTTGGTGCCCTGCGGCATTTTGGCGGCGGCGTTAAGGTCGTGGACCTGATCGTCCTGCCCCGGAACCTCGTGCAATTCCCAGAAGGCGATAAAGCGGCCGTCGTTACCGTCCATCCGGTAGAAGAAATGCTTGCCCCAGCCGCCGCCCATGACCGGCGCGATCTCGACCTTCACCAGCTCGAACCCCATCACGCCTTCGTAGAATTCGTGGATCGCCTGCATATCCTTCGCAGCGAGCGCGAGATGGTGATAGGGCATGGTTCAGTCTCCTGGATCTTCGAACGACAGCCAAAGCCGCAGCAGATGGCGTTTTCTCTCGCGCTCCGGCCAGTCCTCATAGGCGGTGCGCGAATGTACGACCGTGTGGTTCGAGATGAACTGCATGTCGCCCTGCTCCAGCCACATATCGAGCTGTAGCTCGGGCGAGAGGCACAGGCTGTCATAAAGGTCGAGCAGCTCCATCGCCGCCGTATCGATCGTCACATCGCCATGCCGGTCGGCAGAACGGAAATACTCGCTATGATAGAAGGTCTGCAGTCCGTTCGCATCGCTGTGTCGGCAGGGCGGAATCGGAAAAAAGGGCGACTCTCCCTCTCCCTGTTCGTCGCGACGGTCGAGCATGAACGGCTCGAACAGACGGGCGACAAGATCGGGGCGCTGCTGTTGGATCGCGTTGAAGATCGCCACCGAACTGACGATCCGGCTCTGCCCGCCCGATTTCGCCGTGTGCAGGCATAGGAGCCCGACTGCATCAGCCGCGTCGCAATGAAAATCGATATGGCCCGTCGTGCGATAGCGCCGGACAACGGGATTATCCTTTTCCTCGCCATAATCGACGACATGGCCGAGCAGTTCGTTCTGCGGATTTTGCGCGCCGGGCAGGCCGAGGTGATGGCCGATGCCCCAATAGACATAGGCCGCCTTGTCGGTCCCCCATTTTGCCACTGGCAAACCCCGTACCATGACGAAACCGCGGCCGTTCCGTATCTCGTCGCGCCAGCCGGCGATCCTCGCGCCCAATGTCGGTAGAACAAAATTATCGCGAGTGATGGCGTCGAGCGGTACGCTCTCTTTTTGCAATGCATCGTGCGCCGCGCCGAGTTCGGCGATCTCGTCTTCCGTCAGGGCGACCATCCATTCGTCCTGCTGCTTCGCGATGTCGGGACCTCGCCATGCAGCCGGGGAATCGATCGAGCCGCCAGGCAGCGCGTCGTGCGGCCGGATGAAATAGTGCAGGCTCTGTTCGCGAAACGAACGATAGGCCGTCATGGCGCGCTATTCCTTCTTCCGGTTGTCGACCATACCCATCACATCGGCGGTCGCACCTTCGGGCGCGGGCGTCTCGACCACCGGATCGTCGACATCGTCATATTCGAGACGCAGCGCCCGGCTCATCACCGCGTGCATCATATAGGTCGCGGTAATATAGGTGAGCTCGAGGATTTCCTCGTCGGAGAGATGCGCCTTGAGGACGTCGAACACGCTGTCCGGCACGCGGCCATGCTGCAGGACAAGGCAATCGGTATAGGCGAGCACGGCGCGCTGGATCTCGTCGAAACAGTCGGCCACCGGCCAATGCGCGATCGCGGCGGCTTGCTCGTCGGTCAGCCCGGCAAAGCGCGCCGCCTTCATATGCTGCGAATAGACGAAGCGCGAACCGACCGCATAGCCGGCCCGCGTCTGGCCGAGTTCGCGCAGCACCGGATCGAGCGTGCGATTGGCCGAGCGATAGAAGCCGAAACCCTCGGTCGTGTGTTTGAAAGCATCGGGCACGAGCGCGAACACCGTCCACCAGTTTCCCGGCGTTCCCGTCGCGGTACCGGGCTCGGCCACCGGGTCGCGATCGCCGAACAGGGCGGTGTAGAGCGCCTTGGCATAATCGTCTGCGTCATCGCGGGGCACTTCGGACAATCGGGGCATCTATTCAGCTTAGCGCAATACTCCACACGCAACCAGAGACTCACCGCAACGGGTCGCGTCGTTGACTGCCTCAATATGGTATACGGTATCATGATGGGTGAGGGAGAGGGCCAATGCTTTTCAGCCGCGTTTACGATCTATGCGCGCGCCGCCTCGTCGGGCGCGCGGCCATCATCGCCATTGCAACGACGGGAATTGCCAGCGGATTGACCAGTTGCGTCAGCGAGGCGGCGCAAGTTTCTGCGCCGCAAACCGTTTCGACGGAAGGTCTGCGCGCCTTCGAATCGGAGGAAGAGCTTGCCGAATTTCTGGGGCGGTCGCGGGACCGATTGCGGCGCGATCCGTCATCGATAATGGTAACGGGCTCAACGGTCGAAGAGGCGGGAGTAACGAATGCCGTGGCTCCCGCGCCGTCCGAGCCCGAAGCCGACGGGATCACCAATAACCAGACCGCCGGTGTCGACGAGGGCGGCATCGTCAAGGCGCGGGGCGACATGCTGGTCGTGCTGCGCCGCGGACGGCTCTTCACCATCTCTACCGCGGGCGGCGAGATGCGCGCCATCGATCATATCGACGCCTTTCCGCCGGGCGCGAGTGGCGGCGCATCCTGGTATGACGAGATGCTGATCGCCGGGGATCGGGTGATCGTGATCGGCTACAGTTATCCGCGCGGCGGCACGGAAGTGAACCGCTTCCGCATCACCGATGACGGCCAGTTGAGTTTCGAGGACGCGCATCACCTGCGCTCCAACGACTATTACAGCGCCGATAACTACGCCTCTCGCCTGATCGGCACAGAACTGATCTTCTACACGCCGCTTAACCTCTATTACGGCGAAAATCCGCTCGATGCGTTACCCGGCGTCAAGCGCTGGTCGGGGGACGAAAGCAACCGGACGTTCGAGCGGATCGCAGGACCCGGCGAGATTTTCATCGCCGAGGATATCTTTGCCGACGAAGACAGCGCGCCTTCGACCCTGCACAGCGTGACGCGCTGCGATGTCGCCAGCGACGATTTCGACTGCTCGGCGACCGGCGTAATCGCCGGATGGTCGCGCGAATTCTACGTGTCGCGCGATGCCGTCTATCTCTGGATCTCAGGCGGCAATCCCTATGCCGCGAACCCCGACGGCCAGAACGCGCATATCTATCGCCTGCCGCTCGACGGTGCGCGTCCCTCGGCGATCGGCGCGCGCGGGATGCCGATCGACCAATTTTCATTCCTCGAACAACCGGATCTTGGCCGCCTCAACGTCCTGGTGACCAGCCAAGGCGCGACGCCGATGATCGAACTGCCACGCGGATCGACCGGCGAGATCAGCCTGATCCAAGTGCCGCTGGCCGATTTCGGCGACGGCAGCGGCGATGTGGAGAACCGCCATTATCGCCAGCTCGGCTTCGCCCGGGGCAGCGTCTGGGAAATGGAGAACCGCTATGTCGGCGATCATATCGTTTACGGCTATGGTCGCATGGCCGGTTATGGCCAATTCGAGCCGCGCGTCTTCGCCGCAGCGCTCGGCGATGGGGACGCGACAGAGATCGAGATCGGTCATGGCGTCGAGCGGATCGAACGGCTCGGAGCGGACGCCGTCGTGATCGGCAGCGGCCTCGGCAACAAGCTGGGTTTCAGCGCCATCACGCTGACGGACGGCGATCCGCATATCGCCGATCGCTACACCATGCCCGCCGCCGGCCAGGGCGAATCCCGCAGCCATGCCTATTTCTACCGGCCCGACGCCGGATCCGAAGATGGCGCGTCGGGCACGCTCGGTTTGCCGATCGCCCGGCAGGTCGAGCCGCGCTTCCGGCAATTGTTGGGGTCATCCGCCGCGATGCTGTTCCTGCGCCGCGACAACCGCCAATTCTCCCGCGCGGGCGAACTCGGCGCGCGGGTCGAGGGCGTTGTCGACGATAATTGCCAGGCAAGCTGTGTCGACTGGTACGGCAATGCTCGCCCGATCTTCCTGCGCAACCGCGTCTTCGCCCTGCTCGGCTACGAACTGGTCGAGGGCCGGATGGACGATGGCCGGATCAGCGAGATCGGTCGGTTGGATTATGCGCCGCGACCTGCCGACCCTGCCGATTAGGCGGGATCGGCTACGAGCTCAGGCCGCCAAATTCCGCAGCACATAATGGAGGATGCCGCCGTGGCGGAAATACTCCATCTCGTTCGCGGTATCGATGCGGCAGAGCGTTTCGAAGGTCGCGGTTTCGCCATTGGCCCGCGTCATCTCAACCTCGACCGTCTGGCGCGGATCGAGGTTCGCGACGCCGAGAATCGTGAACGTCTCGGTACCGTCCAGACCCAGCGTTTCGCGGGTGATGCCCTCGGTGAACTGCAATGGAAGCACACCCATGCCGACCAGATTCGAGCGGTGGATGCGCTCGAAGCTTTCGACGATAACCGCCTTTACACCCAGGAGGTTCGTGCCCTTCGCGGCCCAGTCGCGGGAGGAGCCGGTGCCATATTCGGCGCCGGCGATGACGACGAGCGGCGTGCCTTCCGCCTTGTAGCGCATCGCGGCGTCGTAGATCGACATTTCCTCGCCGGACGGGATGTGGCGGGTGTAGCCGCCTTCGACATTGTCGAGCATCTGGTTCTTGATGCGGATGTTGGCGAAGGTGCCGCGCATCATGACTTCGTGATTGCCGCGGCGGCTGCCGTAGGAGTTGAAGTCGGCGCGGGAAACTTGGCGGTCTTTCAGATACTTACCGGCAGGCGAGTCTTCCTTGATCGCGCCGGCGGGCGAAATATGGTCGGTCGTGATCGACTGGCCGAACAGCGCCAGCGGACGCGCGTCCACGATGTCCTCGATCGCCTCCGGCTCCATCGTCATGCCCTCGAAATAGGGCGGATTCTGCACATAGGTGCTGCCCGAGCGCCAGCTGAACGTCGCCGACGGCTCGACATCGATCGAGCGCCACATATCGTCCCCATCGTACACATTCGCGTACCGGGTTTCGAACATATCGCGATTGACATGCGCCGCAATCGTCTCGGCCACTTCCGCATTGCTCGGCCAGACATCGGCGAGGAACACATCCGCCCCGTCCGTCCCCTGCCCCAACGGCGTCGCGGTAATATCCTCCGTCACCGTACCCTTGAGCGCGTACGCCACCACCAGCGGCGGGCTCGCGAGGAAATTCGCCCGCACATCCTGGCTCACCCGCCCCTCGAAGTTGCGGTTCCCCGACAGCACGCTCGCCGCCACCAGGTCATTCTCGTTCACGGCTTTGCTAATCGGCGCCGCCAGCGGACCCGAATTGCCGATGCACGTCGTGCAGCCATAGCCGACCAGATCGAAGCCCAGCGCGTCCAGATCGTCCTGCAGCCCGGAACTCTCCAGATAATCCGTCACCACCTGCGATCCCGGCGCCAGGCTCGTCTTCACCCAGGGCTTCACGCTCAGCCCCTTTTCGCGCGCCTTTTTCGCGACCAGCCCGGCCGCCGCCATCACCGCAGGATTGGACGTATTCGTACAGCTCGTAATCGCCGCGATCACGACATCGCCATCGCCGATATCATGGTCCACGCCGTCCACATCCACGCGCTTGCCGTCGCGGCCGTAAATCTTCTGCATGTCGTCGTTGAACAGCTCATCGACCTGCGGCAGGATCACCTTGTCCTGCGGCCGCTTCGGCCCGGCCAGGCTCGGCACGACCAGCCCCATGTCGAGCTCCAGCGTATCGGTGAACACGGGATCGGGATCGTCGACATTGTGCCAGAGCCCCTGCTCGCGGCAATAGGCCTCGACGAGCGCGATCTGCCACGCGTCCCGACCGGTCAGGCGCATATAGTCCGTCGTCTTCTCGTCGATCGGGAAGAAGCCGCAGGTCGCGCCATATTCGGGCGCCATATTCGCGATCGTCGCCCGGTCGGCCAGCGTCAGCGCCTTCAGCCCGGAGCCGTAAAACTCGACAAACCGCCCGACCACGCCCTTTTCGCGCAGCATCTGGACGACCGTCAGCACGAGATCCGTCGCCGTCACGCCCTCGGCCAGCTCGCCGGTCAAATGGAAGCCGACGACCTCGGGGATCAGCATCGAAACCGGCTGCCCCAGCATCGCCGCCTCGGCCTCGATCCCGCCGACGCCCCAGCCGAGCACGCCGAGCCCGTTGATCATCGTCGTGTGCGAGTCCGTGCCGACCAGCGTATCGGGATAGGCGACCGTCTCGCCGTCCGCATCTTCGCTGCTCCACACGCCCTGCCCCAGATATTCGAGATTCACCTGGTGGCAGATGCCCGTCCCCGGCGGCACGACCTTGAAATTATCGAACGCGCCCGCGCCCCATTTCAGAAACTCGTAGCGCTCCATATTGCGCTGATATTCGAGCGCGACATTCTCCTCGAACGCGGTCGGCGTGCCGAACTCGTCGACCATCACCGAATGATCGATCACAAGATGCACCGGCACCTGCGGATTGATTTTCTCGGCTTCACCGCCCAGCGCCACAATCCCGTCCCGCATCGCGGCCAGATCGACGACCGCCGGCACCCCGGTAAAATCCTGCATCAGCACGCGCGCCGGGCGGTATTGAATTTCGCGCGAAATCCGCCGCTCCTTGAGCCAATCGACACAGGCCTGCACGTCGTCCGTGGTCACGGTCTTCCCGTCCTCGAAGCGCAGCAGATTTTCGAGCAGCACTTTCATGCTGAACGGCAGGCGGGACACGTCCCCCAGCTTCTCCGCCGCCTTGGCGAGCGAATAATAATGGACAGTCTTGCCCTCGACCGTGAGGGAGGAACGGGTGGAAAGCGTGTCGTGGCCGGTGGATGTCAATGGAGTGGTCCCTGTCTGATGCCCGGCGCCGGAAGGGGGACTGCGGCAACGCGCAGCGACCGGCGGCAAGCGGTGAATGAGTCGGGAGGGGTTTAGCGGGAAGGGGGAGTTTGGGGAAGGGTGCTAACGTCGCAACCTTAACGATATCCAATGATACACAAAGCTACTCATGGTCCGGATCTGCGGCTGCGTTTCTGGCTTCAAGCTCGTGCAATTTCAGTTCTAGAAGCCGGGCTTCACGCCGATCTCTTCTCCATCCAAAGTAAACTCCCGTGAAGGTTGTCACCGAGGCAAGGAAGATTCCGCCGATCGCCAAAATTACGCCGATGGACGAACTGCTTTGTTCAGAAGTTTCAGTGACCGCTGCTATTGCGGCGAATACCAGAAAACCAGCTGTAATCAGTAGAACGGATGAACCCACACCTAGAAAATATCGAAACATGCGTTGTCAAAACCCCAACCCTAAACACAGTGCTACACGTTCAAATTATCCAACGAAATTATGCCAAGTCGCAATCTTCTGACCAAAGCCACGAAGGATCACAATGCGTTACGGCAGCAGGTTTTTCTGGATAATTTCTATTAGAGCAGACAGTTTTCCACTGACAATGAGCCAAGCGCCTACCCAGAATCGCAATTTCCCGGCTTCCTGCCCTAAAGATTTTGCAAATTCGCCAGCAAACACATCGATTTTGTCGGCTGCCCACTCGGCAATTTCGAGTGCCTTTAACTGAAGCCGCGCCGCTGCCGCTTGCAGTCGTTCCCAGTTATTTTGACGCAAGACATTCTCTTCTATTTCAGAAATGTCCTGTTTGAGTGTACTTATTTCGGAATTAGTCATCGCTTGATCGAGCGGAGGCTCATTATGACCGATGCCCGGTGTCGAATTCAGTTTGGGCGCCACAAGTATCGCTTGGTCCAACGCGCGTTCCAAATCACGAATACGCCCGATTATTTCGTCTCTTTCATCAGACGCCGCCGTGCTTGGTTTAGCGGGCTCCACCCGGCTTATTGCAGAAGTGCTATCGGTGATACGCCCGATGTAGTCGATAAGACCGATCCGCCGGTTTCGTCTAAGTCTTTCGCTACATAGGATCCCATAGATTTTCTCAGCACAACTATCGGGGTCATCGTTTACGACGAGGTAGTCGTATTCTGCCCAGTGACTAATTTCAGCGGGAGCTCTTGCCATGCGCCGCTCTATGTCGTCCTCACCGTAAATACCGCACTCGTAAAAACGCTTTCGCAATTCTTCTAAAGAGGGAGGTAAAATATACACTCTGACAATATCTGGTTCGACTTGTTTGATCTGCTGCGTGCCTTGCCAATCCAATCCGAGGACGACGTCTCGGCCTCGTTGCAATGAATTTAGAATATTAGATTTCAGTGTGCCGTACCTAGAACCATGTACGTGAGCCCATTCAAGGAATCTTTCATGTTTGACGAAGTCATCGAAAGCCTCGTTGTCAACAAACTCATAAACCGACCCGTTCGCTTCTCGCGACGAGTTAGGACGCGTTGTCACAGAAACGGATAGGTCAATCTCGCGGTCAAACTTTAGAAGTTTCTTAGCAAGCGATTTCGTTTCCATGCCTCCCGGGGACGTTAATATTAGGAGTAAACCTACCCGTTCGATGTCAGCATTTTTAGCCACACCTTTGGATCACCGATGTGATGTCATAGGTCAAGCTGCTGTAACGCAGTTCGACAATAGGCAAAGCGGCGTAGACTCCCAATGGATCGTCCAGTTTGTGAAGCGCAAAATTTACTGGTAAAGCGTCGTTACGAGCTCACTAACTGGCATTCTGAAGGAGAGTTATTGGCGATCGTTTGTGTGGATACTGGGTTCATTGACCACCCTGTTAGGATTTAACGTCTTGATGGAGAACGATATGACCACATTTATCACCATAATCAGTGTAATAGGCACGGCTGCGGGGTGTCGCTATGACCCTATCTACACACCAATAATTCGCGGACATCGAGTGCCAAGTTGAGGCTAGCCGTGAGGGGAGGCCTAAAGCCTCCCCACCCCACAAATCCTATTCCTTGCCCTACAGCCCCCAAAATCGAATAAATAGATCGGCTCCATTCCCTGTGTGAGAAGCCCGATCATGACCGAACCCGATCTGCTGCCTCTTCCCCTCCCCGGTCCATCGCGCTAACCTCTGTCTCGCAGCCGGTCAGTCCCGGTTGTGAGGCCCTAAAAACCTCCTAACGCATACGCCGGTCGAAGCGCGAGTTTCGGCCGGGTGGCCGTTACGTATGTCCAGGGTTCGCCTAAAGGTGGCGGCGCTCTGACGTATGCGCAGGGTTTTTAGCACCCGGCTTTTCGCCGCGCCTCTTAACCCATGGGAGATGGAGGCCCGGGCCGATGAAGCGCCACCCCTTTCGCAAATATCTGACTATCGCTGAGGCCATAATGCTCGGCGCGCTGATCCTGTTCGGCATCGGCTGGAGCTTTGCCCGGCTGTTCGGAGGATAAGCGCACCCCCAATCCGCCGCGCTTGACGCTTCGGGCCTTGAGGCGCAGGTTTCGGGGATGGGCCGCCGCGCC
>JBCDDN010000022.1:0-50933 GCA_039180285.1 Pseudomonadota bacterium | reverse complement strand
GTGTGGCGTTCAGCCCGGTGATCAACCGCTTTCTGGCTTCGAAGCGCGACAAATAGGCGTGGCGTTCAGGACATATGCCTGACGCATGCCGGTTTGATGCGCTGAAGCCGGCGCGCTAAGCCGTTACGGACGTTTCACCCGCGAGGATTTCCGATATGACCCTCCGCCTACCCCTAATCGCCCTCGCGCTCGGCTGTATGGTGCCGACCATGCCGATTTACCCGGCAAAAGCGGCCCAGGCGGAAGTGCCCGCAAGCGCCGACGAACGATTGCAGGCGCTTTATGAAGCCGATTGGGCCTGGCAGATGGCGGAGTTCGCCCGGACACGCGACGAAGATGGGCAGCTGACCCCGGGCGACGGCCTGCCCGCCGTCGATTCCGCAACCCAGATGCGGCGCCTCGCCCATCGGGAAAACACGCTGCGCGAACTGGACGCGATTCCGCTGGAGGCGCTGTCGGACAAAGAGCGCATCAACGCTTCGGTATTCCGCACCAATCTCGAGATCGCGATCGCCGATGCCCGATATCGCGAATGGGAGATGCCACTCAACAGCGACACCGCCTTCTGGACCGGCCTCAATCCGCGCCCCGGACAGCTGACCACGATCGAGGATTATCGCCGGTTTCTAGGGCGGCTCGGCGATATCCCGCGTTTCTTCTCCGAGAATATTGCGAATATGCGCGCAGGGCTCGCACGGGGTTTTACCGTGCCGCGGGTGACGCTGGCCGGACGCGATGCCGCGATCGCGCCCTATACCGAGACCGATCCCGAGGCCAATCCCTTCTTCGCCAGCTTCGCCCATATGCCGCCCACCATCCCGGCTACCGAGCAGGAAGCTTTACGCGCCGAAGCCCGAACCGTGATTCGCGATGCCGTCGCCCCGGCCTTTGCCGAGCTGCTGCGCTTCTATCGCGAGGATTATTATCCGGCCGCCCGGACCGAGACTGCCGCCAGCACCCTTCCCGATGGCGCAGGCTATTATGCCGCGCAGATCCGCGAATATACGACGCTCGATATGACGGCCGAGGAGATCCACCGGATCGGCCTTGCCGAGGTCGCCCGGATCCGCGGCGATATGGAAGCGACGATCGCCGAGACCGGCTTCGAGGGATCGTTCGACGAGTTTCTCACCTTTTTGCGCACCGATCCGCAATTTTACGCCGAGACGCCCGAGGAGTTGATGATGTTCGTCGCCTGGGTCGCGGTGCGCGCCAATGCGACGCTCGGCGATGTGATCGGCCTGCTCCCGCGCCGCCGCTTCACGATCCTGCCGGTGCCCGACGAGATCGCGCCCTTCTACACGGCTGGACGCGGCGGTCTCGAGAGCTGTCTGATGAACACGTACAATCTACCGAGCCGGCCGCTCTACAACCTTCCCGCACTGACACTTCATGAGTGCGCGCCCGGTCATTCGATGCAGGCGGCGCTCGCCGAGGAGCAGGAAGCTGGCCCTGAGTTCCGGCGCTACACCTATTTCTCCGGCTATGGCGAAGGCTGGGGGCTCTATGTCGAGTATCTGGGTACTGAGATGGGTATCTATCGCACGCCCTACGAACATTTCGGGCGGATGACCTATGAGATGTGGCGCGCCGCGCGGCTCGTCATCGATACGGGTCTCCATCACTATGGTTGGTCGCGTCAGCAGGCGATCGACTATCTGGCGTCCAACACAGCGCTGTCGGACCATGAGGTCGAAACCGAAATCGACCGCTATATCAGCTGGCCCGGACAAGCGCTGGCCTACAAGCTGGGCGAGCTGAAAATCCGCGAGCTGCGCGCCGAAGCGGAAGCGGCGCTCGGCGAGAATTTCGACCGGCGAACCTTTCATGATGCGATCCTCGCGCTCGGCTCGGTCCCGCTGAGCACACTGGAGTCCGAAATGCGACGGTGGATCGCGGATCAGCAGGGATAAGCCCGGGTCTGCGCGAGTAACAGGCCGCCGCGCGTTCGACGAAATCTCCGGTGCGAAAGCGATAATCCTAGCCGGTCCGGACGCCGCGTATCCCGAGATAGAGTCCGGTTGAAACCAGCGCGATCAGGTTGGAGAGCATGAACGCCGTAGTGATCGTGCCATGTCCCAGCACCGGGATGAAGTCGCGCGCGACGATGGTGACGGCGACGAACAGGGAGGCGAACAGGCCCCAGCCCGCGATGATTTTCGGGATCAGGTTCGATCTGAGGAACAGGGCGAAGAAGCCGGCTTTCGCCAGAGAGGATAGGATCAGTCCCAGGTGGAATGACGTATAGTCCGACGTCGCCTGCACACTCGCCAACATCAGGCGGATTTCTTCGGACATTGCGCCATAGGCGGCATCGCCCGCAAATTCCGCGGCGTTGAGGGCGAACACCGCGCCGAGCAGCATCAGAAGCGATGCGGCGAGGCCGACGAACAGGCTCCAGCCGGCCAGGATCGGTCCCGACCTGCGAAGGAGGAAAAAGAAGCCGACGCTGATCAGCGCCTCCACGCCGAATGTCAGGGCAAGGAGATAGGCCCGGGCCCGCAGACGCTGCTCGGCCCCAAGCATGCTTTCGGCAACCGCCGCGACGTCGGCCGACAGATTGATGTTGATGTCCGGAGCCACGAATCGCGCCGCGACGATGCCGATGACGATCGTTCCGATCAGCGACCAGCCGACCAATCGCCCGACGGCCCGGGGATGGAGAGTGTTGGCAGATTCCATTGACGGTATTCCTCGTCTCGAACGGCACTCGGCACGTTCCGATACTCTTTGAGTGCCTTAGTGTATTATTATAACAGTACACATAGGTCAATCGGACGCCGCAGGACAATCCGGAATCGACCGTGGCGCACGCCGCCGAAAGCTGTATGTCGGGACCAACATCGCCCATCGGCCATTCAGGAGAATCCCATGTCACTGCCGCAGACCTACCGCCAGATGCTGTCCACCGTTACCGAAGACGGAGAGCTGCGCATGGAACTGGCCGAACAGCCGATGCCGACACCCAAGGCGGAAGAGGTCGTCGTCGAGATCGAGGCGACGCCGATCAACCCGTCCGATCACGGGGTCATGTTCGGCTGGGCGAATATGGCGGAATGCCGTTCGACGGGCGAAGGCGACGACACGGTTCTGACCGCGCCCGTATCGTCGCACGGCATGGGCGTCATGAAAGCCCGGATCGGCCAGCAATTGCCGGTCGGCAACGAGGGCGCGGGGACCGTCGTTGCGGCGGGAGACGGCGCTGCGGCGCAGGCGCTGATGGGCAAGCGCGTCGCGGTGATGGGCGGCGGCATGTATGCCCATTATCGCTGCCTGCCCGCGGCCATGTGCCTGCCCCTGAAGCCGGAGCATACGGCCAAGGACGGGGCCTCCAGTTTCGTCAATCCGCTGACCGCCTTGTCGATGCTCGAAACGATGCGGATGGAAGGCCATAGCGCGCTCGTCCACACGGCCGCCGCATCGAATCTCGGCCAGATGCTGCACCGGATCTGCGCGGACGACGGCGTCGATCTCGTCAATATCGTCCGCCGCGACGAGCAGGTCGAACTGCTCCGCGATATGGGCGCGAAATATGTCTGCAACTCCAGCAGCGAGACGTTCGCGGCCGATCTTACCGACGCCGTGCACGAAACCGGCGCCACCCTCGCCTTCGATGCGACCGGCGGGGGCGATCTGGCGTCCAAGATATTGAGCGCGATGGAAGCGGCTGCGGCGCGCACGCCCGGCGCGTACAGCATCTACGGATCGGTCGCGCACAAGCAGGTCTATCTTTACGGCGGCCTCGACGTCTCGCCAACTGTGTTGACCCGCGGTTATGGCATGGCCTGGGGCGTGGGCGGCTGGCTGCTGCCCAATTTCCTCGCCAAGGCCGGCGCTGCGGTGGCCGACCGGTTGCGCGCGCGCGTCGTCGACGAGCTCACGACCACCTTCGCGAGCCATTATACGGACGAGATTTCGCTCGCCGAAGCGCTGCAGGCCGATATCGCCAAGCGTTACTACGCCAAGACGACCGGCGAGAAATTCCTGATCAGCCCCCAGAAAGGGACCTAGCCGGCAACCATCGGCAGGCATTTTCGCGAAGCGAATAGCCGGTTGGCGAATATCGAAAATGCGCCGTTCGATGGCACCATTCCCGCCGCTTAACGAGACCGGAACCCTCGCCGGACGGTGACGCCGACTCATACTGCCACGCGATTGCACCGCTTCACCTAACCACCTACCCGAATGCTCCCGCACCCTACCCGAAAAACAGCCTTGTTTCGTCCGAGCGCCCTGCACTACGCCGCAATTCGGCCCAAGGGGTGGCCATAACTGCCGGAAAAATCTAGCTTTGCCGGCGCATCATCTTGCGGGGCTGGGCCTATATATGATCGATCGCATGCTTCTCCGCGCCAGGCACGCAGCGGTTCTGCTGGTTGCGCTGGTTTCGACGGCGATCTTCCATTCCGCCCCCGTATCGGCCCAGACGGCTTCGCCGGGCGACAATCTGGTCGTTTGCGGCAACACGAACTGGGGCGGGTTTAATCGGCCCCGGACACTGGCGATGCGCCAGAAGCTTTCGAACGTCGCGAATTTCGGTCCCGGTGGCACTTTTTCTGAAAGCACCTTCACCTTTGTGATAGTCGGCACCCCAACGGCGGCCAATTTGGCTTCCAACAACTGCAATATCTGGTTTTCGGGATATGATTTCGGCCCGGCTTACACAGCGCTTCAAGCCTTCGTGAACAATGGCGGCTTCGTCATCGGCGGATGTGACAGTTCCAGCAACGATGCCGTCTGCAACGGCCTGGGCGTCACGGTGACCGACTATTCGAATATCGGCGGCGGCTATACCAGCGCGATCCCGATCAACCCGCTGACCTGCGATGGCGGGTCGGAGAATCTTCTGCTCAACCTGACCACCGCCGGCGGAGCGTCCAGCTATTTTTCCACCGGATCCGTCCTGGCGCGATATTCGGACGCCAACGCTTTTCCGCTGGCAATCACCAACAGCGTTTCGGCGCCGAGATACTTGCTGACCGGCGATATCGACATGTTCACCACGAACAATGCCAACGTCTCGGCCGGTAACGCGATTGTCACCGACCAGGACAAGTTCATCGCCAATGTTTTCAAGCTGGCCGCCGATGTCGTGACAGGCGTGCTCGCCGAAAACGGAGGGCCGTCATGCGGGAATATCAGCGGCCCGATCGCGGTCGACGACACGGCGTCCGTCGGCAGCGGGACCGTTGGCATCACGATCCTGAACATTCTCGCCAATGACCGCTGGAACGGAAATCCGGTAACGACGGGCGACGTGACGATCTCCGTCGCTTCGGGTTCGACGGTGCCGGCGCAATTGAATTTCGATATCCCGACCGGCGATGTCGGCCTGAATGCCGGAAGCGCGCCGGGCACCTATAGTTTCGACTATACCATATGCCTGGTCTCGGACCCGGCGGTGTGCCGCACCGCAACCGTCCAGATCACGGTCACGCCGGCGCCATCGATCTCCGTGCTCAAATCGTCGAACATCTTCATGCCGACGGCCGGCGGTTCGGGTTTTTCGATACCCGGAGAGGATGTCATCTATTCGATCCTGGTCGAAAATTCCGGCCCCGGTGCGGTCGACAACGATACGGTGTTCATCGTCGATGCGTTCCCGGAAGAGCTTACCTTCTTCAACGGCGATCTGGATACCGGCGGACCGGACATTTTTGCGTCGACGGACCCGATCGTTTTCGAAGACAGCGGAAGCGGACTGACGTTCAATTATTCGGCGGACGTGGCCTATTCCGATCAACCGACACCGCCTAACGTTTTCGCCGATTGCAACTATGTTCCTGCGGCCGGTTATGACGACAACGTCACCTATATCTGCATCAACCCGAAGGGCGTCTTCGCCGCCGGGGCGCCGGTGTCTTCATTTCGCGTCTTCATGCGGGGGCGGATCGAGTAGATATTTTCAGCCGGTTGACTCGCTATACCGCGCCGTCCCGCGACGCATGAGCCCTGGCATCTCTCGTGATAGCCGATACATCGACCGGACTCCGAAATTCCAGGCCGAACACCCCCTTGCGAAGCCAGCGGACCACGCCATCAACACTGTGGCCATTCGCGAAGCGGACGGCGATCTCCTCGCCTTTCATCGGCGCATTGAAACCGGTTGCCTGAAGGCCCCGGGATGACATGTTGCGGACGGTGATGGACTGGATCGTGCCCGTGCTGCGGCGCAGTTGAGCGCCAAACGGGGTTTGCGCCCGCTCTTCGCTCCGTGCCGGCATACCGCTATTCTGTGTCATCGAGGCCATTGCTCTGATCCGATCTCCGTAAATATCGTACCGGAAGCCGGTTAAACTTGGATAAACGGCAAACGGCATTCCTACGGCAAATATCCACACTGCCCGAACACGGCGTGCAATGTGTGGATTCTCGAGACTAGCTGCAGCAGTCGCATTGCAAGAAACTGGTCGGGGAGAGAGGATGCGGGACTGACTAGGATCTTTCTCTGTGGAGCCAAATGTTTGTTTCTAGATAGGCAATTAGCTGGTCCTCAGCTACAATGTTTGCTACAAAAGTGTGCTACAAACGAGAAAATCGGATTATAAGATATCGATATTATTGAGGTGGTGAGCCCTGCTGGGTTCGCCCAAGTCAAATGGACGTGCATCGGCTGATCGGGAGTTCAAGCTAGACGGCGCAAAGTCCGGATATGACCGAAAGCAAACTCAATGCCCTAGGCGATTGCAACGCAGCTGGATGCCGTTCGGCTTCCGATCCGGTTCCGGACGTTCGTCGCGGCGCGAGGACATAATGGAAACAGTCGATGATGATCTTATTATGAGCGACTTGGATTGGCACTTATAACCAACGTCCGAGCAGGTCGGTATCAATCGGAAAATCCGGCTCAGCATGCCAAGCCGGATTTTCTATTCGCTCTCGCCGAACCTCAGTCGATATCCTGAACGTCCATCACAAGTTCGCCCCACTTGCGCTGATTCTGGATATCGTGTTCCAGTCCCTGTTCGTCAGCGATACGGAATCGCTTAAGTGCAGGCGTCTTGCTTGTCGCCTGATAGAGCCAATACGCCTCAGCTTTCAGCGCTTCATCGATCGGCTTGTCGATGGATTCATAAACCATCTGCTTACAGGCATTGATTGATTCTGCCGGGAACTGCGCAATTCGGTTAGCGAGCGCATCGACGTATTCGCCGATTTCATCGGGATCAAGCGCCTTGTTGATAGTGCCGAGACGCTCGGCGTCGTCTGCATCATAGTCTTGCGCGCTAAGGATGATTTCCAACGCTTTGCCGAGACCAGTTTGGCGAGCCATACGCGACGCTCCGCCTCCGCATGGCAGGATGCCCATCCCGACTTCCATCTGCATAAACTTGTACTTGCCTCGCGCGGCGAAGCGCATGTCGAGAGCGAGTGCCAATTCATGGCCACCCCCGCGAGCAAAGCCTTCGAGCTTGGCGATCGTCGCCTGTGGGACCTTGCTGATCCGCTCGCAAACAGCCTGCAGATCAAGCAGCTGCACTTCGTCTCTGGAAACCGCTTCGTCGGACATGTCTTTCAAAAGCTCCGTGTCATAATGGCAGACCCAGATTTCCGGGTTGGCCGACTGGAAGATCACGACCTTCGTATCCCGGTCGCGCTCTAGCCGCATCGCCAGACTGTTGAGGTCATCCAGCATTTCCTGTCCTTGGACATTGACTTTACCGAAGTCGAACGTGACCCGCATGACCGGGCCGTTTTGATCGACTGAGAATGTTGTGAAACCTTCATATTTCATTGCATTATCCTTTCTGTTTGATGGTGGATTTAGGACGCAGTTATCCCGGTGACGGAAGCGCGGGCTCCCGCCGTACTTGGTTGTTGAATTGTCTCGTTGATCAGCTGATCAGGTGTTCGATCGCTTCGACGACGCGCTTGTTTTTGGTGGTATCCAAGGCATCAGGATGTGGCTGCGCAAAGGCTTTGCGATCATTGTCATAGTATCGTCCAGAGGCGTTTGCGAACTCGTCAGCCAAGGCCGCCCGCATTAGAATGTCCGCGCCGATCTCGAGATCATGACCTTGTTGACCATAGGCTTCCTTCACCATCTTGCTGCCGAGGAAAGATGCTGGATTGACGGCGATTATTGCGGGGCCATCTGCCCCAAGTGCTCGCCCAAGCTCAGTTGACCACATGGTCAAAGCCAATTTGCTTTGTGCGTAAGCGGCATTGTCGGATAAGGAGCGCTTGCTCAGAAAATCCTGAATTTGCACTGGCGACTGCGCAGCGGAAGATAAATTCACGACACGGCCGTTCGGATTGAAAATCGGCAAAAGGGATTTGGTCAACAGATAGGGCGCAACAGCATTCACGACAAATCGTGTGTCGTAGCCGTCTGCCGTTGTCGGATGCGACGTCACGAATACGCCAGCATTGTTAATCAGAACGTCTAGGGAGTGGAAGTCACGTTTGATCTCCGCCGCCATCGTTTCGACCTCGGGCAGGATCGAAAGATCGGCTCGGTAAGTGTGGATCTTACCAGCTCCAGCGATATTGGAGACGGTTTCGGACGTCGCCCGAAGTTTCTCCGTGCTTCGACCGTGAAGTAGGAGCGTATGCCCCTGTGCGGCAATCATCTTGGCAGTTTCGAGGCCGATGCCGTCTGTGGCGCCGGTAATAATAATCGTCTTTGTCATGGGAGCTATCCTTATCGGTTTTTAGGCACTCAGAGGTCGGCTGGTAACCTGCTCAGAACGGCGCGAAGTTGTCGGAAGGAACCTGCGGCACGGTCCAACGATCGGCGGCTGATACTGCCGGACCAGCTTGGCCATGCGGGTATGGCGTCTGGCCATGTTGACCGTACAGCCACAAGACGAAATTGTGTCTTTCACCTTTCGTAATCGGCTTTGACGCATGCAAGGCGCGGCCATGATGGATCAGCGCTTTGCCGGGTGCGAAGGTCAGATCTTTCACCGACTTGGTTGTCGGGTTCATGAACCGCACAGCCGAGCCGGCGAACTCCTCACCAGGCAAGTTGAGGTTGATATTCAACGTGACACTCGATGCGTCCGTATGAGCCTGCAAGGTCGTATCCTTGCCTGCTTCCCACTGAATGGAAAAGCCAAAGGTCTGGCTGTCATACCCGTAAATATCCGGGAACAGCAGCCGCGCGATGGGGCGCATAAAGTGATCCATCAGATCCCGATAGAACGCCTGAAATACCGGGACAGCTAGATAGCCTTCCGAACGCGGATCAAGCATTGCGCCGCCACGGTTGAGGACAAGCCCATAAGGCGGGCGAAGCGGAATATCTGCATCTGCAACGCGGGTGAGAAACTCTCGCAAACTCGCGAGCTTCTCAGGATCGATGAACTGCGCTTCGTAAACATCGGGAAACACTTCGGTCCAAAGGTCTTGCACCACGGATTCCTTGGTGGGATCTTCCCACGCGTTTTCAACGGCGCTGCGCAGCTTTGGGGCAAATAGCGAACGGTCGAGAGTAACTCCGCCGAGCCCGCCTTGCTTTTCCCATTCGCTCCAAGCGTTCTCGAACACGCTTTCGTTATCGCTCCAGAAGCGGTTCACGGAGGGAGCGCGTTGCAGCATTTCGTCTCGTGTAGGCCGCAAAACAGTGCGGGCTTTTGTAAGCAGATCAGTAGACATGGCGTCGTGCCCTTTCGAAAAATCAGGAATACAGGACGAGAGTGCGGCTCTCGATGCTCTTGCGAGGCGCGACCGCGGCTCTGTCGGATGGGAGGTCGAGCGCGCTGTGAGCCAGATGAGGACGGCCGCGATTGTCGTAGATGTTGAAGACAACGATTTCGTCAGACGTCATTGCAGAGCAGTAGAACCATTCGTGAGACTGATTGGCGGCCACACCGAGGATTTGACCAAACCGATCCGGGTAGATCAGGCCAATGTCCATCCAGTCACTGGCTTTCATCGAACTTGGACGGATGAAGCCAAGTGGGGAGCTTTTTATAGTGGTTTTGACCGGGCGCCAGACATTCACAAAACCGTATCGAGCTTGCTGGAACTCTAGAGCGCGCTCTTCGCCAACAAGGTCGATCAGACGCTGCTCAGCGCCCCGCTTATTGTAATCATTGTGGACGTTGCGAGCGGGACGCCGCTGGGCTTGCGGGTCATCAATTCGAACCGTGTGGTCAAAAACGATGACTTCCTTTGCACCGATGCGCGCTTTCAACAGATCGGTCAGCTCCTGATTGTAAGCCGTCTTCCAGCTTTCTCCATTCTCGAAATCTTCGACAGCTGAAACATGGTTGAAAAACTCAATGCCGTCGCGGTCGAATGTCGGGCAGGCGTCACTGCCGCGTAAGTCTGTGACTGTGACCTTCGTCTCGACTAATTCGGGTGAGACAAGGTTGCCGACAATGCCGTCAACGTCAAACTCGAACGCTTGTGGTGCGTTCTTCTTCACATGGTAATTCACGCTAGCATCGATTTGCATGACGTATCTCCAACTGGGCAGCGGCACCGCCTGCCGCTTCGTTGGAATTGATATATTACCACTAATTATGCTATAAAACCGAGGCAAAACGTATTTAGAATATAGATTATGGATATAATAGATGGATCTTAAAGGCCTTCGGCTATTTGTCAGGGCAGCCGAGAAATTGAACATCAGCGCGGCAGGGCGTGATCTTGGTTTGGCACCAGCGGTAGCCAGCGCACGGCTGGCCAAACTTGAACGAGAAGTGGGCGCTGAACTGCTTCACCGATCAACCCGAAAGGTTTCTGTATCAATCGAGGGCGAGGAGTTCTTGCCATTTGCCCGCGAAATCCTAGCGCAAAGCGATGCTGCAATGGCGGCGCTTGGACAGGGACGCCCGAATGCTTCGGGCACTATCCGGTTTGCCGCTTCAAGCAGTTTTGCGCAGCTCTACATCGCTCCGATCTTGCCCGAGTTCCTTGAGCGACACCCCGAGATCAATCTCGACCTTCGCCTCTCTGATGCGCAGTTCGATTTGCTCGATGGTAGCTTCGATCTGGCGTTGCGGAGTGGCGTATTGGATGACAGCAGCCTAAAGGCGAGAAAGCTCGCTGATTCCTCCGAGGCGCTGTGCGCAGCGCCTGAATATCTGGCGCAGGCTGGGTTGCCGGAGAGTCCCGGCGACATAATCGATCATAGCCTGATCGCCTTCCGACAATTGGAAAATCAGGTCGAACTCGAACGCAATGGCGTGCGCGAAACTCTCACGATGCAAGGAGACCGCACCAGGATCGAGCTGGACGACGGTGCAAGCCAGCGGCTCGCTACCAAGGCCGGGCTCGGCATATCGCTCAACGCCCGGTGGAGCGTGGATCGCGAACTGCGTGCGGGCACTCTCGTCGAAGTTCTACCCGAATGGAAGGTCGTGAGTGATCGTGCTTTGTGGTTGGTCTATCCAAAATCCAATGTACTGACCGCCAAGGTGCGAGTGCTGATTGATTTTCTGGTGGAAAAGATCGGTCGCAACCCGCCTTGGCAATCTAGCGAATGATCAAGCGACATCGATCACCACTTTCCCTGTTGCCTGACCGCTGGTCAGGCGATCATGGGCATCCCCCGCCTGCTCCAGCGAAAAGCGTTCTTTATCCAGCAGGGGTTGGACTTTATCGGCATCGACCAGTTTGGCAATTTCGCCGAGGATTCGACCATGTTCCTCGCGTCGAAAATCATGCAGCATCGGGATCAGCATGAAGACAACATGTATCGAAAGGCCCTTAAAGTGAGCGGGTGTCAGGTCCAGTTCCAGCATCGACACAGTCGTAACGACCTGCCCATTGAGCGCGGCAGCTTCAAAGGATTTGCTCATATTGGCGCCGCCAACCGAATCGTAAACCACGTCGAAACCAGTCCCGCCGGTGTGTGCCTCCACATAATCGGCGACCTGTTCGGACATGAAGTCGATCGCTTTCGCCCTATAGCCCTTCACGATGTCGAGATCGGTGTCGCCCGTGCAGGTCGCATAAACGTCCGCACCAAAGCTTTGCGCGATTTGGAGCGCCAAATGGCCGACGCCGCCTGTGCCTCCATGGACGAGTACTTTCTGGCCTTTGCAAACGCCCGCACGGATGAGTCCTTCATAAGCGGTGATGCCGACTAATGGGACGGCGGCGGCTTCGCGCATAGAAATGCTCTTGGGCTTATGCGCGATGAGACGCGCATCGGCTTCCATGAATTCCGCCAACGCTCCAGGCAGATCGCCAAGACCGCCGGCGCACCCATACACCTCATCAACGGGGGCAAAGCCTTCCACGCCTTCGCCGATCGCTTCGATCGTGCCGGCAAAATCCATGCCTAGGACCGCAGGAAGGTTCGGAGAAATCGGAGACAGATCGGCACCCATTGCGCGAATCATTGTGTCGACTGTGTTTACGCTGCTCGCCGCGACGCGGACCAGGACAGAGCCGGGCCTCGCAATGGGTTTGGGCAGTTCAGCCGAGACAAAGTTTGCGTTCTCGCCATAGTCCTTGAGGATCATAGACTTCACGGAAAAGACCTCCTTTGTGCAGAAATTTCATGCAGTATAACGATTCGTCAGATGCAAATAATGTCCAAATTTTCTGAATGAGAATTCGGATTTCGTATATAATGTAAGTCTTGCAAGCTGGAGGCGGACGGCTAATTCCTTAGCGGCGCACGCACCAACTTTGCGCTGGTTGTCCCATCAAAAAGGAAAGCCGGGCAAGGCTGAGGCGATAACCGTCACCCTGTCAGAGACCTAACCTATGCTGAGAATGAAAACATTATCAATCGCCGGGCTTGCGCTTCCGCTCTCTGGGCTCTTCCTAATCTACGGATGCAGCGACATAAACGCGGATTTGGAAACGGGTTCAACAGGTCAGTTCAGCGCTGAAGATGTGGGACTGGTCACCCTCACGCCGGAGGATGTCGACTACATTCCGCTTAATCCGGCGCGCGGCGACGCCGCTCCACAAGCTGGTGTGCTTTGGGGAGACATTCGTTCGGATACGGCATCGGGGACGTTGCTGCGCTTTGCGGATGGATTTTCATCTCCGCCTCACATTCACAATATAACCTATCGCGCCGTTGTGATTGAAGGTCAGATGCATAACGCCGCCCCTGGTGCGCCCATGAATTGGATGGGGCCCGGCTCCTTTTGGGTTCAGGCAGCGGGTGAAGACCATATCACCGCAGCCAAACCGGGCTCGCCTTCTCTCGCTTTTCTAGAAATTGAAACGGGTCCTTATCTGGTCGAGCCCTCTTCAGAAGCTTTCCCTCCACCTGATGCTTCGGTCAATCTTGCAGCGGATGACATCGAGTGGTCGTCAATTAGCAATGCGCAATGGGTCACTTCGGATGGCTCTGGGGCTTTTGCAGAGTTTGCCGACCTGTGGGGCGATCCCGTGTCTGGCCAGCCCAACGCGCGGTTTCTCAGACTCGAAAGAGGCGCGCCAGTCCAAGTGCGTTTTGACGAGAGCGATTTGCGGGCCGTCGTTATTCAGGGGACCGTTGAGCATCAAGTCCCCGCTGTGTCGTCTCCCGTCGTACTTGGCCCGGGTGGATTCTTCCGCACAAACGCTGCGGTCGCCAATGACCTTACATGCCGTGAGGACGTCTGCGTGGTGTATCTGCGCACACAGTAAGCGGTTATTGCAGTTAGATGCCCTGATATTGTCACGTCAGAGTATCTGCTTTCACCCTCAGTATCGGACATAGCCCTAAACGGCGGCTTTTAGGGCGCAAAGCGGACATTCGATACGCCGAAAAGTCGCATGTCAGAGCAAGTGAATTTGCTACAGCGCTTGCTACACCATTTGCTACATTGTGGTGTCTGAAAGCCTTAGTTTTCTGAGGATGTGAAAAACTGGTCGGGGAGAGAGGATTCGAACCTCCGGCCCCTGCCTCCCGAAGACAGTGCTCTACCTGGCTGAGCTACTCCCCGACCCGTGCGTCCGGCCCGCATCGATGCGGACCCGCCGGGAGACAGACGCGGCTCTATACGGGCCGGACGCATGGCTTTCAACCGCTGTTTCGCGTCCGCACGATCAAAATTGCCGATGCGATGACGTTACCGGTCCGGTCGATTCCGCTCCGCCTAGAAGATATCCGGTCTCTCATCGCGAAACCGCGCGGCCCAGGCATCGCTGATCTCGTCGCGCAGAATTTCCAGATCCACCTCGGCTTCGAAAACCTCCGGTGCGGGAAGATCGAGCAAGGCGCAGATCTCCGCGACGAACCCCTCTGGATCGGCGCAGATATCCTCATAGACGAATATCGGCGCCGGTTTGCCCAACCGATCGAGAATCTCGCCGAACCACTTCTCGTTGCGCGCGACATGCTTGACGTTGGCGGCGATCTTCTCCGCATCGTAGTCTTCGAGCGAGACGGTTTTGCCCTCGGGGTGGATCGAATGCAGGCGCCCACTGAGTTTCGCCCGCAGCAACGAAATAGCCTGCGCTACGCGGTCCCGTCGCACGAGGCGGATAAACTGGGTTTGGGGCAAGGTTTCCGTGAGGAAGCCCAGATGCGCCGCCGTGACCATACCGAAGAAACCGAATTTATAACCGAAAGCTTCCTGCGTACCGCGATTGTCCAGCATCCATTGCACCGATTGCCGGTTGTCCGCGAAATCATAGCGTTGGCGGATCGCGACAAGCTGCTCCGGATTGAGGCTTTCGTTGAAATCGACGAACCAGTCGGTGTTCGACAGCAATCGGCTGACATAGGTGCTGCCGGATCGTGACGCGAAAACGATCGCCAGAAAACGGGGCGGCAGTTCCAGCGGCCGATCGCCGATCGGCGCAAGTTTATCGGCCAGTTCTTCGATCCGCTCGTCGCCGAGATACTCGGCGAACAATCGCAGCAATGCATCGCGCGACCAATGTCGATCCCCCCGGGTGCGCCAGGGTATAAATCTATCAAATAGCTTCATTTCCCCGCCCTAGCGCCGCGACCGGGGAAAGTACAAGCCGCTATTCGGCCGCTTGCAGCGCTTCGGTGCGTTGCGGCCCGCGTACGAGCCCGCCGGGCCGAGCCTCGGTCACGATACCATCGCGGAAGGTGACCTGCCCCGACTTGATCGTCAGCGTATAGCCGGTCGCTTTTTGCAGCAGCCGCTTGCCGCCGGCCGGCAGATCGAACGCGAGCCAGGGTTTGCCGAGCGCGATATTGTCCATGTCGATCACGTTGATATCGGCGAGATAGCCAGGTGCAAGCACCCCGCGATCGTTAAGACCGTAGAGCCGCGCCGTATCGTGGCATTGCCGTTTGATCGCATTTTCCAGGCTGATCGTGCCCCGATCGCGATCGCGGACCCAATGCTCGAGCATGAAAGTCGGCGAAGCGGCGTCGCAGATCGTGCCGCAATGCGCGCCACCATCCGACAGGGAATTCACCGTGTCGTCGCGATGTTGGAGCGGATGGAGAAAATCGAGATTGCCGTCCGCATAGTTGAGGATCGGATAATAGATGAAGCCCTTGCCTTCATCGCGCATCAGCAACTCATAGGCATATTCGGTCGGGGTCATCCCGGCGGCATCGGCGCGCGTGGCAACGCTCTCTTCGGCGGTCGGCTCGTAATTGAACCCGTCCATCATCTCGAACTGCAGCGCGAAACCGTTGGCGATCATCATATAGAGCGGCAGGAGGTCGGGATTTTCGGGATAGACGGACTCCTCCTCGATCATGCGCCGCCGGAAATCGGCGTCCTTGAGCCGGGCGAGTTTCGCGTCCCAATCCAGCTCGGCAATCTCTTCCCAGGCCGGTTTGAAGACGAAGGGATGCACCGTCCCCTGCCAGGCCATGATGATGCCGTTACCGCGCAGCGCGATCTGCGCGACGATATTGGCGCCCTTGGCGTTCTCCTCGGCCGTCGCGGCGATCTGTTCGTCGAGCGACATTTCCTTGGCGATCGACTGGAGCGCGGCGAAGGTAACGGGCAGGCCGGTTTCGCGCGACAGATCGCCCATCCAGCCGAACTCGTTCCATTCGCGTTTCATGTCGGACGCCATTTCGAACACGCCATAGCCCACGCGCCCCATCGCGCGGCCGATGCCGATCAATTCTTCCTTGGTCGCGGTCGTGCCGGGCACGAGTTCGCCATCGACATCGCGATGGAGCGTCGTACGCGAGGTCGAGAAACCGAGCGCACCGGCGCGCAGCCCGTCCTCGACGATCGCCGACATCTGTTCGATATCCTCCTCCGTCGGCACGGCGCCGGGCTTTTCGCGATCGCCAAGCACATAGGCGCGGATCGCGCCATGCGGCACGTGCGTCGCCACATCGACCGTACGCGGCAGCTTTTCGAGCTCGTCCAGATATTCGGGGAAGCTTTCCCAGTTCCACGTCATGCCTTCGGCGAGCGCCGTGCCGGGAATATCCTCGACGCCCTCCATCAGGCCGATGAGCCAGTCATGCTTGTCCGGTTTGGCCGGTGCGAAACCGACGCCGCAATTGCCCATGACGACGGTGGTCACGCCGTGCCAGCTCGACGGGCCCATCTCGTCGTCCCAGGTCGCCTGGCCGTCATAATGGGTATGGATATCGACCCAGCCCGGCGCGACGATCTTGCCGGCCGCGTCGATTTCCTCGCGGCCCTTGTCGCTCACGTCTCCGATCTTGCTGATCAGATCGCCATCGACCGCGATGTCCGCCTGAAAGGGCTCTCCGCCCAGACCGTCGACGATCGTGCCGTTGCGAATGACAACATCGTGCATCAAAGTCTCTCCTGATTTTGCTTTACGTGAACGTTAGCAGAAAAGCGCGCGGGCTGCTACGGTCCCACCATGGCAGACGGATTCAGCTGGAACCCGGAACCCGATAGCGGGACTGTGATGCGATGGATCGAAGCGAACGGACAGCGGTTCGAAGTCGCGGAGGCGGGTAGCGGAGACCGGCTCGCCCTCTGCTTGCACGGTTTTCCCGAGCTCCACTTTTCATGGCGCTACCAGATGCCGGTGCTCGCCCGGCTCGGCTATCGCGTCTGGGCGCCCAATCTGCGCGGCTATGGCGGATCGAGCCGGCCGGCGGGCGTGCGCGCCTATGCGCTCGATCATCTGACCGCGGATGTCGCGGCATTGATCGACGCGAGCGGCGCGAAAGAGGTCACGCTCATCGCGCACGACTGGGGCGCGATCGTCGCCTGGGCCTTCGCGATCCGCAAACTCCGCCCGCTCGCGCGGCTCGTGATCATGAACGTGCCGCATCCCATGGTCGGACGGCGCGAGATCCGCCATTGGCGGCAGCTGAAAAAGAGCTGGTACATCTTCTTCTTCCAGCTGCCCTGGCTACCCGAGAAGATGCTCGGGCGCGGTAACGGGAAGGCGATCGGCGAGATATTCGTCCGCTCAAGCTGCGGTCAAAGCAATTTCGGACCGGAGGTACAGGCCGTCTATGCCGCGGCGGCTTCACGGCCCGGCGCGCTGACGGCGATGCTCAACTATTATCGCGCATTGCTCCGTCATGGCGATACGATCGACCTCGGCGATGGCCGGATCGGGACGCCAACGCTGATGATCTGGGGCGAAGAGGATGTCGCGCTCAACATTCGCTGCACCGAGGGGACGGAGGCGTGGGTGCCGAATCTCGAACTGCATCGGCTGCCCGGCGTGTCGCACTGGGTGCAACAGGAAGCGCCCGCGCAAGTGAACGCGATCCTGGAGGGCTGGCTGACGCGCTAGCGCCCCGCCGCGATCATTTCCTCGATGGCGACGAATTTTTCGCGCGGGGATCCTTCGCGGGCGCGTTCGGCTTCGGCTTCCTCGATCCTCTTCCAGTCGCGGAAGGTCACGACATCGACATCGCGGTCTGCGAGTAGCGCATCGAGCCCGGCCCGTCCGCTCTTGCCGCCGCCGTCGCCGATATCCTCGGCGATCAGATCGACCACCGCATAGCCATCCGGCCGGTTGGTGCCGATCGTGCCGGTCGGCCCGCGTTTCGCCCAGCCGACGCAATAGAGGCCCGGCAATATGCGCCCGTCGCTATTGGCGAACCGCCCGCGGCCGTGTTCGAACGGTACGCCGTCGATTTCCGGCGTCCGATAGCCGATACAGGTGACCACCATCGAAGCGGGGACGGTATAGGTTTCGCCGGTTCCCACGCTGCGCAGATCGGCATCGAGTTCGGTCCGCTCGACCACCACCCGCTCGACATTGCCGTCGCCCTCGATACGCACCGGGGCGGCGAAGAAATCGAAATCGATCTCGACCGTCTTGTCGGCCCGGAAGGATTCGGGGATCGCCGCAAACTCGCGCAGAAAGGTCACCGATTTGCGCATGCCCGGCTCAAGCAGGGCATCGGCACCCTCTTCGGGGAGATCGTCCGGGTCGACGCGCGGCGCGGCGCGCTCCAGCCGTCCGAGCTCGCCCAGTTCCTTCGGCGTCATCGCGATCTGATGCGGCCCGCGCCGGCCGAGCAGCGCAACATGTTCGGTCTTCGCCTTTTCCAGTTCCTCATAGGCATGGAGCACGATATCCGACCCGGCGAACTCGTCCGGCGTCTTGGAGAGGACGCGCGCGACATCCAGCGCGACATTGCCATTGCCGATCACCACGACATGCGTGCCATCGAGCGGCGGATCGACCTCGGCATGATCGGGATGGCCGTTATACCAGCCGACAAAAGCGGCGCTGCCGAAAACCCCGGGCAGGTCGGCGCCCGGAATGTCGAGCTCGCGATCGTGCGGCGCGCCGGTCGCGATGATCACCGCGTCGTACAATTCCTGCAGCTCCGCGATACTGACCTGTTCGCCAACCGTGAGATTGCCGACGAACCGGACATTCTCCGACAGCGCGACCTTTTCGTAGCGCCGCGCGACATTCTTGATCGACTGATGATCGGGCGCGACGCCGAACCGGATCAGGCCATAGGGCACCGGCAGCCGGTCGATCATATCGACGCACACATCCTCGCCGAACAGCTTCTGCGCGGCCTCGGCCGAATAATAGCCGGCCGGCCCCGAGCCGATAATCGCGATATGGCGCATGAAAGCACCCCCTCCGATTGTATTGCAGTGGCGATGCTAGCGCTGTTGTAGGATGAGGCAAGGCGTATCGCCCCCGAACTGTTGACGGGCTAACTCGCCTCGCTACCAACACGACCGTCGGCGCAAACGAAAACGCTGAGATATCGGGATGTCGGGGACGCATTTCGCGCCCGCCAAGCAAAAGGGGTCTGATCGGTGTTCAGAATATTCGCCAGCAGCCTGACCTCGGCCTGCTCGTTTGGTTCTCCGCGCACCTGATTTTCGTCGCCCAGTGACGGGTAGAGGCCACCCTGCCGGGAGACTGGCAACGGCCGGACCCGGACACGGCCTATTGTCATGTCGGTTTCCCCGGCCCGGTCGGATAACCGGGTCTCCGCATCGGCGCGTTCGGCAAGTTGCACGCCCGTCCGCTGGGCAAGCGAGAAATTCGCGGTTTCCACCGGCGCCTCATCGGGTGACCGGCACCAAAATACATCCACCGCCCAGCCCGCCGGATCGCCCGCGCTCAATGTCAGGGTTTCGATGCTGGTAACGACCGGTCCGCTCGAAACATTTGCGGATTGCACGTCTCTGCTGACTTGTTGTTGCACCTCTTCCGGCACAACTCCGTTCTCCCGAGGTTGGATCACGGCTTCGCTGTCACGATCGAACTGACACCGTTCCAGCGCCCGACGGACTCGTGGACTGCTGGTTTCGGCGCTATCGGCCATCCGCAAAAAGGCGCTTCGCAGAGCGCTTATGCTCTCATTGGCCTTGGTACGGAGCCGATTGTCCGCTCCCATGAAGCCGAGCTGATATTCGCGAAACTCAGGAGCGTCACGGTTGCACGCTATGATCGTCAGGGCGATCTGCCGTTGCACGCGTTCCGGGGAATTCAATTCGCGATCATAGGTGTCCAGATAGTTGTCGAACAAATCGCGCCAGAACAGGCGTTCGGCCTCTACTGCAGTCCGAAATGTCGTGAATTCCTCGCGATTGTCCCGCGAACACTGATTCAGACCGGCCAACGCCGTAAACAGGACGGTGAGCATGCCGCCGATCAACGCAACATTGCCGCTCCATCTTTTCAGAGGTGGTGTATTCTCATCCGCGCCATCGCCGCCCACGATTCTTCCCCTCCCAAAGGAAATGCGTTCGTTTTCGGTGCGGCCCGATCGCCTTGATTCTGTATCGAATAGTCTCTGCTATCGCAGTCGAGACTATATCAAAATCATCGCCGATGAAACTGAATTGGATCGAGATCGGACTTTTCTCGAGCTCCGGACCGGCGAAAGTCGGATGCGGCGCAGACCACAAAAAAGGGGCATGCGGCCTTTCGGCTGCATGCCCCTCCCCCCTCGATCCGGTAGCGCCGCTACTGGGCGACCGGTGCCTGTGCTGTGACACCGCCAAGCTGGACCACCAGATCGGTATAGGCATCGAGATAGGCCGCCGCGACGATCTGGCCGATCTCCGTATTTTCGTAAGTGCCGAGGCCAAGACCGCCGCCGAGCCGGCCGAAGATCCCGCCACCGCCGAACAGGCCGGCCGAAAAGCCGGTATCGGTTTCGCGATGATATCCCTCGGTCAGACGCAGCGTTTCTGTGGTTCGGGCATTGACCAGCGTCAGCGAGACATTGGCCTCCTTGCGCCGCGTATTGATGCCGAGCGACGTGCCGCCGAGCGTCCGTCCGAAGATTCCGCCCAAGGAACCGCCCAGATTGAAGCCTCCGGAGTCCCGGTTGGTCGAGATGATATCGGGGATGATGAAGAAGTCCGCCGCGCGAACCTGTCCGCCGCCGAAATTCGAACCGCCCTGCAGGTCCCCATTATCGGCGAGCGCGCGTTCGAGGTTGCGGCTGCGCAGACCGCGACCGCGATCGACGACCGTAAAACAGCCCGAACGCAGGACGAGAACGTTGATCACGGCTTCGGGGCTGTCGAGATCGTAACGCTGCCACCAGTTATTGTCGGGCTCGACAATCGAGATGGCGCCGATCGGTTGGGTGCAGGTCGGCAGCGTGGCGCGCTGGCTGTGCGATCCGCGATCGGCCGAAGCAGGGGTTGCCGTCATCGTGATGGCGGCGGCGATGGCAGTTACTGAAGCAATTTTCTTCCACATGATACGTCTCCCAGTTAATTCGTTTTCCAAATCGCAAGATCCGTTGGTGAATCGTGCTGACGGGAGCGTTATCGGGGAAAGGCGGATCGGCCGCAGTGACGGGGATCACCGCTTCACCGATCAGGAAAAGCGTGCGGAAACGTTCGCAGAATCTTGATATTTCAGCGGCAAGACGCTAATCGCCCCGCATTCAGGGAAGCAGCGGGTCGCCTGGGAGAGTAAGATGATTTCACACCGCCATACCAATCGCCTCGCACTATGCGTCATGATCACCGCACTGGCCGCGCAGCCCGTAGCCGCCTTCCAGTTTGGCGGCATTTTGGGCGGGCGCTCGTCCAGTTCGAGCGACGATACGAACAATTGCAACACTGCCGGCGAATCGGTCGGCCGCTCGGTGTTGGGCGGAGTGCTGGGCAGCGCTGCCCGGTCGATCGGCATTCCGACCTTCGTGCCGTCAACGCAGTTTGCCGATGTGATAGCGACCGAAATCGCTTGCCGACTCGACCCTGAAGAACAGGAAAAAGCGGCCACAGCGACCGCAGAGGCGACTCGCAGCGGCGAGATCGGCTCCACTGCAACATGGGAAAGCGAATCGCGCCCCGGCGTGCGCGGATCCTCGACCGTCACCGGCCGCACGGAACAGGCGAGCGGCGGGGACTGTTTGCAGGTGACCGATGTCATTATCGTGGAAGGCGAGGAAACGACCGTGCCGAAAACGATGTGCCGGGTCCCGCCCTCGACCCGCTATGTATTGGCCGCATAAATGAGCCGATTCCGGCGTCTGTTCGCCATCGGCGCGGCGATGCTGTGCGCCAGCGCAGCACCCGGCGCGCAATCGGGCAATCCCAATCCG
This sequence comes from Pseudomonadota bacterium, assembly GCA_039180285.1. Taxonomy (GTDB): domain Bacteria; phylum Pseudomonadota; class Alphaproteobacteria; order Sphingomonadales; family Sphingomonadaceae; genus Parasphingopyxis. The sequence goes on along the minus strand of JBCDDN010000022.1, from coordinate 29,092 downwards.
ACCTGCCCCGTTTCGCCCAACTGGGCGGCGAATCAGGTCATGACGCTCACGCCGATGGACCGCAACGGACAGCGGGTGTTGCTGGCGGAAGGCATGATTACCGCCGGACTGGCCAACCGGATGCGCGAATCACTGGCTAACGACGACCGGATTTCCGAAATCTGGCTGCGCTCCCCCGGGGGAGACGCCTATGCCGGCAACGAAGCGGGGCGGATGCTGCGTTCCGAATTTCCCGGCCTCGTAACCCGGATTCCGTCCGGCTGGGCCTGTTTCTCCGCCTGCAATTTCGTATTCATGGGCGGCATGGTGCGGATCGTGGAGCCCGAGGGGCATTTCATGGTCCATATGTTCACCCATACCGGCAACCGCGACGTCATCCGTCAGGAAGTGGAAGCCGGCACCGACAACACGGTGGAACTGATCGGCGAAATCGAACAATCGAGCGCCCAGCTGGCGACCGAGGACAATGATTTCCTGATCCGCATGGGCGTTTCGCGCGATCTGCTGACCGAAGTCATGTACGCCACCCGGGCAGTCGGCGATGGCGAGACGCGCCGCTGCCTGACGCAAGCTGAAACGATCCGCTACAATGTCGCCAACGTCCGCGAGTAGCCCTTCCAGCCGATAACCCCGTCTTCTCCCGTCCGATTTACCGGCGCAGCTCGGCGATCCAGGCCGTGATCGCTTCGTCGCTCATCGGGCCGCCGGGCCATATGATCTCCGGCGTGTAAAACTCGTTATTGCCGCGCACGCGATTGCGATAGACTTTCAGCGAATAGGAAAAGCGGGCTAGGCCGCTCGGGAGCGGCGCCACGGTGTTGTCGATATAGATGGCGTCCGCATAGGTCGGCAGGCCAATATGGGTAACGCCCGGCAATCGCCGCATCAGATCGGCGAAATCGAGACAGGCGCTTCCGCAACGGGAATCCGTCAGCAGATAGACCTGCCCCGATATCGGATTGGCGGGCGGCGGTCCGGCGGGCGGCGTACCGGGCTCGGGCACCCGGACCAGCACTTCGCCGCGGGCCTGGGCGGCCATCATGATATCGCGCCGCTCGCTCCAATATCGCGTTTCTTCATCGAGCCCGTCGGCGCGCACCGTTTCGACGACCCAGTTCAGATGCGCGACGTTCGATTCCGAAACGCGCCAATCGACCGTATTGTCGAAGCTCTCGGCGATCCGGCGCACCCACTCCTCGCCGTAAAGGGCTTGCGCGACGCCGATTCCCCAGGCGCTGCTGCCGCCGCCATTGCCGCGCACATCGAACACCACCGTTTTACCGCGCAGTTCGTCCCGCCGTGCCGCAATCTCGTCGATCAGCGCCTGCATCGCCCGGGCGCCCGATCCTATCTGTGCGAAGCTGGGCAAGCCGACGAACATGATGCCGCCGCTCTCGCGGATCCCGAGCTCGGGCCCGTCCGACCGTATCAGCGCGAACAGATCCGATCGGGTGCGCGCGGACAGCCGACGCCATTCGAGATCGACGGCGCGTATCTCGCCGTCGATCAGAAAGCTGCATTGCCGGAACCGCAGATCGTCATCGCCCGGTTCGAGCGTGAAGAGCCGCGGCACATTCCGGCCACGGGTGTGTGGAATATCGGCATTGAAGTAGTAGGGATCGATCCGCTCCGCGAGCAGCGCGTCGACCGTCTCGCCGTCGCAGCTTCGCAACTCCGCGCCTTCGGGAACGGTATCGATGCGCGAGTGGAAAACGATATCCGTCTCGCCGCCGGCCGGACGGTGCACGAGGAAGCGCGGCCAGGAATAGGCGCGCGGCTCATAGGTAAGGCCGAGCCCGATATGGCCGTCGCGAAAGCCGTTCACGAAATAGCGCAGCGCGCGTTCATAATCGGCGAGGGAATCCGCGCTTTCCGCACGGCGCGCCGCTTCGGCGAAGCCATCGCGCAGCCATTCGCCATAGCGGCTATTCTCCGGATCGACGGGCCCGGGATGATTTTCGGCGAGCAGATCGCGAACCGCCTCCAGGTCGCTCCGCGCCAATCCGGCCCAGACCGAAGGTTCGTCCACCTGCGCCATGACCGGGACGCTGAAGGACCCGATAGCCCCGATCAGGCCGAGCGCCCGGTACAGCCGCTTTATGATCGCCATCGCGGTCTCTCTCCCCATTCCCGACTCTTGCCCGCCCTATGAATTACGACGCTCGTCGTCAATGCTCGCCGGTTTGGAATTGCCGGATGACAGAAGCGCTCGCCCCCGCTAATCGGCTGGCGATGACCGACCTTTCGAAAATCCGCAATTTCAGCATTATCGCCCATATCGATCACGGGAAGAGCACGCTCGCCGACCGGCTGATCCAGCAGACGGGCGGGCTGTCCGAGCGCGAGATGGAAGAACAGGTGCTCGACAATATGGATATCGAGCGCGAGCGCGGGATCACGATCAAGGCGCAGACCGTCCGCCTGGAATATACGGCCAAGGACGGCGAGACCTACGAACTCTCCCTCATGGACACGCCCGGCCATGTCGATTTCGCCTATGAAGTCTCGCGCAGCCTCGCCGCCTGCGAAGGGGCGCTACTCGTCGTCGACGCCGCCCAGGGCGTCGAGGCGCAGACGCTCGCCAACGTCTATCAGTCGATTGAGCACGACCATGAGATCGTGCCGGTGATCAACAAGATCGACCTCCCCGCGGCCGACCCCGAAAAGGTGCGCGCCGAGATCGAGGAGGTGATCGGCATTCCCGCGGACGAAGCCGCGCTCGCGAGTGCCAAGACCGGCGAGGGTATCGAAGACATTCTCGAACAGATCGTGCAGAAGATCCCGCCCCCCGGGGGAAATCGCGATGCGCCGCTCAAGGCGATGCTCGTCGACAGCTGGTACGACCCCTATCTCGGCGTCGTCATCCTCGTCCGCGTCATCGATGGCGTCCTACGCAAAGGCCAGCAGATCACCTTCATGCAGAACGGCACCCAGCATCTGGTCGACCGCGTCGGCTGCATGCGTCCGAAGATCGAGCAGCTCGACGAGCTCGGCCCCGGCGAGATCGGCTTCATCACCGCCCAGATCAAGGAAGTCGCGGACACCGCGGTCGGCGACACGATCACGACCGTCAAGAATCCGGCAACCGAGGCCCTGCCCGGTTACAAGGAGGTCCAGTCGGTCGTCTTTTGCGGCCTCTTCCCGGTCGATGCGGCGGACTTCGAGAAGCTGCGCGAATCCATCGGCAAGCTGCGCCTCAACGATGCGAGCTTCACCTTCGAGATGGAGACCAGCGCCGCGCTCGGCCAGGGCTTCCGCGCCGGCTTTCTCGGCCTGCTGCACCTCGAGATCATCCAGGAACGGCTGACGCGCGAGTACGATCTCGACCTGATCACGACCGCGCCCTCGGTGGTCTACAAGCTGACCATGACCGACGGCGCGACGCAAGAGCTGCACAACCCGGCCGACATGCCGGACGTCGTGAAGATCGCGCATATCGAGGAACCCTGGATCAAGGCGACCATCTATGTGCCGGATGATTATCTCGGCCCCATCCTCAAGCTCTGCCAGGACCGGCGCGGCATCCAGAAGCAGCTGACGTACGTGGGCGGCCGCGCGCAGCTGGTGTACGAGTTACCGCTCAACGAAGTCGTGTTCGATTTCTACGACCGCCTCAAAAGCATCTCGCGCGGCTACGCCAGTTTCGACTACGAGCCGATCGGCCATCGCGAGGGCGATCTCGTCAAGATGAACATCCTCGTCAACCAGGAGCCCGTCGACGCGCTCAGCATGATCGTCCACCGCGGTGCGGCAGAGACGCGCGGCCGCCATATGTGCGAGCGATTGAAAGACCTGATCCCGCGTCATCTCTTCAAAATCCCCATCCAGGCCGCGATCGGCGGCAAGGTCATCGCGCGTGAGACAATAGGCGCGATGCGCAAAGACGTGACCGCAAAATGCTATGGGGGGGATATTACGCGGAAGAAGAAGCTGCTTGAGAAGCAAAAGAAGGGCAAGGCGAAGATGCGGGAGTATGGCAATGTAAGCATCCCGCAGGAGGCTTTCATTGCGGCGTTGAAGATGGGGGAAGAATAGCAGGCTCGTGCCGCCGAAGCTTTAGCGAAGGCGCAAGGATTTCATGGCGACGTTGCAGATGAGTGAGGAGTGTCTCTTTAGTCTAAGTCAAGGCTGTTGTCGATCGCGTCCAAGACCTCGTAGATTTTTCCGGCTTCTTTTGAAGCGTCGAGATATTCTCCGTATGCACGTCGCGCGTTGTCAATAAGCGTCTTATAGGTCATCACTCGTGCATTGACGGTTTCAAGCTGTCGACGGGAGTCGGATCGGCCATTCGGCTCCGACCAGTCTTTCAGGTCTTTGCCTACCAGACAGATGATTTCGTAGGGCTCGTTTGTACGATCCAAACCAGCTAGCAACTGTTTCATTTTTCTTTGATAGGTGCTTACTTGGGTAAGAAGTTCAATCGTATCGGTTCGTCGTCCAGCTCGCTTAAGCTCAATGATTATATGCTCGCCGCCAGATTTTCTGTACTGAATATCGACCCGCCCAACTTTCTTCATATACGCCTTATTGAATTCCTCGCCATTCAAAACAGATTTCTTGACTTCTTTCTCCATCGATGGGTCGGTCGCAGCGCGATCCCAAGACGGATCTAGCAGCCACAGGTGCTTGAAAAGGAATTTCTGGAGTACTTTTTCAAGCACATCTTCTTCCGAAAGTCCTTCAAATTTGTTTATTATATCAAGTCGGCCTCTGGAAATCTCATAGTAAAGTTGGGATTCCAGTTCATCGTGACTTTCAAAGGCTCGAAGATATCCAGAAATATCATCTATAGAGAGCTCATCAATCTTACTTAAATTATCCCTGACCTTCAGTTTTTCAAAGGCCAAGACTCCATATTTAAAAAGTGGTTTCTTCTCATCCGGGTCTAGATTCAGTCGATTTATCTTCCCAAATAGCTGCCGTGCCTTAGTTTTCTGATCTGTTCCAAGAGTATCAAACCAGTCTTCAACAAGCGGCACTTTAAGTGCTTCTTTGGTACCTTCCAAGTTTCTGAGGTCTGTCCATTTATTCTGAACGTGTTTGAGTTCAGTCTTGATCGAATGCCTGAGCTTTTCCACACGGGGATCACTCTCAATAAGCGACTGTCTATTGGAAGTCGCAATGTCTTCTTTAGCATCGTCATCAAGCCCGTCGGCATGAATTTCACCGACAACGTATGAAGCATATAGGCCGTCTTCTCCGAAGAGTTGCAGTGTCTTCTCTTGCGCTACCCTGCCACGAACCAAGATTTGTATGTCATTAATGTTGTCTCCATCCTCACTCACAAGGTCGCCGGACGAGCGGACTGTTCCAATCCAGCCTTCGAAATCTGCGGACCTCTTGAAAACTTGATCGGCATTTGTGAGCGCCTCGACTTCGGCGCCCTTCTCTCCGTAGCTCCATAAGAACTGAACTTTCCGATAGTACTCTCGATCTGTTGTGGAAATTGCAGTGCCGTTCACGGATACGTCGAACTGTTTTCCATTGATCTCCTGGCCAATAGTTGAAAAGCGTCGGGCAAGTCTGCGCCTTAGTGGTGCCGGGGCATGGCTGGTTTGTTTCCGAATGTTTCGGATAAATATCTTTGTTCCTTCGGAAATTTTGATCTTAGACTGGGCAACCTCTTTAGGATGGTAGTCTTGCGATCCCGTCTCAATGCGATGCTCAATATCAGGCAGGTGAAGTATCAGTCCCGAGCGTTGGCTATCTTTAACGGAATGAACCTCAATCGTGTCCGCAATCGAGAAAAGTGAGAGTTTGCCGATCCCTTTGCGTCCTAGCACACGTCTTCCATCGGGCGATACGGCATTGCCATCTTTTCGCCGCTGATAACCAACCGTTAGAAACTTCTTATTGATTTCCTGTTCGGTCATTCCATGACCGTCGTCAGTAATCGTAATGCTGTTCGATTTTATTCTGATATCAACTTTTTCGGCATCGGCGTCCCACGCATTGGCTACAGCTTCTGAGATAACAGCAGGAATACTGCTGTAGAGCTTAATACCCAAATGATTGAGTACATTCAGGTCTACCCTCATAGTGTATTTATGATCGGACAAGTTGTTATCTCGAACTTCTAATAATTGCACCGCCTATTGATCGACCAAGCTCTACAGGTACGGCATTGCCAATCCAACGCCCCACTTCTTTCATCGCTGGCATCTCGCTGCTGGGCAAGAATTTGTAGTCGTCAGGGAATGATTGCAGAATGGCCGCCTCCCTGAGACTGATCGCCCGATCTTGTTCTGGATGTCCAAATCTGCCGTTTCCGAAACCGAAACACTGGGTCGTCATTGTCGGCGACGGCTCATCCCACTCCATCCGCGCGTAGACGCTGGGATATGTTTTGCCCGTGGTCCGACGATGGCATGCCGCTCGGAGTTCTTCCGGCCAATCCTTCCACGTACCGCCGGGCTTCGATGCCAACATCCGCTTCATATTCAACGGTGAGAGCGACGCCGCCGTATGAAGACTATCGTCCGGATGGGTTTCGCCAGCCGCTATCGGTGGAAGCTTTCTGATCGCATCGCCAACCGTCTTACCGGCCGATCCATCCGAAACGAGGCGACCGATCTTCCTGCCCCGCGCAGCAACCACCACAAGACGTCGGCGCTTTTGTGGCACGCCAAAAAGCTCGCAACGAGCGAGCACGACCCGAATCGGATAGCCGGCGTCGTTCAAAATGCGCTTGAACTCTGCGAAAACTTCGCCGTTCTTGTATCGCTTGAGCGCCGGAACGTTCTCCATCGTTATGAAGTCCGGCTTCACGACAGCCGCGATCTCGGCGAACTTCGTCACCAAGCCCCATTGCGGATCTTCGGAGTATCGTTGTTTATACGTCGAAAAAGGCTGGCACGGCGCACATCCTGCCAGAACCGTCGGCGCGTTACCTGAGTAATGGCCGGTAATATCGTATGGCGACATCTCGCCTACGTCGCGCTTGAAAAACTTGCCGCCGTTGTTCTTCTCGAACGCATATTTGCATCTGGCATCGGTGTCGTAGCCAGCGAGTATCTTGCATCCGGCTAGCTTGAGGCCGTGGCTCAGGGCACCCACCCCACAGAAAAGATCGACGACCTCCGGCTTGGTCTTCATCGGTTATCGCCGAGGAAAGAGGAAACGCGATCTACGAGCCGTTCGACATTTTTGATCTCGCATTCCCAGACGACCATCGTGCCCCAACCCAAATCCTTTAGATCGTTCAGAGCCTTTTGGTCTCTTTTCACGTTGTTTTCAAACTTTTCTATCCAGAATCGAGTATTCGATTTGGGTGTTGTGGCTTTCTTACAATCGTGTCGGTGCCAGAAGCAGCCGTGAACGAAGATTACCTTACGAAGCCGCGGAAACACTATGTCAGGACGGCCTGGCAAGTCTTTGCGGTGAAGCCGAAAGCGATATCCAAGCGCGTGGGCCAGTTTCCGGACGACGATCTCCGGCTTGGAATCGAACCTAGGGACGCGGCTCATAAGCCACGATCGATGTTCTTTGGAGAGCGTGTCGGCCATCACGTTCAGAATAGCGTGTTCGTGCGTAAGCCACCATCATGAGATCAACAGCCTACCCCCCTCCACCCGCGCCCACCCCTCCGCGCGTAGCCGCGCCAGCTCGCGGCTCAACACGGTGCGCTGGATCGGATCGTGGTCGGCGTGGAGCCCAATGGCAGTCAGCTGCGCTCGCCACCCCATTCCGCTGTCCTACACGCCCCGGCCCCTGCTATATTCGCCGCATCATGCCCCGCGCCCATTCTTCCGCCGTTTCCGCGCCTTTCCGCCACGAAACCCGCCTCCGTCCGGAGCGGCCGCTTCGTGTCGACCGTGTCACCTTGGCGGGCGCTCGCCGCCGATCCGTGGCGTCGGGGGCGGTGGGCCGGAAAATAGGCGTCGTCGTGGCGACTTTGTCGACTTTGGGATCGTTCCCGGTGTGCCCCCAGTCCGTGTCAACCGGTGTCAACCGCCGCGGCCGTCATCCGTCCCATCATAACCCCCACCCTGTCATATAATTGAAACGCTATAATCACGGACTTGCCATATTATCGTCATAGAGCCGGGTCGAAACTGTCATCGGAGCTTCACAGAAATGAAATATCTCGCCCCCGGCCTTTCGGCCTGCGCCGCCGCGTTGATCGTGAGCACGCCGGCGCTCGCGCAACCGGCGCCGACCCGCGCCGAGATGCAGGCCGAGCTGGAGGAGCTGCGCGGCCGGGTGCGGACGTTGGAGGCGCTGGTCGAGCAGCTGGTCGGAGCGCAGGCCGAAGTGGCGGACCAGGCGGCCGCGGCGAATGCGACGGCCGCCGCCGCCCAGAGTGCGGCGACCGACGCGCAGACCGCCGCCGCAGAGGCCAGCGAGGCGGTCGCCGCCCAGCCGCGCATCACCCATGGCGCGGCCACGCGGACGCGGACCGAGGATGGCTGGGACTTCCGCCCGTTCGGCCGGTTGATGTACGATTTCGGCTATGTCGATGCGCCCGATGCGATCATGGATCCGGGGCTCGGCTGGTCCAATTCGCTGCGGCGCGGGCGGATCGGCGCCCAGGGCGCGATTCCCGGCGGGTTCGAGTATAAGTTCGAGATCGATTTCGCGAACAACGATGTCGAAGTGACCGACGCGCTGATCAGCTATGCGGCCGGCGATGTCGAAATCACGCTCGGCCAGTTCAACCCCTTCCAGTCCCTCGAGGAGCTGACGTCGAGCCGCTTTTCGAGCTTCATCGAGCGCGCGGCCTTTACCGATGCGTTCGGCTTCCAGCGGCAGGTCGGCCTCGGCGTTACCTATACGGGCGACGATTTCCGCTGGGACGGCGGCGTGTTCACCTCCAATCTCGACGATCTGACGAGCGACGAGGCGAACGCCTACGGCTTCGATACGCGGGCGGCCTATTATCCGGAGCTCGCGGACGGCACGCAGCTGCATTTCGGCGGCTCGTTCCACTGGCGCGACCTGCAGAGCCAGGCGGGCGCCCGCTATCGCCAGCGCCCGCTCGTCGCGACGACGGACACGCGCTTCATCAATACCGGCGATCTCCCGGTGATCGAAGAGACGCGCTACGGGCTGGAGGCCGCGGTGATTTCCGGCCGTTTCCACGCCGTCGCCGAGGGGCATTGGCTGCGCGCCTCGCTTCCCGGCATGGACGATCCGACCTTTTTCGGCGGCTATGCGGAGGCCGGCGTCTTCCTCACATCCGGCGATTCCCGCGGCTATTCGGGCGGTCGCTTCAACCGGACGCGGCCCGCACGCACCGTCGACGAAGGCGGGATCGGCGCGATCCAGTTCAATGTGCGCTACGATTATCTCGATCTCAACGATGCCGGCGTGCTCGGCGGACAGCAGAATCTGATCGCCGCCTCGCTGATCTGGACCCCGATCGACTATGCGCGGCTGTCGCTCAATTACGGTCATCTCGAATATGACGACGCGGCGATCCCGGCCGGTTTGAATACCGACTATAGCGTCGACGTCGTCGGCATCCGGGCCGAGGTGGATTTTTAAGAAAGGGGGGTCGTCAGACTTTACGCCGCCAGCTTCTCGCTTTCGGTATCGCGCACCTTGGGTTGAGCGCCGGTGACCGAATAGGTTACCATCTCCGCGATGTTGGTCGCCTGATCGCCGATGCGTTCCAGATGCTTGCTGATGAAGAGCAGATGCGCGGCCTGGCTGATCTGGTCGGGCTTTTCGATCATGAAATCGATCAGCATCTTGGTCAGTTCGTCATGCAGGTCGTCGACGATGTCGTCGCGCTCGCATACGCTCTGGGCGAGCGCCACATCGCCATCGGCATAGGCGCGCACCACGTCGCCGAGCATATCCTTCGCCGCATCGTTCATCGTCGCGATCGTCTTGCGCAATTTCTTCGGATATTTGGCCGTAATGCTCGACACGCGCCGGGCGATATTGCGGGCGTAATCGGCCGTCCGCTCGAGAATGGCGCTGATCTTGATCGCCGATACGAGGGTGCGCAAATCATCCGCCATCGGCGCGCGCAGCGCGATGATGTTGACCGCCGCCATTTCGATCTGGACGGCCAGCGCGTCGATTTCGCGGTCTCCAGCGACCACGGCCTTGGCAAGGTCGGTATCCCTCTGCTCCAGCGCGCGGATCGAATCCTCCATCGCGAGCGACGTGCGCCATCCGAGCTCGAGAATGTTGGCGCGCAGGGCACTCAACTCTTCATCGAACACCGATACGGTATGTTTCGCTTCGCTCGTCATGGCGATTTCTCCGGTTAAAACGCAACAAATATGACAGTTATGTTACAGCAAACGGGCCTTTTGGGCAATTGATCATTTCACAGCCCTGAAAATGGGCGCAAAAAAGGGGCGGGCGGTGCGCCGCCTGCCCCTTTTTCAACGGCCGGTGAAGGCCTTCGATAGCCTTAGTTTTGAATATCTTCGGCGGTCAGCGCGGTCATATTTTCCGCAATGGTCGCATAGCTCGCGCGGACATCTTCCGGATTCGCGATCATACCCTCTTCGACCAGATACCCTTCCGGCCCCCATGCCGATACATATTCGGCAACGAATTCGCGAAGTCCGCGGATCGCCTGCAGATGATTGCCTTTGATATAGACATAAAGCGGCCGCGCGCCCGGATATTCAAAGCTGGCGATGCTTTCATAGGTCGGCGCGACACCGTCGATGGAGACGCCGATAACCTCGCCCTCATTCTCGGCCAGGAAGCTATAGCCGAGCAGGCCGAGATAGCCGGGATTCTGCGAAACGCGTTGGATGATCAGATTGTCGTTCTCGCCAGCCTCGATAAAGGCCTGGCCTTCGCGGATCGTCGTGCAGACCTGATCCTTGCGGTCTTCATCCTCCTCGGCCAGCGTCTCCATGGCCGGATTGCTCTCGCAGCCAACTTCCATGATCAACTCGATAAAGGCGTCGCGCGTGCCGCTCGTCGTCGGCGGGCCGTAAACGCGGATCGGAATATCGGGCAGCGACGGATCGACATCCGACCAGTTCTCGTTGGTCTGTTCTTCGCCATAGGGCTCGGCGGCCAACGCCTCGTAGATCTGAACGCGGGTCAGTTCCATCCGCGGGCCTTCGGGCGCTTCGACCACCGCCAGACCGTCAATGCCGACCTGCAGTTCGATGATCTGGTCCACGCCATTTTCCTGGCAGGTCGCGAATTCGCTATCCCGCATCCGGCGCGATGCGTTGACGATATCGGGATATGCGGTACCGACACCGGCGCAGAACTGATCGATACCACCGCCGGTGCCGGTCGATTCGACCACCGGGGCGCCGAATTCGGGGTTATTGCGGGCGAAATTCTCGGCCACCGTGCGGGTGAAGGGATATACGGTCGAGCTTCCGACGACCTTGATGGCGCGCACGCCACCGTCGCCGCTGCCGCCGCCGCCACAAGCGGCCAGCGTCACGGCCATCGCCGCCATAAGTCCAGTAAGGGGAGCGCGCACATTGTCCTCCATAATATTTGTGCAAAGGGTTTGCCCGGTCCGGGCTATCCGTGCTCGCCTAATGCGACATCTATATGACAGCAGAGTTACAATGACCGCGCCGATATGCCCCCCGAACGGGGGCAATCGAAAGGCGCAATTGCTTCCCGCCCCTTCCGAAATCGACTAGAACGACATAATGGCGCTTGAAGACCTCACGAAAAAGCCGTTCTTCGTCGACAAGAACCGGGCATTCTGGGTGCTCCAGTCCGTCGGCTGGTCGGGATATTTCATCCTGCGCTCGCTGGGTGGGATCGCCAACAATATGGGGCCGCTCTTCATCCTGCCGACGGCCATCGCGACGGCGACCGGTTACTGCCTGACGCTGATCATGGCGGTGATCTTCCGCCAGCTGATCGACCGCAGCCCGCGCGTCACCTGGGGCGGCTCCGTTACCGTGGTGTTGATAGCCTCAGCGATTTTTTCCTTCATCGAAGTCTGGGCGTTCACCGCCTTCTACCGGGGCGGGGAAATGCCCTCGGGCCTGCAGTTTTTCGGCGCCATCCTGCTCGATTTCACGCTGCTCGTCGCCTGGTCGGGCCTCTATTACGGCATCAATTTCTACATCCTGATCGAAGAGCAGAACGACCAGTTGTTGCGCCTCGAAACCCAAAGCTCGAACGCGCATCTCGCGATGCTGCGCTACCAGTTGAATCCGCACTTCCTGTTCAACACGCTCAATTCGATCTCGACGCTGGTGTTGCTCAAACAGACCGAACGGGCCAATGCGATGCTGTCGCGGCTGTCCTCCTTCCTGCGCTACACACTGGCCAACGAGCCGACCGCGCGCGTGCCTTTGGCGCAGGAGGTTGAAACTTTGAAACTCTATCTCGAAATAGAAAGAATGCGGTTCGAGGACCGGCTGCGCCCGAGTTTCGACATCGACCCGCGGGTGACGCGGGCGCGATTGCCGTCGCTACTGCTGCAGCCGCTCGTCGAGAATGCGATCAAATATGCCGTGACGCCGCAGGAGGAAGGCGCCGAAATCCGCATTTCGGCGCAACAGGTCGGAAATCGGGTGCAGATCACCGTGTCCGACACGGGACCGGGCTTGCAAGAAGGCGCCGTGACGCGCCACTCTTCAACCGGCGTGGGGCTGGCCAATATCCGGGACCGTCTGGTCCAGGCATTTGGCGAAGAACAAAGATTTGAAATCAAAGCGAACGACAGTGGCGGTTTTTGCGTTGAAATCGAAATACCGCTCCAGTTCGAACAGCCAAAGGAAGCCGCATGACCATCCGCGCTATCATCGTCGACGACGAGCCGCTCGCCATTCAGGGACTGCAGGTCCGCCTCGAGCCGCATGACGATGTCGAAATCGTCGACACCTGCACAAATGGCCGCGAAGCCATTCGCTCGGTCAAGACGCACAAACCCGATCTCGTCTTTCTCGACATTCAGATGCCCGGTTTCGACGGCTTTTCTGTCGTCCAGGGGTTGATGGACATCGAACCGCCACTTTTCGTTTTCGTCACCGCCTATTCGGATCATGCGATCCGCGCGTTCGAAGCCCAGGCCGTCGACTATCTGATGAAGCCCGTCGAAGACGACCGGCTCGCCGATACGCTGGCCCGGGTCCGCGAACGGCTGACCGAAAAGAATAGCAGCGAGGAAATCACGCGGCTGAAAGAGGTCCTGTCCGAAGTCGCGCCGGACGCAGCCGAGGAGATCGCCGCCGAGGGCGAAGCGCCCGCGGCGAGCCGCTACGAGAAGCTCATCAACGTCAAGGATCGCGGCCAGATCTTCCGCGTCGATGTGGAAAGCATCGAGCGAATCGACGCAGCCGGCGACTATATGTGCATCTATACCGGCGACAATACGCTGATCCTGCGCGAGACGATGAAGGATCTCGAAAAACGCCTCGACCCGCGCACCTTCCAGCGCGTCCACCGTTCGACGATCGTCAATCTCGATCAGGTCAGACAGGTGAAGCCGCATACGAACGGCGAGTGTTTTCTGGTGCTCGAAAGCGGTGCACAGGTGAAGGTGAGCCGGTCCTATCGGGATGTGGTCGCGCGGTTCGTGCATTAGTTTGTTAGAAAATTCCTGACGGAAAATCGCGGCACCGGGAGTTATCTGTCAGAAACTTCCTCTCGGAAGTTCGCAGCGTTCTGACCAAACAAATCCCCAGACCGCTGATGTGCTCCTGCGAAGGCAGGAGCCTAGAGCCTCAGGCGGAGGTCCTTATAGCCCTGGGCTCCTGCCTTCGCAGGAGCACGGGAAGCAGCGACACCCTTCATCGCAACTTTCGGGAGGACGACGTCATACCCACCCGCTAAAAGGTGCGGCAAGGAGACAGCCATGACCGAACAGCAAGACCGCGCCCGTGCCTTTCATACACTCCACGTTCCGGGTGCCCCTGTGATCCTGTTCAATATCTGGGATGCGGGCAGCGCGCTCGCGGTGGCTGAGGCCGGGGCCAGGGCGCTGGCGACGGGCAGCGCCTCGGTGGCGGGCGCGCGCGGCTATTCGGACGCGGAATCCTTGCCGATGCAACAGGCACTGACCAATGCCGAGCGGATCGTCGAGGCGGTCGATCTGCCGCTGACCATCGATTTTGAGGGTGGCTATGCGGTCGAGCCGGTTCTGGTCGGGGTCCATGCGCAGGCGATTATCGAAACCGGTGCAATCGGCATCAATTTCGAGGATCAGGTTATCGACGGAACGGGACTGCACCCGATCGATCTGCAGGTCGAACGGATCGCGGCGATCCGCACGGTCGCCGACAATGCCGATATCGATTTCTTCATCAACGCGCGCACCGATATGTGGCTGCAGTCGGGCGTGGCTACAGTACCCGAAGAAGATCGTTTCGACGCCGCCGTCGAGCGCGCCCAGGCCTATGCCGATGCCGGAGCCAGCGGCTTTTTCGCGCCGGGCCTTGCCGATCCGGACCAGATCGGCACGCTGTGCGAAGCCAGCCCGCTACCCGTCAACGTGATGATGTTCGATGCGATGCCCGACACTGCGCGGCTCGCCGAACTCGGCGTCGCCCGTATCAGTTACGGACCGGGGCCGTGGCGGGATGCGATGGCGGCGCTGACCGAAGCGGCCAAGGCGGTTTTCGAAGGCTGATCGACACATGCGGCGTGGCGTGTCCCGCCGATCAAAGGCATAGCGGAGCATAACGGCATCGCCGTTTCAGCCGCCTCCTACCATCAAACGAAGGATGCCGTCGACTACGGCCCGCCGGAAACGCTGACGCTGAAGGGCATCGGCGAAATCGAGATGTATCGGGTGAAAATGTAGAGTTCGTGCTCCTGCCCTTCGACGCCGCCTGCGGCGTCGCTCAGGATGACCTTGGCCAGAATTGGCCAGGGCCGGAGCCCAGGGCGGCAAGCGATGTCCTCTCCGGCTCTAGGCTCCTGCCTGCGCAGGAGCCCAAAAGCTCAATACCTACTCAGTTCGACCTGCATCTCCTTATACCCATGGACGAAACAGGCCGACACGCGGTCGGGTTCGCCGAGCACGTTCACGCGCAGCCGGCGCTTCGCCATCTCCTCGAGCAGCAGGCGTAGCTGCAGCTCCGCCAACCGCGCGCCGACGCAGCGATGGATGCCGTAGCCAAAGGACAGGTGCCGGCCGGGTTTAGGGCGTTCGAGCCAGATATCGTCGGGTCGCTCGAAGAAATTGTCGTCGCGATTGCCCGAGATGTACCAGAGGATGATGGAATCACCTTCCTTCACCGGGTGACCGAACATCAGATGGTCCTCGGTCGCGGTGCGGCGCATATGGGCGAGCGGCGTCTGCCAGCGGATGATCTCCTGCACGGCGGCCGGGATCAGCTCCGGATCGTTCTCTAGCTTCTCGCGCTCCTCTGGGAACTGCGACAGGCCGTAGGCGCAGGCCGACATGGAGTTGCGCGTCGTATCGTTGCCGCCGACGATCAGCAGCATCAGATTTCCCATGAAGGTGAACTGATCCATATCGCGCATCTCGCTATGGATCATGCGGGAGAGCAGATCCGGCGCCTCGCCCTTTTCGAGCCGTTCGTCCCAGAGCCGCTGGAAATAGGTTCCCGCCTCGAAGATATGGGTGAGCTGTTCGCGCCGGCTTTCTTCGGTCAGCGCATTTTCGACATCGCCCATCCAGTCCGACCATTCGGTCAGCTTGCGGCGATCCTCCCAGGGGAAGTCGAACAGGATCGCCAGCATCTGCGTCGTCAGCTCGATCGACACCCTGTCGACCCAGTCGAACGTCTCGCCGATCGGCAGGCCATCGAGAATTTCGGCCGTACGGCGGCGGACGTCGCCCTCCATCCGCTTCATCTCGGCCGGTGTAAAAGCCGGTGCGATCACCCGGCGCTGTTCGGTATGCTCGGGCCGGTCCATCGCGATGAACATCGGCAGCTGAATATCGAGATCCTCCGGCAGATTGTCAGGATCGGTGATGATCGTGATCCCCTTGGCCGAGCTGTAGAGATCCGGCAGCGCCTCGATATGCTGGATTTCCTTATAGGTCGTGACGTTCCAGTAATCGCCGAAGGCCGAACCCGTCACCTTGTTGATCGGCGCCCTTTCGCGCATGTCCTTGAAGATCGGCTGCCAGCGATCCTCCGCGTAAATCTCGGACACGCTCACGTCCCAGGGATGGGGCGTCTCGCTCACATCGGTAACGATCGTGTCGACCGTTTCGGGTTTCGCCGCAGTTGCCATGTCATCCTCCTCAGATGTTAAATGTCCGCCTATCAATGGGCCAAGTCAATTGGCACAGGTCTGCGCTCCTGCGAAGGCAGGAGCCTAGGGCGGCAAACGCCATCGCTCCCGGCCCTGGGCTCCTGCCTTCGCAGGAGCACTAAAGCGTTTCGGACAGATCGCTCCAACCCGGGTTTTGCTCCTCGATCACGCGTAGCTTCCAGTTACGTTTCCACTTCTTCATCTGCCGCTCGCGCTCGCGTGCTATCTGCAGATCATCGAACGCCTCGAACCAGACCAACTCCTTGCAATCGTGCTTCTTGCTGAAACCTTCGATCAGCCCGCTCCGGTGCTGATACGCGCGTTGCAGTAGATTGCTGGTGACACCCAGATAGAGTGTACCATTGGGGCGGCTGGCCATCAGATAGACATAGCCCTGCTTATCCATATCAATATTCGCTCAGTTCCACCTGCATCGACCGATAGCCATGGACGAAGCAGGACGAGACTCGCTCGGGTTCCGCCACGACGTTCGGGCGCAATCGCCGCGCCGCCATTTCTTCGAGCAATATCCGCAGCTGCAGCTCGGCCAGCCGCGCGCCGACACAGCGGTGAATGCCATAGCCGAAGGCCAAATGCCGCCGCGCATTGTCCCGATCGACTATGATGTCGTCGGGCCGCTCGAACACGCTCTCGTCGCGATTGGCCGAGATGTACCAGAGCACGACCGCATCGCCCGCGCGGATATCGTGGCCGAAGAGTTCATGATCCTCCACCGCCGTGCGCCGCATATGGGCGAGCGGCGTCTGCCAGCGGATCAGCTCCTGTACCGCGTTCGGGATGAGCACGGGATCGGCTTCGAGCCGCCGGCGTTCGTCTGTGAAACGCTCGAGCCCATAGGCATAGGCCGACATCGAATTGCGCGTCGTATCGTTACCGCCGACGATCAGCAGGGTGAGATTGCCGATAAAGGTATAGCGGTCCATGTCCGCCATCGCCTCGCTATGGATCATGCGCGAAATCAGATCCGGCGCCTCCGCCTTGCCGACGCGCTGGTCCCACAGATCGGAGAAATAGGCCGTCATCGCGCGCAGATGTTCGCGCCGTTCATAGGCGCGATCGAGATCGTCGAGATAGTCGATATCGCTGATCCAGTCCGACCATAAGGTCAGCTTGCGCCGGTCGGCCCAGGGAAAATCGAACAGGATCGCCAACATGCCGGTGGTCAGCTCGATCGATACCCTATCGACCCAATCGAACGCTTCGCCGTGCGGGAGAGTATCGAGCAGCGTTCCCGTCCGCTGGCGTATGTCGTCCGACAGCCGTTCCATCTCGGCCGGCGTGAAGGCCGGAGCGACGGTGCGCCGCTGGGCCGTATGCGCGGGCCGGTCCATCGCGATAAAGCTGGGCGTTTCGCGGCGCAGCTCTTCGGGCAGCGTATCGGCATTGCCGTAAATGGTGATACCGCCATGCGAGGAATCGGACGAATAGATTTCGGGCAGCGCCTCGACATGCTGGATCGGCTTGTGCGCGGCGATATTCCAATAATCGCCGAAGGCCGAGCCCGTCACCTTGTTGATCGGCGCCCTTTCGCGCATGTCCTCGAAGATCGGTTGCCAGCGATTTTCGGCATAGATATCCGGAACGGACACGTCCCAGGGATGCGGCGCTTCGACGACAACCGTTTCTACCGTATCGCTTTCCGGTGCCGCAATCGCTGCCATCACGCGTCTCCCTTAGACCGAACCGAATGTCCGCCTTGGACGCGCGCGAGTCAAACCGGGCAGCGCCCGAAAGGCCATCAATATTCCGACAGCGTCACCGGCATCGTCTTGTAGCCATGGACGAAGTTGGAATTCACCCGCTCGATCTCGCCGGTGATTTCGGGCCGCAGCCGCCGTTTCGCCATTTCCTCGATCAGCACGCGGATCTGCAGTTCGGCAAGCCGGGCGCCGACGCAGCGATGAATGCCGTAGCCGAAGGCGAGCTGGCGGCGGGCATTTTCACGGTCGAACTTGATCTGGTCGGCATCCTCGAACACCTCCGCATCGCGATTGGCCGAGAGATACCACATGACGAGCTTGTCGCCCTTTTTGATCTGCTTGCCGAACAGATCGTAATCTTCCATCGCCGTACGCCGCATATGCGCAAGCGGAGTCTGCCAGCGGATGATTTCCTGACCGGCATTGGCCGCGAGCTCGGGATTCTCCTCGAGCTTGCGCGCTTCGTCCGGGAATTTGTTCAGCGCGTAGGCATAAGCCGACATCGTATTGCGCGTCGTATCGTTGCCGCCGACGATCAGCAGCGTGATATTGCCGAGGAAATTGCGGTCGTCCATTTCGCCGAGCGCATCGGAATGCGCCATCATCGAGAGGAGATCGGGCGCGGGCGGGCTCGCCTTGCGTTCTTTCCACAGCTCCTGGAAATAGGCGGCAGCCTCCCACATCTTCTGCATGCGGATCGGACCGAGTTCGGGGTCCATCGCGGCAACGACATCGCCCATCCAGTCCGACCATTCGGTCAGCTTGCGCCGGTCTTCCCAAGGAAAACCGAAGAGGATGGCGAGCATGCCCGTCGTCAGCTCGATCGAGACCGTGTCGACCCAGTCGAATTCCTCGCCGCGCGGCAGCTGATCGAGGAGTTCCTGCGTACGCTTGCGGACGTCTTCGTCCAATCGCGTAATCTCGCTCGGCGTGAAGGCCGGAGACACGGTTCGCCGCTGGGCGGTGTGTTCGGGGCGATCCATGCCGATAAACATCGGCAGGGCGATTTCCTCGTCATCGGTCGAATCGAGGATGGTGAACCCGCCATTGCGCCAGTCCGAACTGAAGATATCGGGCAGCGCCTCGACATGGACGATCGGCTTATAGCTGGTCAGCGACCAGAAGCCGCCGAACACGCTGTCTTCGCACCAATGGATCGGATCTTCCTCGCGCAGCTTCTCGAACACCGGCTGCCAGCGATCGAGCGCATAGAGTTCGGGCCGGCTGACATCGATTTCGTCGAGCGGCGTATCCGCCGTCGCGAGCGGCTTTTCGAGCGTCGACCGGTCGATCCCGTCGCGCCACTCGCGGGCGAATTCCTCGCGATACTTCTGTTCGGCCGTCATGCCGCCAGTACCGGTATCCGTGTTGGGCTGCGTCGCCATCATTCTCTCCTCGGGGGCCGTCAGTGCGGAGTGGATGTCTGCCGTGCCTCGACCCAAGATATATGCGGGCTCTTACAGGCCCGTCGCAATAAGTAGCAAAATGAGACTGACACAATTGACACAAATGTCAATAGAAACCGAGCGCCTTTCGCCCTATTCTGCTCTCGACCCACAGCGGTGACGCGGTCAGCGGTGCCGCAACGACAGGCGGGGCGATAGTCAGGCTGCTTTGCCGCGAAGCTTCATGCCCAGGCGGCGGAATGCGGACGGCCCCGATTTCAGCACGCCCTTGCGGAACCAGCGCGCGCCGAGCGCGATAGTGATCGACACCCAGAGAATCTGCCAGGCAATGGCGGCAAAATGCGGCCAGAGATTCGGGTCGGAGGCCCCCTTGGCGACCATGGCGAAAGGCGAACTGAACGGAAACAATTCGGCGAACAGCGCCAGCGAACTGCCGGGCTGCGCCGCCGCCGCGGATGCAAGGCCGAACATGCCCATCTGGAAGAAGGTGATCGGCAGCGAGAGCATTTGAATCTCGCGCATCGAATTGGCCTGGCCGCCGACTGCCAGAAAAACCGCGCCGAGCAGCAGATAACCCATGCCGAAATATATGACGCCCAATGCGATGAACGGTCCGAAGCCGATCGCCGGATCGAGCAGCGCCAGCGCCATATCGCTATCGGGCGATACGAAAATTGCGAGCAGCGCCAAGCTCCCCCAAAAGGCGATGAACAGAAGCGCTACGCCGAACAGCCCAATCAACTTGCCGAGAAACACCGCCTCGAGCGGCACCGCCGCGGCGAGAATCTCGATCACCTTGTTGCCCTTCTCCTCCGCCAGCACGCTGACCGTTTGCCCGGCCAGCAAAAGCGTCAGCAGAAAGAGCAGGAACAGCGCCCCGAAACCGATGGATTGCTGCCCGCCGATCGTCGCGCTGGTGCGCTCGAACGGTTCGCGGTCGACTGTGATGACGTTCTCGCCGAGTGGTGTGCCGGCTCGCGTATCGCGAGCCGTCGTTTCCGCCAACAGGGCGAGATAATCGGCATCGCGTTCGCTGCCCGGCCCGGTCAGGATGCGCGGTGTATTGGGCAAGCCGAACAGTACAGCCGAAACGTCGATACCGCTTTCCGAGAACAGCGCGCGTGCCTGGTGCTCGGGACCGTCTTCCTGCGGCTCGCGCCGTTCCAGCTCCGGCGGCGCGAGCGCGGTTGGGAACACCATCCTGATCCGCTCGTCCGCCGCCGATATCCGGGCGCCATATTCGGCATCGGCGATGATCACGAGCCGCTGCGCATCGTCGCCGCTATCGGCGATCATCCGCGCGCCCGTACCGCCGACCAGGGCGAAAATCAGCATGAACAACGGCGCGAGGAGGAACATCAGAAAGGCGGGCGTCGCGACGGTCGCGACAAAATCGCGCCGCGCGATCACGGCAGCCTGACGAAAATGGCTCATCATGCCGCCGCCTCCGCATCGACTTCCGCCTCCATGCGTTCGACCGTCTCCTCGCCGACGAGCTTGACGAACACGTCGTGAAGGCTCGGCCGCTCGAGCGAGAGCCCCGCAATCCCGTACCCGCTCTCAAGCAGCGTCGCGAGCAGCGCCTCCATCCCGCTGTCGGGGACGTTGAAAACATAACTGCCATTTTCGCGCACGGCTTCCGGCGGCAGCAATGCAGCCAGCGCCTCGCCATTGTCGCGCGGCGTATAATGCGCCTGCATCGGCAATGTCGCCCGCGCCTCCCCGACGCTGCCCTCATAGCGCAGCCGCCCGCCCGCGATAATGGCGAGCCGATCGCACAACCGCTCGGCATGGCCCATGATATGGGTCGAGAAGAGGATCGTCGCGCCGCGATCGCGTTCGGCGAGGATCAGCGCCTCGAGCCGCTCCTGATTGACCGGATCGAGACCGGAAAAGGGCTCGTCCAGAACGATCAGCTCGGGCTTGTGAACGATGGATCCCAGAAGCTGAACGAACTGCGCCATACCTTTGGACAGCTTCTTGATCTTGTCGCCCGCCGCATGGCCCAGCCCCGCCTCGGCGAGCAGGCGCTCGGCCCGGCTGCGCCCTTCGGTCCATGGCAGTCCGCGCAAGGCACCCATGAAGGCAATCGCCTCGCGCGCCTTCATGCTCGGATACAGTCCGCGCTCTTCGGGCAGATAGCCAATCCGGTCGCTGGCGCTGCGCGGCCGCCTGGTGCCGAGCAACTCGCGCGCGCCGCTATCAGGATCGATAATACCGAGCAGCATCCGCAAGGTCGTCGTCTTGCCCGCCCCGTTGGGGCCGAGAATGCCGTAGATGCTGCCCTGCGGTACGGCGATATCCACGCCGTCGACCGCGCGTTTCGCGCCGAAATCCTTGACGAGTGCCGTGGCGGACAGAGCGAGACCGGATGCCATGATGCGCGCCTTAGCTTCCCGATAGTTAAGAGAATAGCCTCGACTTTCGCATTTTCCGGCAAATCCGTAAGGAGAGGCGCAGGATGGACACACCTACCCTCCCCGCCCGCCTCAAAGCGCAGGCCGAAGCCGAAGGTTTCGCGGCCTGCGGTATCGCGCCGGCCGATGCCGCGCCGGAGACTGCCGAGCGGCTGCGCGATTGGCTCGCCCGGGGCGCCCATGGCGATATGCTCTGGATGGAGAGCCGTGCGCATCACCGCGAACGGCCCAGGGCGCTATGGCCCGATGTGCGTTCCTTGGTCATGCTCGGCATGAGCTATGCGCCGAAAGACGATCCGCTACGGCTGGAACGGGAAACCGATATCGGGCGGATCTCCGTCTACGCGCAGGGCAAGGATTATCACGACGTCGTGAAGAAGGCATTGAAGCGGCTGGCCCGCTGGCTGGTTGCCGAAGCGGCGAAGTACGGCGCGGAGGCGGACGTCAAAGTGTTCGTCGATACCGCGCCGGTCATGGAAAAGCCGCTCGCCGAAGCGGCCGGGATCGGCTGGCAGGGGAAGCATACCAACCTGTTGTCGCGCGAACATGGAAACTGGCTGTTCCTCGGCGCGATCTACACGACACTCGATCTGGAACCCGATGCGCCCGCCGAAGACCGTTGCGGCTCGTGCACCGCCTGTCAGACCGCCTGCCCGACCGATGCATTTCCCGTCCCCTATCAGCTCGATGCGCGGCGCTGCATCTCCTATCTCACGATCGAACATAAAGGCCCGATCCCGGAGGAATTTCGCGAAGCGATCGGCAACCGCATCTATGGCTGCGACGATTGCCTGGCCGTCTGCCCCTGGAACAAGTTCGCCGAACAGGCCAAGGCCAACACGCTGTTCGCCGCCCGCGCCGAGCTTGCGACGCCGAAGCTCGCCGATCTCCTGGCCCTCGACGAAGCGGGCTTCCGGGCGGTTTTCTCCGGCTCGCCGATCAAGCGGATCGGTCGCGACCGGATGGTCCGCAACTGCCTGATCGCGGCGGGGAATAGCCAGAATGAAGCCCTGAGGGCACCGGTACAGGCGCTGCTCGACGATCCGGACGCGGTCGTGCGGGAGGCGGCGGAATGGGCGATGGAACGGTTGGATGGCGCCTGACCGATCCCGTTCGGGTTAAGGCTGTCGCAGACCCGGCCTTCTCGTCAGAATTTCCCTTTTCGGGAAATCACCGCACCGGGATTGGTTTCGTCAGAACGTTGCATACGCAACGTCGCGGCACCGGCCCTCTCCCCCTCCCGGCCTCCCAAACAGGGTACACTCGTGGGAGGCCGGGAGGGGGAGAGGGCGGAGATGGCAAAAGGCTCCGGCGGCGCGAAGCGTCGTTGGATGCCATCGGAGGGCGGTGCCGCGATTTCCTATCGAGGAAATTCTGACGAACTATCTCCGCGCCAGCGCTTCCACACAGGCCGCCCGGTCGACATCCTCGCCCGACGCGTTGCGGGCATCGACGTAAGTGACGACGGGCTCACGGCCACGGCTCTCGGCATAGAGATACGTATCGAGGACGCAGGCGTCGCCGGCAAATTGCAGTTTGCGCGCGCCGTCTTCGCGGAAATCCTGCGCGGGATCGCCGAATAGGCTGGCCAGCTGCGTCGCATTGCGCCCGATCACGCGTTCGAGGCCGACCGTGCTGGTCATCGGTTGGCTGGGTGTCGGCGCCGGTTGAGGAATCACCGTGGCGCAGCCCGCCAGGGCCGTCGCCGCCGAGATCGCCATCATCTTACGTATCATTCTTCATCCCCCCGTGGAGCATATGGGCCGCCATGGCCGCACTCAAAATCGGCGCCAGCAGATTGACCACAGGAATCACGAACAGCCCGGCCGCGACAAGCCCGATCTGCATCCGTTTGCCGCGCGTCTCGCTCCGCCAGTCGCGCCATCGGTCGCGCGGGACGTGACGAATGGCGATCAGTTCGCCCAGATCGCGGGCGAGGAGGATCGTGTTGAGTGCCAGGAAGAGAGCGATCGTGCCGACGCCCGTGACGAGCAGCACGATGTAGAGTGGCGCGGCAAGCAGGTTCCAGCCGATCGCCCGGCCCGCCGATGCCAGCCCCACCCGAATCTGATCGGCATAGCCGGCTGTCTGCGCGACTTCCGCCTTTTCGGGATAATGTTTGCGCTCGACCGCATCGACGATCTCGTCGGTGAAGATACTGATGACGCCCATGGCGACCGCGCGAAACAGCAGCCAGAAGCTCAGGCCCGCGATAATGGCCGCGCTCGCCGCTGCGACCAGCCCGCCACCCTCTCCCCAGCCGAACCAGTCGAACAACCAGATCAGGAGCCAATAGGCCGCGAAGCCGACCATGATGAAAAGCAGCACCGTCACCGCCAGCGATTTGGCCAGCACCTTGAGAAAGGCCGGATCGCCGAGCTGGCCGATCGACAGGAACAATGCGCGTAACATCCCGTCCTGATGTGCGGGACAATCGCGTGCGTCAATCATGCGGTTGCGCCGGTGCGGACGCGCGGCTAGGGCCTGCGCAACTTTCTTACCCCCCAAAAACGCCGGAGCCTGTCCATGTCCGAACCAACCCTCGATATCGTCGCCATCGGCAACGCCATTGTCGACGTGATCGCCCAGGCCGATGACGCGTTCATCGCTTCGGAGGGCTTGTCCAAGGGTGCGATGCAGCTGCTCTTCACCACCGAGGAGGCCGAGGCGCTTTACGCCAAGATGGGCCCGGGCGTGGAAGCGAGCGGCGGTTCGGCGGCGAATACCGTGGCGGGAATCGCCGCTCTGGGCGGCAAAACCGGTTTTATCGGCCAGGTCGCGGACGACCAGCTCGGCAAGGTGTTCAGGCACGACATCACCGCACTCGGCGTGGCGTTCGACACGCCGGCGCGCTCGGGTGAACCGGCGACGGCGCGCAGCCTGATACTCGTGACGCCGGATGGCGAGCGGACGATGAACACCTTTCTCGGCGCCTCGCAGCATCTGCCGGCATCGGCGCTCGATACCGATCTGATCGAGAGCGCGGCGATCCTCTATCTCGAGGGTTATCTCTGGGACCCCGAAGATCCCCGCGCGGCGATGGACAGGGCGATAGACATCGCCCGGAACGCAGGCCGCCGGGTCGCCTTCACCTTGTCCGACGGCTTCTGCGTCGATCGGCATCGCGGCGATTTCCTGCAGCTTCTCGATGCAGGCCGGATCGACATCCTCTTCGCCAATGAGGACGAGATCACATCGCTGCACGAAACCGACGATTTCGACGCGGCCGTTGCCGCGACCGCCGCCAAGACGCCGCTGCTCGTGGTTACGCGCAGCGAAAAGGGCGCGATAGCGGTGAAGGACGGCGAACGCGTCGCCGTGTCCGCCGAACCGATCGACCGGGTCGTCGATGCGACCGGCGCAGGCGACCAGTTCGCCGCCGGCTTTCTCGCCGGTCAGGCCGAAGGCCGCTCGATCGAGGACAGCCTGACGATGGGCGCGATCTGTGCGGCCGAGGTCATCCAGCATTACGGACCCCGGCCGGAAGCCGATATGAAGGCGCTGGTCGCGGAGCGGCTTGGTTAAATCGTTTCGGCCAGATCCATGATCCGGGCGATGAAACGATCCTTCCCGCGCGTATAGGCCTCGCGATCCTCCCCGCATTTTTCGGCGAGCGCGCGCTTTAGGTCCGCGTATCGACGGGCCTCATCGGGATGCGCGCGCAGATAATCCCGGAATTTGAGACGATCCCACATCGCGCCGGACCGCTCGCAAACATGCAGATGATGCGTTCTGCCCTCGCCGAACGGCGGCATTCCCTTGACGAAGAACAGCCTGTCGGTATCCGGATTATCGGCCCAGAATATATAGCCGTCCGATCTCAGCAAATCCGGAAAACGACCCCGCGCTTCGACAACGGACGGCACGGCGACCAGGATATCGATGATCGGCTTGGCGGCGAGCCCCGGTATCGCCGTGCTGCCGAAATGCTCGATCGCAAGCAGCGGCTCGCCGGCGAGCATTTGGGCAACCCTGTCGCGCTCCACCGCGAACTGCGCCGGCCAATCCGCATCGGCATCCACGATCTCGATGGAGTCCGACGCCATGCGATCGTCCTACCCCAGCAGCCCGGGGAACAAGCCGAACACCAGGATCAGCGCGACGGCGATCGGGGCGAGCCAGGCGACGAGGAAGCGCCACAGGACGAACATTGCGCCCTCGAGGCCCGTTTCCGCGGCCACCAGCTTCCGGTCCGCACGCCAGCCGACGAAGATCGAGGTCAGCAGCGCCGCAACCGGCAGCATCACCTTGCCGGTGAACCCGTCGATCGTGTCGAAGATATTCGTCTCCGCGAAGATCGACCAGAAGCCGAGCAAACGGATATCGCTCCACACGCTGAGCGAGAGCAGGCATGCGACACCGATCAGGAAGGCCGAGAAGCTGAAGATGAAGGCCGATTTGGGCCGCGACCAGCCGCGTTCGTTGATCCCCCAGCTCGTCGGCGCCTCGAGCAGCGATATCGAGCTTGTGAGCGCGGCGAAGAAGATCAACACGAAGAACAGGAAGCCGACCATCGAGCCTGCCGGCATCTGTTGGAAGGCGACGGGTAGCGACTGGAACACCAGGGTCGGCCCGGCCGCCGGATCGAGCCCGACGGCGAAGACGATCGGGAAGATCATCAGGCCCGCGATCAGCGCAACGCCGGTATCGGCAAAGGCGATCATCCCGGCGGTCGGCGCAAGCTTGGTCTCGCGCGACACATAGGCGCCATAGGTCATCAGCGCGGCCGAACCGAGGCTCATCGAGAACAGCGCCTGGCCGAGCGCCGTGTTCATCGCGGGCGCGGTGAGTCGCGAGAAATCGGGCGTGAACAGGAAGGCGAGCGCTTCGGCGAAATTGCCAAGAAACGCGCCATAGACGGTGATTGCGATCAGCAGCACGAAAAAGGCCGGCATCAGATAGGTGGCGGCCTTTTCGATCCCGTCGGTCACGCCGCGCGCGACAACCGTAAAGGTGATCCCCATGAACACCGTGTGCATGACGAGGAGCAGCGGGATATTGCCGAACAGATCGCCCATCCGCGTCTGGATGGTTTCGGCGGTTTCGCCCTGCAACGCGCCGGCAAAGGGCGCGCCCGAAGCGATGGCGCCGAGGAAATCCCGGCCCATCACCCCGGCATAATAGATCACCCAGCCTGCGACGACGCTGTAGAAGCTGAGGATCAGGAAGGCCGCGATCACCTCGACCCAACCCAATGTCGCCCAGGCCCCGCTCCGCCCGGATTCCGCCGCCACGTTGCGCACGCTGCCCACGGCATCGCTACGCCCGCGGCGGCCGATCAGGATTTCCGAGAGCACCAGCGGCAGGCCGATCAGGACGACGCAGCCGATATAGAAGAGAACGAACGCGCCGCCCCCATTTTCCCCGGCCAGCGTCGGAAAGCGCCAGACATTGCCGAGTCCGACCGCCGCCCCCACGGCCGCCAGAACAAAGGCCCATCGCGATGACCAGCCATCACTCGTCTGATGCGTTGCTCCCGCCACCAATACTCTCCCCAAGACTTTATGGTTTTGTTACGCGGTTACCTAGCGGGTCGTACGCGGCAGGGGAAGCGGGGCGCGCTATTTGTCAGAATTTCGCTAGCGCGAAATCGCGGCACCAGCCCACTCCCCCACCCGACCTCCCATTGAGTGTACCCTGGTTGGGAGGTCGGGAGGGGGAGTGGGCTGGTGCCGCGCTCGACCGACAGGTCGAGTCTGACGAAAATTAGCCCCGCGCCAACATCGGGCCCAGCGGTCGGCCGCCGAACAGGTGGACATGCAGGTGGGGCACCTCCTGATGGCCGTGACCGCCGATATTGGCGAGAAGGCGATAGCCGGGTTCGACGAGATCGAGATCGCGGGCGATCTCGCCGACCTTGCGCACGAAATGGCTGATCTCCGCATCGGAAGCCTTGGCGGAGAAATCGTCCCAGCTCACATAGTCGCCCTTGGGGATAACGAGAACATGGATCGGGGCCTGCGGATTGATATCCTTGAAAGCGAGCACATGCTCGTCCTCGTAGACCGTCTCGTTCGGGATCTCGCCGCGCAGAATCTTCGCGAAGATATTATCCGGATCGTAGGGCTGGGTGGCGTCGATCGGCATGATGGCTCCTGTATATCTGCTCGGCGCCATACTATGATCGCGGTCACAGCATGGCCATAGCGGCGCGGCTATCGCGCAAAGGACCGCATCGGAGGGGGACATCATGAGAACGACAGGCGCATTTCTAGTGGCAGCGGCGCTCGGCATAGCGGCACCGGCGAACGCGCAGACCAACGGCTTCGTCCCGTGCGACGAGCATTGGTCGGCCCGGCTCACGACACTGTATGTCGGCGCGGATGGCGAAGGTATTCGCAGCTTCTACGAGGGCGCGGTGACCCTGCTCAGGATCGATACCGAAGAGCCGGCGGCGGCATCGAGCGGTGTCATCGTCATGATATGGACCGGCAGCGAGCTGAGCGACATCCAGCGGCATTGCTGGGTGAACTGGGGCCATGGGCTTGTCCAGGTGGACGACACGCAATCAAGCTACGACCCGGCCGAAGGGCTAACGCTCACCATTCCGACGAGCCGTTACGACGATATGGGCGAGTCGTCGGTCGGAAGCATTCGATTCCGGCTGAACGCGAGTACGGGGGCGTTGACCGAACTCGAATAAGCGAGCGACGTATTCCGGAAGCCGATTTTCTCCAAATCTGGGATTTGGGAAGAAAAGCGAGCTGTCCGGAATCCAGAGCACGGCGTTGAGACGCCTAACCCTGGGGCTTCTTCTTCTGCAGTCCCGAGCGTTTGCAGGTCGCGACCAGATCGCCATGCTGGTTATAGGCGCGATGTTCGAAGGTCACGATGCCCTGATTGGGGCGGGACTTGCTCTCGCGCAGCGCGATCACCTCCGTCTCCACACGCACCGTGTCGCCATGGAATAGCGGTTTCGGGAAGCGCACCTCGTCCCAGCCGAGATTGGCGACCGCCGTGCCGAGCGTCGTATCGCCGACCGACACGCCGACCATGAGCGAGAGCGTGTAGCAGCTGTTGACGATCCGCGTGCCGAACTCGGTCTCGGTCTTGCAATATTCCTCGTCGAGATGGAGCTGGGCCGGATTGTGCGTCATCGTCGTGAACAGCACATTGTCGGTCTCGGTGATCGTCCGCCGGATCGGATGATCGAAGGTCTGCCCCACTTCGAGTTCGTCGAACCATTTACCTGCCATTGTCGGTGCTCCGGAATAGTGGTTTCCGCCCGTCCTAGCCCGCGCCGCGCGAAGTTTGAAGCGGCGGGCGCGGAGAGCCGGGGCAGGCGGTCGACGGTGTTTCGGTCTGGATGTCCGCTGGCGGCGCGATTGCGCACATCGCTAGGCTGGCGGACTGAACGGCGACGCTTCAAGCAAGACCCATCGCAAGCTGCTGCCAGCGTCGACTCTATACGTGCCGG
>JBCDDN010000021.1:0-51798 GCA_039180285.1 Pseudomonadota bacterium | reverse complement strand
CTCGCGCATTTGTTGACCTATTTTCCGGGCATCCCGCTCAGCACGGTATTGCTGATATCGGTGGGCGTGGCCGCGGGCTTTATCGTTCCGGCAATCGGCACCAACTATCTGTTTTCGCAGAAAAGCCGCACGCTGTTCCTGATCGACGCGACCTATTGGCTGCTGTTCTACACGGCGATGGGTCTGGTGCACGCGCTGCTTTAGAGGTTTCCAACTGAACCTTTAGCGATCGAAAGCGGGAGAGTCTTTCGTCAGAATTTCCCTCATGGGAAATCGCGACACCGGCCCACTCCCCCTTCCCGTCCTCCCATTGAGTGTACCTTGGGTGGGGAGGTCGGGAAGGGGGAGTGGGCCGGTGCCGGGCTCGATCGATAGGTCGAGTCTGACAAACTGAATCCGGTGTCGTGATTTCCCGCTAGGGAAGTTCCCACGACATCACTCGTCATCCGGCTTGCCGACGATCTCGACGATCAGATCGCCTTCCAGGATCTGCTTGGCTTGTTCTTCCCAGAAGCCATAAGGCTTGCCGTTGCGGTAGATGCGGACGCCGAGGCCGGTCTGGATCGCTCCCAGTGGCAGGCCTTCCTCCATGTGGGTCGCCATGCGCTCGCGCAGCGCGACCCGGCCGGTCGCCGAGGCGAGATCGGCCATATAGTCGGAGATATGCGGGCCGTGACAGGACCCGGCGAGCAGCAAACCGGCAAAGCTGACCGGGTTTATGACGTTGCTGGCGCCCGCTTGCCGAGCCAGCTGTTCGTTGTCGGAGGCGCGGACCAGCACGCTGATCGCCAGTTTGGGCGCCAGCGCACGGGCGGTCAGTACGACGAGGATCGAGGTATCGTCGCGGCCGGCCGAAACGATCATGGATCGCGCGCGCGATACACGCACCTGGTTCAGCGTCTTGTCCCGCGACGCATCGCCTTCCATCACGTTGCAGCCGCGTTTTTCCGCCGCTTCGAGCCTGCCATGATCCTGATCGATCACGACGATTTCGGATGGATCGATACCGCGCTCGAGCAGTTCGTCCACGGCCTCCGAGCCGCTGATCCCGAAACCGGCGACCACGATATGGTTGTGAAGATTTTTCTGGATGATGCTCATGCGCCAACGGCTCCAGCTCTTTTGTAGCAGAAAATCATAGGCCGTTCCGAGGAAAATCAGCCAGATAAACAAGCGGATCGGGGTCACGAGAATAGCTTCGAAAAGCCGTGCGCGATCCGTTATGGGGGTGATGTCGCCGTAACCGACAGTCGTGATCGTGACCATCGTGAAGTACACCGCATCGGCGAAATTGATGTTGCCATCGGCGTGATCTACATAGCCGTCACGGTCGAACCAGTGGACGGCTATCGCAACGCCGACCAGGAAGAAGACGACAGCGGCGCGCAGGCCCAGCGATCCCCAGCGCGAGAAACCGCCTCTGCGCCGCAGCTCCCCGTTCCGATCGGATGATTGGTCGCGCCTCGGTCCGACCATCAGCTGAGATCCGGCAAATGTCGGGCTGGATCGACAGGCTGCCGATTGCGGCGGATTTCGAAATGGAGCTGCGGCTGATCGACTTGGCCGCTATCGCTCGCCCGGGCGATAATCTGGCCGCGTTCGACCCGTTGGCCGCGCGTCACCTGAAGGTCATCCATATTCCCATAGGCCGTGATCCAGCCGTCGCCATGGTTGAGCAGCACGAGCCCGCCATGGACCTGAATCTCGTCGCCTGCGTAGAGCACGACCCCGTCGGCCGATGCGAGAACCGGCGTGCCGCGCGTGGCGGCGATATTGATGCCGTTATTGCGCACACCTTCGCTGCCCTCCCCAAAGGGTGCGATT
The DNA here is from genome assembly GCA_039180285.1 of Pseudomonadota bacterium. Taxonomy (GTDB): domain Bacteria; phylum Pseudomonadota; class Alphaproteobacteria; order Sphingomonadales; family Sphingomonadaceae; genus Parasphingopyxis. The sequence goes on along the minus strand of JBCDDN010000021.1, from coordinate 49,974 downwards.
ATCCGGCCGGTCAGCGGCCAGCCGAACCGACCGGTGAAATTGGCTGGCGATCGAACGGCGGCGTCGGACGGCAGGGTTTGCCGGGCAGTACGGGTCGGTGGTGTGGTGGGTTCATTCTCCGCCAAAGCCGGTTCGCCGCCGGTGACGATGTCGTCGATATCGAGATTGAATGCGGCGGCGCGCTGCGCACGCGTCATTCCGGAAACCACTGCGGCGCTCGGCAGCAAGATGCGTTGCCCGGCGCGCAGGATAAAAGGCTCTTCCAGTCGATTCAGCGTCGCCACCTGGGACCAGTCGACGCCATAGCTGCGGGCGATACCGATCCCCGTCTCGCCGCGTTGGACCTCGTGATAACGGCCAGCGGGAATATCGAGCCGCTGGCCGGGGCGGATCAGATAGGGCGGCGCGATGGTGTTTGCGCGCGCTATCGCGTCGATACTGGACCCTGTACGCCGGGCGATCGCGCTCAGCGTGTCGCCTGCGCGGACGGTGTAACGGGTGGCGTCAATCTCGGTCGCGTTGGCGGTAACCGTCTGCGTCTCCCATGCCGGCGTCAGCGATTGCGGCGCCGATGGAGCGACAGGCGGCCGTGAACTGATCCGCGGGCCGGACGGGCCGGGAATACAGGCGCTAAGCATGAGCGCCGAAAATGTGAACGCCAAGACCGGGGGCAGCATCCATGGGCTTTGCGCGCGCATGGAGGGCTCTTACCACGAAATTCATGGGTTTCCAGCGCTTGGGCCGCGATGGATTGGGACAACTTGCCAGGGCCCGATTACTCGAAAATTGCGCCAAGGGCCGTCAGCGACTCATGATGGGTCATATCGAGATGGAGCGGCGAAACTGCGATATAGCCATCCGCAACCGCCTCCAGATCGGTCGAATGCTCGGGTGTGCCGACCATCGGGCCGAGGCCGAACCAATAATAGGGATAGCCGCGCGGATCCTTGTTTTCGAGAATTTGCAGCCGGCCATAGTCGCGCATGCCCTGGCTTACGGTACGGATGCCTTGCACATCCTCTGGCATCCGGGCCGGGAAATTCACGTTGATGAGCGTGCGCTCGGGAAACCGATAGCCCATGAGCTTTTCGAGCACCCGGCCGCCCCAGCTTCGCGCCGCGGAGAATGGCACATCGTCGCCTTTCGCGTCCGGCCCATAGGTCTGGCTCAACGCGATCGACGGCACGCCGGCCAGCGCACCCTCCATCGCAGCCGAGACCGTGCCCGAATAGGTCACGTCTTCCGCGAGATTGGCGCCGCGATTGACGCCCGAGAGCAGCAGATCGGGCGGATTGTCTTTCATAACCCGGTTGATGCCCATCATCACCGCATCGGTCGGCGTGCCGGTTACCGAAAAACGGCGTTCGCCATGCTCGCGCAGCCGCAAGGGCACGGTGAGCGTCAGCGAATGTCCCGCGCCCGATTGTTCTTCGGCCGGCGCGACGACCCACACATCGTCGCTCAGTGTTGCGGCGATCTCTTCGAGTATTGCGAAACCCGGCGCGTTGATGCCGTCGTCATTGGTCAGCAGAATGCGCATCAGCGGGCGGGCTCCAATCGGTCCATGTCGGAAATATAGGAGCGCAATGCGTCCGGCACGATAACTGACCCATCGGCCTGCTGATAATTTTCGAGGATTGCCACGAGCATCCGGCCGACGACGAGGCCCGAACCGTTGAGCGTATGGACGAAACGCGTGCCCTTGGCCTCGCCTTCGGGGCGATAACGCGCGTTCATGCGCCGCGCCTGGAAGTCGCGGCAAGTCGAGCAGCTGGAGATTTCGCGATAGGTTTCCTGTCCGGGCAGCCAGACTTCAAGATCGTAGGTGCGCGCCGCGCCGAAACCCAGATCGCCGGTCGACAGGTTCATACGCCGGAAGGGAAGATTCAGCCGGGTCAGGACGTCCTCCGCACAGGCCGTCATACGCTCCTGCTCGGCTTCGGATGTTTCGGGGGTCGTGATGGCGACCATCTCGACCTTCTCGAACTGGTGCTGACGGATATAGCCGCGGGTGTCTCGGCCTGCCGCACCGGCCTCGGACCGGAAACAGGAGGTGAGGGCGGCGAACCGCAAGGGCAGAGCGTTTTCGGCGAGGATGTCGCCGCGCACGATGTTGGCGAGGCTGACTTCGGCCGTCGGGATGAGCCAGCGGCCATCGGTGGTCTGGAAAAGATCGTCGGCGAATTTGGGAAGCTTGTCGGCGCCGTACATCGTATCGCCGTTGACGAGCAGCGGCGGATACATCTCTTCGAAGCCGTGATCGCCGGTCAGCACATCCAGGCCGAACTGGCCGAGCGCCCGATGCAGCTTCGCTGCCGCGCCGCGCACCACCGTGAAGCGTGCGCCCGAAATCTTCGCGCCGGTTTCGAAATCGAGGCCCAGCGGGGGGCCGAGATCGGCATGATCCTTCGCATCGAAATCGAAAACCGGCGGTTCGCCGACACGCTTCAGCTCGACATTATCCGCTTCGTCGTCGCCGATGGGAACATCGTCGGCCGGAAGGTTGGGTAGCGATGCCAATTGCGCCTCGATCTGCGCGGCGAGCGCCTTTTGCTCGTCTTCGAGTTCGGGAAGACGTTTCTTGAGTTCGCCGACCTCCGCCATCAACGCCTGAGCAGCCTCTTCGTCCCCTTGCGCCTTGGCCTGACCGATCATCTTGGAGGCTTCGTTGCGCCGCGCCTGGCTCGTCTGCACTTCGGTCAACAGCGCACGATTGCGTTCGTCCAGCGCGAGGATTTCGGCGGCCACGGGATCGCCGCCGCGCTTCGCCATCGCAGCATCGAAAGCGGCCGGATCGTCCCGGATTTGTTTTAGATCATGCATGCCGCGCGCTATGGCTGGCACAGTCTTTCCGCGCAACCCTCAACCCCCTTGGAGCGTTGGGTTCGCAGAAGGAGAAACAATCGATGTATATGCCCAATGATGTTTTCGTCGTGGTCGCCGATGGCCGCAAGATGCTGTTCTTCCGTAATGCCGGCGATAGCGACTATCCGCAGCTCGAGCTCGAGCGGAAGCGCAAACAGGAAAACCCGCCTAACCGGGATCAGAAGTCGGACGAAGCCGGGCGCAGCTTCTCAAGTGCCGGTGTGCGGCGCAGCAAGATGCAGGAAACCGATTTCCATCAGCTCGAGGAAGACCGGTTCGCGGCCGAAACCGCCGATTTGCTCTACAAGCGCGCGCATCGCGGCGATTTCGACAAGGTGATTATCGTCGCGCCTCCGCGGACTCTCGGCGAGCTTCGGAAAAACTATCATCCGCAGGTGAGCGACAGGATCGTCGGCGAGATCGACAAGGATCTGACCGGTCATGCGATCGAGGATATCGAGAAAATCATCCAGGCGGCCGAATGACGGTTCGAGTTATCGGCCCGCAAATCGGTTTCCGGGCCAACAAAAACGGCGCGATCCAAAGGGGCGGATCGCGCCGTTTTCGCGTCTGTCAGACGAGTTCGATATTAGGACCGTTATTAAGCGGCCTGCTTCCGCTTTTTCCAGCGCCGGCGTGCGACAAGCGCCGCCGCACCGCCACCGAAGAGCAGGAGCATCGGCGGAGCCGGAACGTCCGTACCGCCGGTCGAAGAGGAGCTGCCGCCGCTGGATGACGAGGAGGAACTGCTCGACGAACTGGAGCTCGAGCTGCTGCTCGACGACCCGCTGCTGCCAAAGCTGCTCGATCCACCTGTCGCACCCGAAGAGGTCGACGATGACCCGCCCGAGCTACTCGACGAGCCTCCAGAGCTCGAGGAGCTGCCGTGACTGCTGCTACCATAGCTGCTGCTACCATAACTGCTACTGCCATAGCTGCTGCTGCCATGGCTGCTGCCGCCCGAAGAGCTCGAGCTGGACGAACTGGAACTGGAGCTTGACGAGCTTGAGCTGGAAGAGCTCGAGCTTGACGAGCCGCCGGTCGACGATGTCGAAGTGCTGCTGATGCCGCCGGTGGACGTCGATGTGGAGCTGCCGCCGGTGGATGTCGAACTGCCGCCGGTTGAAGTCGAGCTACCGCCCGTCGAAGTCGAGCTACCGCCGGTTGAAGTCGAGCTGCCGCCCGAGCCACCGCTCGATGTCGACGTCGAACTGCCGCCCGAACCGCCGCTGGAAGTCGAGCTGCTATTCTCGTTCTTGATGATGATATCGCCTTCGCGAACGAAGAATCCACCGCCGCCGGAAGATCCGCCGCCGCCGAAGCCGCCGAAGAAGCCGCCACCGCCGCCGACAAATCCGCCGCCGCCGCCGATGACGCCGAAATCGCCGCCACCGCCGAAGGTCGGGAGTTCGCCGATAACCGGCGCGGGCGGGGGAACCTCGTACACAGCCGGCGCCGGTGCGGCGACCTGGTTGGTTACGCTGACGACTGTCGGCGAAGGCGCGCAGGTCGTCGTCGTTCGGCGGACCGTGCGAACCTGGCGTACTTTACGATGCACCCGGGGCCGGTTTCCGATGGTGCGCGCGGCGACGCGCGGCTGAGCCGTGCGGACCTCGGCCGGACCATCCGGGCCACCGGCCGGTGCTTCCGCTACATGGACGGCGCCGCCCCCAACGATCGCGCCCCCACATGCGCAGGCACATAATTTTGCTAGAGCCATTCTGACAGACATTGGCTTTCTCTTCCTTATTGTTCAGCCCATCGAACCGTCGCTGCGAAGAGCGCGCGATCCGGTGCTCGGCAAAGACACAAGGCATCAAGGAAGAAGCGATCACAATATCGTTAACCATGTTTTCAATGGTTAATCAGAGATTTGCGGCAGGCGCATTTCAACTTTCGTGGTTAATGACCCATTGAGAGACAGTTTCGTATTCGGAATGTGGCGGGCAACGGGTAGGTTTTGGCGCAACGCCGCTCGTTCTTCGGTCTGTCCAAGTTCGCCAGACGAATCGTCGCTTGTGCGAACATCCTCGGATGAGTATAGGCCCGCGCCATGGCGGGACGGCGGATCACTTCGTGATTCGAGAGTTCCAGCGCTGCAATGTGTTTTGGCCGGTTAACCGGCGGAGGAATGTCAAATGGCAACAGCCGTTCGATCGTCTGACAAGGATAGCGGCGCGAAAGCCACGAAGGCGTCCGGCGATATTGGCGACCCACCGGAAAGCGATCTCGTTCTCGATCATGACGCGCCGTTTATGGGCGATGCACATCAGGACTATTTCCGCGAAAAATTGCTCGACTGGAAAGCCAGTATCCTCCGGGATGTCGACGGAACGCGTGAGCAACTGCGCGAGGGTCCGATCCGCGAGCCCGACGCAACGGATCGCGCGTCGAGCGAGACCGACTGGTCGATCGAGCTGCGCCGCCGCGATCGTCAGCGCAAACTGGTCGCGAAGATCGATGCGGCGCTACGGCGCCTCGATGGCGGGGAATTCGGCTATTGCATCGTTACCGGCGAACCGATCTCACTGGCGCGGCTCGATGCGCGTCCGATCGCGACGATGACGGTCGAGGCGCAGGAGCGGCACGAGCGCAACGAGCGCGTGACTCGCGATGAGTAGCGGTGAGCCCGCTGCGATACCGGCTCGTTAGTGCGTAACGAGCTTTTCCTTGATCTTCAGTTTCTGTTTCTTGAGTTCGGCAAGTTTGATCTGATCGGGTGAGGGGCGCTGCATTTCCGCGTCTATTTTCGCGTCGAGGCCCGCATGCTTGGCTTCAAGGGCGGACTCATGAGCATTTTCCATCACTCTCTCCTCTGCATTTAGGAGAGGATGCTAACCCATTTTCGGTCGGCTTGTCTGCCCCCTTGTTCGCAACGCGCGGCGGGGCGTGGTCTTGCAACCGCAAAGCGTTGATGACATCGCCTCTCCCATGGAAGACGCGATCCTGAGAGTGAAGCTGGCAGCCCTGAAATCCGAGCATCGCGATCTGGACGGCGCGATCGATGCGCTGCTCGAGGCTCCGGCCAAGGATCAATTGCAACTGGCGCGCCTCAAGAAGCGAAAGCTGCGCCTGAAGGACGAGATCGCCGAGATCGAGGACCGGTTGCTGCCCGATATCATCGCCTGATTGGGGGGTATTCATAGGAAGAGGCCGGCCTGAATTTTCGGACCGGCCCCTTGTCGTCAAACCATTTGGCCGTTTAGGCAGCTTCGCGGTTCTCGTCATTATCCGCATCGATCGTCTTGGGCGCATCGTCGCTGCCGATCGCTATCTTACGCGGTTTCTTCTCTTCGGGGATTTCGCGGGCCAGCTCGATGTTGAGCAGGCCGTTCGCATAATCCGCGCTGGTCACCTTGATCGTGTCGGCCAGTTCGAAGCGGCGCTCGAACGCGCGCGTTCCGATGCCGCGGTGGAGGAATTCGCGCGTTGCGTCTTCTTCGCGTTCGGCGACACGGCCCGTGATGATCAGGACATTTTCATGGACGGTGACGTCCAGCTCGTCTTCGGCAAAACCGGCCACGGCCATCGAAATGCGATAGGCGTCGTCGCCCAGCTTTTCGATGTTGTAGGGCGGGTAGGCATTACCCTCGCCGCGAGTCGCGGCGTCGACGAGCCGGTTCAGATTCTCGAAACCAACCGAGGAACGGAGGAGGGGAGTGAAATCAAAACTACGCATGATCAAAAATCCTTTCAGTAAGCGATTTAAGAATGTTTGCAGCCCGCGGAGCACCCGCGCGGCTCGTCTTTCCCGCCCCGAAACTGGCGGCGGTTCCGACATCAAAAAGATGGTATTTCATCGATGTTTTTCAAGGGGGCGAATATCGACCCGGAACGGGACATTACCGGTTAACCAGCACCGATCACCTTTTTTGCCCTTTAAGCCGCCCCGGCCCTTGTGCCATGGGGGGCAAAGAGGGAAAATATGGCAAATATCGTTACCAAGGAGGGGCTGACCCGCAAGCTTGTGGACTCGCTATATGTCGAGGCCATGGTGCTGGCGGACGAAGCGCGTGCCTATTTCGAAGACGAAGGCGTTGCGGCGCGCGACAGCCTGCCACCGTCCCGGCGCGTCGGTTATGCGGTCGAATCGCTGAAAGTGACGACGCGCTTGATGCATGTCATCGCTTGGCTGCTGACCTGGCGCGGCGAAGCGTCCGGCGAGATCGATGCCGCGGCCGCCAGCCATCCCGACCGCCGTTTGGGATTGACCATGGGCAGCGATGCCGAGACGGTCGAGACGTTGCCCGAGGAAGCGCAGCGGCTGATTGCCGGGAGCGAGGAACTCTACAAACGCGTCCATCGCCTCGAAAAGGATCTGCTCTCGCCGCCGGAGGAACCCAAGGCCAGCCCGGCGCGCAGCCTGCTCGGCCGGCTCGAGCGCGCGTTCTAATATAGCCGTTCGATCAAACTCTCTTTCGCCGTACGATATTCCGCTTCCAGCCGATCGACGCGATCGGCGATGCTCTCGATCCGTTCCACCGCGCCGACGCCCTGGCCCGCGCCCCAGATATCCTTCCAGGCCTTCTTGTCCTGATTGCCGCCCGAACCGAAATTCATCGTCGAAATATCGCCATCGGGCAGATTGTCGGGATCCAGTCCCGCATTCTCGATCGACTGGCGCAGATAATTGCCTTTCACTCCGGTAAACAGGTCCGAATAGACGATGTCCGCGGCCCGCCCTTCGACGACGCCCTGCTTGTATCCGTCTACGGCATTGGCCTCTTCGGTCGCGATGAACGCCGAGCCGATATAGGCGAGATCGGCACCCATCGCCTGCGCGCCCAAAATTGCGCTGCCGGTCGCCATCGAACCCGAAAGGAGCAGTGGCCCGTCGAACCATTCGCGGATCTCCGAAACGAGCGCGAAGGGCGAGATGGTGCCCGCATGGCCGCCCGCGCCCGCCGCGACCGCAATAATCCCGTCCGCGCCTTTTTCGACGGCCTTGCGCGCGAATCGATCGTTGATGATGTCGTGCAGAGTAATGCCGCCCCAATTGTGAACCGCATCGTTGAGTTCGACCCGAGCGCCCAGCGACGTAATCGTAATCGGCACCTGCCATTTTTCGCAGGTCGCGAGATCCTCTTCGAGGCGATTGTTCGACTTGTGAACGATCTGGTTGACCGCGAAGGGCGCGGCGGGGCGATCCGGATTGTCGCGATTATGCGTGGCCAGTTCCTCGGTGATCTGATGCAGCCATTCGTCGAGCATCGCTTGCGGACGGGCGTTGAGCGCCGGGAAGGAGCCGACGATGCCCGCCTTGCATTGTGCGATGACGAGTTCGGGACCCGAAATGATGAACAGAGGTGCGCCGACCAGCGGCAGGCGCAGCGTATCGAATAGAGGGCTGGGTAAAGTCATTTCGGTTTCTTAGCGAAACCTATTGCGCTGTCCAGCTGGTATTTGGGGCAGGGCCGTGAGGTACGCCTTAAGTTCGCAAAGTTCGCAAGGTCGGCGCGCGTTTGGTCAGTAAAGCGGCGGAAAAGCGGGATTTCCTTACGAGAACACCGTCCCGTCAATGGGAAGGGCAGCGGGAAGTAGATGGCAGAGATCATAGCTGTCGCAGCTTGGGCCGGGGATTTCCGGGCTTTTCCGTCGGACGAGCGCCGGGGTCGGATGCGGGAACGGACTCGGATCGGCGAACTTTCCGGCGCTGCATATCCTCGGCCGCCCCATCCCCGGCTGTTTCGTCCTCCGCCGCTTCGAGCCGCATCTCGCGATAGGCGCGGCGTTTCCAATCGACACCGGCCGCCTCGCGCCGCGCCGATTGAAGCGCCGCGATCAGCGCGCGTTCGTTGAATCTTCGCTCATAACCGACGATCTTTCCGCGACGCCAGCGTGGGACGATTTGACCATTGCGCCAGCGATCCAGGATCGTATCGCGCGTCCGTCCGATGCCGATCTCCAATGCGTCTTCCCAGGCCAGCGCAAACGCCTCCGCCCCGTCCTTTTCGCGTAGCTTGTAGGCCGATCGCGCCGACAGGCCGACGCATCGCGCGGCGGTCGACACGCTGCCGGTCTCGGCCAGCATCGCGATAAACAGCCGCTGATGCGTCGGCGTCCAGCCGCGCGATCGTTTGCGCTGCATCGGTACGGGCGCGAAATCGGGGAGGAAGGGCTCAGGGTCTTCGGTGGGATCGGATGATATCGTCATCCCCGGATTATGACGGATTCGCGGATGTGTAGGACAGGCTTTTCAGTTCCCCGTCATTCCCGCGATGGGCGAAAGGCGTTAATGCCCGGCGACGATGCCGCAACTCGCCGCTCTCTTCGCGTTCACCGCATTGCTTTACGCGTCGGTCGGGTTCGGCGGCGGGTCGACCTATAATGCGCTGTTGGTGCTGGGCGGCACCGACTACCGCATCCTCCCGGCGATCGCGCTGATCTGCAACATCATCGTCGTCGCCGGCGGGAGCTGGCGCTTCTGGCATGCCGGACATGTCAGCCTTGCGCGGATACTGCCCTGGATCGTGCTGTCCGTACCCGCCGCATGGCTGGGCGGGCGGCTGGCGGTGTCCGAAATGCTCTTTGTCGGGTTGCTGGGCGGATCGCTGCTCGTTGCCGGTTTGCAGCTTATGGCCGAACGCCGAGAAACGACGGTGGAGGGAAGGGGGCGTCACGTCGCACGACCGGTCAGCTATGCCGCGGGCGGCGGGATCGGGTTCCTGTCCGGCATGGTCGGCATCGGCGGCGGGATCTTCCTGGCGCCGCTTTTATACCTTCTGCGCTGGGGCGGGCCGCGTGAGATCGCCGGTACGGCGAGCATCTTCATCCTCGTCAACTCGCTGGCGGGGTTGGCAGGCCAACTGACGAAGCTCGAGGCGGATTACGGAATCGCGAACACGGCCGCCCTGCTGCGTGACTATTGGCTGTTGTTTCCGGCCGTGCTCATTGGCGGCCAGATCGGCTCACGGCTCGGCAGCACCCGGATCCCACCCTTGCTCGTTAAACGGCTGACGGCTGTGCTGATCCTCTATGTCGCGGCGCGGTTGCTGTGGCGTTGGTTCGGTCTGATAGGCTAGGGGCGCTCAGCCCCGTTCCTGATCGACGCGCCGCACGGCTTCGATCAGGAAAGCCGTCGTCAGGCTGAACAGAATCAGGCCGTTTGCGGCGATAAATCCGGACAGCAATCGCCAGGGTTCCTTGAGTATCACATCTCCGAAGCCCAGTGTCGTGAAGGATACGGCGGAGAAATAGACCGCATCCTCCAGCTCCGAAAACACGCCGAGCACCAGAAATGCGATCGCCCAGATCCAGACGGCAATGCTCAGCGCGGCCACCATCCATAAGGTTGTCGCGGTAATCAGCGCGACGAGCTTGACGATTCGATGGCCTTCGAGAATCCCGGCGCCGCCGAACCGGCGCATGGCCGAGACCGCTGCGCCGATAAAGGCGGCGGTGACGAGGATGGACAGTGCGATCAGCAGAGTGCCGATGACAATCTGGGCGACCATGGTGGTCGGCTATTCCGCTTCGGCTGCGGGGGTGACATAGGGGCGTGGCGCGGCCGGCGGGTTGCACCCCAGCGCCGAGGCGACGCCTTTCAGATATGCGCGCCGCGCGACGCCGCGAATATGGAGTTCCAGCAGGCGGCGTTCCCGATCTTCTGCGCCGGACAGTTCCCGGACAAGGCTGCGGAACGGAATGAGCCCGCCGACGATCGACGATGCGCCGCTCTGGACGCGTTCCAGCGTGTCGTCACCGTCGGTTTGCGGCATATCGGCATCCGGGCCCAGCGCGGCATCGAGCATAGTGACTTCCTCGCCGATGGCGGAGCAGCGGCGACGGGCGATCGGCTGATAAGGAGAGTCGAGATCGAGCAGGACCTCCGGTACCCGATCCGCCCGCAGATTGAGATCGCTGAGCGGTGTCAGCGCTACCTCGCCGACAGCTTCCCCGATTTCCTCGACCGAAGTGCCATTGCCGTCTTGCGCGAGAGCCGGTGCCGCAAGCATTATCGCGACTGTCAGATATCCAAAGTGAGAAGCCTGCATGTCGATCGTCCGGTAAAAGGCTCCCATAACCGATCACGCGGCCATCGTCAGCCCCGGCGGGCCGCGACGCAAAACCGTCATTTCAATCGGATATGCGGCGGGCTATCCAACTTTCGATCTTTGCGCGGGATCAATGTCTCGCCCCCGGGAACGGAGTGACTGACGCGGTATGACGGATGCTTTCGAACGGATTCTGAAACAGGCCTCGAACCGGGAACCGATGCCGACAGCCGTCGTGCATCCGGTGGACGAGCGATCGCTCGGCGGCGCGCTGGCTGCCGCCGAGGCCGGGATTATCGCGCCGATACTGGTCGGCTCGCGGCAGAAGATCGAGGCGGTGGGGCTCGATACCGGGGCGGTCGACATCGTGGACGTTCCGCACAGCCATGCGGCCGCCGCCCGGGCGGTCGAGCTGGTTCATGAGGGCCGCGCCGCGGCGCTGATGAAGGGCGCGTTACATACGGACGAAATGCTGGCCGAGGTAATCGCGCGCGAAACCGGGCTGCGGACCGAGCGCCGTATCAGCCACGTTTTCGTCATGCGGACGCCCGCCTATGACAAACCGCTGCTGATCACAGATGCTGCGATCAACGTGATTCCGGACCTGCTCGCCAAGCGCGATATCGTGCAGAACGCCGTCGACATGGCGCAGGCGTTGGGGATCGATGCGCCCAAGGTGGCGATCCTCTCCGCGACCGAAGAGATCAACCCCAAGCTGCCCTCCACGATCGACGCAGCGGCGCTGTGCAAGATGGCGGACCGCGGGCAGATCAGCGGCGGGCTGCTGGACGGTCCGCTGGCCTTCGATATCGCGGTATCGCCCGGTGCCGTGGAAGCGAAAAGGCTGGAATCGGACGTCGCCGGGGCGGCGGACATTCTCGTCGTGCCCGATCTTGTCGCGGGGAACATGCTGGCGAAGCAACTCGATTATCTGGGCGGCGCGGATGCTTTCGGGATAGCGCTCGGCGCGCAGGTTCCGATCATCCTCACGAGCCGGGCAGACGGGATCGAAGAGCGGAAGATGTCGGCTGCGCTTGCCAGGCTATTGGCCGGGCGTGCGGGTCTGTGACCGACGTATATCTCGTCCTCAATGCCGGATCGTCGAGCGTCAAATTCGCGCTCTATTCGGCAGAGGCGGTTGAAGGCCCGCCGATGCTGGCAGGACAGATCGAGCGGATCGGCGATGCGCCGCTGCTCGCGGTTGGCGGCCAGAGCCGGGCTTTCGGGCAATCGGAGGACGATCACGCGGCTCTGATCGGCGCATTGCTCGACAATCTCGATTCGCTCGCGCCCGAACGGATGCGGATCGTGGCCGCCGGCCATCGCGTCGTCCATGGGGGAGCCCGGTTCGACGCGCCGGTGCGGCTGGACGATGCCGTTATTGCCGAGCTGGCGGCATTGATACCCCTGGCGCCGCAGCATCAGCCGCACAATCTCGCCGGGATCGCGGCCGTCGCGTCGATCCATCCGGATATCCCGCAGATCGCCGCATTCGATACCGCCTTTCATCGCACTCAATCGGCGATCGCCGAACGCTATGCCTTGCCGCGCGCCTATGCCGAGGATGGCGTGCTCGCTTATGGCTTTCACGGTCTGTCCTATGCCTCGATCGCGCCCCGCTTGCCGGGTCTGGTCGGGCCCGATGCGCGCCGCATCGTCGTCGCCCATCTCGGTCATGGTTGCAGCATGGCGGCGCTGCGTGACGGCGAGAGCGTCGCGACCACGATGGGCTTTACCGCGCTAGAGGGGCTTCCGATGGGCACGCGCTCGGGCAGTATCGATCCGGGTCTCATACTGCATTTGCTCGGAGAGCGCGGCATGGATATCGATGCCGTGCATCGGTTGTTGTACAAAGAATCCGGTCTTCTCGGGCTGTCGGGGATCAGCAGCGATATGCGCGATCTCCTGGCCAGCGACGCGCCCGAAGCGCGCTTCGCGGTCGACTATTTCGTCGATCGGTGCGCGCGCGCCGTCGGTTCGCTGGCCGTGTCTCTGGGCGGACTCGATGCGCTCGTCTTTACCGGCGGTATCGGCGAAAACGCGCCTGAGATCCGCGATGCCGTCGCCGCCCGTCTGGCCTGGCTCGATATCCCGCCTCCGCTGGCTGTCGCGACGCAGGAAGAACGCGTGATCGCACAGGCCGTCGCGGCCCTGTTCCAGTCTATCGGTTGAGGAAAAGATGGTGGACGCACCAGGGCTCGAACCTGGGACCCGCTGATTAAGAGTCAGCTGCTCTGCCAACTGAGCTATGCGTCCATTCCATTTTGGCGTCCCGCGCGAACACTGCGCTTCGGGAAGGCGGGGCGGTTAGCATGGTGTTTCCGGTTCCGCAAGCACCGGATCGTCCGTGCTCTAGCGCCGGCGCATCCGGTTTTCGCGGTCGATCGACATTAGTATCCCGATGCAGATCAGCACGGTCAGCATCGCCGATCCGCCATAGGAAACGAGCGGCAACGGTATGCCGACGACCGGTGCGAGGCCCATCACCATCATCAGGTTGATCGCGAAATAGAAGAAGATGGTCGTCGCAAGGCCCGCTGCGGTAAGCTTCGAAAAGGTCGATTCCGCGCGCTGGCCGACTCGGATGCCCCAGCGGATCAACAGCGCGAAGCCGAGGATCAGCAGCAGTCCGCCGAACAGGCCGAATTCCTCGGCCATGGTGGCGAACACGAAATCGGTATGGCCTTCGGGCAGATAGGCGAGATGGCTCTGAGTGCCATTGAGATAGCCTTTGCCGAATAATCCACCCGATCCGATGGCGATTTTGGACTGGGTGATATGATAGCCGGTGCCCAGCGGGTCGTTTTCCGGGTTGAGGAAGGTCAGCACCCGGTTCTGCTGATAGGGCTGCAACAGAAACTGGAAGGCGAGAGGGACGGCCGCCGCGATCGCCACCGCGCCGCCGATGAACAGACGAAGCGGCAGCCCGGCGAGGAACATGACGGTCGCTCCGGCCGCCACGAGCACGACCGTTGTGCCGAGGTCGGGCTGGATGACGACGAGAGCCGCTGGCAAGACGATCAGGAGCAGCGCCGGCCAGATCGCCACCAGCCGGCGCAATTCGCCCGACGGGAGCGTGTCGTAGAATTTCGCCAGCGCGAGAATCAGCACCGGTTTCATGATCTCCGATGGCTGAATGCGCATGAAGCCGAGATCGAGCCATCGCTGACTGCCGCCACTCACCTGGCCCATTATTTCGACACCCAAAAGGCCGAGCAATGTCGCGCCGTAGAGCGGAAAGGCGAAGAATTTCCAATGCTCTTCGCGAAACCGCGACAGCATGATCGCCATCGCGAAGAAAAGGAGGAAGCGGATCGCCTGGTTCAGGGCCCAGGGCTGCAGTTGACCGCCGGCGGCGGAATAAAGGATCGCCAGTCCGAACCCGGAAATCGCCAGGACCAGGACGATCAGCCGCCAAGGCAGTTGAGCGAGCGGTTCGGGGACCAGGGAATCGTTGAGCGCGCTCATTCCCCGGTCTCCGGATCACGGCTTTCCCGGAGTTCCAGCGGATCGGTCAACGTGCCCGCTTCCGCCGCGCGTTGCCGGGCGCGATATTCGGCCTCCTGCCGCGCCATTCGGGTTGCGATGTCTCCGCCCCAACCCGCTTCATAGCGTTCGAGGGCTTCCATCGCCCTGTCCTGGTCGTAGAGGAATGTGAGCACGTCGCGGGCGACCGGATAGGCAGAGCCGGAGCCTCCGCCATGTTCGATGACGACGGCCGCGGCGAAGCGTGGATTGTCGGTCGGCGCGTAGCAGACGAACAGGCCGTGATCGCGCAGCTCCCAGGGCAGACTCGCATTGGAGCGGACGCCGCTGCGCCGTTCGGCCATGGTGATGCGGCGAACTTGGGCCGTACCCGTTTTGCCCGCCAGTTCGACGCCCTCCACGGGCAGCCGCGCGCGCCCGGCCGTGCCGCGTCCGTTGACTACGTCGCTCATACCCTGACGGACGATAGCGAGATGTTCGGCACTATAGTTGAGCCCTGCTGCGCCCGGAATTGTCTGTCCTTCGATGAGATGGGGCTGGACATTGCGCCCGCTCGCCAGCCGGGCGGACATCACGGCGAGCTGCAGGGGGTTAGTCAGCATATAGCCTTGGCCGATTGTGGCGTTGACCGTGTCGTAGGTCTGCCACTCCTCGCCGAAGCGGCCCAGCTTCCATGCCGGATCGGGCACGGTGCCGAAATATTGATAGGGCACCGGCAGACCGTCGAACCGTTCCCCCAGCCCAAGATTGCGGGCGGTATCGGCGAAGGGCTGCATGCCGATGCGCACGCCCATCTGGTAGAAATAGATGTCGCAACTCTCGGCGATCGCCCGGTTCATATTGACCGCGCCATGGCCGCCGCGCCGCCAGCAGTGGAAATTGCCGCCGGCGATCCGCGTCCGGCCAGAGCAGGTGATCGTTTCCTCCGGGTCAATATTTTCACCGAGCAGCGCGAGCGCATTCATCGGCTTGACCGTCGACCCGGGCGGGTAGAGGCCTTGAAGCGTCTTGTTGCGCAACGGCACATGATCGTCTTCGGACAACATGTTCCATTCGAGATGGCTGATGCCGTCGGAAAAGCTGTTGGGATCGTAGGCGGGCATCGAGACCATGGCGAGGATCGCGCCGGTCTGCGTGTCCATGACGACGACCGAACCGGATTCCGGGCCGAGCCGGCGTGCGGCATAGGCTTGTAGCCCGGCATCGATGGTCAGCCGCAGCACATCGCCGCTGACATCCGGCCGGGTTTCGAGTTCGCGGACCAGTTCGCCGCGCGCCGTCACCTCCGCGCGTCGCGCGCCCGGCTCGCCGCGCAGATGCTCTTCCATCGTCTTTTCGAGCATGTCCTTGCCGATCTTGAAACCGGGAACCATCAGGATTGGGTCCCGCGTCTCTTCATATTCTTCGCGGCTCGGCGCGCCGACATAGCCGACGAGATGGGCGACGGCGGGCCCCGCCGGATAATAACGCGAAAAGCCTTGCAGCGGTGCTACCCCGGGCAGGTCGGGCAGGCGCACATTGACCGCTGCGAACTGCTCCCATTCCAGGCCGTCGGCGACCTGTACCGGCTGATACCCGGCGGCCTCGTCCAGATCGGCGCGAATGCGAGCGATGTCCTCCTCGGTCAGCTCCAGCAGATCGGTCAGCGCGGCGATGATCCGATCGGGTTCCTGCAGCCGGTCCGGGATCAGGTCGACGCGAAAGTCCGAGCGGTTCATCGCGATCGGTTGGCCCTGACGATCAACGATCCAGCCGCGCCGCGGCGGGATCAGGCTGAGCTGGACCCGATTGCTTTCGGACAGCAAATTCCATTGCTCGTTCTCGGCGATCGATATCCATGCCATGCGCGCACCCAGCAGCCCGGCAACGCCGAGCTGCGCACCGCCGAGTAACATCGCCCGGCGCGAATACATGGTTTTGCGCATATTGTCGTTGATCGAGAGCAAGGGCCGGCGGCGTTTCACAGCGTCAGCCTCCGCTGGTCGAGCCGCGCGCAAAGGCGCAGTATCAGCGGAAACAATAATATCGTCGCGGCTATTTGAGGCAGCAACGGCCAGAATAACCAGCCCCCGCCCGTCAACGCATTCAGCACCATGTTGGTCATGATATAGAAGATCAACGCGCCTGTCGCGGCCAACCAGTCGATCCAGTAATCTCGCCACATCGCCCGGTTCTCGGCAAAGCCGAGCGCCAGCAGGATGATGGTCCAGAGCAGCATGCCGCTGCCGATCGGACTGCCCGACAGGAGGTCATCGAACAGGCCGAAGGGCAGGCCGGCCCAGATCGGCCAGATCTCCGGACGTAGAAAGCGCCAGGCGAGAAAGATCATCAGCGCGAAGGGCGGAAATAGAGGAGCTTGGGCGATCAACGGGACAAGGCAAAGGAGCGATCCGGCAATCACGCTCGCCGCCGGTATCAGGCTGAGCTGGGCCCGGACCAGCGCGAGATTTTCGTCCGCACCCCGCAGCCGGCTCATGGCGTATCCGAAAAGCCGGGTTCGGCGTTCGCTTCGTCGGATTCGATATCGTCCGGCGTCAGGGTTTCCTCGACCGGCGGTTCATAAGCGGGCTGAACGATCGCGAAATCGAGCGATGCGGGGTTGGCGAGGGGCGTTGCCACGGCCGTGTCGCCGAACTCTTCGATGATCACGGCCACGGGAATGTTGGGGGGGTAGATGCCGCCGGTTCCGCTGGTGATGAGAACATCGCCTTCCTCGAACGGGCTGCGACCCGCCTCTAGGGATCGTACTTCGACCTGACCGTCGCCGCGGCCGGTCGTAAAGGCGGGCGTACCGTCTCGCGTCAGCCGCACCGGTACGATATTGGACCGGTCGGTGAGCAGCAGAACGCGCGCCGCATGCCGACCGCTATCGAGAACCCGGCCGACCAGTCCGTCTGCGGAGCGGACCGGTTGCCCGGACATCACCCCCTGATTGCGGCCGGCGAAGAGCGTTGCCGTACGCCGGGCGCTGGTCAGGCTGGAATTGACGAGCCGCGCCGTGGCGAGCGTTTCGGTTTCACCTTCGATGAGGTTGACCAGCTCGCGCAACCGGCGGTTTTCGAGCTCGGTGGCTCGTGCTTCGATGAGCCGGCGCCGGGCGATCTCGAGCTCCGCGCGCAATTCGGCATTCTGATGCCCGGCATTCCACCAGTTGGCGATATAATCGTCGATCCGGCCGCCGCTCTGCACGGCGCCGCGGCCGGTCGACGATACCGGTGCCGTGACATCGCTCGCAGCGCCGCGAATGCTGGCGAAACCCTGCGGATCGAATATCGCGATGAGGATCAGTCCCGCACCGACAAGCGCGCCGGTGATGGCGACGACATATCCGGCGAACAGGCCGAAGCGCGCGCGACGGGAAAATCCTGGGCGCTTCGATCCGTTTGAGGCCATCTGGCCCTCTCCCTTGGCTTATATGGCCGGACTATCCGGTGCTCAGCACGCCGCGGAAGATTTCCTCTTCGAGTGCGCGGCCCGTACCGAGTGCAACGCACGTCAACGGATCTTCCGCGACAGTCACCGGGAGGCCGGTTTCGCGCCGCAACACCTCGTCGATCCCTTCGAGTAGCGCACCGCCGCCGGTGAGCACGATGCCCTGATCGACGATGTCGGCGGCCAGTTCCGGTGCCGTGTTCTCCAGCGCGATCCGGACGCCCTCGACGATCGTTCCGACGGGTTCGCTCAACGCTTCGGCCAGCTGGCCCTGGTTGATCGAGATTTCCTTGGGCACGCCGTTTACCAGATCGCGCCCCTTGATATGGATCGTCTGGCCTTTGCCGTCGGCCGGCATCAGCGCGACGCCAACTTCTTTCTTGATCCGTTCGGCCGTCGCTTCGCCGATCAGCAGGTTATGATTGCGGCGGACGTAGGAGCTGATCGCCTCGTCCATCTTGTCGCCGCCGGTGCGGACCGACGTCGTATAGGCAAGTCCGCGCAGCGAGAGCACCGCGACTTCCGTCGTGCCGCCGCCGATGTCGACGACCATTGATCCGATCGGTTCGGTCACCGGCATGTCGGCGCCGATCGCAGCGGCCATCGGTTCCTCGATCAGGAACACCTGGCTCGCCCCGGCGTTGGACGCGGCATCGCGGATCGCGCGCCGCTCGACCTTGGTCGATCCGGAGGGCACGCAGATGACGATCTGCGGCCAGCGTGGGAAGCGGCGGGCGCCATGCACCTTCTGAATGAAATGCTTGATCATCTGTTCGGCGACATCAATGTCGGCGATCACGCCGTCCCTGAGCGGCCGGATGGCCTCGATGGCGTCGGGCGTCTTGCCCATCATCACCTTCGCGTCCTCGCCGACGGCGCGGACTTTCTGGATGCCGTTTTCGGTTTCGATGGCGACCACCGAGGGTTCGTTGAGAACGACACCGCGGCCGCGGACATAGACGACGGTGTTCGCCGTACCCAGATCGATCGCCATGTCATGGGACATGATCTTGAAAAAACGTTGGAACCACATGGTTGGAATAGTCTCGCGTAAAGGGTTTTGAAGGTACAGGAATCAGCGCTTGACAGGCCTTGACACCCCCATAGCGTCTATCCGCGCTTTTGCACTAACAATTTGCGCGAATCACTGTGGATCAACCGCTCGTGCGGTCCCGAGACATCGGGTAAAGACCTTCTATGCCCATTCGCCGTCTTCCCGAGCATCTCGTGAACCGTATCGCCGCCGGCGAAGTTGTCGAACGCCCGGCCAGCGCGCTCAAGGAACTGGTGGAAAATGCCATGGATGCGGGCGCTACGCGGATCATCGTGCGCCTTTCGGCCGGTGGCGTAGACCGGGTCGAGGTGGTTGATGACGGTTGCGGGATGAGCGCAGCGGAGATGGCTTTGGCGCTGGAACGCCATGCCACGTCCAAGATGCCGGACGATGGTATCGAAACCGTCGAAACGCTCGGTTTTCGCGGCGAAGCGCTACCCTCGATCGCCAGCGTCGCGCGGCTGACCCTGGAGAGCCGAGTGCGCGGGGGAGAAGGTTGGTCGCGGATCGTCGACAATGGCGAACTGGTGGAGGAGGGTCCGGCCGCGCTGCCGCCCGGGACGCGCGTCGTCGTCGACAGCCTGTTCGCGAAGGTGCCGGCGCGGCGCAAATTCTTGCGCACGCCGCGATCCGAATATGCGGCCGCCGCCGATACGATCCGCCGTCTCGCCATGGCGCGGCCCGATATCGGTTTCACGCTCGAGCATGAAGGCCGGCGCAATATTTCCGTCCAGCCCGGCGAGACGCAGACTGAACGCGTCGCCGCGCTTACCGATCGCCAGTTGATCGAAAACAGCGTGGTGGTCGATTATCAGCGCGGTACCGCGAGGCTCGAGGGCGTGGCAAGTCTCCCGACCTTCAATCGCGGTGTCGCCGACCATCAATATCTCTTCGTCAATGGCCGTCCGGTGAAGGATCGCTTGCTCATCGGTGCGGTGCGCGGGGCCTATCAGGATCTTCTCGCACGCGATCGCCATCCGGTCCTGGCGCTGTTTCTCACCATTCCGCCGGGTGAAGTCGATGTGAACGTCCATCCGGCAAAGACCGAAGTACGGTTTCGCGAGCCCGGCACTATCCGGGGGCTGATCGTCGGCGGGTTGCGCCATGCGCTGGACGAAGCCGGATTCCGCAGCGTTCAGCGGCCCTCAGCCGGCGCGCTCGGCAATTGGCAGGCGGAGCCGGTCGGCGCGCCTTCCGGAGCTGCGCCCACAGCTTATCCACAGGCCTATCAACAGAATAGCCAACAGCGCGCGGCCTTTTTCACGCCGCCGCCGGGTTCGGATCAGGCCAGCGTCTGGGACCAAGCGCCCGATTATCAGCCCGCTCCGGAGGGTCGCGCAGAAGCAGCCGAGGCGCCGGTACCCGAAGCCGCTGACCACCCGCTCGGTATCGCGCGCGGGCAGGTGGCGGAAACCTATATTGTCGCGGAGGCTGAGGACGGGCTCGTGATCGTCGACCAGCACGCCGCGCATGAACGGCTGGTGCTCGAACGCATGAACCGGGCCATGGCGGAAGGCGGTGTGGCGAGCCAGGGCCTGCTTGTGCCCGAAGTCGTCGAACTGGAAGAGAGCGCCTGCGACGCGCTGGAGGAACGGACCGGCGAGCTAACCGAGCTTGGCCTCGAACTCGAACGGTTCGGCCCCAAGGCGATGCTCGTGCGCGCAACGCCCGCGATGCTCGGCGCGGGCGACGTCAAAGGGCTCGTGACCGATCTCGCCGACGAGATCGCCGCCTATGACCAGCACCTCTCGCTCAAGGAAAAGCTCGACCATGTCGCCGCGACCATGGCCTGCCATGGTTCGGTACGGGCGGGGCGGGTCCTCAATGTCGCGGAGATGAACGCGCTGCTCCGCGAAATGGAGGTCACACCACATTCGGGCCAATGCAATCACGGCCGCCCGACCTGGGTGAAGCTTGGCCATGGCGATATCGAGAAACTGTTTGGTCGGAAGTGATGGGGGAGGTCATTGCCGTCTCCCGCAAGCCGTCGCATGGGATTGCGAAACCCAGTGCGGATGCGATCCGCCTGGTGGAAGGTCATGGCGTCGACGGCGATGCCCATTTCGGAGCGACCGTTCAGCATCGGTCGCGGGTGGCGAAGAATCCGGATCAGCCCAATCTACGCCAGGTACATCTGATCCATGCCGAGCTCTTCGAAGAGTTGGCGGGGCAGGGATTCGCCGTGTCGCCTGGCGATATGGGTGAGAATATCACGACGCACGGTATCGATTTGCTGGGCCTGCCCGAAGGTGCGGAGCTGGCGATCGGCGATACCGCGCATGTCCGGATCACCGGGTTGCGTAATCCGTGTAATCAGCTGAATGGGCATGCGCCGGGTCTGATGGATGCGGTGCTCGATCGCGACCCGGACGGAAATCTGATCCGCAAGGCTGGGATTATGGCGGTTGTACTCGATGGCGGCACGGTGCGGGCGGGCGACACGATCAGAGTGCGTTTGCCTGAGGGCGAACGCCGGCCGCTCGGCCCCGTCTAGCCGGCGCCGTTCGCCGCGCTGAGCACGGCCCTTACGCTGGCCGTCGCGACGTCCCAGCTGATCCCGACGCCGAAAACCGTGGTGCCGTCGCAGTGGGTGCACTCGAGATAGGCGGCGGCCTGGGCGTCCGAACCATGGCCGATCGCGTGCTCGTTGTAGTTCACGACATCGAGCGCGATGCCCCATTCGTCCCGTAGCGCCGCGAGGACGGACGAGATCAAGCCGTTGCCGCGGCCCGATACCGAACGTTCTTCTCCCTTGTGGACGATGGTTCCAGTGAAGATACGATCCGCTCCCGCCCGGCTTTCCTCATAATCGACCAGCTCGAAACGTTGCTCGCCGGCCAGCCCATAGCGTTTCTGGAAAGCATGCCAGATATCGTCGGCATCGAGTTCGCGGCTCGTTTCGTCGGCGAGTTCCTGCACCACGAGGCTGAAATGCGCCTGCAACCGCTTGGGCAGCTTCAACCCTCGATCCTGTTGTAGCACCCAGGCGACACCGCCCTTGCCGGATTGCGAATTCACCCGGATCACCGCTTCGTAGGACGTGCCGATATCGTTGGGATCGAGCGGGAGATACGGCACCTCCCACAGATTATCGTTGCGCGCTTCCTGGGCGGCGAAGCCTTTCTTGATCGCGTCCTGGTGAGAGCCGGAGAAAGCCGTGAAGACCAGATCGCCGCCATAGGGATGGCGCGGATGAACGGGGATCTGGTTGCAATATTCGACCGTGTTCTTGATTTCCTCGATATTGGAGAAATCGAGACGCGGGTCGACGCCCTGGCTGTACATATTGAGCCCCATGGTCACGAGATCGCAATTGCCCGTGCGCTCGCCATTGCCGAACATGCAACCCTCGATCCGGTCCGCGCCGGCCATCAGGCCCAACTCGGCCGCGGCGATGCCGGTACCCCGGTCGTTATGCGTGTGGAGCGAGATAACGACGCTACTGCGGCGCGAGATGTGGCGCCCGAAATATTCGATCTGGTCGGCATAGATGTTGGGCGTTGCCGCCTCCACCGTCGCCGGCAGATTGAGGATCAGCGGTTTTTCGGGTGTTGGATCGATAATTGCGATCACTGCGTCGCAGATGCGGACGGAGAGATCGATCTCGGCGGTGCTGAAGGTTTCGGGCGAATACTCGAAATGCCAGTCGGTCTCCGGATATTTCGCCGCCTGTTCCACCAGGATGTCCGCGCCCCGCTTGGCGATATCGATCACGCCCTCTTCGTCCATCTGGAACACGATCTTGCGCCAGGCGGGCGAGATCGCGTTGTACAGGTGAACGATCGCCTTTTTCGCACCCGCCATGCTGGCGAAAGTCGTCTCGATCAGGTCACGGCGGGACTGGGTCAGGCCTTGGATTATCACGTCGTCGGGGATCGCATCGCTCTCGACCAATCCGCGAATGAAATCGAAATCGGTCGCGCCCGATGCCGGGAACCCGACTTCGATCTCCTTGAGACCGATCTTTACGAGCAGATCGAAGAAGCGCCGTTTCTTCTCGCCGTCCATCGGATCGACCAGCGCCTGATTGCCGTCACGCAAGTCGGTGGAGAGCCAGCGGGGCGGAGTGGTGATCGTGCGCGACGGCCATTGGCGGTCAGGCAGGTCGATCTGCGGAAAGGGTCGGTATTTTTGTGACGGATCGCTGAGCATGGGCATGACGAGAGCCTGTTTTCTTCGGTTTGCTGGGATTTGGAGAGAAGCCCTTAGGCCGTGTGTGCTGCGAGCAGCCCGAATGGCACGCCTAAGGGCGTGTAAGTCGAAGAATAAGCAGGGCGCGATGCGCTGTCATGGGCGCAGTTTGTGACGGCAATTGGTTAATAAGTCCAGAGCAGCTCCACGAAAAAGATAATCTTGGGCTCGCGAAATTTTCTTTGCGGTAACCGATCTGCAAGGGCGCGCGAAGCTCGTCGCGACCATGACGGTTCGATCAAGCGCCCGCATCCGGGCGGCCGGCATTAGGTTCAATAGGAGACCATTACTATGCGCACCATCGCTCTCGCGCTTGCCGCCGCCGCTCTTATTCCGGCCGCTTGCAGCGCCCCCGAAACCGTGACCGAAGAGGTCGCCCAGGACGAACTTCTCGCCGAAGTGAATGACGACGCCAGCGGGCCCGTCTATCTGAGCTCCGGCCGCAACATCGGCCTTAGCGGATACGATGCCGTGTCCTATCAGGTCGGCGAGGGTACGCCGCAACAGGGCAACGAGGAATTCGCTGTCAGCTATAACGGCATCCAGTATCACTTCGCCAATGCCGAAAATGCCGAAACTTTCCAAGCCGATCCGGCCCGCTATGTTCCGGCCTATGGCGGTTTCTGCGCTTGGGCGGCTGCGCGTGGCGATCTCGCCGCCGGCAATCCGGAAAATTACCGCGTCGTCGACGGCCGGCTCTATCTGAACTTCAACGGCGCCGTTCAAGCGCTTTGGGAAGCCGATATCCCGGGCTTCATCGAAAGTGCCGACGAGACGTACCCGCAATTCGCGTCGGATGCGACCGAGGGCGATTCGCTCTCCTGAGCGCCACTCGAATGCAGGGGCGGTTACCTCTACCGTCCCTGCATTTTTTTTAATCTGCAGCTGTTTCGCGATCGCCTATTTGTTTGCCATTAGTTGCGCGCGGCGATTTGAACGATATCTGTCCAGGCCGATAGCATCGAACAGATCGAAACTGCCGGATGTCATTTTTGCGCCCAGTACAGCGAGGGCCTTGTTGATGCTCCCGATGCCGACCTCCGGTTCGAGCGCAACCGAACCGTCCAGAAATGCTGCCGCACCCTGATTACCCATTCCGCCGAAATATTCGGTTTCCACATAGGCAAGCCCGCCAGTCGTAGAGGCTTTCTCCAAGAGTGCGAGTAGCGCCGGTGTCAGATAGCCAAACCGGCCGATAGAATCGGCCAAATCGAAATCGATGATACCGCCAAGGTCTGAATCGTCGAGCGGAAGGAAGGCAAACCCTTGCTCAAGCTCTGCATATCTCAAAGTCCCGAACGTGCCGGAAAGACCGGCGAGGGTGTCTTTCGGAGCGATGACGCCAGATATGCTGTGGCCCATAGGATATTGTCCTAATTCTTCGCTTTATCCACCAGCTTGTTGGCACCGATCCAAGGCATCATGGCGCGCAGTTCGGCACCCGTTTTCTCGATCGGATGTTCGGCCTGCAGCTTGCGGGCCGCCTTCATCTCGGGGTTGCCGGCGCGATTATCCGCGATGAAGCGCTGGACGAACTTGCCGCGCTGGATATCGTCGAGAATGCGCTTCATCTCGGCCTTGGTGTCCTCGGTAATCACGCGCGGGCCGGTATGATAATCGCCATATTCGGCCGTGTTCGAGATCGAATAGCGCATATTGGCGATGCCGCCCTCATACATGAGGTCCACGATTAGCTTCACCTCGTGCAGGCATTCGAAATAGGCCATCTCGGGTGCGTATCCCGCTTCGGTCAGCGTCTCGAACCCGGCCATGACGAGGCTGGTGAGGCCGCCGCACAAAACCGCCTGTTCGCCGAAGAGATCGGTTTCGCATTCCTCGCGGAATGTCGTTTCGATGATACCCGAGCGTCCGCCGCCGACGCCGCTGGCATAAGCAAGCGTGACGTCATGCGCGTTGCCCGTCGCGTCCTGCGCGATTGCCATCAGGCAGGGAACCCCGCCGCCGCGCTCATATTCGGCGCGCACCGTATGGCCCGGGCCCTTGGGCGCGATCATGATGACGTCCAGATCGGCGCGCGGTTCGATCAGGCCGAAATGCACGTTGAGGCCATGGGCGAAGGCGAGGGCGGCGCCGTCTTTCATGTTGGGCGCGAGGTCCTCCGCATAAATTGCGGCTTGATGCTCATCCGGCGCCAGCATCATGACGATATCGGCCCAAGCGGCCGCTTCGGCGTTGGTCATCACAGTGAAGCCCGCGCCTTTGGCCTTTTTGCGCGTCGCCGAACCTTCGCGCAGCGCGATGGCCACGTCGCCCACGCCGCTGTCGCGCAGATTCTGCGCATGGGCATGGCCCTGGCTGCCATAGCCGATAATCGCGATCTTCTTGTCCGAAATCAGACCCAGATCGGCATCGGCATCATAATAGACGCGCATGTATCACACTCCCTGTTTTTGCGTCGGACGGCGGATATAATCGGTGATCCGCGTCCAATAATAAGAAACGACATAGATGGAGACCGGCAGCCCGAGCGCTATGCCGTCATACCAGTCCCATCCCCAAACATTCACCGCCCCGATAACCGCCAGCACCGGCAGCAGGGGCCAAAGGCGTAAGATGATGATCCACGCCATCGCGAAAAAAGCGAGCACCCAGTGCATCTCATTCTCGAGCGCCATGAACACCGCCGAGCCGAAGGCCAGAAAGTAGAAAAAGGCGATCACGATCGCCGATATGCTTATGATTTCGCGCATTGCGGCTTGCCCTAGCTCGCTTCCTTGCCACGGCCAATGGCGACGACGCCAGTGCGGGCGACTTCGACGAGGCCGACTTCGCGCATGAGATCGATGAAGCTGTCGACCTTCTCGCTATTGCCGGTCACCTCGAACACGAAGCTGCCCGTAGTCGAATCGACGACGCGCGCGCGATAGACATCGGCGAGACGCAGCGCCTCGATCCGGTTGTCGCCCGTGCCCGCGACCTTGACGAGCGCCATATCGCGTTCGACATGCGGGCCGATCTCGGTGAGGTCGGTAACCTTGTAGACCGGCGGCATCCGCTCGGTCTGGGCGATGATCTGCTCGATAACATGGGGTGAGCCGGTGGTGACGATGGTGATCCGGCTGATCGCCTCATCTTCGCTGACATCGGTCACCGTCAGGCTTTCGATATTGTAGCCGCGCGCCGTGAACATGCCGGCGATGCGGGCGAGAATGCCGGGTTCGTTATCGACGAGAACGGAAAGCGTATGCCGCTCGGCGGCTTCGGCATGGATTTTCATCAGACCAGCGCCTTGGCTTCATCATCCATCGTGCCCGAAACGGTATCGGATTCGAGGATCATCTCGGTATGCGCGGCCCCGGACGGGATCATCGGGAAGCAATTGGCGAGCTTGGCGACGCAGCAATCGACAAGCACCGGTCCGTCATGGGCCAGCATGGCCTCAATCCCGCTTTCGAGATCGGCCGGGTCCTCGATTCGGATGCCCTTCCAGCCATAGGCTTCGGCCAACTTCACAAAGTCCGGCAGAGAATCGCTATAACTTTCTGAATATCGACCGGAATAGGTCAGTTCCTGCCACTGGCGAACCATCCCCATATATTCGTTATTGAGGATGAACAGCTTGACGGGCAGGCGGTATTGCGTCGCGGTACCCAACTCCTGAATATTCATTTGGATCGAGGCCTCACCGGCGATGTCGATGACCAGTGCGTTGGGATTGCCGATCTGCGCGCCGATCGCGGCGGGAAGACCATAGCCCATTGTGCCCAAACCGCCGGATGTCAGCCATTTATTGGGCTGTTCGAACCCGTAATGCTGGGCCGCCCACATCTGGTGCTGACCGACTTCGGTGGTGATGATCGGGTCGTGTTTATGGGTTGCCTGCCACAGCGCCCGGATGGCGGCTTGCGGCATGATCTCATCCTTGTTCTCCGGAAAAGCGAGACACTCGGTCGCGCGCCATCCGTCGATCCGCGCCCACCAGTCCTGCAAATCCGCCTTTTTGTGCTGCCGCGCTTTCCAAATCTTGACGATATCCTCCATCGCGCGGCCCGCGTCGGCGTTGATGGCGAGGTCGACAGGGACGATCTTGTTGATCGAGCTGCGATCGATATCGATATGAATCTTCTTCGAGTTGGGTGAAAACGCGTCGAGGCGGCCGGTGACCCGATCATCGAACCGCGCGCCGATCGCGACGATGAGGTCCGCTTTGTTCATCGCCATATTGGCTTCGAACGTACCGTGCATGCCGAGCATGCCGAGCCATTGTTCGGACGCGGCGGGGAAGGCGCCCAGCCCCATCAGAGTCGACGTGACCGGCGCGCCGGTGATCCGCGCCAGTTCGCGCAGGATCATGCTCGCGCCGGGGCCGGAGTTGATGATCCCGCCGCCGGTGTACAGGATCGGCCGTTCGGCTGCGGCGATCATCTCGGCCGCGGTCTCCACATTTTTGGGATCGGGTTTGTCGCGCGGAACATAAGCCCTGTGCGCCATCGGGCCCGATTTGCGGTAGCGACCGGTCGCGACCTGAACATCTTTCGGAACATCGACCACGACGGGGCCGGGACGACCGGTCGTAGCGATAAAAAAGGCTTCCTGCATCACGCTCCCCAACGCGTCCGGGTCTTTGACGAGATAATTGTGCTTCGTGCAGTGCCGCGTGATGCCGACCGTATCGGCTTCCTGAAACGCGTCGGTGCCGATCAGGGTGGTCGGGACCTGGCCGGTGATCACGACCATCGGGATCGAATCCATCAGCGCATCGGTGATTCCCGTTACGGCATTGGTGGCCCCAGGGCCTGACGTCACAAGGACGACACCGGGTTTTCCGGTGGCGCGCGCATAGCCTTCGGCGGCATGGGCCGCGCCCTGTTCGTGACGGCATAGAATGTGGCGAATCCGCTTCTGCTTGAACAGGGAATCGTAGATCGGCAGCACCGCGCCGCCCGGATAGCCGAAAATGACGTCCACGCCGCAATCCAGCAACGCTTCGACCAATATATCCGCTCCGGCTTTTTCGGCTGCCATGATGCTCATCCATTACCCATTGTTGCGCTGCAATAGCAGCGCGGGAACCGGGCTGCTAGACACGCAAAAATTGTCTGTCAACGAATATCATTGTAATTTAGTTACAATTTCATTTTCGTATTCGATATAATCTGACTCGTTGATACGTGTCCATTCCCGTGGCGGCTGATTGGAGAACCATGTACATTGGCGCTTGGCATATCGCCGCGTCGCCTGGGCCGCGGCGGCAATGGCTTGATCGCGGTCAAGATCGCCGGACAGAAAGTCCGCGATTTCAGGCACTCCGATTGCCCGCATGATCGGCAGCGACGGGTCCAGCTCCCGCTCCAGAAGCGCTTCGACTTCCTCGATCGCGCCGCTTTCGAACATGCCGGCGAAGCGGCGGTCACAGCGCTCGTACAGCCAATCCCGGTCCGGAAGCAGGATAAGCGGCGTGAGCAGGATATCGGTTGCGATTCCACCGCTCTTCTCTTTTTGCCATTCGGCAATCGTTCGCCCGGTCGCGCGGATGACCTCCAGGGCGCGGGCCACGCGTGTGGTATCGGCGGCGTTGAGCCGAGCCGCAGAGACCGGGTCCTCGCGTTCCAGTGCCGCAAAAGCCTCCGCGACCGGC
This sequence comes from Pseudomonadota bacterium, assembly GCA_039180285.1. GTDB lineage: Bacteria > Pseudomonadota > Alphaproteobacteria > Sphingomonadales > Sphingomonadaceae > Parasphingopyxis. The sequence goes on along the minus strand of JBCDDN010000021.1, from coordinate 21,353 downwards.
AAGCCTCGGATCTGCGCCCGGATGTCGACATCGATCTCCGGTATCGGAGCTAACCCCTCAAGCAGCGTGCGATGATAGAGACCCGTACCGCCGACAATTATTGCGGGTTTGCCCTGTGCATGGGTCTCGGCGATCTCGATTTTGACGTCATTGGACCATCGCGCAGCCGAACAGGTTTCCGAACCATCGATATAGCCGAACAGACGGTGGGGCAGGGCCGCCTCGTCCGCTTTGCTCGGCCGCGCCGTTACGATCCGTAGATCGCGATAGACCTGAGCGCTGTCGGCATTCACGATTACCCCACCGATACGCTCGGCGATGCGCATCGCAAGAGACGACTTGCCGCTCGCCGTCGGTCCGGCAATAAGCGCGACCTTGGCCCCGGCCACGTTCTTGTTGGAGTTTCCGTGCATGTTCATCGCAACGCTCATAGCAGCAGATCGGCTGTCCGCAGGCGATATTTCGCAGGCGTCGGACATGCTGGTCGAAAGCGGCGCACAGCCGGCCGGCCATGACTGGATCGAGCCCCACAAGGCCGTCGATATCCGATTCAGCGGCGGTCTGGGAGCAGCGCGCACGGCGCTGTTCGCGCCGGGACCCGGGATTGACGCGATCGTTCAGCCCGAAGCGGCGCGGACGAAAAAGCTCTTCATAGCCGATATGGATTCGACGATGATAACCGTCGAATGTCTCGACGAACTGGCCGATTATGCGGGTTTCAAACCGCAGGTTTCTGCGATCACGGACCGCGCGATGCGCGGTGAACTCGATTTCGTCGAGGCACTGGACGAGCGGGTCGCGCTGCTTGCGGACATGGATGCCGAAATCGTCACGCGCTGTCATGAAGAACGGGTGGCGATCACGCCCGGCGCGTCGGCGCTGATCCAAACGATGAAAGCGCATGGCGCGTACACCGTCCTGGTGTCCGGCGGCTTTACCCTATTTGCCGATCGCGTGGCGGTGGAAATCGGTTTCGACCGCGTGGTTGCCAATCGTCTCGATATCGCGGCCGGGCGGCTCACCGGCAGGGTCGTTCGCCCGATCGTCGATAGCACCACCAAGCGGTGGATTCTGGATGAAGAGAGCGAGCGGCTTGGATTGTCGGCCGCCGATACGCTGGCGATCGGCGACGGCGCCAATGATCTTGCGATGATCGAACGGGCGGGGCTGGGCATCGCCTATCGTGGCAAGCCCAAACTGCGCGAGGCGGCCGATGCACGGATCGATCACGGGGATTTGACGGCTTTGCTGTATGCGCAGGGCTATGCCCGCAAAAACTGGGTCGAAGACTAGCTGGCGCGCGTCATATCAGCGGCGACGGCGCTCAATGCGAAGGCGATCGACTCTTCGTCACCCTGGAAGCTCAGCTCGATTCCGGTTTCGGAAATGGCGTGAACCTCGGCGGCGATCTCGCCGGCTGCCGGATGCACCAGGGTTACGGTAGAACCGCAGGACGGCTCCGCATTACTGCGCACTGTGGCGCCGCGACCTGAAACATTTTCGAGCGCCGCGGGCGACGGACCGTCGGCGTGCAACACGCACATCCGGCGGCGACGCCATGGCGATGCCATGGATCCGGTGTTCTGCACTCGGGACGGTCGTGACATATCGCTCCCCTGTCGGGAATGCGAATAGCCGCGATCGGCAAAAATTCGGTTAAGTTCGCTTAGCGGCGACGGACCGCGATGCATTCCGATCCGGCGCGTGTGGCCGCCGAGCAGGCCTGCAGCGCTTCGGTGCGGGTCTGGAATGGCCCGGCCTGCAGGCGGGTATAGGGTCCGGCGCGAACCAAATAGGGCTGCAGGCTGGCGAGCGAGGATGCCCGCCCGCTAACATGTCGCCAAAGCGCTTCGGCGCGCGGTCTTTCGCGAAACGAGCCGAGCTGAATCCGCCAATCACCACTGCGCACCGCCGGCTCGGCAGGCGCGGACGTTGGCGGGGCGGGAGGCGGCGCCTGTGTCACCGCGACCGGTGCCGTCTGCTGCTGCTGCGACGGCGGTGCGGGCGGGGAGGCGGGCGGCGGGGTCGCTGCGGGCGGATTGGCCGCGGGCGCCGGAACGGGTACGGGCGTGAAAGTGCTGGGCGGCGCGGACGGTGGCGGTGGCGCGACCGCGATCTGCGTCACCGGATTTTCCGCCGCCATTTGCGCCGCCATGGCGGTGCCCTGATTGCGCTGCTCGAGCGGAATATAGCGATCCATTTGCTGGAGGCTTGCCGAAGCCTGGGGCAGGCCAGCGGAGGCGGCGTTGCTCATCAGCGCATAGGCACGGGGCCAGTCCCGCGGCGCGAGATCGCCGTTGAACAGCGCCGTGCCGTAAATATACTGCGCCCGCGGTTCGCCGCGGTTGGCCGCGCGAATGATATAGGGCATCGCTTCTTCGCGATTCCCGTCCTGAAACAGAATTAATCCGTAGTTGGCCTCGGCCTGCAAATGGCCCTGCTGCGCCGCCTGGCCGAAAAGGTCGCGGGCGCGCGCCATGTCTTGCGGGACGCCGCGGCCGAGCTTGTACGCCTGACCGAGGTTGAACTGCGCATCGGGATCGCCGGTCTGGGCGAGCGGCTGCCATTCCGCTACCGCGCGGGCATAGTCCCCGCCGCGCCATGCCTCGACGCCGTCCTGGACTCCGGCGTTAACGCCAGCCGGTAAGGCTAACAACGCCAAAGCGAGGCCGACCGCCATGCTGTCCCTGATCCCCATACGCCACTCCCGACAAATCCATCATTTCCGATTGCGTACGATAGCAGGGTTAACGCCGGATTAGCAAAAATGAACCGTCCTTTTCCGGGACATCAATCAAAATTTAACGCGCGTCGTTAACCAGATTTTAGTCACCCGAGTGGCAATGCCCTTCGTGAAATACCGCCATCAAAGGGGATATCATGCGGGTATTGGCATTAGCATCGCAAAAAGGCGGCTCGGGCAAGACGACGCTTTCCGGGCACCTTGCCGTAGAGGCGCAGCGTAGCGGCGCAGGACCAGTGGTGTTGATCGATATCGATCCCCAAGGCTCCCTCGCAGATTGGTGGAATGAGCGCGAGGACGATATGCCGGCTTTCGCGCAGACGACCGTGGCCCGCCTCGCGGCGGATCTCGAAGTTCTCCGCCAGCAGGGCTTCAAACTGGCCGTCCTCGATACGCCGCCCGCCATCACCATGGCGATTCAGAGCGTTATCCAGGTCGCCGAACTCATCGTCATTCCGACCCGTCCGAGCCCGCACGATCTGCGCGCCGTTGGTGCTACCGTCGATTTATGCGAACGCGCGGGTAAGCCGCTGATCTTCGTGGTCAATGCGGCAACTCCCAAAGCGAAGATCACTTACGAAGCCGCAGTTGCACTGTCGCAGCATGGCACGGTCGCTCCGGTCACCCTACATCACCGTACCGACTTCGCTGCGTCGATGATCGACGGTCGAACCGTTATGGAGATCGATCCGGACGGCAAGTCCGCCGCCGAAATCCATGAGCTCTGGGCCTATATTTCGGACCGTCTCGAGAAGAATTTCCGCCGGACCGTATTCAGCGGTCCGAAACTTTCGGCTCAGCCACGCGCCGTTCATCGGCCCGCTACGGGCGGCTTCGGTCGCCGGGTGACAGGCCAGTAGGAGCGACACGATGAGCGAAGAAAAATTCGCGTCGCTATCCTCGGGCCTTCTTGCACGCAAAGGCGCTGCAAAACCCGCCATGCGACGCCAGGGGTTTATCAACCCTCAAGGTGACGTCACCGAAGATCTCGGCTGGAACGATATGGGCTTCGAAGCACCCAAGCCGATCGACGGTGAAACCGAGTATCATGGTGAAGCGCCGTTGCCCGAAGTGCGGCGGCAGCAGGATCAACTCGCCGAGGGGCTTGGTGAGGTCGATCGGGACGAAGCGGATGCCGCTCCGGCCGAATTGCCGATGGCACCGGACGCCGATCACGCCGAACGGGAATATGAACCCTATAAGGCCAATGGGCGCGGCGGTCTGACGCCAATGGATGCGACCGACGAGGAACCCGCGCCCGAAATGATCGAGGATGACGCGGCGGAAGAGGCGGACGCTGCGACGAACGGCGCGGAAACCGGTTTGCGCGTCCACGGCGCCTCGTCTCTGTCAGAAAAGAAATCCGCAAAGACCAAGACGCCTTCCAAGCCGAAGGAAAAAAATGTTCCGGCGCGCGAAAAGGTCGCCTTCACATTGCGGCTCGACAAGGATCGTCATTTGAAGCTGCGGCTCGCATCGGCCGTGACCAACCAGTCGGCCCAGCGCCTCGTTACCGAAGCGCTCGACCGTTTTCTCGAAGAGCATCCCGACGTGCGGGCGCTTTCCGGACAGGCGTCCGGCGACCAGACGCACTGATTGAGGAGGGGGTAGAATGAAACCGAGCATCATTAAAATTGCAGCATCGTCGCTGGCGATCGGCGCATCGATTGCAGGGTTTACGCCGCTTGCCAACAGCGCCTTCTCCACAGGGGCAACCGACGCCGACAGTCGCGCAGCTCACAATGCGGCGGATGCAGCAACCGACGCGCGCGCCGCTTTGGCGAGCAATGACAGCACGGCCGCGATCCGCCATGCCGAACGCGCCGTCCGTCATGTGCCGAACAGCGCCGAATATCGCCATCTGCTGGGTCGTGCTTATCTGGCTGCAGGTCGCTTCGCGTCCGCCGAGACGAGCTTCCAGGATGCGCTGACGATCAATCCCGATCTCAACCGTACCGCATTCAATCTTGCATTGTCGCAGATCGCCCAGGGCAATCGGGCCGATGCGCTGAACGAGCTGAACAATCTCGAAGGCCGGATGGGAGCGTCGGATCTCGGCCTCGCGATGGCGCTGGCCGGTAATCACGATCGCGCAATCGATATTCTGCAACAGGCCGCGCGCGCCAATGGTGGCGATCCCCGGGCTCGGCAGAATCTGGCACTGACTTACGCCATGGCCGGACGCTGGGCCGAAGCCCGCATCACCGCGGCACAGGATGTCAGCGTTGCAGATCTTGAGGGCCGGATGCGCGATTGGACACAGTTCGCCGCGCCCGAACATGACTGGGACCAGGTTGCCAGTCTGCTCGGCGTAACCGCGGACCGGAACGATCCCGGCCAGCCGATCCAGCTAGCGCTTGCACCGCAGGACGAACCAGTCATGATGGCGGAAGCTGCGGCCGAAGATGATTCTTCCGAGCAGAACCCAGTCGTCGCCTTTGCGGCGCCGGCCGGTGAGAGTGCGATCGCCGAGGTGGATGTGCCGCCGGTTATCGAAGCCAATGTCGAGCCGATGCGAGTCGCGGTCGCGGACACTGAAGACTATTCCGCGCCCGCGTCCGACGCCTTTATCGTCGAGGAAGAAGATAACTATGAAGTGGCCGGTGCCGCCGATGCGATCGCCGCGGCGGCCGTTCCGGCACAGCAGCCGGTTTCGCTGACCGCTCCCGTGATCGATGCCGAACAGCCCGGCGAAGAGAGCTGGCTTGCCGTATTGCGGTCCGCGCGTGCGCCCGAACGCATCGCGCAGCCGGTGGCTCCCGTCGCTCAGCCTGCGGCTCCTCAGCAACAGGCCGATGGTCGTTATGTGATTCAGCTTGGTGCGTTCGCCAGCCAGGCCAATGTTCGCGTTGCCTGGGATCGCGCGGTTCGCCGTCATGGCGCACTCGCCGAATATGCGCCGTCTCGCGCGACCTTCCAACGCGGTCGGACGCTCTATCGCCTGTCTTTCGGCGGTTTCAATTCGCGCCGCGAGGCCAATCGCTTGTGCCGAACGCTTCGATCGCGCGGTCAGGACTGTTTCGTCCGCGCCCGTGCCGGCGACGCGCCGTTGCAGATGGCGGCCCGCACCGGAGCGGGAGCGGCCGCCCTCCGCTAGAGGGGCAGCATACCGATATCAGAAGGGCGGTCGATCGAGAGGTCGGCCGCCCTTTATCGTTTGGACGACCTTACCCTGCACCGGCAGTTCGTCGAACGGGGTGTTGCCGGCACTGGACGCCATATCATCAGTATCGATGCGCCAGGGAGCGTCGGGGTCGAACAGTATAAGGTCGGCCGGCGCGCCAGGTTCGAGCGAACCGCCGTCGACGCCTAGCAGTTGTGCCGGGTTGCGCGAGAGCAGAGTGAAGAGACGCGCCATGTCGATATGACCGTCCCGCACCAGATTGAGCGATAGCGTGAGAAGCGTTTCCGCGCCCGACATGCCCGGTTCGGCATCGGCATAGGGGAGGCGTTTGGCTTCCGGTCCTTGTGGATCATGGCTGGAGCAGATGACGTCGATCGTGCCGTCGGCGAGCGCGGTAAGGCCGACGTCGCGATCTTCGGCGCTGCGCAGTGGTGGCGAGAGTTTGGCGAAAGTCCGGTATGCGCCAATATCGACATCGCAAAGCAGCAGATGGGCGGGTGTCGATCCGCACGTCACCCTGATCCCGCGCGCCTTGGCGTTCCGGATCAGATCGAAACCGCGTGCCGTCGTCACGGTGCGGAAATGGATATGCGCGTCGGCATCTTCCGCGAGCATCAGATCGCGGGCGATCGCCATGGCTTCGGATATAGCGGGCGCGCCGGGCAAGCCGAGCCGGGTGGCGGTTTCGCCATGGGTTGCGACGGCATGGCCCGATAGGCCTTCATCCTCGGCATGGGCTATAACGATGAGATCGAGAGCGGCTGCGTAGCTGAGCACGCGATGCATAAGCCCGGCATCGGCGATACGGGTTCGTCCGGTCGATAGGGCGACGGCCCCGGCGCGCTGCATCAGGCCGATCTCCGTCAGCTCCTCGCCATCGAGACTCTGTGTTGCGGCGGCGATCGGATGCACCCAGACGGAGGGTTTTCCGGCGACTGCGGCATGCTGCACCATCGCCGGTTCGTCGATTGCGGGGGATTGATCGGGCATGAGCGCAACACGCGTGATTCCGCCCGCGATGAAGGCCGGGATGTCGATGGCGAAGACGCCCAGATCGACGATTCCGGGAGCGACATGCAGTCCGCTTGCGTCGAGCGATGTCGCATCTGCCGGAGCGCCATCGCCGATTTCGCCATCGCGGCATGTGATGGCGCCGGGCGATGTCGTGCCGGCGATCGGATCGATCACCGTTCCGCCGGTTATCGAGAGCGCGCTCATGCCCAGCCCTCCACGCCGCGCTGCTTGCGGGTCAGTACATCGAGGCACGCCATGCGGACCGCGACGCCCATTTCGACCTGTTCGGTGATCGCAGATCGTTCCAGATCGTCGGCGATATCGCTGGCAATCTCGATCCCGCGGTTCATCGGCCCGGGATGCATGACGAGCGCATCGGGCGCGGCCCGGTCCAGCCGTCCGCGCGTAAGGCCGTACAGCGCGAAATATTCGCGTGGGGAGGGGATGAAACCGCCTTGCATCCGCTCATTCTGGAGCCGCAGCATCATCACGACATCGGCGCCCGCAAGCCCCGCATCGAAATCGGTAAACGGTGTTACGCCCAGCCGGTCAATTGCGGGCGGCATCAGCGTCGGCGGGGCGATGACGTTCACTTGCGCTCCCAGCGCCGTCAACGCGAGAATATTGGAGCGGGCGACGCGGCTGTGAAGGATATCGCCGCAGATCGCCACGCGCAGCTTTTCGAACGCTCCACACCGCCGTCGGATCGTCAGCGCGTCGAGTAGCGCTTGCGTGGGATGTTCGTGCCAGCCGTCCCCGGCGTTGAGCACCGGGCAATCCACCTTGTCCGCGATGAGCTGCACCGCGCCCGACGCCTGATGCCGGATGACGATGATGTCGGCACGCATCGCGTTGAGCGTCACCGTCGTATCGATCAGCGTTTCGCCCTTCTTCACGCTCGACTGCGCGGCATGCATGTTGACGACATCCGCTCCGAGCCGCTTACCCGCGATCTCGAACGACAGCAGCGTGCGCGTCGAGGCTTCAAAAAAGGCGTTCATCTGGGTGAGACCGGCCAACCGGTCGTCATGCTTGGAGGATTGCCGGTTCAGATCCACCCATTGCTCGGCCTCGTCGAGCAGAAAGGTGATCTCCCAGGGCTGAAGACCGAAAATGCCGGTGAGATGCCTGTGCGGAAACGGATGCGCGCCTTCGGGTGTGGCCGCAGCAGTGGGAATCGCATTTTGCATTAAAGGGGTGCTTTAGGCGGGAAGGGCGAGGGGGGCAATGGGTCTTGCGTTATCGCACGACCAAAGCATCAATCGCACCCTGCAGAATAAACCCTGCCGCCGCCGCATCCACGCGCTCGGCCCGCTTCTTCCGCGTGACATCCGCATCGATCATCGCGCGTTCCACCGCCTGCGTCGACCAACGTTCGTCCCAGAGCAGGATCGGGAGATCGAGCGCTGCGTCGAGATTATGCGCGAAGGCGCGGGTGGACTGGGTTTGCGGGCTGTCGGTGCCATCCAGGTTCAAGGGAAGCCCGATGACCAGGCCGGCGATCTGTTGGTCCGCGAAAATGGTTTTGAGCCGCTCCAGATCCTTTGAGAACTTACTGCGCTTCACGGTTTCCGCCGCGCTGGCGAAGGTCCACCCCGCATCGCAGAGCGCCACGCCGATCGTCTTGCTGCCGACATCCAAACCTGCGAGCCGCCCGCCATCGGGAAGGATCTCGCGGAAATCCGAAATGTTCTTGGCAATCACTGCAATTGTATTCCTGCTAAGGCAGGAATCCAGTTCTGTCCTCGAAAGTGCGGGACTGGGTTCCTGCCTTCGCAGGAACACAAAAACATAGGAACGCTGTATCGATTCATCGCGCCGCCGCCCGGTAGGCGTTAACGCGCCGGTCCACGTCCGCGCGCAAATTACTCCAGAACAGCATGAAATCGAAGACATGGTAATTGTTGCCGGGCAGGACGTAGCGCCCGAATTCCTCGGGCGGCTGGCCGACCAGCAACAGGCCCTGTTCGTTGCATCGCGCGGGGATCAGACCGGGCGAGATACGGGCGTCATTCATCTCGTCATTGGGTACGATCGCGCCGAGATTGGCCTCCGCCGTGGCCGCTTCCTTGTCTGTGCTACCCGTGAGCGGATTCACGCAGAGCATCGCGGTATCGCCGCGGCTGTCGCCGGTATAGCCGGTGCTGACGTCGTAGATGCGCGTGATCTGATGCGGGTCGGCGGGTTCGGCGAAGCTCTGGAATGCGAAAATGCAGTTGATCGAACCCGCTTGCTCGCAGGCGGGAAGGGGTAGGGCGGGTAGATCCGCCTCGACCGAGATCGGCCAGCCGACGATGTAAGCCGCCGCGATCCGGTCCGCGAGATCGGTGCCCGCGATGCGCTCGTGCAGTAATGTCGTCAGGTGCAGTCCGCCCTGACTGTGTCCGGCGATAATGAAAGGCTGGTCTTCACCGATTTCGGATAGGAAATAGTCAAATGCCGCTTCGACGTCCTGATAAGCGAAGCGCAGCGCGACCTCGGCATTGCGATGGTCGGTCAGGAACGCGCCGATCACGGCTTGGCGATAGAGCGGTGCCCAGATTTCGCCGACTTCGTTGAACACGCTGGCCTGGCTCGCCGCAAACAGCTGCTGGCGTTCGAGCGCCGCGGGGCTGCGCAGCGGCGCATTCCAACGATCGCGGTCGAGATAGGTGGTGGGAAGAACATAGAAGACCGGGATGCGGGGGCGATCTTCATCGACCGCAACGGGATCGGGACCGCCATCGCCCCTAATATCGCCCCCGGTATCGCCCCCGGTATCGCCCGACGTCTCCGCGAATCCCGCTTCGACGCTCTCGGCCGCTTCTCCTTCCGATGCCTCGCCATAATTGCCCGGCAGCCAGTCGCTCGGCGGGTTGTCGATGCCCGGCCGGATCAGCCACATCGCGCGGTTGGCATAGGCGCTCTCTTCCACTTCCTCGAGGATTTCGATCTCGTCGCCCGGCACCAAGGCCATTTCGAGCAATTCATCCTGAAACAGCGACCAGGCGATCCCCGCAAGCAGGATCAGCACGATGACGATCGCGATCAGATAGAGGAAGATACGGGCGGCCATGGTTCGCTTTCTGACTAACTGGCGCGCGCCATAGGCCAAGCTGTCCGAAAGGCCAATGCAAGCGCACTTCGCATGCGCCATATGCGCTTGCAGCAAAGGCAGGGCGATGCTAGCCGCCCGGCCATGTCCGTCGATACCGAAACCGTGCTCCGCATTGCGAGCCTCGCCCGCATTGCGATGAGCGAAGAGGAGGCTGAGCGCCTCAAACCCGAACTCAACAATATCCTCGGCTGGGTCGAGCAGCTGGGCGAAGTCGATACGGCCGGCGTCGAGCCGCTTTCTATCGTCATCGACAACCATACCCGCATGCGCGAGGATGTGGTGACCGATGGCGACAAGCGCGACGATATCCTCGCCAATGCGCCGGTGGCCGAACACGGTTTTTTCGCCGTCCCGAAGGTGATCGAATGAAAACCGCAGGATTGCATTCGATCATCCCCGCGCAGGCGGGGATCCAGGGCGGCGGGTGGCATCGTTTACGGCTCTGGGCTCGTGCCTTCGCAGGAGCACGGATATGACCGATATTACCGATCTGGGCGTTGCGGACATTCGCGACGGTTTTCGCGGTGGGGAATTCTCCGCGCGCGAAGTGGCCGATGCGTTCAACGACGCGGTAGCGGGTGCAGAGGCGCTCAACTGTTTCGTCGTGACGACACCCGAAAAAGCCGAGGAAGCGGCGGAGGAGGCCGACCGCGCCTTGGCGGCGGGCGATGTCGCGCCGCTCTCCGGCGTGCCGCTGGGCATCAAGGACCTGTTCTGCACCAAGGGCGTCCAGAGCACGGCCGGCAGCCACATGCTCGAAGGCTTCGTGCCGCCCTATGAGTCCACCGTGTCGGGCAATCTGCTCGGTGCGGGTGCGGGAATGCTCGGTAAACTCAACATGGACCAGTTCGCCATGGGTTCATCGAACGAGACGAGCTATTTCGGAAATGTGATCTCGCCCTGGAAACGCAATGATGGCGGCAATACGCCGATGTCGCCGGGCGGTTCTTCGGGCGGCACGTCTTCGGCGATCGCCGCGCATATCGTGCCGGCCGCGACCGGTACCGATACCGGGGGCTCGATCCGTCAGCCTGCCGCCTTTACCGGCATTTGCGGCATGAAACCGACCTATGGCCGCTGCTCGCGCTTCGGCATGGTGGCATTCGCCTCCTCGCTCGATCAGGCCGGACCGATGGCGCGCAGCGTAAGGGATTGTGCGATCCTGCTCGAAGCGATGGCAGGATATGATCCGAAGGACGCGACATCGCTCGACGAGGCGGTACCGAACTGGGAAGCGGCGCTCAGCAGCGATCTCACGGGCAAGCGGGTCGGTATTCCCAAGGAATATCGCGTCGACGATATGCCCGAAGAAATCGATGCGCTGTGGAAGCAGGGGGTCGAATGGATGCGCGATGCCGGCGCCGAAATCGTCGACGTTTCGCTGCCGAATACGAAATATGCGTTGCCCGCATACTATATTATCGCGCCCGCCGAGGCCTCGGCCAATCTCGCCCGTTATGACGGTGTACGCTACGGCCTGCGCGAGCTGCCCGAAGGCGCGAACCTGCAGGAGATGTACGCGGCGACCCGCGCCACCGGGTTCGGCGACGAGGTGAAGCGTCGCATCATGATCGGCACCTACGTCCTGAGCGCCGGTTTCTACGACGCCTATTACACCCAGGCGGCAAAGGTTCGCACACTGATCGCGCAGGATTTCAACCGAGCCTGGGACAGCTGCGATTATCTGCTGACGCCGACCGCACCATCTGCGGCCTTTGGGCTCGGCGATCTCAGCGACGATCCGATCGGGATGTATCTCAACGACGTGTTCACCGTACCGAGTTCGCTCGCTGGGCTGCCGGCTATCGCGGTGCCGGGCGCGCTCAACAAGCAGGGCCTGCCGCTCGGCCTGCATGTGATCGGAAAAGCGCTGGACGAGCAGGGCGTCCTGAATGCGGGGCTGGCGCTGGAAGAACGCGCCGGATTCACGCACCGGGCGGAGAAATGGTGGTGAGGCTTGCTACATTGATATGGCTTGGCACTGTGGTGTTCACTGTTATTCAGTTTGCTCGAGGCGAATGGCAACTATCCGGCCGAGGCCTTTTGTTCGTTGGAATTGCACTGGTGGGCTTGGCGATTCTCGGCGCAATTAATCGATACGGGAGGCGTCACGGTATACGGGAAGCTCGCTTCGATAGCGAAACCGGAAAGCAGATTGTCGATGAGTAACTACCGCATCCAGGGCGCAACGGGAGATTGGGAGGTCGTGATTGGCCTTGAGGTCCATGCGCAGATCACGTCCAACGCCAAACTGTTTTCGGGCGCGTCCACGGAATTCGGCGCGGAGCCGAATTGCAATGTGTCGCTCGTCGATGCGGCAATGCCGGGGATGCTGCCGGTGGTGAATGGAGAATGTTTGCGTCAGGCGGTGCGGACGGGGCTGGCGCTCAATGCCCAGATCAACCGTTGGTCGCGTTTCGACCGGAAGAATTATTTCTATGCCGATCTGCCCCAGGGCTATCAGATTTCGCAGCTTTTCCACCCGATCGTCGGCGAGGGCGAGATCGAGGTGTCGCTCGACGAGAAGGACCCTGAGGGCACGGTCAAGACGATCGGTATCGAGCGGATCCATGTCGAGCAGGATGCGGGCAAGCTGATGCACGATCAGCATCCGACGATGAGCTATGTCGATCTCAACCGTTCCGGCGTTGCGTTGATGGAAATCGTTTCGCGTCCCGATATGCGATCCCCCGCCGAAGCAGGGGCTTATGTACGAAAGTTACGATCGATTCTTCGTTATGTTGGATCTTGCGACGGAAATATGGAACAGGGCTCGATGCGCGCCGATGTGAATGTATCTGTGCGCAAGCCTGGGGATGATTTCGGTATTCGTACCGAAACCAAGAACGTCAATTCGATCCGCTTCATCCAGCAGGTCGTTGAAACCGAAGCGCGCCGTCAGGTCGATCTGATCGAGGATGGCGGGACGGTCGTGCAGGAAACGCGCCTGTTCGACCCGGATAAGGGCGAGACGCGGTCGATGCGTTCCAAAGAAGATGCGCATGACTATCGTTACTTTCCAGATCCCGACCTGCTACCGATCGAACTGAGCGAGGAATTCGTGGCGGAAGCACGGGCCAGCCTGCCCGAACTGCCCGACGCCAAGCGTCATCGGTATGAAGAGGAGCTTGGCCTGAGTGCCTATAATGCCGCGGTATTGACCGCTGAGGCCGAAACCGCACGCTGGTTCGAGAGGCTGCTGGCGGAAAGCGCCAAGAAGCAGGGCAAACCGGAATCCGATGTCGCCAAGGCGGCATCCAACTGGCTGATCTCCGACCTGTTCGGCGGATTGAACAAGGCTGGCGTTTTGCTCGAGGAATCGCCGATCAGTGCCGCCCAGGGCGCCGAATTGCTGGCGCTGGTGGCCGACGGCACGCTCTCCGGCCCGCTTGCCAAGCAAGTGTTCGAGATCATGTTCGAAACCGGCGACGATCCGGAAAAGATCGTCGAGGAAAAGGGCTTGAAGCAGACTTCCGACACCGGCGAGATCGAAAAGGTCATCGCCGAAATGCTCGAGGCCAATGCCGACAAGGTCGAGGAATATCGCGGCGGCAAGGACAAGCTGTTCGGTTTTTTCGTCGGCCAGACGATGAAGGCGATGGGCGGCAAGGCCAATCCGAAGGTCGTCAATGAGCTGTTGAGAAAGGCGCTGGGCTGATGACCGAAATCGTTCTCCACCATTATGATAATTCGCCGTTCGGGCAGATCGTCCGTCTGTGTCTTGCGCACAAGGAACTGAGTTGGAAATCCGTCGAGGCTCCGCTGGTGGCGCCGAAGCCCGATCTGAGCGTGCTGACCGGCGGTTATGAGCGCATTCCGGTGCTACAGGTCGGTGCGGATATCTATTGCGATACCGATATCATCACCGCTGCGCTTGAGGCGCATCGTCCGGAACCCAGCCTTTATCCACAACCGCTCGGCCCGGCAGGCAAGATGCTCGCGCTCTGGGCCGCCAATTGCTGGTTCATGAACTCGGTTGGCGCCGCACTCGGTGTCAATCCCGATGCGTTGCCCGACATATTTTGGGAAGATCGCGGTCGCCGGTTCGGCATGAAGCGGGAAACCTTTCTGCCTGCCGTTCCGCATATGCAGTCGCAGTTCCATGCGGCGGCGCAACTCGTCAAAGACGCGCTTGCCGATGGCCGCTCATTCATCGCCGGCGACCGGCCCGGGCACGCGGATTTTGCGCTTTTGGCGAATATTCGGTTCGTCCAGTTTTCGGGTATCCAGCCCGCCGCATTCGGCAAGGATGTTGCAGGCTGGCATGATCGTGTGTCTGCTATCGGCGACGGCGATCGCAGTGACTGGACGGTGGACGAGGCGATAGACGAAGCGAAGGGCGCCGAACCCGTCGGTGACTGGTCGGTCGCGGACGATAGCGGCTTTTCGGCTGGTCAGACGGTCTCGGTCACGACCGAGTCCCCCGATCCAGCGGCCGTTACGGGTGCACTCGTGGGTCTCGATAACCATCGGATCGTCCTGTCCCGCAATCATGAACGAACCGGCGAAGTGCACGTCCACTTCCCACGGCTGGGGCAAATACTGACACCGGCCTAAATCGGGTGACTTTCTAGAAAACCGGCTGATTGGCGGGGTCGTCCGGATCGATCGGCGTGTGGATGCCGCATTCCGTCTTGTCCCAGCCGCGCCACCGGCCCGCCCGCGGGTCTTCGCCAGGCCTGACCTTGCTCGTGCATGGCGCGCAGCCGACCGATAGATAGCCTTGCTCTTCGAGCGGATGGCGCGGCAGGTCATGCTCTTCGAAATAGACGTCCAGATCGGCCTTCACCCAGTCGCCCAGCGGATTGAGCTTGAGCCGTCCGTCCTCGACTTCGAAGCGCGCGATATTTTCGCGGGTGACCGACTGGAACGCCTTACGGCCCGAGATCCAAGCGTCGAGCCCTTCTTTGGCGCGCGCCAGCGGTTCCACCTTGCGGATCGCGCAGCAACCGTCGGGATCGAACGACCAGCGCAGTTCATTTTCGTCCTTCTCGGCCAGTACCTTCGGATCGGGTGTAATGACGGAGGCGTTCTTGATCCCGAATGCGTCGATCAGGGTTTTGCGATACTCGAGCGTTTCGGGAAACATTTTCAGCGTGTCGACGAAGATTACGGGAATCGCCGGGTCGGCCTTGGCGACGAGATGCAGTAACACGGCGCTTTCCGTGCCGAACGATGAGACCACGGCGATCTCGCCCAGTTCGTCTTCGGCGAACAGCGCGCGGAGCATAGTCTGCGCATCGACACCTTCGAAACGGGCGTTGAGGGCGTCGGCATCGGCCTGTGTGTAGCGCGGCCGCGCGTCGATCATGTCGAGGGCACGGGCAGCGCTACTGGCCATGTCGTCTGCTCCAGATAGGTCTGCGGTCATCGGCTGCCTCCTGATACACGTTACTCCAACGGGAGAGCGCGGTTTCCGCGTCAGCGGGATCGAGTGGTTTTTCGGGTGCGAAACTGTCGAATCCACACCGCCGCATGAATGCCAGCTGGTCGACGAGCACATCGCCTTGCGCGCGCAGCTCACCGGTAAAGCCGTGTTCGCGCAAAATGCGGGCGGCCGAATAGCCGCGGCCATCGCCGAAGCGCGAAAAACCGATTTCGATCAGGGCGAGTCGATCAAGATAGGGGATGAGCTGGCGCGCATCCTCGCCATCTTCCAGCCGCACGGCCGTGGCATTGGATTGGTCGAAGAAACTGTCGAGCGTGACGGCGGGTTCCTCGTGCGGTTCGTCGTCACGGAAGCGAAGGAGATCAGCCATATAGCGCCTCCTTAAACCGATCCATGCCGAGGCGACGATATGTGTCGACGAAACGCTCGCCGTCCTGGCGTTCTTCGATATAGACATCGGTTACCGTTTCGATCGCATCGACAATGCCGTCCTCGTCGAAGCCAGGGCCGGTGATCTTGGCGAGACTGACATCCTCCGCGCCCGACCCGCCGAGCAGCAGCTGGTAATTCTCTACGCCTTTCCGGTCGACGCCGAGAATGCCGATATGGCCGGCATGGTGATGACCACAGGCGTTGATGCAGCCCGAAATCTTGAGCTTGAGTTCGCCCAACTCCTTTTGCCGGTCGATATCGGCGAAACGCTTGGCGATCTTCTGAGCGACCGGGATCGAGCGCGCATTGGCGAGGCTACAATAATCAAGACCCGGACAGGCGATGATATCGCTGATCAGATCGAGGTTCGGGCTGGCGAGATCGGCCTCGGCCAGTTTCCGCCAAACGGCGTGGAGATCCTGCTTGCGGACATGCGGAAGCACCACGTTCTGGGAATGCGTTATCCGGCATTCGTCGAAGCTATACTGTTCAGCGAGATCGGCCATCAGATCCATCTGCGCCGAACTGGCGTCGCCGGGGATTCCGCCGACCGGCTTGAGGCTGATCGTCGCGATCGTATAGCCCGGCTGTTTGTGCGGATGGACATTCTGATCGAGCCAGACCGCGAAATCCGGATCGGAACGATCGATGTCGTCGCTTAGCCCGGTTTCGTAGGGCGGGTCTTCGAAATAGCCGAGAATGCGCTCCAACTCTTCCGCCGGGGCGTCGATATTCTGGCCTTGGAGATGTGCGAATTCGGCCTCAACCTCCTCGATGAACTTCTCCGCGCCCATTTCGTGGACCAGGATCTTGATGCGCGCTTTGTATTTATTGTCGCGCCTTCCGTAGCGATTATAGACGCGCATGATCGCCTCGGCGTAGCTGACCAGCTCGCCGATCGGCACGAAATCGCGGATGAGGGGCGCGATCATCGGGGTGCGGCCCATGCCGCCGCCCGCATAATAGCGCGCGCCGATTTCGCCATCATCGCTGCGCACGATCTGGATGCCGATATCATGGAGGCGCATTGCGGCGCGATCATCGTCCGACGCGATCACCGCGAATTTGAACTTGCGCGGCAGGAACGAAAATTCCGGATGGAAGCTCGACCATTGACGCAGCAATTCGGCGTAAGGCCGGGGGTCGGCAACCTCGTCGGCCGCAGCCCCGGCAAACTGATCGGAGCTGATATTGCGGATGCAATTGCCG
Organism: Pseudomonadota bacterium; assembly: GCA_039180285.1. Taxonomy (GTDB): domain Bacteria; phylum Pseudomonadota; class Alphaproteobacteria; order Sphingomonadales; family Sphingomonadaceae; genus Parasphingopyxis. The sequence goes on along the minus strand of JBCDDN010000021.1, from coordinate 4,345 downwards.
CTCGTCTGAATCGCATGCATTTCCACAGAAGCAAGATCGGCGAGCAGGTCCGGCATTTCTTCGAGCTTGATCCAGTTATACTGGATATTCTGCCGGGTCGTGAAATGACCGTAATCGCGATCATATGCGCGCGCGATATGGGCGAGCATGCGCATCTGTTTGCTGGACAGCGTGCCGTAAGGGATGGCAACGCGCAGCATATAAGCATGGAGCTGTTGATAAAGGCCGTTCATCAGGCGAAGCGGCCGAAACTGTTCCTCCGTCAACTTTCCGGCGAGGCGGCGTTCGACTTGATCGCGGAATTCCGCGACACGCGTGTCGACCATCTCCTGGTCGTAACTGTCATATTTGTACATATCAGATTACCCAGTTTCCGGCGGCCGGGTCCGGCGGCGCGATTTTGAGGTCGGGGCGGACGGTCGGGCCGGTGGCGCGGACTTTTTCCTTAATATGAACCGGCAGAATGCCGTCATTCGTGCGTTCGGCATCGACAAGATAACAATCATTGACGACACGCTTGGCGATTTCGCGCGCCATGATGTCGGGCGCATTGTCCATGATTTCGGCGGCGTCGGATACGTGGCGCGACCAGTCATATCCCGTCCACCAGACCACGTCGCCTGTCTTGAGATCGTTGCCAGTCAGGATTTTCATGCCATCTTCTCCGCATTCTCAGCGAGCGCGATGAGCCGGTTTTCGGCCAACGAGCGGTCGACAACCTCGCCGACGATGATCACTGCCGGACTCTCGACATTCTCTCGATCGACGAGCCCGCCTAGGTCTGTAAGCAGGCTGCGTATCGCCCGGGCGCCGGGCAAGGTCGCGCGCTCGACGATCGCCACCGGCATGTCGGGCGAAACGCCGTCCGCGATCAGCTTGTCGGCAATGTCCGATGCCGTTGCGACGCCCATGTAGATAACAAGCGTCCGGCCCGTCCCCGCAAGGCCCGACCAGTTCTGGTCCGACAGGCCTTTGCACTGACCAACCACAAAACTAACCGCACTCGACGCCTCGCGATGGGTGAGGGGGAGCACAGCCTCCGCGGCGGCGCCCAGTGCGGCAGATATGCCGGGCACGATTTCAACATCGATTCCGGCCTTGCGGAGCGTTTCGGCCTCTTCGCCGCCACGTCCAAAAATGAAAGGATCGCCACCTTTGAGACGAAGCACGGTCAAACCTTCCGATGCTTTCTCAACGAGCAGCGCATTGATGCCGGGCTGCGGAACCGTATGGCGGCTGCGCTTCTTGGCCACCGAAATACGCGGCGTTTCAGCCGGAATCATCGCAAGTATACGCCGATCGACCAGACCGTCATGGATGACCAAATCGGCCGTGGCGATCGCCCGGGCAGCCCGTATCGTCAGCAGATCAGGATCGCCCGGTCCGGCTCCGACGAGTAGCACTCGACCGCCTGATGCGGTGGTATGATCGGGTTCTTCCATGGCCGCAACATGATCAAACTCGCGGTTCCAAACAAAGCATGGTTGCTTGTCGCCGGTTTAGCTGAGCTTTTGCAGTTGCGAAGTCAGGAGAATTCGGGGTCCTTGAGGCCGACACCGATCGAGGCGCGGACGGCCGGCGCTTCTGCCGAAGCCACGGGATAGGCGCAATAATCGGCCGCATAATATGCGCTGGGCCGGTGATTGCCCGACAGGCCGATCCCGCCGAACGGTGCAGCAGAAGAGGCTCCGTTGGTCGGCTTGTTCCAGTTGACGATACCGGCGCGAACATTAGCCCAGAACCGGTTGTAGAGATCCGGCGACCCGCTCAGGAGCGAAGCGGACAGCCCGAACCGCGTATTGTTGGCCTCGGCGATTGCGCTGGTGAAATCGGGTACGCGGATAACTTGGAGCAGCGGCCCGAAAATCTCCTCGTCGGTGCGGTTGTCGATCGAGGTCACATCTATAAGACCCGGGGTGAGGAACGGCTTATCGTCCTCCATGCGTCGCAGATGCGATATCGGATTGCCGCCTTTCATCATGAGATCGAGAAAACCCTCGGTGACGGCTTCGGCCGAGTGATTGTCGATCACGCAGCCCATAAAGGGTTGGGGATCCGCTTCAGGTGGGCCGACGATGATTCTATCGATGATCTTGCCTACCGCCTCGAGCAGCGCCTCATGCTTTCCGTCCTCGACAATCAACCTTCGCGCGGCCGTGCAGCGTTGGCCCGCCGTCATATAGGCCGACTGAACGATAATCGCCGCCGAGGCATCGACATCGGGGGAGTCCCAAACGACGAGCGGATTGTTGCCGCCCAATTCGAGCGCGAGAATTTTGTCGGGCCGCGACCCGAATTGCTTGTGCAGCGCTAGGCCCCCGCGCGCCGATCCGGTAAATAGCAGTCCGTCAATGCCTTCATGCCCGGCCAGTTCCTTGCCTTGATCCGGGCCGCCAATCAAAAGCCTAAGGACATCTTCCGGTACGCCCGCCTCATGAAAACGCCGAACCAGAAACTCACCCGTGGCTGGAGTCTTTTCCGATGGTTTGAAGACCACGGCGTTGCCGGCGATCAACGCGGGTACGATATGTCCGTTGGGCAGATGAGCGGGAAAATTGAACGGACCGAGTACGGCGAGCACACCATGCGGTTTATGGCGCAGGGCGTTCTGTTCGCTCATCGCACCTTCTTTTTTCCGCGACGGCGTACGCTCGAAATAGGCCTCGGCCGATATGTCTACCTTGTTCATCACCGCATCGACTTCGGTGGCGGCCTCCCAGCGTGGTTTTCCGGTTTCGGCGGAAATCAGTGCAGCGAACTCGTCTTTCTTGCCTCGCAGAATATTGGCGAACCGGCGCAGCGTTTCGATCCGGTAGGTGCTCGATTGCGCCGCCCATTGCGCCCAACCGGCCCGTGCGGCGGATACTTCCGCGTCGGCATCGCCAACCGGGCTTTCCCAGATCGTCTCGCCGGTCGCGGGGTTGTTGGATTGGAGCATGGTCATGGAAGCGCGTCCTTGCATGCGCGCCAGACTTCATCAAGCGCAAGATTCACCGGAAGAAGCCATTCCCGCGGAGATGAAAAATTTGCTGTTCAGTAGCCGCGCCCCGGCTGGCTATGGGATTGATCAAAAAGAATATTTCCGTTTCGTGAAATTTTTGAAAATATCCGTTAATGCCATTTCCGCAATTGAAAGTTTGTTTTGAATATTAACGAGTGTTAATCAACAAGCGAATCACCCAATGGGTCGCGCGGGTGAGTCGGATGAAATGCCGTTGATTTGGGGGAGCGCGACCAATGCGTTTTGCAGCTATTTTACGCCAGAAATTTCTGTTTGCGATCGTTTCGATCGGGATGGCCCCGATAGCGGTTACCGGTTTCGCGTCGCCCGCCTCGGCTCAGAACGAGGTGGAAACGAGTTCGGGCGTTGAGGAGATCGATACGGACTCTTTGCTCGACGGTCCGATTGATACGCCGCAGGATGGTACGGCGCCATGTAATACGAACAGCGGTATTGATGCGCGTCTGGAATGCGGGGTCAATGCGATCGCATCGGGCGCTTTTGGTACGGCGATCGGTGCGGATACGCTGGCGTCGGGCTCGCGTTCGACGGCACTTGGCAATGATGCGGATGCGACGGCGACCGATGCGACGGCACTTGGCGCGGATTCGGTGGCAAGTGGCGCCCAGTCTCTCGCGGTGGGCGAATCGGCGATTGCGGATTTCACGGATGCGGTGGCCGTTGGTCAGAGCGCGGATGTTGGTGGTATCGGGGCGGTGGCGCTGGGCGCGGACGCCAATGCGGCGACGGCAGGCGCTGTGTCGATCGGTGCGCAGTCGGATGCGACGGGCAGCGGCTCGGTGGCGATCGGCGGCGATAGTAATGACGGCGATACGCTGGGCGCGCAGGCTGCGGCATTTGCGACGGCGGTCGGGGCCGATGCTGTGGCCAGTAGCACCAACGCGGTTGCACTAGGTGAGGGTGCGGAAGCCTCCGGAACATCGGCGATGGCGCTGGGCACGGAGTCGGATGCGACGGGCAACAACAGTATCGCGATCGGGACGTCAGCGGATGCGTCAGCGGTCAACAGCACGGTGGTGGGTACGGATGCGACTGCCACAGCCGAGAATGCGACGGTGGTGGGGCAATCGGCCGAAGCCACGGCTGAGGATTCCTCGGCATTCGGTCAGAATGCGGAAGCGTCAGCGGTCAATAGCGTGGCGGTGGGCACGGATGCGACCGCCAGCGGCGTGACGAGCACGGCACTGGGTCAGCTGGCGACGGCGACGCAGGACAATACGACGGCGGTGGGTCGTTTCTCGCGGGCCAATGGGCGCAACTCGACGGCACTGGGCAGCGGGTCGAATGCGAGTGCCGACAGCGCGGTGGCTTTGGGCCGGTCGG
>JBCDDN010000020.1:0-53949 GCA_039180285.1 Pseudomonadota bacterium | reverse complement strand
CGTCGAAAGCCCTAACCCGGTCCCCGGGCTCGCCGTTGCGATCAGCCGCCAAGATGCGAGCGGCCAGCCGCCGGGCGGCTGGCAAGCGCATGAGCGCATCTCGCTGCAACAGGCGTTCGCCGCCTTTACGACCGACGCCGCCTTTGCCGGTTTCGCCGAGGATCAGATCGGGCGGCTGAGCGAAGGTCTGTACGCCGACTTCCTGATCCTCGACCGCGATATCTTCGACGCGACACCGGAGGAAATCCGCGCGACACAAGTCGCCGAAACCTGGATCGGCGGCGAACGGACCTGGGTTCGCGGCGCGGCCGACGCCCCGCCGATGGATGCGCCGGTCGGGCCGATGATCACAGAAGATGAGGATGTCGGGCGGTAGCTGTTTGTCAGAAATTCGCTAACACGAAATCACCGCACCGGAAAATATTTGTCAGACTCGACCTGACGGTCGAGCGCCGCACCGACCCTCACCCCCTCCCGACCACCAATTCAGTATATACTAGTGGGATGGCGGGAGGGGGAGAGGGCCGGTGCGGCGACGTTGCGTCAGCAACGTTCTGACAAACTGATCCCAGAGCAACAAACAGAATCGTCTGCGGCCCTAGGCTCCTGCTTTCGCAGGAGCACGCACTAGCCACCCAACTCCGTCAGCAAGCCCACGGTCAAGATCTGCGGCAGGATTTCCGGCTCTCCGCCGGCACCGTAGTACAGATATAATGGCACGCCCGAGCGGCCATGGCTTTCCAGAAACCGCCCGATTACCGGATCGCCGCTGGTCCAATCGCCGACCAGCACCGCAACATTCTCGGCCTCGAAATGATCGGCCACGGCTTCGCGGCTGAGCGCTCCGGCCTCGTTCGCCTTGCAGGTGATACACCAGTCCGCCGTGAAATAGACAAAGACCGGACGGCCTTCCGCACGCAGCTCGGACAGACGCTCCTCGCTAAACGTTTCGGCGTTGAGCACCCCGGTTTCACCGGCATCGGCCTGTGCGGGCGAGGATGTGGGAACGATCGCCAAGGCGGCGAGAGTAACGGCGAGCGCCGGAATGACCGGAAGCCAGGCGCGCTTGCCCGCAATCTGCCGGTTGCCCGCCCACCAGAGCATCAGCGCGATGCCGAGCGCCGCGGCGATCCCCAGCGTCATGCCGTTGACACCGGTTTGACGGCCCAAAATCCATCCCAGCGCCAGTGCGGTCAGGAACATCGGTACGGCCATCAGATGCCGGAACCGTGCCATCCAGGGCCCGGGCCTGGGCAGTCGGGCGCGCAAGGCGGGCACATAAGCGAGGATCAGGAAAGGCAGCGCGAGGCCCAAGCCCAGCCCGGCGAAGATCGCCATCGCCACGATTGTCGGCACCACCAGCGCCGCGCCGAGCGCGGCCGCCATGAACGGGCCGGTACACGGCGTCGCGACAAAGGCGGCCAGCGCGCCGGTGAAGAAGGAGCCCGCCGCCCCATCTTTGTCGGCGAAACGCCCGCCGCCCGAGACACTCGGTATCTCGAACAGCCCGGCGAGGTTGAGGGCGATTGCGGTGACCAGCAGTAACAGGAACAGAATCATTCGCGGGTCCTGCAACTGGAACGCCCAGCCCGCCGCTGCCCCGCCGGCCCGCAGCCCGAGCAACGCCGCGCCGAGCCCGAGACACACGATGATCACGCCCGCCGTATAGGCCAGCGCATCGCGCCGCACCGCGCGTTCTTCACCCCCGGCCTTGGCCAGGCTCAGCGCCTTCAGGCTGAGGATCGGGAAGACGCAGGGCATGATATTGAGCAATACGCCGCCCAGAATCGCCCCGCCCAGCGCGAGGAGGACCGTGCCGATATCGGCGTTCATGGCGGAACTGTGCACCGGCTCGCCCGAAATCGGCGTGCCGGCCGCCGGCACCGCGCCGGGCACGGCCGCCAGCATCAGCCCGTCATGCTCGCCAATCTTGATCAGCCCCTCGATCCGCTCGACGGTACCGGAATCGCCTTCCGCCGGAACCTCGACGATCAGCATATCCCCGTTGCGGGAAATGCTTTGCGTGGCGCTGTAATCGAGCACGCGATCCGTCTCGGCGAAGAAATAGGGCGCGGAGACCGAAGCGGTTTCCGGAAAGGGAATAGCAAGGCGCAACGTTTCGCCCGCGACTTCGAACGTCGCTTCGCTGCCGAGCGGGCGCGGCAGGTTCGCGCGATAGCCGTCGAACAGCGCCGCGTCGGAAACCGCGCCCGATCCGGCGACCAGATCGATGCCGAGCGAACCGCCTTCCGGTACGCAGATCTCCTCGGTACAGGCCAGCCATTGCCCTTGCGCGCGGATCGGCAAGGCGGTGCCGACCGTCATGCTCTCGTCCAGGGTCACCTCGGCGAGCAGCGCATATTCGCCATAATAGATATAGTTCATGATACCGCTGATCGAGAGCCGCTCAGGCATCGGATAGCGCAGTTCGCCGATCGTCACGCCTTCGGGCAGATCCCATTCGAAACTGTCCGGAATGCCCGCTTCTCCGGGATTTTTCCAATAGCCATGCCAACCCGCGTCGGGTCGCATCCGGATCGCGATCGTGAAGCTTCGGCCGGGCGCGGGCGCGTCGGTTTCGGTCAGCAAGGCGGTCTGAATCGCGTTTTCGCGCGGCACCTGGGCCATGGCGGCGGCAGGCAGCAAACAGAAAAACGCCGCCATCATTCCGAAAACGGTCTTCACAAGGCTAGATCGCACCTATTTGCTCCTTCGCGAGCGCGCTATAGCAGCGGCTCAAGCGCCGTGCACTATCAAGAGGTCGTCCGATGAAATTCGCCCGCATCGCCACGCTGGTTACAGCCCTTTCCCTGCCTTTTGCGGCATTTGCGCAGAGCGAAGAAACCGTCGAGCCCGCCGAATCGTCGCCGCCGCGACTCGTCGTGGCGATCGCGGTCGATCAGCTTGGCGCCGACATCTTCGCCCAGCACCGCCAGAATTTCACCGGCGGCTTCGCCCGCATGCTGCAGGGCGCGGTCTTTCCATCCGGCTATCAGGCGCATGCGGCGACCGAAACCTGCCCCGGCCATTCGACGATCCTCACCGGCGCCCATCCGGGGCGCTCGGGGGTGGTCGCCAATCGCTGGTTCGATATGGGCGTCGCGCGGGACGACGTCCGCATCTATTGCTCCGAAGATCCGAGCATCGAAGGCTCTTCGTCCGACGACTATACGGTATCCACCCGCAGCCTCCTCGTGCCGACGCTCGGCGATCTGTTGCAGCGCGCGAACGAGGCGAACCGGGTCGTATCGGTCGCGGGCAAGGACCGGGCGGCGGTGATGCTGGGCGGCCCCGATGCCGATCACATGTTCTGGCCCGGCGATGCGGGCTTTACGACCTTCGAGGGCCGTGAACGGCCCGAAGCGCTGCGAGCGATCAACGAGGCGGCTATGCAGGCGGCCGTCGCCACCCGCGCCGCGCTTCCCGTGCCGCAGCAATGCGCGGCCTATAACCGCGCTATCGCGATCGGCGAGGACGCGACCGTCGGCACCCATCTTTTCGCGCGCGGTCCGACGACCAGCGGTCGCGACATACTGACCTCTCCCGAGGGCGATTTGCTGACGCTCGCCCTCGCCGCCGATCTGGTATCGGAACTCGAACTCGGACAGCGCGAGACGACCGACCTCATCGCGATCGGCCTGTCCGCCACCGACTATATCGGCCATGCCTATGGCACCCATGGCGTCGAAATGTGCGTCCAGTTGATGGCGCTCGACGCGATGCTCGGCGACTTTTTCGACCGGCTCGATGCGCGCGGGATCCCCTATGTCGCGATGCTGACCGCCGATCATGGCGGGCTCGACCTGCCCGAGCGCCAGACCGAACAGGGCGCGCCGCGCGCCGCCCGGCTGCTGCCCGGCTTCGAAACGCTCGATGAGCGGCTGGCCGAGGAGACGGGCCTCGAAGCGCCAATCCTGCGCGCCGACAGCCCGTTCGGCGATTTCTATGTCGACCGGTCGGTGCCGGAAGACCGTCGCGCCGAAGTGATCGACCGGGCGATCGCGATGATCTCCGCCCATCCCCAGGTCTATCGCGTCTATGGGCGGGACGAGATCTTGGCGCAGACGGTGACCGATGCGCCGCCCGAACATTGGACGGTGCTCGATCGGGTCCGCGCCAATTTCCATCCCGACCGGTCAGGCGATTTCATCGTCGTGCTCCAGCCGCGCGTGACGCCGATCCCCGAGCCCTTTCCCGGCGCCTATGTCGCGACGCATGGCAGCGTCTGGGATTATGACCGGCGCGTGCCGATCCTCTTCTGGTGGCCGGGCGCAAGCCATGTCGAACAGCCGCTCGGCGTGATGACGGTCGATATCATGCCGACGCTGGCATCATTGATCGGGCTCGATATCTCCGACGTGGAGATCGACGGGCGGTGCCTCGATCTGCTGCCTGACGTGAACGCGAGCAACTGTCCCTAGACGGACCGGACGACGCGATCCGTGCTAAGTTGACATACTGGACACACAGCGCGCTTTGCGGACGCGCCATCTTTTTCGCCGTCGCGCCGCGTACATTCGGTGGGCGCGCATCAATTGGACGCGATACTCTCCAACATTGCAAGTCGTATTCATGCCGCCCGGCGCGCTCGGCGACGATGCAGGACAATGGCGATTGGCAGGACGATAACCCCGCCCAGCAGCGCCAGCACCCACCAATAGCGGCGGAGCAGCGGGCCGCGGCTGTGCGCCATGAGCGTCAGAATCGGATCGTACCCCTCGGGCATGTCCAAAACGCCATTCTCTGCGGCCCAGGCCGCATAGCCCGCCTGCATCGCCGCGAAGAGCTCCGGCTCGCTCGCCGTAAGATCGCGCGTCTCCCCCGGATCGGCTTCGAGATCGTAGAGCCGCCAGACATTGTCGCCGAGCGGCGGGCCGTTGCTGACGATCTTGTAGCGCCCCCGGTAGAAGGCGCGGCGCCCCGCAGTCTCGATCCCGAAACCGTCGTCCGGGCCGTAGATATCGTCGGCATTGCCCTCCAATGCCGACACCAGGCTCCGCCCGGTCATGCCCCTGCCGTTCGCGCCCGCAAGCGCGGCGATAGTGGCCGGGATATCGCTGATCAGCCCGAGCTGCTGCGCCATGCCGCCCTCTTCGACGCCCGGCCCTGCGAAGATCAGCGGCACGCGCGTGCCGCCCTCATTGGCGTAGAATTTGAACAGGCTGTTGGGCGAGGCGTTGGCGCTCGCCCATTCGGGACCGATAAAGCCGAAACTGCCGCGCTCGCCCATCGTGTCGAAATCCATCGAATAGCCGACCAGCCACATCCAGGCGTTCATGATCGCATTGCCGCCCGGCGCATTACCCTCCGGGCCGTTGTCGGACGTGACGATGAAGATGGTATTCTCATATTCGCCGATTTCCCGCAGATGCGCGATCAACCGGCCGAGATGATGGTCCATCGCCTCGAGCATTCCGGCATTGACCGCCATCGCCCGCGCATACCAGCGCTGCTCCTCGGGGCTCAGATCGTCCCAGTCGCGCAGATCGGGATGGATCGCGCCGAGCGGCGAACCGGCAGGGACCAGTCCCGCCTCGATGGCGGCGGCATGGCGACGTTCGCGATGCACCTGCCAGCCGTCGCGATAGGTGTCGGCATAGCGCATCGTATATTCGCGCGGCGCCTGAACCGGAATATGGATCGCCTGAAACGCGACATAGGCGAAGAAGGGATCGTCGGCTTCTCCACCGCCCAGAAATTCGATCATCCGGTCGACGAGAAATTCGGACGAATAGAAATCGTCGGGCAGCGTATCGACCGGCGCGCCGTCGGCGAACCATTCGGCGCGGTCATAATAGGGCAGATAGGGGCGATGTTCCCAATTGTCGGCGCCGGTGGAATCCAGGATGAAGGTGCGGTCGAAGCCGCGAGCGCTGGGCAGGGTTTCGGGCGTATGACCCAGATGCCATTTGCCAGTCATATAGGTGCGATAGCCGGCCTCCCGCAGCCGCGTGGCGATGGTGGGCAGACCTTCGGCGAGGAGCCCCCGATAGGCCGGCGCACCGCGATGCTCCGCGGGCGTCGTCTCCGGCAGATTGCCAATCCCGGCGCGATGGCTGCTGACCCCGGTCATCAGCATGGCGCGCGAGGGCGCGCACATCGGGGTTGCGTGAAAATTGGAAAAGATCGTCCCGCGCCGCGCCAGCGCATCGATATGCGGCGTCGATATCTCGCTGCCATAAGCGCCGAGATCGGTGAAGGCGACATCGTCGGCGACGATCAGGACGATATTGGGACGTTGCGGAGTCTGCGCACTCGCCAGACCCGCAAAAATCATCGCGGCGATCATCGCCATCAGGCGCGCAGGACCGGTCCCCCTCACACGTCTCGGTCTCGGCGAAACCGGCTATCTTGTCAATTTGAGCATGGGGTTTACCGCCCCCGATTCGATGGCGATCGGCTCGACTATACGGCAGCCGGCGCGAGCAACGCGACCAGCACGGCAATGATGACGACAGGTGAAACGCGCATGCGGACACTCCCGGGTGAATACCCTGAATGCGACCCTACCCGTTAAGAGAGTCCGAACATTTAGGGTTAAGATCGCCTTTTTCCGGCGTTAACGCTCTTTTTTCCCGTTATTGCTCGAGATTCGGGCGCAGCCAGCGGGTCGCGGTGTCGAGATCGACACTGCGGCGACCGGCATAGTCCTCCAGCTGATCCTGCGCGACCTTCGCCACCCCGAAATATTGCGACTGGGGATGGCCGAAATAGAAGCCCGAGACCGCGGCGGTCGGCCACATGGCGAAGCTCTCGGTCAGCTCGATCCCGGCCGGGCCGTTATGCCCCGATCCGCCACCGAGCAAATCGAACAGCAAGGGCTTGAGGCTATGGTCCGGGCAGGCCGGATAGCCGGGCGCGGGGCGGATGCCCGCATATTTCTCGCGGATCAGCTCCTCGTTGGTGAAATCCTCGTCCGGCTCATAGCCCCATAACTCCGTGCGGACATGCGCGTGCATCCGCTCGGCAAAGGCCTCGGCCAGCCGGTCGGCGAGCGCCTTCAGGAGAATGTCCGAATAGTCGTCGGTCTCCGCCTTGAAGCGTTCGATATGCGCGTCGATCCCATGGCCCGCGCACACGGCAAAGCCGCCGATCCAGTCGCCGGCCGGATCGATGAAATCGGCCAGGCACATATTGGGGCGGCCCGAGCGTTTGAGCACCTGTTGGCGCAGCATGGGAAGGCGCAGTTCCCTCTCCCCTTCAGGGGAGAGGGGCTGTGCGTCGCCATCGGCGACATTGGGAGAGGTTGAAGACTCCCCCTCTCCCAACCCTCTCCCCTGAAGGGGAGAGGGCCATTTGACCAAAATATCGTCCCCGTCGCGGCGGCATTCCCAGAGGCCCGCCACCGCGCGCGGCTTGAGCCAGCCTTCGGCGATGATCGTATCCAGCATCTTCTGCCCATCTTCGAACAGATCGCGCGCGCTCGCGCCGACGACCTCGTCGTCGAGGATCGCCGGATAGGTGCCGGCCAGCTCCCAGGCGCGGAAGAAGGGCGTCCAGTCGATATAATCGCGCAGATCGTCCGGCGGCCAGTCGTCGAAGACGTGCAGGCCGGGCTTGGCGGGCGCTGGGGCTTTGAGCGACAGATCGGCCTCGAACGCGTTGGCGCGCGCATCTTCCAGCGACACGAGCTTGCTCGCGCCCCGGCCCTCGCGCGCCGTGCGGATTTCGTCATAATCATTGGCGACCTGCTCGACGAAGGGGTCGCGCTGGGTTTGGGATACCAGGGTCGAAGCGACGCCGACCGCGCGGCTCGCATCGAGGACATGGATCGTCGGCCCCGCATAGGCGGGCTCGATCCTGAGCGCGGTATGCACCCGGCTCGTCGTCGCACCGCCGATCAGCAACGGCACCTGCATATTCGCCCGGTCCATCTCTTCGGCAACGGTCACCATCTCGTCGAGCGATGGGGTTATCAGGCCGGACAATCCGATCATGTCCGCATCATTCTCGTTCGCCGCTTCGAGAATGTCGCTCCACGGCACCATCACGCCGAGATCGACGACCTCGAAGCCGTTGCACTGGAGCACGACGCCGACGATATTCTTGCCGATATCGTGCACGTCACCCTTCACGGTCGCCATGATGATCGTGCCCTTGCCCTTGGCATTCTCGTCCTTTTCCGCTTCGATAAAGGGCAGGAGATGCGCGACGGCCTTCTTCATCACGCGCGCCGATTTCACGACCTGGGGCAGGAACATTTTCCCGCTGCCGAAAAGATCACCCACGACATTCATGCCGTCCATCAGCGGGCCTTCGATCACTTCGATCGGTTTGCCGCCGCGGTCGAAGATCGCCTGCCGGGCTTCCTCGGTATCGTCGACGACATGCGCATCGATACCTTTGACGAGCGCATATTCGAGCCGCCTGACGACCTCCCAGCCGCGCCATTCCTCGGCCTCTTTCTCGGCTTTCCTGTCGGTGCCGCGATATTTTTCGGCGAGCGCGATCAGATTCTCGGTCGCGTCGTCATCGCGATCGAGGATCACATCCTCGCATGCCTCGCGCAGCTCCGGATCGATCTGGTCATAGACGTCGAGCTGGCCGGCGTTGACGATACCCATATCCATGCCCGCGGGGATCGCGTGGTAAAGAAACACGCTGTGCATCGCGCGGCGCACGGGTTCGTTGCCGCGGAAGCTGAAGGAAAGGTTGGAAAGACCGCCCGAGATATGCACGCCGGGGCAGCGTTTGCGGATTTCCTGTGCCGCCTCGATAAAGTCCAAGCCATAGCGGCGATGCTCGTCAATCCCCGTCGCCACGGCGAAGATGTTCGGATCGAAGATGATATCCTCGGGCGGAAAACCGTTTTCGGTGAGGAGCTTGTAGGCGCGCTCGCAAATCTCGACCTTGCGGTCCTTGGTATCCGCCTGCCCCGTCTCGTCAAACGCCATGACGACGACCGCCGCGCCATAGGCCCGGCATTTGGCGGCATGTTCGAGAAACTCCGCTTCGCCCTCCTTCATCGAAATCGAGTTGACGATCGGCTTGCCCGACACGCATTTGAGACCGGCTTCTATGACCGACCATTTGGAGCTGTCGATCATGAGCGGCACGCGTGCGATATCGGGTTCGGCGGCGATCAGCTTCAAGAAGGTCGTCATCGCCTTTTCCGCGTCGAGCAGCCCTTCGTCCATGTTGATATCGATGATCTGCGCGCCATTCTCGACCTGCTGGCGCGCGACTTCGATCGCTGTCTCATAATCATCGGCGAGGATCAGCTTCTTGAACCGGGCCGAGCCGGTTACGTTCGTGCGTTCGCCGATATTGACGAAAGAGGCGCTGCTGTCGGTCATTGGTCGGTCAGGCGGCAAGCGTCATCGGTTCGAGACCGGCGAGGAAGGTCTGCGTCATGCGCTCGGGGATAGCGCGCGGCGGTTTGCCCTCGACCATGTCGGCAATGGCGCGGATATGCGCAGGCGTCGTGCCGCAACAGCCGCCGACGATGTTGATGAGACCCTGATCGACCCATTGGCTGATCTTGTCGCGCGTGTGTTCGGCGTCTTCGTCATATTCGCCGAGCTCGTTGGGGAGGCCCGCATTCGGGTAGCCGATCACCAGCGTATCCGCGATCTCGGAGATCGCCTGGATATGCGGGCGCAGGCGATCCGCGCCGAACGAACAGTTGAGCCCGACGGCCAGCGGCGTGGCGTGGCGGACGGACGCCCAGAAGGCCTCGATCGAATGGCCGGACAGGTTGCGTCCCGACATGTCGGTGATCGTCATCGAGAGGATCAGCGGCAGTGTCTTGCCGTGTCGCTCGCCCGATTCCTGCGCGGCCATGATCGCCGCCTTGGCGTTGAGCGTATCGAAGATGGTTTCGACGAGCAGCATGTCCACGCCGCCCTCGATCAGCCCGTCGATCTGCCCTGCATAAACCGATTTCATCTGGTCGAAATCGACCTCGCGGAACCCCGGATCCTCGACGTCCGGGGAAATCGACAGCGTCTTGTTCGTGGGGCCGATGGAGCCGGCGACAAAACGCGGCTTGTCTTCGGTCGCAATCGCGTCCGCCGCGTGGCGCGCGAGCGTGGCCGCCGCGACATTGAGTTCATGGACGAGCGCCTCGTTACCATAATCGGCCTGGCTGATCGTCGTGCCGCTGAACGTGTTGGTCGAGATAATGTCGGCACCGGCCTCCAGATAGGCGGCGCTGATTTCCTCGATAATGTCCGGCTGCGTCAGGCAGAGCAGATCGTTGTTGCCCTTCTGATCCATCTCGAAGGTGCGCTCACCGCGATAGCCGGATTCGTCGAGGCCGTAATTCTGGATGGCCGTTCCCCAGGCCCCGTCGAAGACGAGGATGCGGTCGGCGGCGATTTCGCGGATGCGCTCGGCAATATCGGTCATGCGCTGTCGTCCTTGGCGGCTTCGGGCCGAATGCCGAGCAGATGGCAGATCGCATAGCTCAGCTCCGCCCGGTTGAGCGTATAGAAATGAAACTCGCGGACTCCGCCCGCATAGAGCTTGCGGCACAGTTCGGCGGCAACGGTCGCCGCGATCAGCTGGCGCGCGGCGGGCAAAGCGTCGAGGCCATCGAAGAGCCTGTCCATCCAGGGCGGGATCGCCGCCCCGCACATCCCGGCGATCCGCTTCGTCGTCGCGACGTTGGACACGGGCAATATGCCCGGCACGATCTCGGCATCGATCCCGGCCGCGGCCGCCTCGTCGCGGAAGCGAAAGAAGTTTTCGGCCGAAAAGAAGAATTGCGTGATCGCCCGGTTCGCCCCGGCATCGAGCTTGCGCTTGAGATTGTCGAGATCGGCTTGCGGACAATCGGCTTCGGGATGAACCTCCGGATAGGCGGCGACCGATACTTCGAACGGCTTGAACGCCTTGATCCCCTCGACCAGTTCGGCGGCGCTCTCATAGCCATCCGGATGGGGCCGGAACGGTTCGAACGTATCGCCTTTACGGGGTGGATCGCCGCGCAGCGCGACGATATGACGCACGCCCGCATCCCAATAATCGCCGATCACCTCTTCGATCTCGGCCTTGCTCGCATCGACACAGGTCAGATGGGCGGCCGCCTTGATCGGCGTCTCCTGCACGATCCGGCGGACCGTCGCATGGGTGCGCTCGCGCGTCGAACCGCCCGCGCCATAGGTGACCGAAACGAAACGCGGGCCGAGCGGCTCGAGCGTCTTGACCGACTCCCAGAGCGTCGCCTCCATCTTTTCGGTCTTCGGCGGGAAAAATTCGAAAGAAACCCGCGCATCGCCGGCCAGGTCCGCGAACAGCGGATCGTCCGTGGCGCGGCGCGCTTCATGCAGCTGATCAATCGTCAGATTCATGCCGCCACCACTTTCAACCGCCGATCGGCCTTGCGCCGTCCCAGCCATAATTTCACGGTCAGTTCACCGCCTTCCAACTGTTCGAACAACCCACCCTCGATCGCCGCGGCATCGAACCATTTGGCTATCTGCTCGTCCGAAAAGCCCAGCCGCGCATGAGCTGCCTGGCTGCGCAGATCCTCGCGCTCATGCGCCGCGAAATCCACGATCAGCAGGCGTCCATCGGTATCGAGCAGACGGGCCGCCTCGGCGATCGCGGCCGCCGGTTGCTGCGCATAATGCAGCACCTGATGAAGGATGACGGTATCGGCGGCGGCGCTCGGCAGCGCCAACGCATACATATCGCCCTGCCGGATTTCCGCCGTGTCGAGCTTGGCCTCCGCGAGCTTGGCCCGCGCCAGCCGCAGCATTTCGGGGCTGCGATCGATCCCGATCGCGCTCGTCGCTTCGCCGCCGAAAAGCTCCAATATCCGACCTGTGCCGGTGCCGATATCGACGAGCCGGCCGACATCGTCCCGATCCAGCGCGCGGCGCATGGCCGCCTCGACATCGCTTTCGGCGACATGAAGCGAGCGGATCGCATCCCATTGTTCGGCATGGGCGGCGAAATAGGCTTCGGCTGCCGCCTGACGGTCGGCGCGAACGGCTTCGAGCCGCGCGATATCGGCGCGCATCCAGTGATCCTCGCCCGCGTCCGACCAGCCGTCGATCGCATTGAGCAGCGGCCGCACGCGCGCCGGATCGCCGAGCCCGAGAAACACCCAACTGCCTTCCTTGCGCCGTTCGGCCAGGCCCGCATCGACGAGAATCTTGACATGGCGGGATACCCGGGGCTGGCTCTGGCCGAGCACCTGCGCCAGCTCGCCGACGGACAGCTCCATCGCACGCAGCAATGCAACGATCCGCAATCGCGTCGGGTCGGCCAGCGCCCGGAATATCTCCAATTCAGCCCGCATCCATAAAGACATAAAGATATCTTTATATGCGGTCAAATTTCATGTTAAGAAACCCTTAAACATGCCGGTCCCAGCGCGGGAAACTGGGAATTGCCCGTCAGTCGGCCGGATTGTGGCGTGCGAGGAAATCGACCATCGCATCATAATAGGCGGTTTCATCGGCAGCGCTGTTAAATCCATGCCCTGATTCCGGGAAGGTCAGGGTCTCGAGCTCGATATCCGCATCTTCTGCCCGGTCGACCATCAACTCGTATTGATTGAACGGAACCCGGTTATCTTCTTCGCCGTGCACGAGGAGAACCGGCCTAGTGAGGCGCTCGACCTGCACCGCAGGGGAGATATCATCCAGATCGAAATTGGTCTGATCCCCATCCACACGATCCCAATGCCGACCGCGATTGCGGCGGAACAGGAAGTTGCGGTCATGCTGCAACTGACGCTCGAAATGCATCACACCGGCAAAGCTGACCGCACAGCGATAGATTTCGGGATTGCGGATCGCACCCCAGACAGCAGCGAAGCCTCCATAGCTGGATCCGACGATGCAGACTCGGTCCGGGTCGAC
Source organism: Pseudomonadota bacterium (assembly GCA_039180285.1). Lineage (GTDB taxonomy): Bacteria > Pseudomonadota > Alphaproteobacteria > Sphingomonadales > Sphingomonadaceae > Parasphingopyxis. Next base: position 41,134 of record JBCDDN010000020.1, on the reverse strand, counting down.
TATTCCCTGCTCGACAAGATACGCGACGGCATCGTCGAGATCGTCCTGCATCGCGCGGCCGATCTGACCATTGCCGAGAAGTTCGAAGCTTTCGCCATAGCCCCCGGAACCGCGGAAATTGGGCTGGATCACCGCATAGCCGCGATTGGCCAGCAGCTGGACCATGTCACTATATTGATCGGTGTCGCGGATTCCGAACGGGCCGCCATGCGGATGGACGATCAGCGGCAGATTTTCACCAGGGCGACCGACAGGCAGAGTCAGATATCCATGAATCGATGTGCCGTCGCGTGCGTCGTACCGGATGGGGCTCGAATCGGACAACAATGTCCGCGGTACCTGCGGGCGATATTCGGCAAACAGATCGAGTCGCCCTTCGCTCGGTGTGAAAACATAAAGAGCACCCGGATCCGTCGGGCCTTCTTGAAGGACCAGCATCCGGCTCCGATCTTCCGTGATATCCAGGATCCACACCCGGCTCTGCGGCAACGCGGCGCTCAGCTGGCGACGCCATTCCTGGATTTCGGGGTCGAGCCATTCGCGCCGAAACGTCTCGCCAGCATATGTAATGGCGATCGGGTTCCGCTGTTCGTCAAAGAGAACCGTCGACACATCCTCCTCGGAAGACTGGAAAACGATGTCGCCTGGTTCGCCGGTGGCAAAATCAAACTCCATCAATACCCGGCGCTCTCCACCTTCAGGCACGCCGATTGAAAAGCCCTGGTCGCTTCCCGCTCTCAGGCCCATAAAATCCCACAGGTCCAACGTATCATTATCATCGAGGCGCGCCCGGGCGACGGTGTCCCAATCGCCGTTTCCATCGCTCCGATAGCGCATTCGAACACGACCGCCATATGACAGGTGCAGCGCAATCCGGAGGACACCCGTGTCATCGGCGATGTAATCGACAATGTTGCTGCGCGCCGGCTGGACCAACACAGGTTCGGGTCGTTCGTCGCCCGTGAGGTCGAACCGCCATACTGCCGGAGGCCAGCGGGATCGCGTGGCATAGCTGGCCAGCACATAATCTCCGTCCCGATCAATATGGACGATATCGTCGCCATTGAGTGCCATATGCCGACCGATCAACGGGTACATGACATGGGTTTCGGTATTGAGAGAGTAGAGCCGGGAGAAACTGTAAAGATCTTGCCGGTGGCGGCCTGTCATCGAAAACAGGATGCGGTTGCTACCAGCCCAACGGAACCAGTTGAAATCCAGTTCGCTGCCAAGATTCAAGCCGCTCGCCAGCTCATGAGTGTCGGCGTCGTAGACGCTGATATAGGTTGCCTCATCCCGGGTCACGATCAAGGCAAATTTGTTGCCATCAGGGGATAGTCGCGCGCCGCTCAGTTCCGAGCGGGCGCCAAATGCACTGGTTGGGATTTCGTCCGGAATCGCGGAACCAACTGCCCTTTCCGTCGATTGAGTCTCCTGCGCCATCGCAATTGACAGGGGCGAAATTGCAGCGAAGATCAGCGAAAGCGCGACTAAACCGTTAGGTAACAGAGTCATAACGCTACCTCCCTTAGCGCAAGGCCGACACCATCGACAATCATTTGCGCACTCAAAAGGACTCGACACGTTCGATGCTGCAAGGCATTCGATAGCCCGACCTGAAGACAGTGATGGGAAGATCATTGTGCGCAAATTCCTCACCGCGTTGCTGCTCGCGTTATGCCTCAGCGCCTGCGCGACGACTCAGGCCGGGCCGAACGGCATGGCCGATCGCGATCCGCATGAGGAATTCAACCGCGATATGTGGTCGGTCAATCAAGGCATCGACACCGTCGCGATCAGCCCGGCGGCAGACGTCTATCGCGCCGTCGCTCCGCGGCCGGTGCGCAGTGGCCTTTCCAACGTGTTGCGCAACCTGACCGAACCCTGGTCCTTCATCAACAATCTACTGCAAGGGCGGCCCGACCGGGCGTTGCGCAATCTCGGCCGTTTCATCATCAATTCCACGATCGGGGTCGGCGGGCTGGCCGACCATGCGACCGATCTGGGGATCGAGCCCGCGCCGGAGGACTTCGGACAAACACTCGCTGTCTGGGGGGTCGGCGATGGCGGCTATGTGATGAATCCGTTTCTGGGCCCCTCGACCCAGCGCGACACCGTGGGGACGATCGTCGATTTTATCGCCAACCCGGTTTCGATATTCCTCGATCGCGGCCTCAACCTTTCCAACACGGAACAATGGGCGATACGCGGCGCCAGTATCGTCAGCACGCGCGCCGAGCTGAAAGACGGCGGCATCGACGCCTTTCTCGAAAGCAGCGCCGACCCCTATGCTGCCGCGCGCTCAGCCTATTTCCAGCGCCGCGAGGCCGAAATCCTCAACTATGACATGGCGGGGCTGGCCGGCGACGAAGAAGATCTCAGCGCGGGAGAAGACGCCGCCTTCGAAGCCGCGCTCGAAGAATTGGAAAATGACGAGGAACCGGAAGACGGCGAGGGGATGGCGGAACCGGAAGACGGCGAAGAGGTGGAAGAACCGGCGCCGATCGAACCCGAATAATCCCGAAATTCGGCCAATATTGCTTTACCGGGCGAGCGAGGGTAAAAAATCGGCGACTGGTTTCGGGGGATACCCCCTCGGGGGCTCATGTCGTTTTACGTAAATTCGCAAACTACTGGGAGAGTAACCCATGACTAAAACTTTTGCATTGCCTTTGGTGGCCGTCGCCGCGCTTGGCCTCGCCGCTTGTGCCGGCGCCGAGGAAACCACTTCCGACGCTGCGGACACCGTTGAAGACGCCGCCGCCGACATCGAAGCCGCCGCCGACGAAGCGGCCGCCGACATGGAAGCCGCTGCCGACGATGCCATGGCCGAAATGGACGCGATGGCCGCCGACGTGGAAGCCGCTGCCGACGACGCCATGGGCGAAGAAGAAGAAGCTCCGGCCGAATAAGGCCTGGCTATTGCAATAGGGGAAAGGCCGCACCCGGCATCTGGGCGCGGCCTTTTCTTTAGGTGGGCCCGCAGGATGCCTGGGCCGCGTGCGTGGAGGGAACATATCGGATGACGCGCTATGCAACAGCGTCGACCCTGGCAGCGCTCGCTGTATCGCTGGTTGCCTGCGGGAACGCCGACGGGCAATCAGGAACGACCCGCGCCGAAGAACGTCAGCTCGACGAGGCGGCGGCGGCGCTGGACGAGGCCCAAGCCGAATATGAATCGGCGATACAGGCAGCCGAACCCGATCCGCAAAATGCGGAACCCCAAAACCCCTAACCCGAATCGGCGGAGCGCCCGGCGCCGGACGCCAACTCGCCGGTCAGCAGCGGCTTGTTGTCACGGATCACTTCCTCGGCAAAGTCCATGAATGCGCGCACCCGCGCGGTCCGCCGCAGGTCGTTATGGGTCAGCACCCATATGTCGCGCCCCGGCTCCGGTTTGCGGCTTGTCGCACGGACCAGCCCGAGCGCAACATCGCCCATCATGCATGGCAGCATGGCGAGCCCCATTCCCGCTTCCGCAGCCGCGATCTGCAGCGACGGGCGATCGAAGGCGCCCCAGACGGGTACCCGGGCGAAATCCGTCTTTTGCGTCCATTCCGGATAGCGATCGTCGGTATCGCCCCAGCCAAGCCAGCGTGCTTCTTCCGGCGCGCCGGCGAAATCATGGCGTTCGAGATAGGCGGGCGAAGCGTAGACGCTCATATGATAGGGAAAATACCGCTTCCCGACCAGGGTTTCGGGTGGATTGTTGTTCATCCGTACCGCGATATCGGCTTCGCGCCGCGCGACGTCGAGTTGGTCATAGGTGACGATGATATCGAGTTCGAGCCCCGGATAGCGATCGGTGAATTCGGTCAGACGCGGAGCGAAGATGCCGGTTGCCAGCGGCTCGGCCATCGTCACCGTCAGCTTGCCGGGCAGCATGTCGTCCCGCCCCGCGATCCGCCGGGCGATGACGTTCAGCTCGTTTCCGAACCCACTCGCGATGGCGGCCAGTTCCTCGCCCGCCTGGGTCGGCGCATAGCCCTCCGGCCGCCGATCGAACAGGCGAACCTTCAGGCAGTGTTCGAGCGATTCGATGCGGCGGCTGACCGTCGAATGGTGCACACCGAGATCGCGCGCCGCGTTCCGGACCGTGCCCGCCGCCATCACGGCGTTGAACGTCTTGATATCTTCCCAATCCGGGTCTGCGATGCGGGCCATGAAGTGATCGACTCCTCAGTATGCGGCTAAAATACGCGCCACAAAGGTGCATAATTAGGCTTGGACGTTGAATATTTGCACCACTAAGCCTCGGAAAATAGCCAGTCAACGCTCCGCAGAAAGGACGACCATGCCCGTTCCGATGATATCCGCCACCGTCGCCGCCACTATCCTGATCCTGCAGCTTGTCCTGATGATTCTGGTCGGGATGCACCGCGTGAAGACCAATACTAATCTTGGCGTCGGCGAAGACAGAGATCTGGAACGCAAGGTCCGGCGCCATGGCAATCTGGCCGAGAATGCCGCCCTGTTCCTCCTCGTGCTGGCGCTGGCCGAACTGGCCGGCGGATCGCCGCAGGTGCTGACGATTGTCGGCGGCGCTTTCGTCGTGGCGCGCCTGTCGCATATCTTTGCATTCGGATCGCTCACCGGTTCCCATGGCGAGAAGGGCAACAAGATATTTATCGCCGCCAGGATCGTCGGCGCATTCGGAACCTTCGCATCCGGCCTTTTTCTGGGCGGCTACCTTCTCTACATGCTCGGCACGGCCTAGCCCCTCTCCGCCTTGTACGAGCATCACTCAAGGGCCGGGTGCGGAACGCATCCGGTCCTTTTTTGTCCAATCAGGCCGCGGGTTGCTGCTGTGTGGCGCAGTGAACGCCACCGCCGGCCTCGCCGATCGGATCGACGTCGAGCATCACGACCTCGCGGTCCGGATACAAGGCGGAGAGCGTCTCATATGCCTCGGCATCGGCGCGCCTATCGCCAAACTGCGCCGCGATGACGGCCCCGTTACAGACATAGTAATTGACATAGCTGCCAACGAAGTCCCGGCTTGTTGCCCGGATATCGACCGGTTCGGGCACCGTGATGATCTCGAACGCGCGGCCCTGCGCATCGCGTGCGTCCTGCAGGATCGCATAGGTTTCATATGCGGCAGCCGACCAGGGATCGTTCGCCCTGATCGTTTCGGGAAGCTGGATCAGTACTACCCCCGGACGCACGAACCGGACCAGGGAATCGATATGGTAATCGGTGATATCGCGCCCCGTTACTCCCGGTGCCCAGATTACGCGCTCGCCTCCGATCGCCTGCATCAACCGTTCGGTAATTGCGTCCCGGCGGACAGCATTGCGGTTCGCATTCACCCAGCTGCTCTCATGCGCGATAATCGTGCCTTCACCATCGAATTCCAGCCCGCCCGGCTCACCGACCAACGCGCTGTCGAAATGCGGCAATTCCAGCCGCTCAGCCACGCGGCGGGCGATCAGCCGGTCATTCTCGTGCCGTTGTTTGCCGCCCCAGCCGTTGAAGTTGAAATCCATGACCGCCAGCGCGCCCGCCGCGTCCTTGACGAACAGCGGCCCGGCATCGCGGCACCACAGATCGTCGGTCGGGATATCCCAAAGTGTCACCTGCCGGCCGCAGAGATCGGCAATGTCAGCATGATGCCGTGCATCGGCCAGCATCGTCACCGGTTCGAATTCGGCAATGGTCCGGGCGATCAGGGCGATGCTCTGCTGCGCTTCGCGCAGATAGCGCCGCCCTTCATAGATGTCGGCATGAACCGGCCATTGCATGAAGGTGCGCGCGTGCGGATCGGCTTCTTCGGGCAACAGAAAGGCAGCATTTTCCGGTATCACTCTGCCCTGCTCCTTATCGTTCGCACCAAACGCACAACCACCCAGCACAACGGTGCCGACGCCTGCCACACTCTGCATGAATGTCCTGCGTTTCATCTTTTCTCCACCCGTGCTCCGATCACGCTGCCTGCACGCATGTGATCGAGCGGAAGGCTTCGGCGACATAAGCGTCGATCGATTCCGGAACCGGGTTATCCGGCAGATAGAGCCGGACCGCAGCGAGGGGGAAAGCGACCAGCCCCAACCGGCAAGCCTCGAGCGTATAGCCCCTGTCATCGGCGAACTCGCGGAGCGCGGCGGCGGCGGCGTCATTGGCCGAAGCGATCGACCGTTGCAGCTCCTCCGATAACTCGGCCGAGGCGAATTCGCTTTGGCGGCAACAGGCGAGAACGACCGCCCGGGCTTTCTGGTTCCGGCAGAATTGGGGCGTGACCAAAGCTGCGCGTTCGCCCGCATCGTCTCCGCCGCTATCCAACGCCGCCAGAAATTCCGCCTGGAAAGCGCCGACGGCGTCGAGCCAAGTCCGGGCGAGCAACGTCTCGCGCGATCCATAACGATGATAGAGCGATCCGATCGACACGCCGGTTTCCGCAACGATAGCTTGGAGCGTCACCGCTCCGTCACGCGCCAACAGCACTCCTACCGCCGCGAAAATCTGCGAATCCTCGAAGGTTGACGACCGCGCCATATTAGAATATATATTCTAAAATAATTATTCTAAATGGAGTCAAGTGATGCTTCTCCTCTGGATCGCCGCGGTCGTGTCCGCCGCGACCTTCTTCGTCCATGTGGTCGCGGGAGGCAAATTTGTCGCCGCGCCGCTATTGGAAAGCGACGCCCTGCCCCAGGCAGCCAAATGGCTGCTCTATTATTGCTGGCATATAACGTCGATCCTCATCGCCTTCATGGCTTTCGCTTTTGGCTGGCTGGCGATGACGGGAGCGGACGACGACGCCGTGATATTTTTTGCTAGCCTGGCGACATCCCTTTCCCTGCTGAGCGCGGTCGTCGCCCTGAAGGGCGGGATATTTCCGCTCCGCTTTCCCTCGACATCGCTGTTCGCCGCAATCTCGCTGTTCGGCTGGGCGGCCTTGCTCTGATGCTGCTGGTCGCCGCCGCACTGACGATCGCCGTCGGGCTCATGCATTCGATACTGGGCGGGAAAAGGCTGATCCAGCCGATATTGGCGATGGACGGCTTGCCCATCATCCTCGGCAGTGCGAACAACACACGCCTTACCCTTGCCGTCGGCTGGCACATGCTGACCTTCACATGGTGGGGCATGGCGGCGATCATGATCCACCTCCATTACACATCGGAAGGCGTGGGAACGGCCTTCCTTTCGATGATCGCGATACTGTTCGGACTTTCCGGCCTGATCGCGCTCATCGCGTCGCGCGGTCGTCACCGGTCATGGATATTCTTCCTGCCGATATCGGCAATCGCCGCATACAGCGCGCTTCCCGCATGAAAAAAGGGCCGGAGGATCGTGCCTCCGGCCCTTCTTTGCGTTTGGCTGATGCCTGGGCCTAGAAGCCCATGCCGCCGCCCATGCCGCCCATATCGGGCATGGCGGGCGCCGGAGCAGCCTTGTCTTCCGGAAGCTCGGCCACCGTCGCTTCGGTGGTGATGAGCAGACCGGCAACCGAGGCGGCGTCCTGTAGCGCGGCGCGCACGACCTTGGTCGGGTCGATCACGCCCGCCTTGACCAAGTCTTCATAGACATCGGTCTGGGCGTTGAAACCGAGCTTCGCGTCCTTGCCGTCGAGCAGCTTGCCCGAAACGACCGCACCGTCATGGCCGGCATTTTCGGCAATCTGGCGCACCGGCGCGTAAAGCGCCTTGCGGACGATATCGACACCGCGGGTCTGGTCGGCATTTTCGCCTTCGAGGCCCTTCAATGCCTTGGTGGCATAGAGAAGCGCGGTTCCGCCGCCCGGGACGATGCCTTCTTCGACGGCAGCGCGGGTTGCGTGGAGCGCGTCGTCGACACGGTCCTTCTTCTCTTTCACTTCGATCTCGGTGGCACCGCCGACCTTGATCACGGCCACACCGCCGGCGAGCTTGGCGAGACGCTCCTGGAGCTTCTCGCGGTCATAGTCGCTGGTCGTGGTTTCGATCTGCTGACGGATCGCTTCGACCCGTCCGGCAATCGCCTTCTTCTGGCCGGCACCGTCAACGATAGTCGTGTTGTCCTTGTCGATGGTAACGCGCTTGGCTTCGCCGAGCATGCCGAGCGTAACCGATTCCAGCTTGATGCCGAGATCTTCGGAGATCATCTCGCCCTTGGTCAGGATCGCGATGTCTTCGAGCATCGCCTTGCGGCGATCGCCGAAGCCCGGCGCCTTGACCGCAGCGACCTTCAGGCCGCCGCGCAGCTTGTTCACGACGAGTGTCGCGAGCGCTTCGCCTTCGATGTCTTCCGCGATGATCAGCAACGGACGGCCGGACTGCACCACGGCTTCGAGGATCGGCAGCATGTCCTGCAGGCTCGAAAGCTTCTTCTCGTGGATCAGGATGTACGGGTTTTCGAGTTCCACGTTCATCTTGTCCGGATTGGTCACGAAGTACGGGCTCAGATAGCCGCGATCGAACTGCATGCCTTCGACGACATCGAGTTCGAATTCGAGGCCCTTGGCCTCTTCGACCGTGATCACGCCTTCCTTGCCGACGCGGTCCATGGCTTCGGCGATCTTCTGGCCGACTTCCGTGTCGCCATTGGCCGAAATGACGCCGACCTGGGCGACTTCGTCCGAACTCTTGACGTTCTTGGAGCGCTTCTGGATGTCTTCGACGACCTTGCCGACGGCGAGATCGATGCCGCGCTTCAGATCCATCGGGTTCATGCCGGCCGCAACCGACTTCATGCCTTCGCGGACGATCGCCTGGGCGAGGACCGTTGCGGTCGTCGTGCCGTCGCCGGCGATGTCATTGGTCTTCGAAGCGACTTCGCGGACCATCTGCGCGCCCATATTCTCGAACTTGTCCTTCAGTTCGATTTCCTTGGCGACGGTGACGCCGTCCTTGGTGATACGCGGGGCGCCGAAGCTCTTGTCGAGAACGACGTTGCGGCCCTTGGGGCCGAGCGTGACCTTCACCGCATCAGCGAGAATGTCGACGCCGTTCATGATGCGCTCGCGCGCGTCGCGGCCGAATTTTACGTCTTTACCTGCCATGATAGCTTACCTCTGTGTTCTGGTGTTCTAGGAAGAAAATCGAGTGACTTTTCGGTATCTTTGGCTCAGCCAACGACGCCGAGAATGTCGCTTTCCTTCATGATGATCAGCTCTTCGCCGTCGAGCTTCACTTCCGTGCCCGACCATTTGCCGAACAGGATGCGATCGCCCTTCTTGACGTCCAGCGGGGTCACCTTGCCGTCGTCGGACTTGAGGCCCGAACCGGCGGAGACGACTTCGCCTTCCTGCGGCTTTTCCTGGGCGCTATCCGGAATGATGATGCCCCCGGCCGTTTTGGTGTCGGCTTCTACGCGGCGTACGAGCACGCGATCGTGCAGCGGACGAAATCCCATTGTAATTCCTTTCCTCAATTCCCAAATCGAGGGCGATCGGGAAACCCTTCCTCGTGAAGCGTCCGGCCTATCGCCCATGGTGCAAAAACAGGTTTTAGCACTCTTGCTTGGCGAGTGCTAACAGAAGCGCATTTAAGCTTCCAAGCCCCGCGTTCAAGGGAAAAATGCGCAAATTTTCGAAAATTTCGCGTTCGGGGCTGTAACCGGTTGGGCGAGCGCGGCGAACCGGTTCGTGAATAACCGGGCTCGCCTTATGATTATGTCAGTTTCCCCTCGATCCGTACCCTTCCGAAAGGCTTGCAGGCTGCCCCCGAGCAAGCGCTATGGAACCGTGCGCGCGAAAGATGCCTCCCCGCGCACACGGGCGATCGAGGGCCGGGGGGCTATCCGGCGGCCGCACTATACGGGTCGCATTGTGTCGGATGGCTCCCCACCCCTTTTCGCACATGAACCCGAGCCCGGACTACACAGGGCCGATTTGCATGCTAAACCCGTCAGGTGGTTGCCGACGACGAGACATTGGCGCGCCTCATGGCGCTTGCCCAGGGCGGGGACAAACAGGCCTATCGCACCCTGCTCGGTGAGTGCGAGACCTGGCTCAAACGCTATTATGCCCGCAAGATCGGGCCGCATGTCCTGGACGATCTCGTGCAGGACACATTGATCTCTCTGCACCGCAAGCGCGCATCCTACGATCCGTCCCGGGCATTTCTGCCGTGGCTGGCGGCGATCGCGCGCTATCGCTGGATCGACCATTTGCGCAAAGCCTATCGCGCAAAGGAAGTGGAACTGAACGAAGAGCTCGCCGCCGATCCGTCCGATCCGGCGGTCGCGGCCAAGATCGGGCTCGAGCGGCTGATGGGACTTATCCCCGAAAAACAGGCGCTCGCGATCAAGCTCGTCAAGATCGAAGGGCTCACGATTGCCGAGGCCTCGGAAAAAACCGGTCAGTCGGAATCGCTGGTCAAAGTGAATATTCACCGCGGCATGAAACGCATGGCCGCGGCGATCGAGGAAGAGTGAAGAATAATGTCGCAGCGTTTCGATCTCGATAGCCTTGCCGAGGAGCTGACCCCGGTCAAACCGCTCCGCTCCAGCGGCGCGATCGGCAGCATGGTCTTTCTGACGGCCGCCGGCGGCGTATTCGTCGTCTCGACCCTGGGATTTCGCGACCGGTTTCTGGACGCGACCGCCACCGATCCGATGTTCCTGATCCGCACCGGCCTGCTGGTCGTGCTCGCTGCGGCCAGCCTAACCGCGGCGACGAGCATGGCCCGGCCCGCCGTCGGCACCAGCCGGACCGGCTGGCGCTGGGCGGCGGCGGCGGCGCTTATCGTGCCGATCGCGGCCGCGGTGGCTGCACTGGTCGGCCGCACACCGGTCGCCGAACGGCTGCACCCCGTAAACGGCGTCGAGTGCCTGACCTATTCGATCAGCATCGGGCTGGTGCTGGGCGCGGTTCTGACCTGGTGGCTGCAGCGCGGCGCGCCGACATCGCCCGAACGTGCAGGCACGGTAACCGGCCTCGCGTCCGGCAGCCTCGGCGCGCTCGCTTACTCGATGCACTGCCCGCATAACGACATCGTCTATATCGGCCTGTGGTACACGCTGGCGATCGCCACGACAACTTTGGCCGGCCGGTTGCTCGTTCCGCGCTTGGTCCGCTGGTAGACTGCACTGGTAGAAACAGCCCGGCTTTCCGGCGAAGACGATTTGTTTCTAGGCCGTTCCGTCCCTAAATAGCCGGGATAGCGATTGAAGGAGCGTGGAATGCGGCTGTTGAGCGGGGCATGGAAGATTTTGGTCGGGATCAAGGACGCGCTCGTCCTGCTGCTCCTGCTGCTCTTTTTCGGATTGCTCTATGCGGCGCTGACCGCGAGCCCCAATCCGGCCGTTCCCGGCGAGGGCGCACTCCATCTCAATCTTGAAGGCGTGATCGTCGAACAGCCCGAACAGGTGAACCCGTTCGACGCGCTGATGGGCGCCGATACTGTCCGGCAGCACCGCCTGCGCGATATCGTTCAGGCGCTCGAAAGCGCCGCAACCGACGATCGCGTGACGGCCGTCGCGCTCGATCTCGACGGCTTTCTCGGCGGCGGCCAGACCGCAATCGCCCGCGTCGCCGATGCGATCCAAACGGTCCGCGATGCCGACAAGCCGGTGATCGCCTACGCGACCGGCTATGGCGACGATGCCTATGCGCTCGCCGCTCATGCCAGCGAAATCTGGGTCCACCCGATGGGCGGTGCCCTGATCCTCGGCCCCGGCGGTAGCCGCCTGTACTTCGGCGACATGCTGACCCGCTTCGGTGTCAATGTGAACATCTTCCGCGTCGGCGAGTTCAAGTCCGCGGTCGAGCCTTTCAGCCGGTCGGATCAGTCTCCCGAGGCCCGCGAAGCCAGTCAGACGCTCGCCGATACGCTGTTCGAAGCCTATCGCGACGATGTCGCCCAGGCGCGTCCCGACGCCGATCTCGATGCGATCATCACGACCCCGGCCGATCTTGTCGAAGCCTCCAACAACGATCTCGCCACCGCCGCGCGCGAAGCGGGCATGGTGGATACCATCGGCACACGGCTCGACTGGCAGGCGCGCGTCGCGGAAATCGCCGGTGAAGACGAGAAAACGGGTTTCCAGGCCATTCGGCTCGCCAACTGGGTCGCAGCCAATCCGCGGTCCGGCGGCGGCACCAATATCGGCGTCGTGACGGTCGCCGGCACGATCGTCGACGGCGAAGCGCCTCCGGGCACGGCGGGCGGCGAGACGATCGCCGAACTGCTGCGCGAAGCATCGCAAAATCACGATTTCTCCGCGCTCGTCCTGCGGGTCGATTCCCCGGGCGGTTCGGCGCTCGCGTCCGAGCGGATGCGCCGGGCCGTACTCGAATTCTCCGAAGCCGAGGGCGATATCCCGATCGTCGTGTCGATGGGCAATCTCGCGGCATCGGGCGGTTATTGGGTGTCGATGGCGGGCGATCATATCATGGCCGAGCCCGGCACGATCACCGGCTCGATCGGCGTATTCAGCCTGATCCCCAGCTTCGAAGGCACGCTGGATCAGCTCGATATCGGCACCGACGGCGTGACGACCACGCCGCTCTCCGGCGAGCCGGATGTGTTCGGCGGCCTCTCTCCAGAAGCCCAGCGCCTGTTCCAGGCTGGCACCGAAGATATCTACCGTCGTTTCCTGAGCCTCGTCAGCGAGAACCGCGATATGCCCGTGGCCCGAGTGGCCGAGATCGCCGAAGGCCGCGTATGGGCCGGGGCCACAGCGCGGCAGCTCGGTCTGGTCGATCAGTTCGGTACGCTCGACGACGCGATCGCCGAAGCCGCGCGGCGTGCCGAAGTGGAAGCCGATGACGTCCGCGTGCTGTGGATCGAACAGCCGCCCGACCCCTTCGCCGAATTCGTTCGCAATTGGACCCGCGACGAGGACGATGCCGAACAAACGGCCGCGCCACGCGACATCTGGACGATGCTCGCGCCCGATCCGCGCGCGATGCTGGCGACGGTAACGGCGGAAATGCAATTGCTGCTGAACGGCCCGGCGATGCAGCTGCGCTGTCTCGAATGCCCGGTAGAGGTGCTGCCGGCGCGGCGCGGTTCGGCGGAAGCCGTTACGATGCAGGCGCTGATTGCCGAGTGGCTGCGCGGTTGAAGTAGCTTGTGAAAATCGCGCATATACGCTAGATGCGCCGTCCTTGATTTGGAGATTTCATGTCCCGGTGAAGTGGGGAGGAAAAGCGTTCCTCCCGATGCAAGTTAACAGTTGAGAGCGCTGCCAAGACACGCTTGGCAGGCCGGTTGGTTTGCACCCTCAGACAATACTGACACTTCAGGCCCGAGCCCCGCTCGCGGTCCAGACATGAAAGTTGACCCAAATGACACGGGACTATTCCGCATTTCTGCCACCCAAGATCGAAGGCGCCGGATCAGAACGACGGTTATCGCCACTCGAAGCACTTGGCTGGCAATCCTATTTCGCAACGCAGATCGGCGCAGACGAGTTGGCGGAGACGCCGCCCGTCCGCATCGTCGAAGTGCATCGCAGTGCGCTGCATATCATCGGCGACGGCATCGACGAGACGATTCCGCCTCTACCGGATGCGACGGTCGGCGACTGGGTGTTGCTCGATCGGCAACACCCGCAATCGAGCCGGGTTCTGAACCGCAAGAGCCTTCTCAAACGCCGCGCACCGGGAACGGATCGACAGGTCCAGCTGATCGCGGCCAATATCGACACGGTCTTCATCGTCTCGTCCTGCAACCAGGATTTCAACGTCGCCCGCTTGGAACGCTATGTCGCGCTGACATTCGAGGCTGACATCACGCCGGTTATCGTTCTGACGAAAGCCGATCTGATCTCCGAAACTCAAAACTATGCCGATCGGGCCAGCGCAATTTCGGAACTGATTCCCGTCGTCACTCTTGATGCACGGAGCCATGAGCCGAAAAACAAGCTGAAAGACTGGTGCAAACCGGGGCAAACGGTCGCATTTCTCGGATCCTCCGGCGTCGGCAAATCGACCCTGACCAACGCTCTGGCGGGCGATCAGTCGATCGAGACACAGCCCATCCGCGAGGATGATGCGAAGGGCCGCCATACCACCACGAGGCGGCAGTTACATCTCGTGCCGGGTGGCTGCCTGGTGCTCGACACGCCCGGAATGCGCGAACTGCAACTGACCGATGCCGCGACCGGCATCGACACGGTTTTCGCGGATATTCACGCTCTCTCGGCCCGATGCCGGTTCAACGATTGCCAGCACAGGACGGAGCCGGGATGCGCGGTTCTGACCGCTCTTGAGCGTGGCGATATCGACGAAGCGCGACTTGGCCGATGGCGCAAGCTCAAGGCCGAGGAAGCGTTCAATTCGGCAAGCCTCGCCGAGCGCCGGACGCGGGACAAGGCGTTCGGGAAGATGGTGCGTCAGATCAAAAAGGCGAAAGACCAGGAAGGAGCGGGACAATGACGACTGACAAGACGGGCCGGATCGTCTGGCACGACCTCTTCACCGGCGACCGGCGACGCTCGATGGCGTTCTACCAGACCGTCACGGGCTGGCACTATGAAACCGAACACGCAACGGATTTCGCCTGGGGCGGCGGCGAGAAAGACTTCGTCCTCGCCCTCTCGGACGACGAAGCCGGGGCCGGCTTTGCTGAAACGCCGCCGGCCCTGACGAACGGATGGATCGCCTATGTGGAAGTCGCTGAGGTGGATGCGTCTGCCATAGCCGCAGAACGGCTCGGCGGGACAATCGTCCGCGATCCGTTCGAGGTGCCCGGCGTCGGGCGCAATGCGCTCCTGCGCGACCCGCACGGCGCACTTGTCGGCATATCCCTGTCGCGCCACGATTTTCCTGTGCCTCAGCGACAGTTCGGCGTGGAAGTCTATCTGTCGACTGCCCCGGCATTTCCCGAGGAATTCTATGCGCAACTGTTCGGCTGGCAAGCCGGATCGCCTGCAGATGGGGAACAGGATGGCAAGCACATTGCCGGGCCTTCGGGTGAAGACGTGGCGCTGTATCTGCCCGATAAGCCGCCATCGGGGACGCAGGCGATATGGATACCGAGCCTCAAAGTGCCGCAGCCGGAGGCCGCGCTGGGCGATGCCGAAGAGCTGGGAGCAATAGCGCTAGGACAGGAGAAGCCGTCAGACCGTTATGCAGTTTTGCGTGACCCGGCTGGCGCGGCGATATGCCTGCCTAAAGCCTGAGGTACGGCGCTATCCGCCCCGATAAACGGGTAGCGCCAAGCCCTTCCAGATCGCCAGCGCCCTCAGTGCGAAGCCGGCCAATGCCGATACGCCTGCCGCCACCGGCAGCATCACGCCTGCCGCGCTCAGCCCCACGAACAGCGCGGCGGCCAGCGCCGCCGCGGTCACGTACAGCTCCGGGCGCAATATGATCGACGGTTCGCCCGCGAGCACATCGCGGATGATGCCGCCGAGACAGGCGGTGAAGATGCCCATCATTACCGCCGCGACGGGTGGGACGCCGAAGCTCAAGGCCTTTGCCGCGCCGAACACGGCATAGGCCGCCATGCCGATCGCATCGAGCCAGTCCAGCGCCTTGCCGCGCCACAGCTTCGCCGGCGTGATCCAGATGAGTAAAGCGATGACGAGACAGGCGACCAGCGGACGCGTATCCTCGATCCAAAAAACCGGCGCGCCGATCAGCAGATCGCGCACCGTGCCGCCGCCCACGCCCGTCGCCAGTGCGAAGAATGCGAAGGTGACGAGGGTCTGCTTCGCCCGTGCCGCCGCCACGGCGCCGGTCGCCGCGAACAGACCGATCCCGGCGAGATCGAGAGTCGAGAGCACGGGGCCGATGGGGAAATCGATGGGAGTCATTGGCCGTAAATCCTATTCCGCTTGCCCTGAGCCTGTCGAAGGGCCGTCCTTCTTATTGGCCAAAAGCGAGATCGCCTCCCAATCGCCACGTATCAGCGCCAATTTCTTGGCGCGGCTCCAGCCTTTGATGCGCTTTTCCATAGCTTTTGCCTCATCGCGGGT
This sequence comes from Pseudomonadota bacterium, assembly GCA_039180285.1. GTDB lineage: Bacteria > Pseudomonadota > Alphaproteobacteria > Sphingomonadales > Sphingomonadaceae > Parasphingopyxis. The sequence continues at coordinate 25,282 of JBCDDN010000020.1, read as the reverse complement.
CTGAAACTCTTCAGACCAGACAAGCCCGACCGGAAGCCGGTCATGAGTGAATCCTGGAATCCGACCACTGCGGTGCTCCCCAATCCGGCGATCCAGATCGTCCGTATGTCCGACATAGAAGGCCCCGCCCCGGCAATGCAGCATATATGTCCAGAATGGCATCGCGCGAATTAGAAGGAAGTACGGCCCTTCGACAAGCTCAGGGCAACGGTGGTTTGGAAGACGCACGTCGCCTCCGTACGTAGCGCCAGGGCAGCACGATGAGGCCGAGCAACGCCATCAGAAAGGCCAGCGCGGCGAAGGCGACGAGCAGCGGATGGCTCGTATCGCTCCGGCCCTCCAGGTCCATGATGTGCAGGCCCCACATGAAATCGAAAGTCCGCCAGAGCCCTGTACGGATCGCGAGCACATCGCCGGTTTCCGCGTCCACATAGACGTGATGGCTGTCGCCGAACCGGGCCTGCCAGGCGGGGCGATCGCGGCGCAGATCGATCGGGTTGGCGTCTGCCTCGAAGCGTTGCATCCGGGCCAACGGCTCCTCGCCGGCATAGACGGCCTCCGCGATGCCGGCGGCCTCTTCGCTGGTCAGTCGCGGCGCGAGATAAGCGCCTGTCTCGATCGATGCCCTGCGCCCGCCGCCATCGGCGTAGCGGATAATCCATTGCGTGCCCGTCGGACGCTGGGCGAGCTCGACGCTGCGGACGGCACGAATCCCGCTGTCGATCCGCGGGAAGACCGGGGGGTTGGCGGGTGTCGCGATAACCGGCGGTTCGGCGCGCAGATGTTCGCCGCGCACCGTCTCGATCGGCTGAGACACCATGAACAGGCCCGAGGCTGTCCAGAGCAGAAGCGGCACGCCCGCAAGCCAGCCGAGCCAGATATGCCATTTGGTGAGCGTGGGGCGCATGGACCGCTTCTCCAACATTCGTTTGTCCTGAGCTTGTCGAAGGGCTGTTCTTCTTTCAAGCGGCCAGAAAGGAGAGGCAGGGCTTCGACAGGCTCAGCCCAAGCGGATCGGGGATGCCAGCCCGGCGCTAAATATGAATCGGCTTGCCCTGCACCGCCATCGCCGCTTCCTTCAGCGCCTCGGCATGAGTCGGATGGGCGTGGCAGGTATAGGCGATATCCTCGCTCGTCGCGCCGAATTCCATGGCCTGCGCGGCCTGGGCGATCATCGTCCCGGCGAGCGAGGCGATGATGTGGACGCCGAGTACCCGGTCCGTCTCGGCATCGGCGATCACCTTGACGAAGCCGTCCGTATCGCGGTTCGTCTTCGCACGGCTGTTCGCCATCATCGGGAACTTGCCGGCCTTGACCGTATAGCCTTTGTCCTTTGCTTCCTCGGACGTCAGCCCGACGCCGGCGATCTCCGGCATCGTATAGACAACCGACGGGATGACGTCGTGGTTCACGATACCGACCTGGCCCGCGATATTCTCGGCGACCGCGATCCCTTCATCCTCAGCCTTGTGCGCGAGCATCAGGCCCGGAACGACGTCGCCGATCGCCCAGACGCCCGGGACGCTGGTGCAGAACTCGCTATCGATATCGATCTGGCCGCGATTATTGACCTGGAGGCCGATCGCATCGAGGCCCAGCCCTTCGGTGTTCGGCCGCCGGCCGATCGAAACGAGCACGCAATCCGCATCCAGCGTTTCCGCGTCGCCGCCTTCAGCCGGCTCCAGCGTCAGTTTCGCCTTCGTCTTCAGGGCCTCGACGCCCGTCACCTTGGTGCCGGTGCGGATGGTAAAGCCCTGTTTCTTGAAGATCTTCGCGGCTTCCTTGCGGATATCGCCGTCCATGCCGGGCAGGATCTGGTCGAGATATTCGATGACGGTGACGTCCGCACCGAGCCGCCGCCAGACCGACCCGAGCTCCAGCCCGATCACACCGCCGCCGATGACGACCATATGTTTGGGCACCTTGGGCAGTTCCAGCGCACCGGTCGAATCGACGATTTGGTGCTTGGCATTGTCGATCTCGACGCCGGGAAGCGGCGTGACCGAAGAACCCGTGGCAATCACGATATCCTTCGCCGTGACGCTCTTGCCGTCGACCTCGACCGTGTTCTCGCCGGTGAACTTCGCATGGCCCTTGAGCCAGTCGACCTTGTTCTTCTTGAACAGAAATTCGATGCCGCCGGTCAGTTCGCCCACCGCCTTGGATTTTTCGGCATGCATCTGATCGAGATCGAGTTTCGCTCCGGTCAGCTTGATGCCAAATTTTTCGAGCGCGCCGTCATGCGCTTCTTCGTACAACTCCGACGCGTGGAGCATCGCTTTTGACGGGATACAGCCGACATTGAGACATGTGCCGCCCAGCGTGTCGCGGCTCTCCGCGCAGGCCGTTCTCAGCCCGAGCTGCGCGGCCCGGATCGCCGCGACATAACCGCCCGGCCCGGATCCGATCACCAGTACGTCATAGTCGAATTCTTGCTTGCTCATGTGATTCCCGCCGATCATATCTCTTGCGTTGAAAGTCGGTTATTCCGCCGTCCCGATCAATGTGCCGTCCTTGTCGATAAGGACATCGATGCACGGCGCCGTGATCGTCTCCACCTGTTCGTCCGATACGGACATAAGCTCGGACGGGCTGAGCGCCTCCGTCAAACGCTCGACGCTGCAGTCACAGAAGGAGTCGACCGCAGCGGCACCGATACCGTTGTTGGTCAACTCGGTGCTGCATGTCGCCAGATATTCTTCGGTAAAACCGGCGTTGAATTCATCGTCGAAGCTCTGCTCTATCTCGCCGCAACCGGCGAGGAAGATCGCCGGCAGAGCAAGGGTCGCGAACGCGCCGGATATCGGGCTTTGAAAGCGCATCGCACGTATCACAGATCGATCAGAAGCCGCATCGGGTCTTCGAGCGCCTCCTTCATCCGGACAAGCGCCGTCACGGCTTCGCGGCCGTCGATCAGACGATGATCGTAGGAAAGCGCCAGATACATCATCGGCCGCGCCGCGATCGAACCGTCGGGCAATACGACGGGCCGCTGCTCGATCCGGTGCATGCCAAGCACGGCGGATTGCGGCGGGTTGATGATCGGTGTCGAGAGCAGCGAGCCGAACACGCCGCCGTTCGAAATGGTGAAGGTGCCGCCGCGCATCTCGTCCATGGAGAGCGTGCCGTCTTTCGCGCGTTGTCCGAAATCGGCGATCCTATTCTCGATCTCCGCGAAACTCATCTCATCGGCGTTGCGGATCACCGGCACGACCAGCCCGTTCGGCGCCGACACGGCGACCGAGACGTCGACATAGTCGTGATAGACGATCTCGTCGCCGTCGATCTGCGCGTTGACGGAAGGCACGTCGCGCAGCGCGAGACACGCCGCTTTCACGAAAAAGCCCATGAAACCCAACCGGATGCCGTGCTTCTTCTCGAACAGTTCCTTATACTGTTTGCGCGCGTCCATCACCGCCGTCATGTCGACATCGTTGAAGGTGGTGAGCAGCGCCGCCGTGTCCTGCGCGTCTTTGAGCCGTTTGGCGATCGTCTGACGCAGGCGTGTCATCCGCACCCGTTCCTCGCGGCGCTCGCCGGTCGCGGCCGGTTTAGCGGCGGGCTCGGCGGTGACGGGGGCCGGCTGGGTGCGCTCCATGCTCGGTTCGCGCGCTTCGGCCTGTTCCGCTTTCGCCGCGGCGAGCACATCGTCCTTGGTCAGCCTGCCATCCTTGCCGGTACCGCTGATCTTGGATGGATCCACACCATGCTCGAGCACCAGCCGGCGAACCGCAGGGGAGAGCGTCAGGGGCTGGCTGTCGCCTGCGTCGCCTTCCACTTTCGGATCTTGCCGGGCAGGCGCCTCTTTTCTCGGCTCCGCCTTTTTCGGTGCGGCGCCTTTGCTATCACCGATCCGCGCGATCACCGCGCCGACCTCGATCGTGTCTCCGACCGCAACGACATGCTCTTCCAGCGTTCCAGCGATCGGCGACGGTACTTCGACGGCCACTTTGTCGGTTTCCAGGCTGGCGATCGGTTCGTCGCGGCCGACCGCGTCGCCCGGCTGTTTCAGCCATTCGCCGAGCGTCGCTTCGGTAATCGATTCCCCGAGCGTCGGAACTTCAACATCGGTTGCCATCTCAACTCTTTCCTTGGCTATGGCCTAATGCGGCGGCGACGAGTGCATCCTGCTGTTCTTTATGCCGTTTGGCGAGGCCCGTGGCCGGAGAGGCGCTGGGTTCGCGTCCTGCATATTCCGGACCGTCCGGGCCGATGTCCGCCTCTGCCAGACATTCTTCGATATAGTATCGCGCGAACATCCATGCACCCTGGTTCTTCGGTTCTTCCTGCGCCCAGACCACGGTTTCCAGATTGGTCATCCGCTTGAGACGCACCACGAGAGGTTCGCCCGGAAAAGGGTAGAGCTGCTCGAGCCGGATGATGCTGGTATTCTTGTCCTGCGCCATGTCGCGCGCCTCGAACAAGTCATAGGCAACTTTGCCCGAACACAGGACGAGCCGCTTTACATCTTTGTCGGCGGGCGCATGGGGATCGGACTTGATCCGCATGAAATGGCTGTCACCGATAAAATCCTCGAGTTCGGAAACTGCCGCTTTGTGCCGCAGCAGCGATTTTGGTGTCATGATCACCAGCGGCTTGCGGAACGGACGCTGCATCTGCCGACGCAGGACATGGAAATAATTGGCCGGCGTCGTGATGTTCGCGACTTGCATGTTATCGCCCGCGCAGAGCTGCAGGAAGCGTTCGAGCCGCGCCGAGCTGTGCTCGGGTCCCTGCCCTTCATAACCGTGCGGCAACAGCATCACGAGGCCGTTGGCCCGTAGCCACTTGGCCTCGCCGCTGGCAATGAACTGATCGATCATGATCTGCGCACCATTGGCGAAATCGCCGAACTGCGCTTCCCAAAGCACCAATGTCTGTGGATCGGCAAGCGCATAGCCATATTCGAAGCCGAGCACGCCATATTCGGACAGCGGGCTGTTGAGCACTTCGAACCGCCCACCCGGCACATGCTGGAGGGGTGTGTAGCGTTCGGCCGTTTCCTGATCGACCCATTCGGCATGCCGTTGGCTAAACGTACCGCGCCCCGAATCCTGGCCTGACAGACGGACATGATAGTCTTCGTGCACCAAAGTGCCGAAAGCCATGGCCTCCGCGGTCGCCCAGTCGAACCCCTTGCCCGTTTCGAACATTTGCCGCTTGGCTTCGAGAATCCGTCCAAGCGTCTTATGGATCTGCACATAGTCGGGGACGGTCGTCAGGATATCTCCGATCGACCGCAGCGTTTCCTCATCGACGCCGGACACGATGCCGCGCCGCGCCGTTTCAGGATCGGCCGGCGCGGCGAGCCCTTCCCAACGCCCGCCGAACCAGTCGGCCTTGTTCGGAAGGTAACTCTTCCCAGCTTCGAACTCGTCGTCGAGCAGGGCGTTGAATTCGTCGACGGCGCCGTCAACCCAATCCTCGTCCACCACACCTTCGGTCACCAGCCGTTCGCCGTAGATCTTCGATACTTTGGGATGTGAGCGGATCGCCCGATACATGACCGGCTGTGTGAAACTCGGTTCGTCGCCTTCATTGTGGCCGAAACGGCGATAACACCACATGTCGATCACGACATCGCGGTGGAAGGTTTGACGGAATTCGATCGCCAGCTTGCAGGCAAAGGTCACGGCCTCCGGATCGTCGCCATTCACATGCAGGATCGGCGCCTGCACCATCTTGGCGACATCCGACGGATAGGGGGATGAGCGCGCGAATTGCGGGCTCGTCGTGAAGCCGATCTGATTGTTGATCACGAAGTGGATGCAGCCGCCGGTATTGTAGCCGCGAATGCCGGAGAAGCCGAAACATTCCATGACGATACCCTGGCCGGCGAAGGCGGCGTCGCCATGGAGCAGGACGGGAAGCACTTCCTTATGCTCTTCCAGATCCTCCCGCGCGACCTGCGTCGCCCGCGCCTTGCCGAGCACGACCGGATCGACGGCCTCGAGATGGGAGGGATTGGGGACGAGCGACATATGAACGCTGATCCCGTCAAATTCACGGTCGGTCGAAGTGCCGAGATGATATTTGACGTCTCCCGACCCGCCGACATCCTCGGGATTGGCCGCGCCGCCCGCAAATTCGTGGAAGATCGCACGATAGGGCTTGGCCATCACATTGGCGAGCACGTTGAGCCGTCCGCGATGCGCCATACCGATCACCATCTCGCGGACGCCGTCCGCACCGCCATATTTGATGATCGCTTCAAGCGCCGGGACCATGGATTCGCCACCGTCGAGACCGAAACGCTTCGTGCCGACATATTTCTTGCCGAGAAAACTTTCCCACTGCTCGGCTTCGATGACCTTGCGGAGGATCGCCTGCTTGCCTTCGGGCGTAAACTGGATCGCGGCTTCCTTTCCCTCCATCCGCTCCTGCAGGAAGCGCCGCTCTTCCAGATCGTTGATATGCATATATTCGAGGCCGACCGGACCGCAATAATTCTCGCGCAGGATGGCGACGATCTCTTTGACCGTCGCACTGTCCAGCCCCAACGCCCCGCCAAGATAGACAGGCTTGTCGAGCTCGTCAGCGGTGAAGCCGTGAAACTCCGGCGTCAGATCGGCCGGAAGCTCACGCTCATGCAACTTCAGCGGATCGAGATTGGCTGCGAGATGGCCACGCACGCGATAGGTGCGAATGATCATCATCGCGCGGATCGAATTGCCGGCGGCGCGTTCGATCTCGTCCGAAGACAGCGGTTTGCGCGAATAGGAGGGCGCGGCGGGCGCGCAATTCGGGTCGGCAATCGTCATCTGCGTCGGATCGAGCCCGGCGGTCAGACCATCGGTATCGGCGACGGGCCAGTTGGGCCGTTGCCAGCTGGGCCCCGATGCCGTCTCTTCCAGCCCCTCGAAGAAAGACCGCCAACTGGAATCCACGGTGCCTGGGTTATCCCGATACCGGCGATACAGGGCCTCGACAAAGGAGGGGCTGACGCCTTCCAGCTCTGAGAAGTCCATGCCCTCATAGCCCATGAATTCTGATCCCTAGCTGTGCCACACCATCGATCTGGCGTTGCGCATCATCTCTATCAACCCTTCAGCAATTCCGCGAGGGTCGTGCCAAGTTCCGACGGGCTTGGCGATACGGCGATGCCCGCCGCCTCCATCGCCGCAATCTTGTCGTCCGCACCGCCCTTGCCGCCGGATACGATAGCTCCGGCGTGACCCATACGGCGACCTGGAGGCGCCGTGCGGCCCGCGATGAACCCGACGACCGGCTTGGATCGGCCGGCCTTGGCTTCGTCGGCCAGGAACTGCGCGGCTTCTTCTTCCGCGCTGCCGCCGATTTCGCCGATCATCACGATCGATTCGGTTTCATCGTCCGCCAGGAACATCTCCAGCACGTCGATAAAGTTCGTCCCGTTTACCGGATCGCCGCCGATGCCGACCGCCGTCGACTGGCCGAGCCCGACTGCGGTCGTCTGGTGCACGGCTTCATAGGTCAGTGTGCCGGAACGGCTGACCACGCCGACCGAACCCTTGGAGAAGATGCTGCCCGGCATGATGCCGATCTTGCATTCGTCCGGCGTCAGGACGCCGGGACAGTTGGGCCCGATAAGCCGGGAGCCGGAGCCTTCGAGCTTGCCCTTTACCGTAACCATGTCGAGCACCGGTATACCTTCGGTGATCGCCACGATCAGGGGGATCTCCGCCTCGATCGCTTCGATGATCGAGGCAGCGGCGAATTTGGGCGGCACATAGACGACGCTGGCATCCGCTCCGGTCGCATCGCGGGCTTCGGCTACCGAGTCGAATACCGGCAAGCCGAGATGCTCGGTTCCGCCTTTGCCCGGCGTGACGCCGGCGACCATCTTGGTCCCGTAATCCAGGCCCTGCTGGGTGTGGAAGGTGCCGGTATCGCCGGTCATACCCTGAGTGATGACCTTGGTGTTCGTGTCGACGAGAATGCTCATTCTTTCTCCTAACCGGTCGATCGCCGCGGCGATTACTCGGTGAATCCGATCTGGTCCACTTTCATGGCCAGCCCCGATACCTGCGTAATCTGAAGCGCGGGACTGCCTTGCGGCACAAAAAATAACTCGAAGCTGTCCTGGCCTTCGATCAAACCCGGTCGCCATTCCGCCTGGACAAGCTGTTCCGAATCGCGTTGACGATCCGGTGTACGATCCAGCCAATCCGCCGCGGCATCGATCGAAATCGAGCGGGTTTCATCGATATCGAACAGCCGGCATCCGGTGACGCTGTTTTCCGCCACATCGACGCGGGAAAGGATCAGATATAATTCCTCTCCCGCAACCTCACGCGAGAAAACCGCCATCGGGCTCATCGTACCGCCGCTCTCGCGCAGCATTTCCGCACCCGCCTCCCGGCCAAATTGAACGACCGGCCCGACGGGGCTTTCGAGCGGCTCGGCAACACCGACCCAGCCGCTCGCGAGAATTTGCGCTTCGGCTTCTTCGAGACTGGCGAGATAGGAACAGGCCGTGCGGAATGCATCCAGCACGGCTGTTGCGGGATAGGCGGCGACTTCGGCTTCCTCTTGCGCTACTGCGGCTTCCTCGCCGATCGGCGAACAACCCGCGATCAGAATGGACAGCGCCAGAAGGCGAAAGACGGGGCGCATGATCGAGCGTCTCTGGGTTTTGCTAGGCCAGCGAACCGTCCAGGCCCTTGCAGGCCTCGAGCAGTTCCTTCACGGCATCGACCGATACGTTGAAATTGGCGCGCGCGTCGTCGCCCAGTTCGATCTCCACGATCCGTTCGACGCCGTCCTTGCCGATGATCACCGGCACGCCGACATAGAGATCGTCGACGCCATATTGACCGGTTAGATGCGCGGCCGCGGGCAAGACGCGTTTCTTGTCCTTGAGATAGCTTTCGGCCATCATGATCGCGCTGGTGGCCGGCGCATAATAGGCGCTGCCATTGCCGAGCAGACCGACGATCTCGCCGCCGCCTTTGCGCGTGCGATCGACGATCGCGTCGATCTTATCCTGTGTCGACCAACCCATTTTGATAAGATCGGGGATCGGGATGCCGGCAACCGTCGAATAGGCCGGAACCGGCACCATCGTATCGCCATGTCCGCCCAGAACGAAGGCGGTGACGTCTTCGACCGACACACCGAACTCGTCGGCGAGGAAATGGCGGAACCGGGCGCTGTCCAGTACGCCCGCCATGCCGCATACCTTGTTGTGCGGCAGGCCGGAGAATTCGCGCAGCGCCCAGACCATCGCGTCGAGCGGATTGGTGATGCAGATGACGAAAGCGTCCGGGGCATGCGTCTTGATGCCTTCGCCCACGGCTTTCATGACCTTGAGGTTGATCTCGATCAGGTCGTCGCGGCTCATACCCGGTTTGCGGGCGACACCGGCGGTGACGATGCAGACGTCCGCGCCCGCGATATCGGCATAATCCTGCGTACCCTTCAGCGCGCTGTCATAGCCTTCGACGGGGCCTGCCTGCGAAAGGTCGAGCGCCTTGCCCTGCGGCATGCCCTCGGCAATGTCGAACAGCACGACATCCCCCATTTCCTTCATCGCGGCGAGATGGGCGAGCGTGCCGCCGATCATACCGGCACCGATAAGCGCGATCTTGTTGCGGGCCATGTCTTTCCTCTTGTCTGCTGGCTAACGTCCCTGAAACGCGCCGGGCTTAGACGGTGAGGCATGAGTCGGCAACCGTTGGCGGATGCGATTATTGCCGTACCGCAACGTTTCAAATGACGAACCCGCAAGCTGCGGTTATTTGGCGCCCGCAAAGTCGCGCAACAGGGCTTCCCAGATATCCATACTGTCATGAAATGCGCCGACTAAAACCCGCTCATCCAGCCCGTGCACCCCGGACGGTTCGCCCGGGATGATCCATAGGCCGCCGATGTCATAGGCTGGGATGTCGGCGCCACGCATAAATATCTCGCCGGTCGCTCCGGCTGGCATATAGGGTATGATCGGCGCATCGGGCGCTGGCCGGCCGATGGCTGCAGGAGTCCGGCGCCTATTCAGTGGAACGGGCGTAGGATATCCGCGCGAACTCGCTCCAGCTGCCATCGGCGGAACGGTAACTGTCGACGACTTCCAAGCGGTTTCCGTCTATCCGGCGATAGACCGAACGGCCGTTTTCGCCCCATTGCGCAACCAGTGCACCGTCTTCCAGAACGGCCGACAGGCTATGCACGGACCCGGTGCTGTCATACCAATGGCCAGTCCAGGCGTCTTCGCCATCGAGCCGATAGAAGCCACGCCCGGCAAAGCGATTGGCCGCGCCTTCGTCTGCAAAGGCGGTGAACCGATAATCCAGTTCGAGAAATCGCTCGCCGAGAACCGGCGCAACGTCCAGCGAAGCCCGGCTTGCATTGCCGGAGACTATCCCCGCGCCACGCCATTCACCGGCAAACCATAGGGCGAAGTCGCTGTCCGCCTCCTGTGCTTGGGCTGGCCCGATCGCCGCTATCACGGCGCACACGGACAAGACGCCATTGCGGCATCGCGTAGCGACATTTCCGTCTTCCCTACTCCGCATCGCGCATATCCTGGTACAGCATCAGCGGATTGCCATCGGGATCATAGAATGTCAGCAGACGGACGAGGCCGGGAACATCCTGTATCGGCCCATCCTGTTCCACATCCTTGCTATCGAGATCGGCCTTGGCCGCTTCGATATCGCGCGTGCCGAAAGTCGGCGTCACACCCCCGCCAATCGAAACGGATTCGACCTGGGACAAGCCCATGGCGACATTGTCCACCGCCGTCGAAAGCTCGCACCAGCCGATTTCGTCGACGCGGTACAGCAAAGTGAAACCCAGCATTTCGACATACCAGTCGATCGACCGATCCAGATCACTGACGCCCAATGTGCAGGTCAGCCCGCCGTCGAAATCTATCCCCATCTTTTGTCCTCCCGATTTGATAGTCGCTATTTTATACTATATATAGAAAGAGTCAAACCAGAACAGGATGCCATCATGCTGTCGGCAGCGGACATGCGGAAACTGGGCGAACGGCGCTGGGCGGTGCCGGTGCTCGCGGCATTGGCGGCGGAAGGCGGCGGCGCGCGATACATAGTCATGCTCAATCGGTTGGGGTGCGCACGCTCGGCTCTGTCCAGCGCACTCGATCAGCTCACGACCAATGGCTGGGTGGCCCGCAACCCGGGCCATGGCCATCCACTCCGCCCTGAATACATCCTGACCGACAAGGGCGCGACGGTAGCGCTCCATGCGCAGAATATCTCAAACGCGTCCGCCAATCTGGGTCTCGGGCCGGCGACATTCCAGCGCTGGACACTTCCGCTCGCCTTCGAACTCCGTTCCTCGCCGCGACGCTTCGCGCAGCTGAAAAGCGAACTCATACCGGCAACGCCCCGGGCGTTATCGCTGACGCTGAAGCAGATGATGACGAACGAACTGGTGGTTCGCGATATCGTCGAGGATTTCCCCCCGGTGCCGCTCTACGGACTGACAGAGCGGGGACGGGAATTGGCCGGCGCGATCCAAGGTGCCGCCTAAGCCCCGTGGCCGGCTGCCATATAATCGGCCGACTGCATTTCGATCAGCCGCGAGGCGGTGCGCTCGAACTCGAAAGCACCGTCGCCGCTTTCGTAAAGCGCCGCCGGCTCGGCGTCCGCGGCGGCGAGCAGTTTGACTTTGTACTCGTACAGCGCGTCGATCAGCGTCTTGAAGCGCGCCGCCTCGTTCCGCTTCTCGGGACCCATTACCGGAATGCCGACGATCACGACCGTATGATATCGGCGTGCAATGGCGAGATAGTCCGGCGCGCCCCGGGCCTCCGCGCATAAACGCTTGAACGAGAATACCGCTACGCCTTTCAGCGATTTGGGCACGTGCAGCGTCCGCCCGCCCGGCACGGCAATATCCTCGCTCGGCACATGACCGGCATCGTCCGGAGAATAGTCCGTCAGGCGGAAAAAGGCCTCGCGCAACGCAGCCGTCGCCGCATCACCATTGGGCACGTACCAGATCGGCATGCCGCCCAACCGATCGAGACGATAGTCGGTCGGGCCGTTGAGCGGCACGATCTCGAGGCGCTCTTCGATCAGATCGATAAAGGGCAGGAACAGCTCGCGATTGAGCCCGTCCTTATAGAGGTCCGACGGTGGCCGGTTCGAGGTGGTGACGATGGTCACCCCCTTGGCCAGAATCGCCGTAAACAGGCGGGAAAGAATGGCCGCATCGGCAGTGTTGTTCACGACCATCTCGTCGAGCGCCAACAGACGCGACTGGTCGCGGATCGCGTCCGCGACCGGCAGCACGGGATCGCCCTTTTCCTTGGCGCGCTCCTGGCGCAGTCGATCATGGATATCGAGCATGAATTCGTGGAAATGCACGCGGCGTTTGGACGGCGTTTGGAGGCAGGCGTAAAACATGTCCATCAGCATGGACTTGCCGCGCCCGACCCCGCCCCAAAGATACACCCCGCGTACCGTTTCCGGCTTCTTGCCCAGCGCTCTCCAGATTACGCTACCACGACGCGGCGCGGTTTCCAGCTCCCTACTCAGCCGAACGAGGCGATCGATCGCGGCCTCCTGGTCCGTGTCGGGCCGCAGCTCGCCGGCTTCGACCAGTTCCCGATACCGCGCCGCGAGCGCCGTCATTTCGGCGGACTGGCCTTGCGGATCGTGCCGGAAAAGGCAGCGACCTTGACGTCGTCCTGAACGACTATCCCGCGCAGAAATACGAGCCGCCCTGTCTCGCGCAGAATCTCGACTTCGGCGTCGAGCGGTTTATCCATCGCACCCGGCGCCATAAACTGACAGGTCAGATCGAGCGTCACCGAGCGCCCGGCATGTTCGATACCGAGCATCCGTGATCCGGCAAACAGCGCGATATCGATGAAGCTCATCACGACGCCGCCATGGATTACATTGGCGAGATTACTGTGGATCGGCTGCGGCCATATCCGGCAGCGGGCGACCGTCTCGCTTTCCTTGCGGACGCGAAACGGCCCGAGTATCTGGTTGAACCGTTCCTCTTCCTTGATCTCCCAGACCATCCAGCCGGGGTTGTCAGGATCGGGTTCGTGGCGAAATTTGGAGTCGGACAAGAGGCGGCCTCGCTCAGACCGAGCGTTCGAGCATCATCTTCTTCGTTTCCGCGATCGCGCGCGCCGGCGACAGGCCTTTGGGGCAAACCGTGGCGCAGTTCATGATTGTGTGACAGCGATAAAGGCGGAACGGATCCTCGAGCTGATCCAGCCGCTCGCCCGTATGCTCGTCGCGACTGTCAGCCAGCCAGCGATAGGCCTGGAGCAGAATTGCCGGACCGAGAAACTTGTCCGAGTTCCACCAATAGCTGGGGCAGCTCGTCGAGCAGCAGGCGCACAGGATGCATTCGTAAAGGCCATCGAGCTTCGCACGGTCCTCTGGCGATTGCAGCCGTTCCTTGCCCGACGGCTTGGGCGTCTCGGTTTTCAGCCAGGGCTGGATCGAAGCATATTGCGCGTAGAAATGCGTGAAATCGGGAACGAGATCCTTGATCACGTCCATATGCGGCAATGGCGTGATCGTGATTTCCTTCTTGTCGCAATCCTCGATCGCGGTCGTGCAGGCTAGGCCGTTGGAGCCATCGATATTCATCGAACAGGATCCGCAAATCCCCTCACGGCAGGATCGGCGGAAGGTCAGACTACTATCCTGCTCGCCCTTCATCTTGATCAGCGCATCGAGCACCATGGGCCCGCATTCGTCGAGATCGACCTCGAACCGGTCGTAGCGTGGATTTTCTCCGCTATCGGGATCATAGCGATAGACTTTGAACGTCTTGGTCCGCGCACCGTCCGATTTGTGGACTTTGCCGTTCTTGCGCACCTTGCTGTTCTTCGGAAGCGTGAATTCAGCCATGACGTTATCGATTTCCTTCCCGTGTGGCTGCGAGATAGCGCGTCATACCGCACTGCGGAAGGGGTAGCCGCGCTGATTTTCGCGCAGTCGCGAAAAACCGTTTTCGAATCTATTGCGCCTCCGCATTCGATTTGCCCCAATCGATATTGCGCGTCGTGTACATGATCGCGGCAAGGGCGACGAACAGCAGCAGCGAACCGATCAGCAGCGAGAAGGTCTCTAGGCTCAGCAGGATGAACATCACGGCAAAAAGCGCGGCCAACAATCCGCCGATATAGGCGGCGCGGCGCCAGCTTTTGAGCACGGCAGCCGAATAGCTTGTATTGAGGCCGACGATCGCCGCCGCGGCGACTACGAAGGCCCAGCCGAAGCCGATCAGTTCGGCAAAGGCGAGCAACAGTACGAAGAACAGCACCAACGCGGCGCCGACCAGCAGATATTCGACCGTCGACACGCGGACCCCGGCGATCACATCGAACATCAGATAGGCGAGAAAGGTGAAACCGATGATCAGGAAACCATATTTCACCGAGCGATCGACTTGCGAGTAGAGATCGACCGGCTGGATCAGGCTGACCCGCGTCTCATATTCGCCGGGCGGTACGTCATAGGCGAAACGGCCCGAAGCCATCGCCATATTGGGGTCCGCTTGGTTCGCGGTATCGCCCGTCACAACCAGCGACCGGCCGAGCGCCAGGTTCGTGATCCGGTAGGTCGCGCTGAAACCGTCTGCGGTCACCTCCGATTCGTCGGGCAGGAAGCCACCCTGAAAGGACGGATGCGGCCAGCTCGACTGCACCGTCCATTCGGTTTCGCCGGCCTGCGGTTGCAGTGACAGGCGCTGGTTGCCCCGGAAGGAGAGCGTGAAGGACGCCGGTATGGTCGTTTCCGCGAGCGCCGTGGCATCGACAAAGGCGGAAAAACCGGGAGCGCCGCCGCTACCGGAACGCAGATCGACATCGACGCCATTGAACCGGATATCGGCATCCTGAATGCCGCGCATGTCGGACAGACCGAAACGCAATTCCGCCCGCTCGAAGGCCAGTGACGCGCGGCCCACGCCCAGCCGTTCGAGATCGTTCGGCAGGATGAAACGCGCCTCGCCGGACGTGCCGGCCCGATAGACGACTGCCTCGTAGATCGACCGCGCCCGCCGCTCGGGCGCCAGTTCCGTCTCCAGATTGAGGGTTTCGGGGGCCAGCGACAATTCGCGCCAGACCATTCGGGTGCGCGTGACCGAGCGACCGTTTTCCTCCGTGGTCTCGGTCGTTTCGGCACGGTAGGGGATTACCAGTCGCGGCCCGGATAGAATCTGCGGTCCGCCCCATCCTTCGGCGATCGAAGCCAGCGCGGTCTGCGACTGCTGCTCGCGGTCATAGACCAGCAACCAGATCGTGAAGAGCGGAATGGAGAGCAAAAACCCTGCGAACAGAACCAAAGCCAATTTGAACCCCGGCGACCGACTATCCGCTGTCTCGCTCATTACATTCCCCTCAACTCATCGACAAAATATACCGTTTCATCGCCGCCTTTGAGAGGCCTGGCCTGAACGGCCGCTTAATGATTCAATGGCCGATCAACCCATTGCGCCGCAAACTGTCGGCAAGAATCGTCTCGATCAGCTCGGCCTGGGTCAGCCCCGCGAGCTTGGCGGCACGCCCGAAGACTTTCTCGGACCAGAGATTGCAGTTGAGATTGACCTCCAAAAACCGGATCTCTCCACTTTCACGATCCAGCCGGAACTCGAACCGGCCATAATCGAATGGCCGGAATTCTCGAAACAGTTTCGTCGTCAGTTCGGCAATTTTCGGTACCCATTCGGCATCGTCGAACGGATCGAGCGAATATTTGTGCGCGCGCCCGACCAGATCGCGCTTCTCATAATAGGTGCGCAGATGGGTTGGGTCCGCTTGCTGAAAAATCAGCATCGGCAAAACGATCGGATCGCCGATGGTAATGACGGGCACTTCGACATCGCTGCCATTCAAAAACGGCTCGACGATGGCATCATGGCCCTGATTGTGGATATCGGCGATGGCGTGGGCGACCCCGTCCCAGTCATGGGCGTCCTGCACGCCCCAGGATGCGGAAGACGCATTGGGCTTGATGACCAACCGCTCGGCTTCGGGACAGTTCGCCTCATTGACCGGAGCTCCGCGGCGATAGATCGCCCATGGAGCGGTCGGCACGCCGGCGCGCTCGGCGACGAGCTTGGAAAGATGTTTATCGTCGGAAAGTCCGCGGACGATCGGGCTGGCGCCGAGATAGGGAATCCGGTGCATGTTGCAGAGCAACGGCCCCAGCATTTCCGAGTTCACGAAACCGGCGCGGTTCAGCAGCGGGAACACGAAATCGACGGCCGGTCGGCTGATCAGCGCGTCGAAACTGTTGGCCAACGTTAGATTGAGGCCCAATTCCTGCAGGATCGTCCGCGTCTCGTGATGATAGAGCGCGTGATTGCCGTCCTCGGGGTGCAACCCGCCATCCCAGAGCGCATGTTTGGCGATAAACATGATGCGCAGCCGCTCTTTCGCGTCTTGCGGAATCGCGAGCGGCTCTATCGTTTCGTACACGGTTTTGTCCCGAAAATTGCGTCCCTCGCGATCGCTTCTAGCCGCGACGGGTAGGGTTGGCCAATAGCATGCTGTGCAATGCGCAAGGCTTGGGTTAGAGCGTGCCGCCATGCGGTTGAAAGATTGTCATAATAGCGATGATTTCCGGCAACTGGCACGCCGCCGACTGCCCAGTCCCGTCTTCCATTACATCGATGGAGGCGCCGACGACGAGACGACACTCCGCCGCAACACCACGGCGTTCGACGATTGCGATCTCGTGCCGAGCGTCCTGGCCGGAGTGGAACATATCGACATGACGACGACCGTGATGGGCCGGACGATCGATATGCCGCTGTTCCTTTCTCCGACGGCGCTTCAGCGGCTTTTCCATTGGCGGGGCGAGCGCGCGGTCGGCCGGGCGGCGGAGACGTTCGGCACCTATTTCGGCATCTCGTCTCTGGCGACGGTCGGGATCGAAGAAATCGGCGCGACGATCTCCAGCCCCAAGATGTTCCAACTCTATATTCACAAGGACAAAGGCTTGAACCGGGCCATGGTCGAGCAATGTCGGGCCGCCAAGTTCGACGCGCTAACCTTGACGGTCGACACGATCGTCGGCGGCAATCGCGAACGCTGCCTGCGCACGGGCTTCACCTCGCCGCCCCGCATCACGCCGCGTTCCTTGCTCAGCTATGCGGCGAAACCCGCCTGGGGCCTCAACTATCTGTTCCGCGAAAAGTTCGAACTGCCGAACCTGAAGGATCATATCGGCGAAGGCAGCAATATCGCCCTGTCTATCGGCGACTATTTCTCGACGATGCTCGATCAGTCCCTGGACTGGACGATGGCAGAGCAGATTCGAGCTGATTGGGGCGGAGAGTTCTGCCTTAAGGGAATCATGTCGGTCGAGGACGCTAAACGCGCAGTCGATATCGGAGCCACGGCGATCATGGTCTCGAATCACGGCGGTCGGCAGCTCGATGGCAGCCGCGCGCCCTTCGACCAACTCGCGGAAATTGTCGATGCGGTCGGGGATCGGCTTGACGTCATCTGCGACGGCGGCATTCGGCGCGGCAGCCATGTGCTCAAGGCGTTGAGCGTCGGCGCAAAGGCCTGTTCGGGCGGACGGCTCTATCTCTATGCGTTGGCTGCTGCAGGCCAGGCGGGCGTCGAACGCGCGCTCGGCAATCTGCGCGCGGAGATCGAGCGGGACATGAAACTGATGGGCGTCACTTCGGTCGCGCAACTCGATCGCGACAATCTGCGCTGGCGCTAACGGCCCGCGGGCCGGGCACCCTCGTTCGCGGGACGGCCGACGGGTGCCGTCGCTATTTGCGGCATTCCGCCTTCCAGCACATCGAGCCAATTGCCGGCCTGCCGCCCGATATCGATCTGCGG
Source organism: Pseudomonadota bacterium (assembly GCA_039180285.1). GTDB lineage: Bacteria > Pseudomonadota > Alphaproteobacteria > Sphingomonadales > Sphingomonadaceae > Parasphingopyxis. The sequence continues at coordinate 7,500 of JBCDDN010000020.1, read as the reverse complement.
CTCGGACGGCGTCATCGCGATATCGGCCTCCCATTGGGCGATCTTGGTGCGCGCCTGGTCGAATGCCGCGGCCAGAGGCTGAGGCCGTCTGAGAGACCGGTTGACGAAAGCGTCGCCGAAATAGGTCCAGTCGTTGCTCGGCGTGCAGCCGAAGGACGATCGGTCGGCGGCCGCTGCCGTGACCACCACGCTCGTCGGCGAGGACAGGCCGCGGACGAAAGTCCCTGAAAAACAGGCGTTCATGATCACCAGCCGGTTCACGATCCTGAGCTCGCCCAAAAGATTGGACAGGCGCAGCGGCGACATCGTCCCATAACCTTGATCGCCATAATAATAGACAATCCCCGCCGGCAAACCATGGCTCGTCGCGTACAGAACCAGCACATCCTCGGCCGGATCCATCAGCTCCGCGATCCGCGCGAGCGCGATGGTCAGGGATGTCAGCGATCCGTGCGGCAAGCCCTCACTCCCGTTGCCGTCGGGCGCCGCGAGGGTCAGGACGCGGCCGTCGGCGCCGTATCGTCGGGCCAGGACGCGTGCGGCCTCGCGCGCTTCGCGTCCGAACACGGGATCGCTGTCGAGCGCGATCGAAAGCACATAGGCGTCGACCGTGCCGGGCCGCTGCGGGGAGAGTTCCGCGAGCGCGGCGGACAGCCGTCTATGATCGGCGAGCGCGTCCTCCGGATCGATATCGTAAACAAACTCGGTCCCGGCATTGGCCCCGAGCACAGCCTCGTGCGGCTGTACGCGCGACAGGAAAGAAGGCAGCGGCCGGTTGTGACTGATCGCCTCGTCGGCGTCCGTTTGCGCCGCGGTGGGATGGATCGCGGCAACGGCCAGAAGCACGAAGAGAAAAATGGCGCGCACTGAGGCAGGGCGATTAGGCAAGTTCATCAACATAGCCCTCCGGCTGGCGAACCCGGCAAATCTTCCCGCGCGGTCGCAACGGAGTCAAGCATCGCTGCCTTCAGCGTGGTTCGGCTGCCAGCCGCGAGATCAGGATAGCCGTGCGTTTCGCCTGCCGCCGAATGCTGTCGAGATGGATGATCCCGCCCTTATTGTCATAGACGCCAGGCCCGGTCGCGCGTTCGCCGGTACGCTGAAACACTTGGAAATCGGAATCGACCTCGAAAACGGTATCGGTATGCGCAATCAGCAAAACGCGCGTGCCGTTCGGATCGCCCTCGTGCCGGGCGAAGAAATGCCCGGCGCGATCGACTTCGCTCTGATCGATAATCTCGACGGCGAAACCCAGCGCCTCGAATTCGGGCCGCAACATTTCCATGATCGCAAGATTGCCCGCGATATTGCGCGTCCCGCTATTCTGGTTGGTCAATCGTTCGAGCAGCGAGACATGCCGCTCATATTCGGCATCGACCGTTTCCACGATCTGCCGTTAGACCGAAGAGAGTTCCGCATATGCGGGCGGTATCAGCGCGAAGGCGCATGCCGCCATCAGCGTCGAAATCGCAAATTTTTTAATGACCGTCTCCGTCGGAAATTGGGGTCGTATTCAGAGCAGGATCGCCATCACGATGGCAAGTGCGGCGAATTGCGCGATTGCGATCAGGATCACCGTACCGCGAAGCCGCGACACCCGCGCCTCGCTTTGGGCATCGAGCGCGGCAATCGCCTCGGCCAGTTCCTGTTTCGTCGGAAGGCTTTCCATCGCTTCGCGGAGCAGATCCGCATCCGATCGCTCGCCCGTTTCGGGCGGCAGAATCTCCGTGCCGCTCTCACCCTTGCGTTTGGCCAGCCGGTCCGCAAGCAGCCCGCCCGCCTTGGTCGCCGCTTCTATACCCGCGCGCCGGACTTGCGGATGCGCCAGCGCGGAAATGATCCAGGCTGGCCAAGCCATATCTAATATACCCGCGCCTTGGGCTCGATGTAGCTCGCCTCGTCGGTCAAGGTGAAATCGTGAACCGGGCGGTAATCGATGCCGACCTCACCCTCCTTGCCGCCCCAACCGGCAAAGGTCGTGACGGTGTGCTTCATCCAGTTTTCATCGTCGCGATCCGGATGGTCCTCATGCATATGCGCGCCGCGGCTTTCCTTGCGATTGGCGGCACTTTGCATCGTCACCATGGCCTGGCCCATCAAATTGTCGAGCTCGAGCGTCTCTATAAGATCGGTGTTCCAGATCAGCGACCGGTCACTCACGCGAACGTCGGAGAGCTTCGTATTGACGGCACCCATCCTTTCGACCCCTTCGTCGAGCAGCTTGGTATCGCGGAACACGGCGGCATGGGCCTGCATGGTCTTCTGCATCTCGAGCCGCAGCTCCGCCGTGGGCGTGCCGCCATCGGCATGGCGGAAATGGTCAAGCCGTTCGAGCGCCATCTCCGCACTGTCGTCGCGCAAGGGCTTTTGGGACGCTCCTGCCTCGAGCTTGTCTTTTAGTCGCAGGCCCGTGGCGCGACCGAAGACGACGAGATCGATCAACGAATTGGAACCCAGACGATTGGCACCGTGCACCGATACGCAGGCGGCCTCGCCCACGGCATAGAGCCCCGGCACCACCGCATCGGGATCGTCAGCGGTCGGATTCACCACCTCACCCCAATAGTTACAAGGGATGCCGCCCATATTGTAATGCACGGTCGGCACGACCGGTAGCGCCTGCCGCGTCAGGTCGACACCGGCGAAAATCTTGCCGGTCTCCGTTATGCCGGGCAGGCGCTCGGCGAGCACCTTGGGATCGATATGGTCGAGGTGAAGGAAGATATGATCCTTCTCCGATCCAACGCCGCGGCCTTCGCGAATCTCCGTCGCCATGCAGCGCGACACCACATCGCGGGAGGCGAGATCCTTGGCCGATGGCGCATAGCGTTCCATGAACCGCTCGCCCTCCGAATTGGTCAAATAACCGCCCTCGCCGCGCGCGCCTTCGGTGATCAGCACGCCGGCGCCGTAGATGCCGGTCGGGTGGAACTGGACGAACTCCATATCCTGCAGCGGCAGTCCGGCGCGCAGCACCATCCCGCCGCCGTCGCCGGTGCAGCTGTGCGCGCTCGTCGCGCTGAAATAGGCACGGCCATAGCCGCCGGTCGCGAGGACAACGGCCTGCGAGCGGAAGCGGTGGATCGAGCCGTCTTCGAGGCACATGGCGATGACGCCGCGGCATTCAGGTCCATTGGCGCCATCTTCCATGATCAGGTCGATCGCAAAATATTCGATGAAGAAGTCGGCGTCGTACTTCAGGCTCTGCTGATACAGCGCATGGAGCATCGCATGACCGGTGCGGTCGGCGGCCGCGCAAGTGCGCTGCACCGGAGGGCCTTCGCCCATATTCTGCATATGTCCGCCGAACGGGCGCTGATAGATGGTGCCGTCGTCGTTGCGGCTAAACGGGACGCCCGCATGTTCGAGCTCGTACACCGCCTGCGGTGCCTCACGGACCAGATATTCGATCGCATCCTGATCGCCGAGCCAGTCCGAACCCTTGACGGTATCGTACATATGCCAGGTCCAGTGATCGGGCGTGTTGTTGCCAAGCGATGCGGCGATCCCGCCCTGCGCCGCCACGGTGTGCGAACGCGTCGGAAAGACCTTCGTGATGCAGGCGGTTTTCAGGCCCGCTTCCGCACTGCCCATCGTCGCGCGAAGCCCCGAGCCACCCGCGCCGACGACGACCGTATCATAAGTGTGATCGATAATCTTGTACGCCTCGGCCATTATGCAGCGCCTCCGAAAGCGATCTTCGCGATGGAGAATATCGCGACGGCGCCCGCACCGATCGCAAAGAAATTGATAAGCACAATCATCCCCAATTTGGATGCTTCGTTATGAACATAATCTTCGACGACCACCTGCAGGCCCAACCGCAGATGCCAGAAGACGTTGGCCGCGAGCAGAATCATCGCAATGGCGACCAGCGGCGCGGAGAGCCAGTCCGTAACCACCGCATAGCTGAGGCTGGGCAGCCGGATCAGCGAAACGACGAACCAGCTGACGAGCAACACATTGCCCGCGGCGGTGAGCCGCTGCGTCCACCAATGATGCGCGCCCTGTTTGGCGGAGCCGAGCCCGCGAACCCGGCCAAGACCTGTTCCGCTTCCCATCAGCCTTCTCCGCCGGTTAACTGTATAAGCGTCGGCCAGAACAGCCAAAGCCATACCGCAATGGTCGCGACGATCGCGCCCGCAACGACCGCAATCGACCACCGCCGATTGGTCTGCAGCTCATAACCGGCGCCCGTGTCCAGGACGAAGTGCCGCAAACCGTTGAAAAGATGCGTGAAAAAAGCCCAAGTGAGACCGATCCCGAAAACCGCGCCGACGATGTTGATCGCCCCGCTTTCCACGGTCAGCAGCCCGAGAAACCAATCATAGGTCGCTTCGCCGCTCGCCGCGGCCAGCAACCAGCCGGCGAACAGCAATCCGCCGACTACCGACAGTCCCACACCCGTAATCCGGTGCAGGATCGAAACGAGCATGTTCGGCGCCCATTTCCAATGCGTGAGATGTGGGGACAATGGCCGGGATTCATTACGTGACATCGGTATCTCTATCGCTTTCCTGTTGCGCGTTCCTCTTAGACGAACCGCCCTTTCATGCAACTGGCGGGTTTCCCTTCGTACGACCGGTATAACGCGCCCTTAACCAATCCCATTTAAGTCTGCGGGCGACAAATTCACAGCGGGTGAAACAGGTAAATGAGCATCCAGGATCATATTGCCGTATTCGACCATGACGGCATGCTGGAATCCCGTATCAAACAGATCGGGGCCATCGTCCAAGGGCATGAACGCTCGCTGGCGGCCGAGTTCTGGCAGCGCTTCGTCGAACTCAACCCGTCATTGCAGACGCTCAGCCCCGGCCAGCTTGAAAAAGCCATCGATTTCGCGACCGAATACACGATCGAGAAACTCAATAACCCCGCTGAGCAGCGCTGGGTCGAAATCGCGCAAAAGAACGCCGCCCGTATCCTCGAATCCGGCATTTCGCCGATGCAGCTGTTTGCAACGCTCGCCTATGCCAATCAATCGGTCCTGACCCTGATCCGTGAAAAGACGGGCGACGATCCCGATCGTTTCCTCGAATTGAATCAAGCGCTGGTGGTGTTCGCCGCCATGGAGGTTGAGGTCAAAGCCTCGTTCATCAACGAATTCCTCTTCAAACAGGAAGACAAGAAGCGCCAGGAAAGCACTCAGCTGTTCCGCGAGAAGATCGAACAGACGGTGAAGGATGCGACCGGAGACAGTATGGCGGTGATCGCCAATACGAACGATGCGTCTGAGTCGGTACAGGGCATGTTGGGCAAGGCGTCGGAAGTGGCCGCGGCCGCCGAACAGTCCGCCATCGCCATGCGCGAAGCGGCGCAGACGGCCGCCGGCCTTATCCGTGCGATCGAGGAAGCCCGCAGCGAGGTCGAAACATCGGCCGACGTGGCGACGCGCGCATCGGAACAGGCCCAGGAAGCGGTGCGGGTCAGCGAAGCGTTGTCCGAGCATACGGTGTCGATCGAATCGATACTGGGCTTGATCCGCGACGTTGCGGGGCAGACCAATCTGCTCGCGCTCAACGCGACGATCGAAGCCGCGCGGGCGGGCGACGCCGGCCGCGGTTTCGCAGTGGTCGCGCAGGAAGTGAAGACGCTCGCCAATCAGACAGCGCAGGCGACCGACGATATCGCCAACAAGATCGCCGCCATCCAGTCGGCGACCGCGCAGACCGTCGAAACCAATGAATCGATCCGCGCGACGGTCAACGAGGTACAGGCGTCGGCAACGCGTATCCGCGCGGCGATGGAGCAACAGGCCCAAACGGTGACAACGATTACGGCGGCGGTCGACGAAACGGCGCTGGCGGCGGACTCGATGTCGGGCACCATCGCGGCGATCCGCGAAGACAGCGAAAGCGTGTCTTCGGATATCGGCCGCGTTTCGGATGGGTTCCACGAGGTCGACGGCCATTTGCAGAAACTGACCGGCGCCACCGCCCAGTTCGTCCGCCGGATGGCCGACGGCTAGGCGCTTTCGTTCGTGGCGAACTCCGCCTATCCAGGGCGGATGAGTGACGCCCGCCAACCCGCCATCCTGATTACCGGCGCACGCCGCGGAATCGGCAAGGCCGCGGCCGCCCTTCTGACAGAAGGAGGTGCCCGCCTCGCCTGCCATGCCACCCGGCACGATGACGGCATCGCGATAGCCAGCGATTTCAACGTCCCGGGATCCGCGGCCGAAACCTGGAGCCAGGCACTCGATCTGTTGGACGGCCGGATCGATGTGATCGTCAACAATGCCGGTATTTTCGAAGCCTCTTCGATCGATCGGGAAGACGGAGCCTGGCGCGACGATTTCGAACGAACGATGCGCGTCAACCTCACGGCAACAGCGGAGCTTTGCCGGCTTGCCGTCCAGCATTTTCGCGCCTCCGGCGGTGGCCGGATCGTCAACATCGCCAGCCGCGCCGCCTATCGCGGCGACAGCCCCGATCACTGGCATTATGCCGCGTCCAAGGGCGGCATGGTCGCGATGACCAAAACGATCGCGCGCGCCTATGCCGCCGAGCACGTCCTCGCTTTTGCGATCTGTCCGGGTTTCACGATGACGGGGATGGCCGATGACTATCTCGAGAGCCGGGGCGGCGAGAAATTGCTGCGCGACATCCCGCTCGGCCGCGTCGCAACTCCCGAAGAAGTGGCGGAGACGATCCGCTTTTGTGCACTGGATGCACCGCCATCGATGACCGGTGCAGTGCTCGACGTAAATGGTGCGAGCTTTGTCCGGTGACCGGCGAGACGAGCCGATGAGGGTTGCTCCCGGCAGCCCGCAGTCATGCCGGGGGCATGGCGGCCGGAACGGCTCGGGGATCACCTGGAAGCTGACCCTGCCCTGTACGCGCGCGGAAGCGGAGATACTCAAGGACGATATCGCGCCGTTCGCGTTAATGGATCCGGTGCCGGTACTCATGACCCGCGAAATCGATCCATCCCGGCCCGACGAGTGGCGGCTGGACATCTATTTCGCAGAAGAGCCGACCTCCGATACGATTGCGACGGCCATCCATCTTGTTCCCAGCGCGGCGAGCACGGAACCCGCGATCGCCCAATTGGCGGAAGAAGATTGGATCGCGGTAAGCCAGGAGGGCCTCGAACCGATCCAGGAAGGCCGGTTTTTCGTACATACGCCGATCCATCGTGATGCGGTCCCCGAAGGCGCGTTCGCGTTCGAGATCGATGCCGGCCAGGCGTTCGGTACCGGCCATCACGAAACGACGGCCGGGTGCCTCGCGATATTGAACGGGCTGAAATCGCGTGGACGGCGGTTTCGGAATATCGCCGACATTGGAACCGGAACGGGTATTCTCGCTTTTGCGGCGCTAAGCCTATGGCCGAGCGCCCGGGCGATCGCCTCGGATATCGATCCTGTCGCGATCGCGGTCGCCGAACAGAATGCCGCGATCAACACCGTGCGAACGGGGAGTCGACAAGGACAACTCGAACTTGTCGTGGCAGCCGGTCTGGTTCACCGCGATCTTAGGGCGCGCTCGCCCGCTG
>JBCDDN010000019.1:0-54251 GCA_039180285.1 Pseudomonadota bacterium | reverse complement strand
CCCCCTCCCGACCTCCCATTGATTGTACCCCGCGGGAGGTCGGGAGGGGGAGCGGGCCGGCGCCGCGATTTCCCGATAGGGAAATTCTGACAAAAAAAACAGGCCGCAAAAAACCGGTTATGCGCAGGGCACGGCCCGGAACGCTCAGTCGTTCAAAAAATCCGGCACATGTTCGGCAGCGATGAGCGCTTCGGGCATGACCCGCTCGGCCACGATCGCGAATTCGCCTCCATCGACCATCACTTCGGGCACCAACGCACGACTGTTATAGGTGCTGGCCATCGTCGCGCCATAAGCGCCGGCAGTGCGGAAAATCGCAAGATCGCCGGCCTTCACCGTATCGATATCGCGCCCCATGGCGAAAGTATCGCCGCTCTCGCAGACCGGACCTGCGATATTGGCGACCATGCGCTCCCCTGTCGGCGCGACCGCTTCGAAATCGTGCCAGGCATCGTACATGGCCGGACGGGCCAGATCGTTCATCGCCGCATCGACGATCACATAGGGCCGGACCACGCCGGGCTTGACCCAGATGACGCGGGTCAGCAGCACGCCCGCGTTGCCGGCAATGACCCGTCCGGGCTCGAACATGAGCGTGACGTCCCAGTCTTTCGTCACCCGCGCGACCATCTCGCCATAGACCGCGGGCGAAGGCGGCACCTTATCGCGCTCATACGGCACGCCGAGGCCACCGCCGAGATCGACGCGATCTATGTCGAAGCCCGCCGCGCGCAGCTCCGTGACGAGCGCGCCAACCTTGGCAAAAGCGCGCTCGATAGGCGCAAGATCGAATATCTGGCTGCCGATATGCGAAGCGAGGCCGCGCATCGCGAGACCGTCCAGCGCCGCGAGCCGCGCATAGATGGCCGGTGCCTCGTCGATCGGCACGCCGAATTTATTGTCTTTCAGGCCGGTCGAGATCTTGGCATGCGTGCCGGCGTCGACATCGGGATTGACGCGCAACACGGCGGTAGCGATCTTACCCATGCCGCTCGCGAATTTGGCGATGGCGGCACCTTCCTCTTCCAGCTCGATATTGAACTGGCCGATACCCGCATCGATCGCCTCGCGCAGCTCCGAACGCGTTTTCCCCACGCCGGAAAAAACGATATCGGCCGGCCTCATGCCCGCCGCCAGCGCCCTCTTCATCTCGCCGATCGAGACGATATCGGCGCCGAAACCCTCGCGCGCCAGCACGCGCAGCACGGCGAGATTGGGATTGGCTTTGATGGCAAACGCGATATGCGCATGCGACAGGCCCGTCAGCGCATCGCGGAAGACCCGCGCATGACGTTCGAGGGTCGCACGCGAATAGACGTAGACAGGCGTGCCCACTTCCTCGGCGATCCGCGCCAGCGGCACATCCTCGGCATGCATGACGCCGTCCCGGAGCGAGAAATGATCCATCTACTCAGCCCGGTGGCGGAAGATCGAAGGGGTCGTCTTCGCGCTCCTCCGAACGGCGCAGCAACTCGTCGACGCGTTCGGGCCGCTGCTGGGTCGTCGGCTGGAGCAGATCGTCGGTCGTCGGCTGGCTTTGGGCCATTGCAGGCGCGACGGGCATGCCCTCGCCCTGCGCCGGCTGGAGAGGCTCGCGTCCGCCGCAGGATACGAGCATCGGCAAGGACATCATGACCGCTGCAATCGCTATTCTCATTCGCCTCGCTCCAACGCAGCTTTCGCTTCGGCGACCCGTGCCCGGACCTGATCGGGCGCCGTACCGCCATGGCTGGTCCGGCTGGCCACCGACGCATCAACCGTCAGCACGCCATAGACACTTTCATCGATCCGGTCATCAATCGCCTGCAGATCGGCCAACGGCAACGCGGCCAGCGCGACACCGCGCTCATCGGCCAGTTTGACCGCACTGCCGACGATGTGATGCGCCTCGCGGAACGGGATATCGGCCTCACGTACGAGCCAGTCGGCCAAATCCGTAGCGGTCGCATGGCCGGATTCGGCCAGCGCACGCATGCGTTCGGACACGAAGGTCATGGTCTCGATCATACCGGTCATCGCGGCGAGCGACAGGGCGAGCAGATCGTGCGCCTCGAACACCGGCGGCTTATCGTCCTGCGTGTCCTTGGCGTAGGCGAGCGGCAGGCCTTTCATGGTCATCACCAGCGCCGTCATGCATCCCGCAATCCGCCCGGCATGGCCACGTACCAGTTCGGCGGCATCGGGGTTGCGCTTCTGCGGCATTATCGACGAGCCGGTCGAATAGGCGTCCGGCAACGTGACGAAGCCAAAGGGCTGGCTCGCCCAGATCACGAACTCCTCGGCGAGGCGGGAGAGATGCAGCCCGCATTGCGTCGCCGCCATCAGATAATCGAGCGCGAAATCCCGGTCCGAGACGGCATCGAGCGAGTTGGCGGTCGGACGATCGAAGCCGAGCGCATCGGCCATCGCCTCGCGATCCACGGCGAACCCCGTCCCGGCCAGTGCCGCGCTACCGAGCGGACATTCGTTGAGACGCGCCCGCGCATCGGCAAAGCGGCTGCGATCGCGCCGCGCCATCTCGTAGTAAGCCATCAGATGATGGCCGAGGGTCACCGGCTGGGCCGATTGCAGATGGGTGAAGCCCGGCATGACCGTATCGGCATGTTCGCCGGCGCGCTGGACGAGGGCGGTCTGAAACGCTGCGAGTCCGGCGTCGACCGCGTCGATCGCGTCGCGCACCCAGAGCCGGAAATCCGTCGCCACCTGATCGTTGCGCGAACGCGCCGTGTGGAGCCGCCCGGCAACCGGTCCGATCAGTTCGGCGAGCCGGTTCTCGACATGCATATGAATGTCTTCGAGATCGAGATTCTCGGGAACGCCATCGGCCTCATATTCCGCCGCAATCGCCTGCAGCCCGTCGTCGATCGCTTTGACATCGGCCGTATCGACGATGCCCTCAGCTCCGAGCATCGCGACATGGGCGCGGCTCGCGGCGATATCCTGGCGCCACAACCGCTTGTCGAACGGGATGGAGGCATTTATCTCGCGCATGACGGACGCCGGACCTTCGGCGAAGCGCCCGCCCCACATCTGATTGGAATTGCCCGTGCGCATATTGATCGCCTTGCTCCTTGGTTTTGCGCCGCTGTTCGCCGCCTGCGATAGGCAAAGCGGGGAAGCCCCGCAAGAAGCCTTGTCGGGCCCCGAAACGAACGGCGTATCCGCCGAAGGCTATGGCGGCTCGGAAACCATGGGCCGGGTCAGCGTCGAATATCGCGGTACGATGGCCCCCGACCTGGCCTTCTCCGACGCCGATGGACAGACGATCCGCTTGTCCGATTTCGAAGGCCAACCGCTGCTCGTCAATCTCTGGGCAACCTGGTGCGCACCCTGTATCCGCGAGATGCCGACCCTCGATGCGTTGGCCGACCGCAAGGATGGTACGTTGAAAATCTTGACGATCAGCCAGGATTTTCAAGGCGCCGATGTCGTCGGACCCTATTTCGCCGAAAACAGCTTCGATCATCTCGAACAATGGCTGGACGAAGAGAATGCGATGATGCTGGCGCTTGCAACCGACACGCTGCCGGTCACCGTGCTCTACGACGCCGAAGGCGCCGAGCTCTTCCGCGTCTATGGTGGGATGGACTGGGCGGGCGAACGGGCAGAAACGCTGATCTCGGGGGCGCTGGGCGGTTAAGTGTGTTTGTCAGAACAAGGAAATTCTGACAAATCGGCCCCGGCTGGCGCATGACCGCCAGCAAGTTAGGAAAAACTGACTTTACCCTCTGAGTAGCTCGTTCACGCTCGTCTTGGACCGCGTCTTTTCGTCCACACGTTTGATGATTACCGCGCAGTAGAGGCTCGGTGCGGCGTCGCCGTCCACCGTCTGGCGATTGGCCGTCGAACCTGCAACCACGACGGAGTATGCTGGCACGCGGCCGGTGAAGGTTTCGCCGGTATAACGGTCGATGATCTTGGTCGAGGCGGTGATGAAGACGCCCATGCCGAGCACGCAACCCTCTTCGACAACCACCCCTTCGACGACTTCGGAGCGCGCGCCGATAAAACAGTTATCCTCGATGATCGTGGGATTGGCCTGAAGCGGTTCGAGTACGCCACCGATCCCGGCCCCGGCCGAGATATGGCAATGCTCGCCGATCTGCGCACAGCTGCCGATGGACGCCCAGGTATCGACCATCGTGCCGTCGCCGACATGCGCGCCGATATTCACGAAGCTCGGCATCAGGACGACATCCTTGCCGATATGCGCGCCGCTGCGCACGATCGAACCGGGCACCGCCCGGAAACCCGCAGCGCGAAACGCATCGGCACCCCAATCGGCGAATTTCGACGGCACCTTGTCCCACCAATGGCCGCCGCCATGCGATCCTTCGATCAGCTGCATGTCGTTCAACCGGAAGGACAACAGCACGGCTTTCTTCAACCATTGATGCACGGCCCATTCGGAACCGGCCTTGGTCGCCACGCGGGCCTCCCCGCGGTCCAGCATCGCGAGGGCCGTTTCGACAGCTTCGCGCAATTCGCCCTGGGTGTCGGCATCGACACTCTCGCGCCGCTCCCATCCCTTTTCGATGATCTTTTCGAGTTTCCTCGTCATGCCGCCTCCACAAGGTCGCTGAGCCAGGGCGTTACCGCCGTGATCTCATAGTCGATAAATTGCGGATCGGCGTCGTGCGACCCGCTTTCGGATCCGTTATTCACCCACACCGTTACCATACCCATGGCTTTGGCGGGTTTCAGATTGCGCGCCATATCTTCGACAAACAGTGCACGATCAGGCTTAATATCGAATGTGCGGCACATCGCCTCATAGCTGACACGCTCGGGCTTGGGCACATAATCGCACGCATGAATATCGTGGATCGCCTCGAAGCTCGCACCCAGACCGAGCCGGTCGAGCACGCGCCGCGCATAGGGCGCGTCGCCATTGGTGAACACGAATTTGCGCCCCGGCAGCGCACCGATCGCCTCGACGAGCGCGCGATCCTCGTCGATCACCTCGAGATCGATATCGTGCACATAGTCGAGAAAGTGACCGGGCTCGACACCATGTGCTTCCATCAAACCGGACAGCGTTGTTCCGTGCGAATGAAAAAATCGTTTCTGGATCCGCCGCGCCTCAACCCGATCGACGTCCAGAAGCCCGGAAATATAGTCGCCCATCTTGACGTCGATCTGATCGAACAGCTTCGCGCTCGACGGATAGAGCGTGTTGTCGAGATCGAATATCCAGTGATCGATATGCGAAAGGGCGGGCGTCATCATGGCTGCGCTCCTAATCGGGCCGGACGGTTATCGCAAAGTGTATCTCGGTTTAAGGATTCGGAAAGCCGGGCGCACGCATGCATAAGACGGCGTGGGGGCGCGCAATTGGGTGATTCGCTGATGAATATGAGAGCGCGCCTGCTGGTCGTTACCAGCCTTCCCCTTATTCTTGGCCTTGCCGCATGCGGTGGTGGTGGCGGAGGCTCCGTCAATTCCACGCCGCCACCGCCCGTCGCAAGTCCGCCGCCACCGGCCCCTCCACCACCACCGCCGCCACCGGCAATCGATACCGATACTATGGAGTTCACCAATTCAGGCGGGATCGGCCATGCCAATGCAACGGCTGCCTATGACGAGGGCGCAACGGGCAGCGGCGTGACGGTGGCGGTGCTCGATAGCGGCATCGATACGGGCAGCAGCGAATTCGCCGGACGGATCAGCAACGCATCTCGCGACATCGCGGGCAATCGCGGCCTAGAGGACGAAGGCGGACACGGCACCTCCGTCGCCGCCGTCATCGGCGCGAATCGCGACAATTCCAATATCGTAGGCATGGCCTTCGATTCGACGCTGCTTATTCTCAGAACCGACGAGCCGGGGAGCTGCGCCAATACCGACCCCGACGAAAGCTGCACGCACAGCAATGGTGATCTTGCCGAGGCGATCGATGTCGCCGTTCAGAACAATGCGCGGGCGATCAATATCTCGCTGGGCGGCGGCGGCACGACGCAGCGGTTTCGCGAGGCGGTCGCGCGGGCCGCCGATGCCGGTGTCGTAATCGTCATTTCGGCGGGCAACCAAGGCGAAGAACCGGAAGGCGTCGACCCCGATCCTCTGGCTCAAGTCGCGCTGACGCCGGAAGCGAACGGCCATGTCATCATCGCCGGCTCGGTCGGCTGGAATGACGCGATCAGCGATTTTTCGAACCGGGCCGGCAATGGTGAGGATTTCTATCTCGCGGCTTTGGGCGAAAGAGTCCGTAGTTTCGACGAAACGGGTACCAACTTCCTGTTCAGCGGCACCTCCTATTCTGCGCCGCAGATTACCGCGGCCGTGGCATTGCTCGCATCCGCCTTCCCGAACCTGACCGGTAGCGAAATCGTGCAGCTTCTGTTCCGGAGCGCGCGCGATGGTGGCGCTACGGGTGACTATGCAATCTATGGCCAGGGTATTCTCGACCTCAGCGAAGCGTTTCAGCCGCAAGGCTCGACCAGCCTCGCCGGCAGCGCCGAGCCGGTCAGCCTGGCGACCAACGGCACCCTGTCTGCACCGATGGGCGATGCGCGGCAAACCGGGGCCGGGGCGGTTATACTCGACGGCTTCGGCCGCGCATTTTCCATCGACCTCGCCAACACCATGCGCCGCACGGCACCGCAAACCCATCTGACGGACAGCCTGGCGGTCAATCGCGGCGGCGCCTTTACGACCCCGGCCGGCAGCAACGCCGTCCTCGCCTTTACGATCGACGCGCGGGCCAGCCAGACGCGGCTCGCACAGCTTGCCCTGCGCGGTGAAGATGCCGAGCGCGCCCGCGTCGCAGCAGGCATGATGGCCGCGCAAATCGATCGGGACACGCGCATCGCCTTTGCCTTTTCACAAGCTGGCGACAGCGTCGGCGCGCGGCTCAACGGCCGGGTCCGGCCCGCCTTTCTCGTTGCACGCGGCGCGACGGGCGAAACCGGATTTGCCAGCCGCACCGATATGAGTTTCGCGCTTCATCGCCAGTGGAACGGCCTGGGCATCACCATTGTCGCCGAGCGCGGACAGGCCCTGTCGCCGCACGATCCCGACAGCGTTCTCGCCCGGGAAACCTGGCTGGAATCGCGCTACACGACAATGGGCATTGCGGCCAACCGGCAATGGGGGGGCCTGCGCCTCGACGGCGGGCTGGGCCTGATGGCGGAAGATCGGACCTTCCTCGGCGCCCGCTTCAGCGAAGCGCTGGGCGGCGGACGGGGCGGACGATCGCTTTTCGCCGATATCGCCTTGCGCTGGACCGGGTCCAGCGGCTGGTCGATCGGTGGCGACGTGCGGCACGGCTGGAGCTTCGCCGATGGATCGAGCGCCCTTTTGCGCGGCGGTACGCTACGCAGCTTTGCCGCCGCCGTCGACATTTCCAAGACCGGCGTGATGGGCGAGGGCGATCGCATCTCGCTGCGCATCGCCCAACCGCTGCGCGTCTATCGCGGTGGACTGCGGCTGAATCTGCCGAGCGGTTATGATTATGAAACTCTGACGACGCGCTATGAGAACCGTTTCTTCAATCTCGCACCGAACGGACGGCAGATCGATCTGGAAGCGGCCTATGCGCGCCCGGTCGGGCGGGGCTGGCTGACAGGCCATGTGTTCTACCGTCGCGATCCCGGTCACTTTGCCACGATCGCCGATGACATGGGCGGCGCAATCCGGTTCACGCTGGGCTTCTAGGCGATCTCCCGGCACCCACCACAAGAAAATCTTGGCGGCAGGGCTTGTCAAACCAGAACGGCCCTCCTATCAGCCGCGTCCCCCGATCATCTGGCGGGTCAGACATCAACGGTCAGGGCTTTCCCGCCCGCCCGCATAAGGCGTCTCTGATGCCACTATGTACGGATGCTGTCTTGTCATGTTCGGTTGCTTTGTAGCTCATTTGGATAGAGCGCTAGCTTCGGGTGCTAGAGGAACGGGTTCGATTCCCGTCTCAGACTTGGATAGCTCAGTGGGTTAGAGCACAAGATTGTTAATCTTGCTGTCGCAGGTTCGACTCCTGCTCCAAAATGGTCCTGCGAAGACCAGACAGACTGAAAATCTGTTTAGCCAACTAAACGGGTTCGGGGATCGGCATGTGAAAGGCGCAAAACCGGCGCCTCGAAATCGCCTGCGGGCGATGGACGGGCAAAGGCGATGCGCCCGCCACCATGCCAACTGGCTCGGTTGGCTGTGAAGGCTGCGCCGTTCCGGGGTCGAGGCGGACTTGGTTTTCGAACCGTCCCGATCCGCCCCGGATACTGCAACGCCCGCTCCGGCCCGCCCGCCACGCGGCATGCCATCGGTCCCCGGATCTTTTCGATTCGGGGGAATGTGACGTGAAACCAACGAAAGGAAAACGAGCGTGAGCTAGTTTTATGATGGAGTAAGAATGATGTTGCGATTGATAGACAGCCTGATGGGGCGCAAGCGCGTTCTCATCGACGCAAACGAACGGGCGATTTACCTGCACAAAGGTGAAGTGCGCGGCATATTGGGACCGGGGGAGCATGTCCTCCCGAACCGGCGCGATATACTGAAGCTCGAATGGCACAATCTGGTCCGTCCGGAACTCTATTCGGACTATGAGCAGATTCTGTTCGAGAAAGCACCGGAAGACGCCGCGGCGCATCTGACGATGCTGCGCACGTCCGCCACCGAGATTGCTGTCATCGAGCGCGACGGCGTCCCGTATGCCGTTCTTGCTCCGGACCGCAAGCTCGTGCTCTGGACCGATGCGGGGCCGTGGAAGACGCAGACCATCGATATCGGCGAAGACGCCGCTGTCGATGGCGCGCTCTTGAAGCGGCTGCAAAAGTCCGGCCTGCTGGCGGATGTCGCCGTGATCGAGGTGGATAGGGATAAGGTCGCGATCCTCAGCATCGACGGCGTGCTCATCGGACAGCTCAAGCCGGGCATTTACGGCTATTGGAAGGCGGGCCGCAAGATCAGCCACAAGCTGGTCGATGTGACCCGTCAGCCGCTCGACGTAACCGGTCAGGAAGTGCTGACGCGGGATCGCGTGACTTTGCGGATCAACATTTCCGCCGAGTATCGCGTGACCGATCCGGTCAAGGCGACCACCGAGGTGAAGGATTTCACCGATGCCTTGTACCGGGCTTTGCAGTACGCGTTCCGCAAGACGCTCGGCGCGATGACGCTTGACCAGATCCTCGAACAGAAGGTGACGGTGAATGCCGAAGCGGCCGAGAAGGTGCGCGCCGACATGGCCGAAATCGGTTTGGAGGTTTCCGAAATCTCGCTCAAGGACGTGGTCCTGCCGGGCGATATGCGGGAACTGTTGAACCAGGTGGTCTCCGCACAGAAGGAGGCTGAGGCCAATGTCATCCGCCGGCGGGAGGAAACGAATGCCACGCGTTCGCTTCTGAACACCGCGAAGGTGATGTCGGAAAACCCGGTGATGCTGCGGTTGAAGGAGCTCGAGGCTCTGGAAACCATCGCCGGAAAGGTCGACCGCCTGACGGTCAACAACGGCACGAGCGGTTTGATGAACGATATCGTCAAGCTGTCGGCCGACGAAACCGCCTAGCGCGGCGCAAATGGAAAGGGCGCGGTTACCATACCGCGCCCTTTCTTGCGTCCGGCCTGTTGAGCCGTCGTCACTCCGCCGGCGACAGCACCAGGACTCTCAGATCGGTTTCGGGCCGCCAGTTCGTGCGCCGCATCTCGAACTGGGTGGGCGAGAGGCGGGTGAGGCCGCTGCCGCAGAAGCTGACGATATTGCGCGGATCGCCCTTGTCGACGACCAGCCGGAATTCGCCGATCGGTGCGCGCCAATTGGCGCCCGTCGTCAGCACATAGCCGAGCGTGCGTTCGACGACATGGCCATAGTCCGATCGCTGCATCATCCGCCGCGCGCCGGCGAGAAAGTTCGCGTCCATGCAGTATTCGGCGACCATCTCCTGACCCCATTCGCTGGCGATGAAATCGGGATTGCCGATGGCCGACCCCGCCGTGCCGCCGACCGAGGGGCGGTAGCGATGTTCGATCACCAGATCTTCGCCCGCCGGGAATGTCTGCTCCCAATAATAGGTCTGCCGCACCGTCCATAGCGGGCGGATATAACGCCGGGTTTCACCGTTCCCTTCATAGCGGTTGACCTCGGCCAGGCCTAGCGATTGCAGCCCGTCCGCCTGGGTATCGCTGAGCGCCGCAAGCGCGCGTTCGAACTCCTCCCAATCGGCTTCCGGCGAGAGGGGCACGCCGTACTCGGCAAGGATCGCGCTGTGATCGGCCTCGCCGAGCATCGCCTTGCGCTCGACGGTCATCTCGACCGGCCGACCGGCCACTTCCGTTTCGAAACCGGTGGGGAAGGTGTAGTCGCCCTCATATCCGAGTTCGAGCTCGGGGAGCGGAAAGGCGACGATGGTCGTAACATCCGCAGCGGCCGTGTTGTGGAAAGTGTAGCGGACACGGATCTGCTCGGTCGATATATAGAGGTCTTCCGAGCGCATATCGATCGTGTCGCTCTGGCGCAGCACGAGCCCGCCGGACGTCAGCTCGGCAGTGCTATCGTTGGCGAAAGCAGGAATGGCGGCAAGGGCCAGGGCGGCGAACGGGATCAGGGCATGTTTCATGCCCGTCACAATAACAATATTTGCCGCGTTGCGACTAGACGGTGAAACTTTCACCGCAACCGCAGCTGCCGGTAGCGTTGGGATTGTCGAAAACGAAACCCGCGGTGAAATCGTCTTCCTTCCAGTCCATCGTCGAACCGATAAGGTAGAGAACGGATGCGCCGTCGACGTAAAAATCGCCGCCCGGCGTAACGATCTTCTCGTCCATCGGATCGGCTTCTTCGATATAGTCGACCGAGTAAGCCAGCCCCGAACAGCCACGTTGCGGCGTCGAGAGCTTTACGCCGATCGTCCCTTCAGGTGCGGCCGCCATCAGTTTGGCGATCCGCGCTTCGGCGGATTCGGTGAGTGTCAGGGCGGCGGGGCGCGATCTTTCTTTGGCGCGGACTGTCGTGGCCATCACAGCATCCCCAGTTCGAGCTTGGCTTCGTCGGTCATCTTGCCGGGATCCCAGGGCGGGTCCCAGACCAGATTGACCTCGGCATGGCCGACACCCGGCACCGAACCGACACGCAGTTCGACCTCGCCGGGCATGGTTTCGGCGACCGGGCAGTGCGGCGTCGTCAGTGTCATCGCCACAAAGGCTTCGGCATTGTCGTTCACCTCGACGCCGTAAATCAGCCCGAGATCGTAGATATTAACCGGGATTTCCGGGTCGTAGATCTCTTTGAGCGCAGCGATGATGTCCGCTCGCAAATCACCGCTGCCGGCATCGCCATCATCATCGGACGGCTGGCCAGCGAGAAAACCTTCGAGATAGTCCTTCTTCCGCTCCAGCTTCGCGGAATCGCTTTCCGCTTCGACGGGCGAGGGAGCCGCGACATAGGTCTTTTCAACCACGGCATCGTCGACGCGCGCCTTGGCGGGCTTGTCGACAGCATCGACTTCTTCGACCATGATTTTGCGTTCTCCGTCCATGGGAAACCCCTAACCGAAAATGCGCGTGACGCGCTCAACGCCCTTTACGAGCGCGGCGACATCGTCACTGCTGTTGTAAACACCGAAACTCGCGCGCGCGGTCGCGTCGACACCGAGATAGGCCATCAGCGGCTGGGCGCAATGATGGCCGGCGCGGATCGCGACGCCCTCTTCGTCGAGGATCGTTCCGATATCATGCGGATGCACCCCCTCAATCGCGAAGCTGACGATACCCGCGCTATCTTCGGGCCCGAACAGATGAACGCTATTGATCTGCGACAGCGCATCCCGCGCCTCGGCGACCAATGCCGCCTCCCGTTCATGGATCGTATCGAGGCCGAGCGCGGCGACATAATCGATCGCTGCATGCAGGCCGAGCGCACCGACGATATGCGGCGTACCGGCTTCAAAGCGTTGGGGCGGAGGCGCATAGGTCGTGCGCTCGAACGTTACCTTGTCGATCATCGATCCGCCGCCCTCCCATGGGGGCATGCCGTCGAGTATCTCCGCGCGCGCCCACAATGCGCCGATCCCGGTCGGGCCGTACAGTTTGTGCGCGGAAAACACGTAGAAGTCGCAATCGAGCGCTTGCACGTTTACAGCCATGCGCGGCACCGCCTGGCAGCCATCGAGCAACAGCTTTGCGCCGGCGCCATGAGCGATGTCCGCCGCGCGGCGGACATCCAGCACCGAGCCGAGGACGTTGGAAACATGAGCGAGCGCAACCAGCCTGTGCCGCTCGGTCAGCATATCCGCCATCGCATCGAGATCGATCCGGCCATCTTCGGTCAGCGGCGCAACGTCGATATGCGCGCCGACGCGCTCGACGAGCAACTGCCAAGGCACGATATTCGAATGATGTTCGAGCTGCGACAGCATGATGCGGTCGCCTGCGCGCAAATTCAGGTTGCCCCAGCTGTTCGCGACGAGGTTGATCGCCTCGGTCGCACCGCGCGTGAAAATGATCTCGCTTTCCGCGCCGCCGATGAAATCGGCCACGCGCCGCCGGGCCGCTTCATAGGCCAAAGTCATATCGGCCGAGCGGGAATAAACACCGCGATGAACGGTCGCGTAACGCTCGCCATAGCCCGACGCGATCGCATCGATGACAGGCTGCGGCTTTTGTGCCGTCGCGGCCGTATCGAGATAGCGCCAGCCATCCCCAAGCCCAGGGAAATCGGCGCGCACATCGACGGGGGCTGGGGCAGTCATAACGTTCATGTAATTGCCTCCAGCACCGCGAGTGCTTTTGCTTCGATCGCATCATGCGCGGCCTCGTCTTCCAGACTCACGAACGCATCGGCGATAAAGGCCTGCAGCATCAGCTTTCGTGCCTCCGCCGGCGGCAAGCCGCGCGAGGCGAGGTAGAAGAGCGCCGCCTTATCGAGTTCACCCACCGTCGCGCCATGCGCGCACTTTACATCGTCGGCGAAGATTTCGAGCTCCGGCTTGGCATTGGCCGTCGCCGTCCGATCGAGCAGCATCGCTTTCACCGATTGCGAAGCGTCGATCTTCTGCGCGTCGCGCGCAACCGCGACCTTGCCGAGGAACGAACCGGTCGCCGTTTCGCCGAGCACGCTGCGCACGATCTGGTTGCTGGTGCCGCCGGGTTCGGCATGGCGGACATCGGTGACGATTTCCAGCGTCTGGTCGCCGGTACCGAGAATCGCGCCGCCCAGTTCGAAATGTGCGCCTTCGGCCAGTGTGACTTCCACGGCGATCCGTCCGTAATCGGCATCGATGGCCAGACAATGTAGGGCGAAGCGTCCCCCTTTTTCGATACGAATCGAAAGCGTTTCAACGGCTACATTGGGATCGCCGGCCTCGAGGATCAGCTGGCGGTTCGTGGAGTCGCCCGCGGCAATCACGATCTCCTCGCGCTTGCCGGCGATATCCGGCCATACCGGTGCCAGCGCATCGAGATCGCTATAGCGCCAGGCCTCGTCGCGGCGGGTGGGGAGGGGAAGCGTCTCGGTCACGCGGCCTCCGCGATGGCTTCATAGCCCTGCTCTTCAAGCTGGTGCGCGAGATCGGCACCGCCGGTGCGTACGATGCGGCCATCGGCCAGCACATGCACATAGTCCGGCTTCACCACATCGAGCAGGCGCTGGTAATGGGTGATCAGCAGCACGGCCTTGTCGGGTTTTCTCATGATCGTGTTGATGCCTTCACCGACGGTGCGCAGCGCATCGATATCAAGGCCGCTATCGGTTTCGTCGAGAATCGCAAGGCGAGGATCGATGATCCCCATCTGGACCATCTCGTTGCGCTTCTTCTCGCCGCCCGAAAAACCGACATTGACCGCCCGCTTGAGCATTTCGGCATTCATCTTGAGCGCGCTCGCCTGTTCGCGAGCCAGCTTCAGAAACTCACCGCCCGACAGCTCGTCTTCGCCGCGCGCCTTGCGCTGCGCATTGAGCGCGGTGCGCAGGAACTGGACGTTCGATACACCAGGAATCTCGACCGGATATTGAAAGCCGAGGAAGAGACCTGCCGCCGCCCGTTCATGCGGGTCCATATCGAGCAGATCTTCGCCGTCATAAGTGACCGACCCTTGCGTGACCTCGTAGCCATCGCGGCCACCAAGCACATAGGCGAGCGTCGATTTGCCCGCGCCGTTCGGCCCCATGATCGCATGGATCTCGCCCGCCGCGATTTCGAGGCTAAGGCCCTTGAGGATTTCCGTTCCGCCGATCTCGGCGTGGAGATTGTCTATCTTAAGCATCGGATTCCGTTTCTTCTTCGGCAGTTTCGGTTTCACCGGCGTCGCTTTCATCAGCCGCCTCGCGCGTTTCGCGCAGCGCGGTTACCTCGTCGGTGACGATCGTTGAAAGCGCGATATCGGACTGCGCAACCAGCCGCTCGGCGCTGGCGCGCACGGTGGCCTCGGGCGCATCGGGATAGCGCGGCAGCAGACTGAAATAGAAAGCGTTGACATAGGCGGAACGTTGGCCGGAACAGCGCAGCAGCGCTTCCTCGCCGATTACATCAAGCGCGAAACCGGTTTCCTCGAGCGCCGCACCCGCTTCAGACGCACACAGCGAATACGCATTGAAAGCAAGTGTCAGATCGGACGGCTCGGGCACGCCTTCCTCATCAGCGGTTTCCGCTTCGCCGTCCGCTGCCGTCGCTTCGCCCCCTGTAGCATCGGGATCCATTTCATCGTCGCCGGTCACCGCCTGATCGCCGAGCAGCGCGTCGATCGCGTTCAGGTCAACCGCGCTATCGGCTTCATCCTCGGCCTGAGCGAAAAGAGCGGACGGGGCAGCCAGAAAGAGGCACGCTGCCATGGTTGCGCAACGCATCGTCACCCCACACTCCCCTCAAGGCTGATACCGAGCAACTTCTGAGCCTCGACGGCAAATTCCATCGGCAATTGCTGCAGCACATCCTTGGCGAAACCGTTGACGATGAGCGCCACGGCCTCCTCTTCGTCGAGGCCGCGCTGCTGGGCGTAGAACATCTGGTCGTCGCTGATCTTGGAGGTCGTTGCTTCATGCTCGATCTGCGCGGTCGGATTCTTCACCTCGATATAGGGCACCGTATGCGCGCCGCACATATCCCCGAGCAACAACGAATCGCACTGGGTGAAGTTGCGCACGCCTTCCGCTTTGGGCCCGACGCGCACCAATCCGCGATAGGTATTGTCGCTTTTCCCGGCGCTGATGCCTTTCGAGATAATCGTCGAACGGGTGCCCGGCGCATTGTGGATCATCTTGGTCCCGGTATCGGCCTGCTGATAATTGTTCGTGAGCGCAACCGAATAGAACTCGCCCACGCTGTTCTCGCCGTTGAGCACACAGCTTGGGTATTTCCAGGTGATGGCGCTGCCCGTCTCGACCTGCGTCCAGCTGATTTTGCTGTTCTTGCCCTGGCACAGGCCGCGCTTGGTCACGAAATTATAGATGCCGCCCTTGCCTTCGGCGTCGCCCGGATACCAGTTCTGCACGGTCGAATATTTAATCTCCGCATCGTCGAGCGCTACAAGCTCGACAACCGCGGCGTGGAGCTGGTTCTCGTCGCGCATCGGCGCCGTGCAGCCTTCGAGATAGGAGACGTAGGAGCCCTTCTCGGCGACGATCAGCGTGCGCTCGAACTGGCCGGTATTTTCCGCGTTGATGCGGAAATAGGTGCTGAGCTCCATCGGACAGCGTACGCCTTCGGGAATGTAGACGAAGGTGCCGTCCGAAAAGACGGCAGAGTTGAGCGCGGCGAAATAATTGTCATGAACCGGCACGACCTTGGCGAGCCATTTCTTCACGAGCTCGGGATGTTCGCGGATTGCCTCGGAAATCGACAGGAAGATGACGCCGGCCTTGGCCAGCTCCTCGCGGAACGTCGTCGCGACGGAGACCGAATCGAACACGGCATCGACGGCGACCTTGCGCGCGCCCTCGACCCCGGCGAGCACCTTCTGTTCTTCGATCGGAATGCCGAGCTTCTCATAGACTCGTAGGATTTCCGGATCCACCTCGTCCAGGCTGTTGAGCTTCGGCTTCGCTTTGGGCTCGGCGTAGTAATAGGCGTCCTGATAGTCGATCGGCGGAATGGCGAGCTTGGCCCAGTCGGGGCTTTCCATATCCTGCCAGCGGTGAAAGGCCTTCAACCGCCATTCGAGCATCCATTCCGGCTCTTCCTTCTTCGCCGAGATGAAGCGGATCGTGTCATCGTTTAGGCCCTTGGGAGCGAAATCCTGTTCAATGTCGGACGAGAAACCCCATTCATAGGTCTCCGCCTTTTTTGCGGCCTCAAAGGCTTCTTCGTTCCGGAATTTTTCATCCCGGACATCTTCGGTTCGGACGTCGCCGGTCCGGAGTGGGGATTCGTCGGTCATGCTGTGGCGCTTTCGGTCGCGGGGACGGAGACTTTATCGGCGAGGCTGGCAAGGCTGACATTGTCGAGCGCGCCGCGGACGGCATCGTTGACGGCGCCCCAATGCGGCTTGACCTGGCAGGCATCTTCCAGGCCGCAATCATGCCGCCCCTGTTCGACACAGGCGGTCATCGCGATCGGCCCTTCGACCGCTTCGATAATGTCGGCCAAAGTGATCGCCGCGGCCGGCCGGGCCAACTGGATTCCGCCGCCCGCGCCGCGCATCGATTTCAGCAGACCGCCGCGCGACAACAGGCTCACCAGCTTCTGCGTCGTCGGCAGCGGAATACCCGTCTCCTCTGCGAGTTCGGTCGCGCTGGTGCGGGCGCCCCCGCAATGCTGCGCAGCGGCGCGCATCGTGACAACGGCATAGTCGGCCATACTGGACAGGCGCATCGCGGCCCTCACTTAATCGGAATGATTCGTTCTGATTAGCGATTTGGGCCGTTGAGAGCCAAAAATCAAGGCTTTGGTTGCATGATTACGGGCTCAGGTGTCCGAAATCAGCTTGCTGACTTTTCCTTGCAGTTTTTTGCGCCGTTCCGCCACTTCCTTCGTCAGCGTCGGCGGCTCCTTACTCATCTTGCCGGGCGTCACGCCGGTAAACTCCTTGATCTCGCGAATGAGATGCGATTGATCGTAAAAGGCGTCTTCGACGGGTTCGCTGTCATCCCCGTCCTTGCGAACGAGCAATGAGGCAGCCCGCAGAGCCCGATATTTGCGGGCCAGAAGCTTGGGCGGGGCGCCGTAGAAGCGCTTTGTCATCCGCTCCACCTGGCGCTTCGACAGCTCCGATCGCTCGATGAGGTCGTTGATATCGGGAGAAGCACTGCCGGAGAGCCATTCATCGACGATCCGGGTAAACCAGATCGGCGAGGACTCCGCGTCTTTCAAAAGCTCCCGCGCAAAGGCTTCCCCAATCGCCGCCTTTTCGGCCATCGTTTCGGCGGCATCGATCGCCGCATGGGCCTCCATCACACCGTCGCCGAATATCGATGCCGCGTCGATCAAACGGTTCGTATGGCCTTCAGCGTCCGCGCCCATCAGGCTGCCCCAGCCCGCCGGCTGCAGGCCAATACCGAAAATCTCGAGCGGCCCCTGGACGTGGCCGATCGTGGGTCCGGTGGTGGGGCCGATAATGGTCACCGGAGCCGCGTCCATATAGGCGCCATCGCAAAACTCGTAGCCACCGCTTCCCTTGAGGAGGAAGCGCAATTGTGCGCGGTCAGCCCGTTCGGTCTGTTGGGTTTCTTCGGTATCGGCGGCAAATAAGTAAAAAGTCGACACCAATTCCTGAAGATCGTCAGGTGGCGGTGCGAATTCCAGCGAGAATTTCGACAAATCGTTCAATATGTGCGTCCCGAAGCTTTATGTTTTTTGCTTCTGGAAAGAGATTTAGCGCATTTTTTCTACAAACAAAAGCGGCCCGCGACAGTTTCCTGCCGGGGCCGCCAGTTTTAAGCATCCTCGGATGAGGATCCTTCGGGTCGCAGAGCCGGGTTAGGCCGAATCGGATACGGCGTATTGGACAGAAACGACATCGGGCGATCAGTCTCCCGCTTGAACGCCCGCGATCCAATCATCGACCTGGGTTTCCAGAACATCGAGCGGCACGGGCCCAGGCGCCAGTATCGCATCGTGAAAACCGCGCCAGTCGAACCGATCGCCCAGCGTATCCATGGCGCGTTGGCGCAGCTCCATGATCTTGAGCTTGCCGATCGTATAGGCGGTCGCCTGACCCGGATAAACGATGTAGCGCTCGATCGCCTTGCGGATATCGCCATCGGGGTTGGGCGTATTATCGCTCAGATACTGAATCGCTTCCTCGCGCGACCAGCGCATATGGTGAAGCCCGGTATCGACGACCAACCGGCAGGCGCGCCACAAGTCCATGCCGAGCCGGCCAAAGTCTGAGTAAGGATCGGTATAGAAGCCCATATCCTTGCCCAGTTCTTCCGCATAAAGCCCCCAGCCCTCGGTATAGGCGGTAAAGCCACCGAATCGGCGGAACGGTGGGATGCCCTCGGTCTCGACCTGAAGCCCGCGCTGGAGATGATGGCCAGGCGCCGCCTCGTGATAGGCGAGCGCCTCCATCTCCGTGCGGGACATGTCGCGCAGATTGTATAGGTTCACATAATAGGTGCCGGGGCGTGATCCATCCGGCGTCGGGGCTTGGTAGAAGGCCTTGCCCGCCGATTGCTCGCGAAACGCCTCGACCGGCTGAACGACTACATCGGCCTGGGGCAGGCGGCCGAAATATTCCGGCAGCCTTTCCTCCATCGCCGCCATCGTCGCGCGGGCGTCTGCCAAATACGCCTCGCGCGTCGGATAGAAGAATTCGTCGCTCGTCCGGAGATGGACGAAGAATTCCTGCAGCGTCCCTTCGAAGCCGACCTGCGCCATGATCGCGCGCATTTCACCATGGATGCGTTCGACTTCATCGAGGCCTGTCTGGTGAATTTGCTCAGCCGTCAGGTCCGTCGTCGTGTAATAGCGCAGCCGCTCGCCGTAATATTCCGCGCCATTGTCGAACCGCCAAATGCCGTCCTCTTCGGGGGCATCAGCCTGTTGCCGTTCGAGCATGGCGATCAGTCGCTCATAGGCCGGGCCGACCGATTCGAGCAGCGCGGCGCGGCCCCGCGCGATGAGATCGGCTTTCTCCTCGTCGGCAATCTCGAGCCCGTTCACCTTGGCCTGCAGATCGGCATAGAGCGGCGCATCCTCACCCTCGGTGAAGGGCGCGCCGGTAACCACGTTGCGCGCGTCAGAGATGACGTAGGGAAACACCCAGTCGGGCGGCAGCACGCCATTGGCTTCGCGCGCCTCGGCTTCGGCGATCAGCTGGTCCATCACCGGACCGAGTCCCTGGAGGCGGCTGATATAGGCTTCGGCATGGACGGGTTGGGACACGCGATGGATATTGATGAGGAACGCCGGCAGCTGGCTCTGTGCGCCGTTCATCTGATCGAACACATAATCGTTACCGCGAAACGCAAACGCGGCGGTTCGGCGTTCGGCCATCCGCTCGAACAGCCGATAGGAGAGCCGCGATTGCGCGCTCAACTCCGCATCGGCGAACCGCGCGCGCATCTGGTCGCGCGCCGCAATCAGACGCTCCTGTTCGGCGACGGCGTTGGCATCGCTGAAATCGCCCCATTCGCCATAATCCGCATCGCGAATGCCGCGAAAGGATTTCGTCAGCGGCGAAAATGCAAGCTCGGCCTGGTCATAGGCTTCGAAAAATTCGTTCAGCGCGGCGTCGGCGCTTTCGACCGCCTGCGTCTCCTCTACCTGAGTGGCGGCACTCGCCGTCAGGGCTGGCGCGGCCGCGAAGCCGGCGAACAGGATGGTCGAAGACAATAGCAACAAGCGTGGCATGGCGAACTCCATTTCTGATCCGATTGTGCGCTTGTTTGACCGATCTACGGGCTTTTGACCAGCCGTCCGCGCGCTGCCATAGCGCCGCACATGGCGATCTATCCGTTTCTGCGGCCTCTGATTTTCACGCTCGACGCCGAACGGGCGCACCGGCTGACGATAGCGGGTCTGAAAGCCGCGCCGTTGGGTGCCCCGTCACCCTCCCCGCCCATGCTGGCGACCCGCGTCGCCGGACTCGATTTTCCCAATCCGGTCGGGTTGGCCGCCGGCTTCGACAAGAATGCCGAAGTGCCCGATAAGATGTTGGCGCTGGGCTTCGGTTTCGCCGAAGTCGGTACGCTGACACCGCACCCCCAGTCGGGCAATCCGAAGCCCCGGATATTCCGGCTGCCCGCCGACGCCGCGGTCATCAATCGGCTGGGCTTCAACAATGGCGGACAGAAGGCTGCGGCCCAACGGCTCGCCGGGCGCGATCTGCGGCGGTCCTCCTCGACATCGCCGCGAAGAGGTGTGGTCGGTATCAATATCGGTGCGAATAAGGACAGTGCAGACCGGATCGCGGACTATGCGGCCGGGGTGCGGGCGATGGCTCCGCTCGCCGATTATCTGACGATCAACATCTCCTCACCCAACACACCGGGCCTGCGCGCACTGCAGGACGAAGCGGCGCTTGATGCGCTGCTCGAAAAGGCGATTGCAGCGCGCGGCGATGACGGCCCACCGATCTTTCTGAAGGTCGCGCCTGATCTCGAACCGGCCGATATCGACGCGATCGCGCGGATCGCGACCGACAGGCGGATGAGCGGCCTCATCGTCGGCAATACGACCATTTCCCGCCCGGTTCTCTCATCGGCTCACGCATCCGAAGCCGGCGGGCTTTCCGGCCGGCCGCTCGCCGCGCTCGCCCGCCAGAGGCTCCGCGATTTTCGCAGCGCTACCGGCGGCACGATGCCGATCATTGCGGTGGGCGGTATCGATTCCGCAGAAGAAGCATGGGGGCGGATCCGCGCGGGTGCCTCACTCGTCCAGCTATATACGGCACTCGCCTATCACGGCCCCGGTCTCGGTCGGCGCATCGCGCTCGGCCTCGACACACTGCGGCAGCGCGATGGCTTCGCATCGATCGCAGAGGCTGTCGGTACCGCCTGACGAACGGGCTAGGCGCCCCGTCATTCCGCGGTTAGAAAGCAGCGCATGATCCGATCTCTCGCATTGTCCCTTGCCCTTATCGCCCTGCCGCTTGCGGCCTGCGCGCAGACCGCTCCACCTCCTGAAACTGCGTCGAGGAGTATGGCGGGCGTGGTCTCCGCCGCCGATCCGCGCGCAGCCGAAGCGGGCCGGGAGATTCTGCGGGCCGGTGGATCGGCGACCGATGCCGCGATGGCGATGATGCTCGCGCTGACCGTTGTCGAACCGCAGAGTTCCGGCATCGGCGGCGGGGGGTTTTTCGTGCGTCATGATGCGGCGACGGGCACACCGACGACGATCGACGGCCGCGAGACCGCTCCGTCCAACGCAACCCCCGATCTTTTCCTCGACGAAGATGGTCGGCCGCTCGGCTTCCGCCAGGCAGTGCCCGGCGGACGGTCGGTCGGCATTCCCGGCAATATCCGGCTGATGGGAGAAGCGCATCGACGCTGGGGGCGGCTCGAATGGGCGCAGCTTTTCGAGCCAGCAATCCGGCTGGCGGAAGACGGCTATGCGGTCAACGCCCGCATGGCGCGCTTTCTCGGCTTCTTTTCGGAGATCTGGGAAAGCTTTCCCGATGCGCGCGCCATCTATTGGGAAGACGGCGCACCGAAAGAGGAAGGCGACATAGTTCGCAATCCCGCACTCGCCGCACTGCTCCGCCGCGTCGCCGAACAGGGACCCGATAGTTTCTACAGCGGCGAGAATGTCGCCGCCATTCAGGCCGCAACGGCGAACAGTGCGATCAATCCGGTTACGATACCGGCCGAGGATTTCGCATCCTATCGCGCCGTCGAGCGTGCCGCCGTCTGCCGGAGCTATCGCGGCTTCCGGATCTGCGGCATGGGCCCGCCCTCATCGGGTGCGACCACGGTTTTGCAGATTCTGGGCATGATCGAACGGTTCGACATGGGCGCTTTGGGCGCGCAAAGCCCGGAAGCCTGGCATCTGATCGGAGAGGCGATGCGCCTCGCCTATGCCGATCGCGCCATGTATCTCGGCGATTCCGATTTCGTATCCGTTCCGGTCGATGGCTTGCTGGACCCCGACTATATTGCGGAACGATCGGCGCTCATCTCGGAAACCCGCGCGCTGGACAGCTATGACGCCGGCACCCCGCCGGGCAGCGAAGCGCGAACGGCGGGTCTCGATGGCGAGATCGCCGGAACCACGCATTTCGTCGCGGCCGACGGCGACGGCAATGTCGTGACGATGACCTCGACCGTCGAGGGACCGTTCGGCAGCCAGCTGATCGCCAATGGTTATATCCTCAACAACGAGCTCACCGATTTCGATTTTACGCCCGAACGCGACGGCGCACCGGTGGCCAATGCCGTGGCGCCGGGCAAACGACCGCTCTCCTCCATGTCGCCAACGCTCGTCTACGACGCGGACGGGCAGCTGATACTCGCGCTCGGATCGGCCGGCGGACGGCGGATCATCATGCATGTCGCCAAGACGCTGATCGGCGTTCTCGATTGGGGACTGCCAGTCGATGAAGCGATCGCGCTGCCCAACATCTATTTCGGCGGCGACAGCCTGCGGATCGAAGAAAGCACTTTTCTTGACGATATGCGCAGTGCGCTTTCCCAGCGGAGCGGCCTCGTCGTCGCCTCGGGGCTCACGTCCAAAGTCAATGCCGTTCAATGGACCGGCGACGGTTGGTTCGGCGCGGCCGATCCGCGCAGCCCCGGCGTCGCTTTAACCGAATAACCTCACCCCCACCTTCCGGCAGGACCCATGACCATGCGCCAGCTCGAACAATTCCCCAATCTTCTGACGATGTTCTTCACGCGTGTCCGCGAAAAGGGCGATGCGCCGTTCCTCTGGCGGCACGGCGAGACGGGGTGGCAATCGCTCAGCTGGCGCGAGGCGGCAGAACAGGTGTGTGCGCTGGCCGATGCGCTCGAACGGCTCGGCCTCAAGCGCGGCGACCGGGTGATGCTGGTATCCGAGAACCGCCCCGAATGGTGCATTGCCGATCTCGGCATTATGGCTGCGGGATGCATCACGGTGCCGACCTACACGACCAATACCGAACGCGATCATACGCATATTCTGGAAGATAGCCGGTCCAAGGCGATCATCGTTTCGACCCAGAAACTGGCGAAGACGGTTACGAGCGCCGCGCTCAACGCCACCCATTGCCGATCGATCATCGGGATCGAACCGATGCGCATCGGCCAGGGCGGCGATCTGCAGTTTCACGACTGGGCATCGCTGCTTGGCGCCGAAACGCCGGATATAGAAGCGCGATCCGCCGCTTGCGATTTCGCCCGCGAGGATACCGCCTGCATCATCTACACGAGCGGGACCGGCGGCGCGCCGCGCGGCGTGATGCAACATCATGGCGCCATCCTTCATAATTGCGAAGGCTGCGTCGCCGTGATCTCTGAAGATTTCGGCTGGAAGGAGGAGGTATTTCTATCCTTCCTGCCATTGAGCCACGCCTATGAGCATAGCGGCGGCCAATTCTTCCCGATCGGGCTGGGCGGCGAGATCTATTATTCACGCGGGCTCGATAAGCTCGCCGCGGATATTCTGGAAACCCGCCCGACGATCATGGTGGTCGTACCGCGGCTCTTCGAAGTACTGCGCCAGCGCCTGCTCAAGACGATCGAAAAACAGGGCAAGTTCCCCAACTATATGCTCAAAAAGGCGTTGGATATCGGCGAGAAGAATTATGCCGGATCGGTGCCGATCAAGGACAAGCCGATGGATGTCCTGCTCAACGTCATTCTACGCCCCAAGATCCGCAAGCGCTTCGGCGGACGGCTCAAGGCCATGGTGTCGGGCGGCGCGCCGTTGAATCCCGAAATCGGCATATTCTTCCATTCGCTCGGACTGACCCTGTTGCAGGGTTATGGCCAAACAGAGGCCGCGCCGGTGATCAGCTGCAACCGTCCGAAAACGGGCCTCAAGATGGACACGGTCGGCCCGCCACTCAAAAATACCGAGGTGAAGATCGCCGAGGATGGCGAGATCCTCGTGAAGGGCGAGCTCGTCATGCACGGTTATTGGCGCAACGAGGACGAGACCGCGCGCGTGCTCAAGGACGGCTGGCTCCATACCGGCGATATCGGCCATATCGACGAGGCCGGTCGCATCGCGATTACCGATCGCAAGAAAGATCTGATCGTCAACGACAAGGGGGATAATGTCGCACCGCAGCGGGTTGAAGGCATGCTGACCCTGGAGCCCGAGATCCTGCAAGCGATGGTCGTCGGCGACCGACGGCCGCATCTCGTCGGCCTGATCGTGCCCGATCCCGAATGGGTGCGCGAATGGGCGGCGGAAAACGGCGTTCCGAACGACGAGGTCGCGCTACGCGAGAATCCCGATTTCCATAAGGCGGTGTCCGGCGCCGTCGACCGGGTCAACAAAGGTCTCGCGACGGTCGAGAAGGTTCGGCGTATCGTTTTCGCGGACGAGGCCTTTACGGTCGAAAACGACCAGATGACCCCATCCATGAAGATCCGCCGACATGTGCTGCGCGAGGTTTATGGCGTACGGCTCGACGCGCTCTACAAGCATTGAAGCCCAGATTGCCGCTGCCTATTCGTCCCGATACGGCGTGAATTCGCCCAATACGCAGCTGCCGAACGATGCGCCGCTGTAGGGATCGCGGACCTCGAGAACTTCACCGCTGCAAAGCTGGCTCGAACCATATCGCCGGGATACAACCGTACTGGTTGAACGCAATGCCGGGCACAGACCGTCGAGGTCGTTCCGATAGACCACAGCCCCTTGGCGATAGAGGATCGCCTGATTGCCGATGATCGAGCTTTGGGTGTTCGGCCGTGTCGTGATGCAAGGCTGGGGATCGCCGGGGGTCTTGCCGTCCAGCAACGCCGCCATCCGGCGTTCGTCCCGTTCCGAAAGCGCATCAGCCTCGGCGTTCGACGCTTCCATCGCGTTGGCGGCGCATCCGGCAAGCAGGGGCATCACGAGCGCCATCGATAGAATTCGGACCATGGTCATTTCCTTCCTGTTCTTGCCCCCAGGCCGCCCGGATAGCACGAACCGCGCTAAAACGCATCTTTCGCGGCCCGCCGCTCCGCCAGTTCATCGGCCGAAGTCGCCCGCATGAACGGGTTCGTCGCCCGTTCCAGGCCGATGGTCGTCGGCACCGTCGCTTCTCCCCTTTCGCGCATCGCGACAACCTCCTCCATCCGCTCGACCAGCGCCTGATTGTCCGGCTCCGCGGTCATCGCATAGCGGCCGTTCGCCTCGGTATATTCATGCGCGCAGTAGACACGCGTGTCATCGGGCAGGGCCTCGAGCTTGCGCATATTGGCGTACATCTGGCCGGCCGTACCCTCGAACAGCCGTCCACACCCCATGGCGAACAGCGTGTCGCCGACAAAAGCGACGGCCTCGCTCGGCAAATGATAGGTGATATGCCCGGCGGTATGCGCCGGTACGTCGATCACGTTGGCCACGACATCGCCAAGCCGGGCCGTATCCCCCTCCTTGACCATCCGGTCGAGCGTCGGGATGCGTGCCTGTTCCGCCTCGGGGCCGGTGATCGTGCAACCCGTAGCCGCCTTGATGGCTTCGTTGCCGCCCGTATGGTCGGGATGCCAATGGGTATTCCAGATTTGTGTAATCGCCCATCCTTGTTTTTCCGCTTCGGCCAACACAGGATCGGCGACAGCGGGATCGACCACCATCGTCTCTTGGCTTTCCGGCTCATGGACGAGCCAGACATAATTATCGGTGAGGACGGGAATACGGACGATTTCCAACATATCCGGGATTTACCGTTTTCCCGCGCGCAAGTCGAACATTAACCGCAATTCAAGGCGCTGCGGCTACGATGGAACATGTTATGCAGCGCCCGCGCCTTTTGAAGCAACTCTGCGCCTGCGCGGCCGCCTTGGCGGCTTTCGTCACGATAGCGCAATCCGCTTCGGCGACGCCCATCGGGGCTCGCGTCTGCACGCTGGCAACCGATATGGAAACCGATCTCGATACGGCGCTCGCTCGGGCCGAACGATGCGAAATGGCCGATGACTCGATTGCCGGGCCGCGGATCTGGGCATTTGTCGATACCGAAACGCTGATCGATCCCGCCGAGGAACAGATGCTGATCGTCGACCCCTCCAGCTTCGAAAGCTTCGCCCTTTATCTGCGCCGTGCCGATGGGAGTTGGACCGGGCAGCGCTATGGCAGCGAAATCGCGGTTCGGAACTGGCGGGCCGGTATGCGCTTCGCATTGCCGATCGACCATGCCGGTGGCTCCGTCACTGCGTTGGCAGTCTCTTTCGACCGCCCAAGGCTTCCCTCGAACATCTCCAATCTGGCGATCCAAAGCACTGCGGAGACCGAGGCGGACCATTATTACACAAGCCTGTTCTATGCACTGTTCATCGGCCTGCTCGCCATTCCGATGATCTACAACATCGCCTTTTTCATCATCCTGCGCGAACGGTTCACGCTGTGGCATGTGGCGATGGCCACTGGCGCAATCGGCTATGTCATGTGCTCGGGCGGCTTCATCCATTTCCTGTTTCCAGCCGTGCCGCTCGGCCTGCGCTGGACGATCAATCTATGGAGCATCGCGCTGGCGATATCCTCCGCTGTCATGTTCTTTCGAAGCTTTATCGAGCCCGAAAAACTGTCGCCGCGCATACGCTCAGCCCTGATCATTTCAGCATGCGTGGTTCCGCTGACGACCTTATCGATCACGGTCGGGGGAGAGCCGATGCGCACAATCGGGCAGAAACTGTTCCTCCTTGCCTTCATCCCGGCTCTCGCATGCTTTTCGATCGGCATCGTGCAGGCGTTGCGCCGCGGCAGCCGGGCGGCCCGGTTCATTCTCGTCGCGTGTCTGGCCCTGATGTTCTCGATGAGCGAACGGATCGCGCGGGGCATGGGCCTTTACGAGGGGCCGGCATGGCTCGACTTCGTCATCTACGGAACGCTGGCCTTCGAAATCCTAGTTACGGCGCTGGGCATTGCCGACCGGCTGATGATCATCCGCCGTCAGAGAGATGCGGGGCGGGAACGCGAAGCGGCTCTCGAGCAACTCGCGAAAACGGACGCGCTCACCGGCCTTGCCAACCGGCGCGCGCTCGTCACGGCCTTTGACGAGGCGACAGGATCATTCGGCGCCCGGGGTTTCGCGTTGATCGATCTCGATCATTTCAAACGGATCAATGACGAATATGGTCATGATGTCGGTGACCGGGTGCTGCAATCGATCGCTCAAATCATGCGGGACTGGAGCGATGTCACGGCCGGGCGCATCGGCGGCGAAGAGTTCGTCGCCCTGATCCACAGTGCCGATCCGCGTGAAACCGCACGGCGCCTGTGCGTGGCCATTCGGGATCATGTGCACGATGCGGTGCCCGAACTGAACGATCCGGTCACCGCAAGCATCGGACTGGTTCCCATTCTTCCCGGGCAAGATTTTACCGAAACCTTCCGGGCGGCGGATCATGCACTGTACAAAGCGAAGGAACGGGGCCGAGATCGGGTGGTGGCCGACTGGACAGCGCCGAATATCGGTCCGGCGAAACGGGCGATCGCCTAGCCCCGCCGCCTACCACTCGCCGACATTGTCCATCGACGCCCAGGGTTCGATCGGCGCTTTCGCATCGCCTTTCTGCAGCAATTCGATGGAGATATTGTCGGGCGTGCGAACAAAGGCCATGCGCCCGTCGCGCGGCGGCCGGTTGATCGTCACCCCGCCGTCCATCAGCCGCTGGCAGCTCTCGTAAATATCGTCGACCGCATAGGCGAGATGGCCGAAATTTCGACCGCCTTCATATTCCTCCGGCTCGCGGTCTTCGGGCGGCCAGTTATGGGTGAGCTCGACCTGCGCATCCTCGTCGCCGGGCGCGGCAAGAAAGACGAGCGTGAACCGTCCGGCCTCGACATCGTAGCGCTTCTGCTCCTTCAATCCGAGCAGATCGAAAAAGGCGAGCGTCTCGTCGATGTCCGACACCCGAATCATCGTGTGTAGATATTTCATCGGCGCATTCCTTTCATTGAACGCTGATCCTGTTTCTGACGCCTAAATCGACATTCCATCAGTCGCCATACCCCCGGCTATTCGCTTCGAAAAATGACACGGTTGACGATATGTCGGGATCGAAAGCTGCATCTTCGCGTAATATAATTACCAATACGGTCTCGGACCCCCGATCACCGTGACGGTATCCGCCATTTTTTCCTATTCTGGAAGACCGGTATCGCGCGATCCCATCTTCCGGTCCGCGGCGCGAGAAATGGTGGCGCGTCATCGGCGAACGGCTCGTCGCACGTCAGCAACGGTTCATCTTTCAAATGCTACCGCAACAATCGGTATCGGGTCGCATGACAGCCGCGCGCCGGAGCGAGCGAAAGCACCGGAGCGCGTCGAAAAAGGGGTATGACCGATGACCGAAGATACACATGACACCAGAAACTGGACGTGGCGTAATCCGTCCGCGCGCACGCTGCTTATCGCCAGTGGAATACTCGGCGTGAGCATCGTCGCCGGCGGCTATCTGCTCGGCGATGGATTGCTGCGCGCCCAGATGGCCGAACGCTCGGTCACCGTACGTGGCCTCGCCGAACGCGAAGTGACGGCGGATCTCGCGACCTGGACGATTTCCTATTCGGCACGGTCCTCCAACCTCGCCGAGGCGCAGAGCGATATCGATCGCGACACGGAAGCGATTCGCGCCTTTTTCGGCGAGCTGGGTTTCGAGGCCGAAGCGCTGCAGCCCTCGGGCGTCAATGTATCGCAATATAGCAACAATATGGGCCAGCAGACCTATACGATTCGCCAGCGGCTTCAGTTGCGGACGACCGATATCGAGCGTGCACAAGATGCCGTTGCCCGCCAGTTTGATCTCGTACGTCGCGGCGTCGTGCTTGAAGAAGGGTCGGGCATGAGCTTCACCTTTACCCACCTCAACGAGATCAAGCCCGAAATGGTGGCCGAGGCGACCCAGGACGCCCGGGCATCGGCCGACCAGTTTGCCGAAGATAGCGACACCGATGTCGGCGGCATTCGAAGCGCGACGCAGGGCTATTTCTCGATCCAGTCACGCGATGGAGATGCCGGCGGCTATGGCGTGGCCGATACGCCTTACAAGCTCGTTCGCGTCGTCACGACGATCGATTTCTATCTGAACTAGGGCTGTGGATCGACGGGCTCGGAGGCTTCGGCCTTCACGCCGTCGGGCAGTTCCACAGGCACGCCCGGTTCCTCCGCCAACAGCGCCGCCAGCCGTTCCAGATTGCGGACCGCGGCCTGGCCCGACACGCCGTCGGGATCGGCGGCAGCCGCCCGGGTCCAAGCCTGTTGGGCGATATCGTAGGCGTTCAGACCGATAGCGATATTTCCCGCCTCGAGCAGGGTCGCCGCATCGCTCTGGTCGAGCTCCAATGCTCGGTCGATAAAATCGCCAGCGGCGTCGAAATCGCCCTGCCGGCGCGCCAGGGTAGCCGATAGCAGCCAGACGGCATTGTCATTGGGTAACAGTGTCTGGGCGGTTATGAGATCGGCCTGGGCCGCATCGCCATCCTCGAGCGCGACGTGCGCCTGGGCGCGTTCTAGCAGAACATTGCCGCGTACGTCGTCGCTCAAGTCCGGATCGGCGAGTGCGGTATCGAACCGACCGCGCGCGGTTGCCGCATCGCCTTTTCTCAGGGCCGCACGGCCGGCATTGGCGAGAATGCCGGTACGGCGGCTATCCTCCACGGCTTCCGCGCGGCCATGCGCGCGGATATAGGCACTTTCGGCGCCTTCCCAGTTGCCGGCATTTTCATATCCGACACCGAGACACAGTTCGGCTTCGATCCCGCCGTCGGTCAGTGCCCAGCGCGCGCCTTCGGCTATCGCTGCATCGGCATCGGATTCGGCCAGCCGCATGCAGTTCAGCAGACGTTGGGCTGAAGCCATGGCGAGGCTCTGGTCGCCCTCGGCCTCTTCGCGCGGCGGGATCAGGATCGGATCGACGGGCGGGGGCGCCGCCTGGAACGCGGCAAGAAACAGGGCGAAACTCAACTCAGGGCGCTTTCAGGCTTTCGAGCAGCCATTCGATCTGGGCCAATAGCCGTGCGACATCCTCGATGCGCGACAGCCGGTGATCGGCATCCTTGACGAGCGTGACATGGACGTCGGCTGAACGCAGCTGCCGGGCGAGGCGAACCGAATATTCCCAGGGGACGTCGCGATCCTGCTGACCGTGGATCAGCCGCACCGGGCAATCGATGGCGATTTCGGTACCGAGCAGCCTGCTTGCTTCACCGCTCTCGAAAAATACACGGGTGGTGACGTAGGGCGAATCGTCATAGTCGGACGGCTGCTCGAGCCGTCCGTCGCGCAGGATTGCCAGCTTCTCATCCTGCGTGAAACCCCAATCGGTGAAGTCGGGTGCGGCGGCAATTCCAACCAATGCCGACACCCGCTCGGGATGTGCCAGCGCGCAGAGCAGCATCAGCCAGCCGCCCATCGACGAACCGATCAGCACGACCGGCCCGAGCACCAGTGCGTTGACCAGATCCATCACATCGTCGCGCCAGTCGGTAAGTTTCTGCTCTTCGAAATTCCCGTCGCTCGATCCACATCCGGTATAGTCGAGTAGCAGGCAGGCACGGTTTTCGGCTTCAGCATAGGCCATGATCGCGCTCGCCTTGGAGCCGGTCATGTCCGACAGATAACCCGGCAGAAACACCAGCGTCGGCCCGATCCCTTCGCGATGGCGATAGGCGAGACGCGGCCGATCGGCCCGGTCGTGATAGCGAAGTTCGGTCATCCGGATGCCCCCATAGAATCAATCGATTCGCCGACGGGCTGTAACCATGATTGGCCCCGATGCGAAGCCCGGGATGACCACGCACAGGCGCACCGAGACGAGATCGGAAGGACATAACATGGATCAATTCCGCCCATTCGCCCATACCGCTATCGGCATCGCCGCCATCGCGGCCTTCACCGTTCCGCTATCTCCGGGCCTGTACCGTTCGCCCGCCTTTGCGCAAGCAAGTGCCGCCGAGACGATCGCGTCGGGCCAGTTCCGGGGCGCCGATCGCTCCCACCGCTCCAGTGGGTCCGCGCGGATCGTCCGCCTTCCCAACGGCGCCATGGAAGTCCGGCTCGAGGGCTTTTCGGTGACGGGCGGGCCAGATCTTCGGGTGTGGGTGACGGACGGGGCCGACATCTCCAGCGCCCGGGCCGCCCGCCGCGCCAATCATGTCGATCTCGGCCGATTGCAACGCAGCCGGGGCGATCAGAGCTACACGATCCCAGCCGGCGCGCTGAACGGCAACCATCGATCGGTCGTGATCTGGTGCCGGGCGTTCGGTGTGTTATTCGCCAGCGCGCGGCTAAGCTAGGCGGCCATGAGCGCCTCTTCGACCTGGCCAAGACGCTCCTTGCCGAAGAACATCTCGTCGCCGACATAGAATGTCGGAATGCCGAAGGCGCCCCGATCCACCGCGGCGGACGTATTGTCGATCAGCCTCTGCTTGATTTCAGGATCTTGTGCACCCTCAAGAAGCGCTTCGCCGTCAAAGTCCGATTCCGTCATCGCGGCGGCATAGGCTTCCGGATCGTCCATCTTCTTGGGCGCTTCCCACATATGGTGAAGGCCCGCCTCGACATAGTCCATCAACCGCCCGTCGCGCTCGGCCACCAGCGCGCCGCGCTGCAACAGCACCGTGTTCACCGGAAAGTGCGGGTTGAACGCGAAATCCGACAATCGATGTTTTTCGATGAACCGGCGGAATTCGAGCTGTTCATAGGCCAGCTTGTTGGGAATCGGCGCATAGGCGACCATCGGCGCCTGATTGCCCGTCGCCTTGAAGATACCGCCGAGCAGGCACGGGATGTAGGTGAACGTCGCGCCGGTGCGTTCAGCGATGCCTGGCAGCACCTTGTGAACGAGATAGGCGTTGGGACTTGCGAAATCGAAAATGAAATCGACGCTCTTGCTCATAGCTACCAAATCTCCTTCCAGGGCCTGAGATCCAGCTCATGCGTCCAGGCACTGCGCGGTTGTTTGTGGAGCATCACATAGTTGGCGGCGATGGCGTCCGGTGAGAGGATCGCACCTTCGTCACGCTTCGCATCGACGTCCGGCAGGTTTTCGCGGATGAACCGGGAGTCGATCGCTCCGTCGATAACGATATGGGCGACATGGATGTTTTTCGGGCCGAGTTCGCGCGCCATGGACTGGGCCAACGCCCGCAACGCGAACTTCGCGCCGGCGAAGGCGCTGTAACCCGGTCCGCCTCGGATACTCGCCGTCGCTCCGGTGAACAGGATTGTGCCACGGCCTCGATCCTGCATCCGCTTCGCAACTTCCCGGCCCATCAGGAAACCCGAAAAGGTCGCCATCTCCCAAACCTTGCGATAGACACGCGCCGTCGTCTCGGTAATGGGGAAGTTGACGTTCGCTCCGATGTTGAAGACCGCAACCTCGATCGGGCCGATATCGGACTCGATGTGCTCAACCAGTTCCACCATCGCATCCTCGTCGCGTGCATCGGTGGGGAGGGCATGCGCCGTTCCACCGGCCGCGCGAATGCTGTCCGCCAGTTCCTCAAGCGCATCCCCATGACGCGGCCGGCGGACAAGACAGGCTTGATAGCTCTCTTCGGCAAATGCTCGCGCAATCGCACCACCGGTATCGTCTCCAGCGCCGATTACGAGGCAGGCGGAATCGCGGCTGTCGGTCATCCCGCCATCGTGCCCCATCAGTGGATGACCGACAAGCCATTACTAACTGATCGTTCCCAACCGCCATCCTGCAGGAACATTTCCTCGACCATCACGCCGAACAGAATATCAATAGCCGGACCAATTGCTTTCCCGTCCGTTAGTGACATCGCAACACTGCATCGCTATATGGCGCGCATGGCCATTTTGCTGACGAAGCGCACGACCACTACGACCTCGGATTTCCGGGGACGGATGGTCGCGGCCTAAGTCGCAGCATTCGCCACCCGGTTTCGGGTGGCGCGGTGTCCTCCCGGAAATCGCAACCAAGCTTCACACCGCTCTTCAAGCGCGGGCCATGCTGTGCCATGGCGGCGCGCAAACAGGACGAGAAAGTGCAATGAGCGAGATGTTCAAGATCAGCCTGCCCGACGGATCGGTGCGCGAGATAGAAGCCGGGACCACGCCGGCTGATGTTGCCGCCGCGATCGGCCCCGGACTCGCCAAGGCCGCGTTGGCTGCGCGCGTCGATGGGGAAGTGCGCGATATCGACCGGCCCTTCGATGGCGATGCCGAGCTGGAATTGATAACATCGCGTGACGAAGCGGAGGCGCTTGAGCTGATCCGCCATGATTTCGCGCATGTGCTGGCCGAGGCCGTGCAGAATCTTTTCCCGGGCACCCAGATTACCTTTGGCCCGGCGACCGAAGA
Source organism: Pseudomonadota bacterium (assembly GCA_039180285.1). GTDB lineage: Bacteria > Pseudomonadota > Alphaproteobacteria > Sphingomonadales > Sphingomonadaceae > Parasphingopyxis. The sequence goes on along the minus strand of JBCDDN010000019.1, from coordinate 20,972 downwards.
TGGATTTTACTATGATTTCGCGCCGAAAGAGCCGCTGACCGAGGAAGACCTGCCGGCGATCGAGGAAGAGATGCGGCGGATCATCAAGGCCGACAAGCCGCTGCGACGCGAAGTCTGGGAGCGCGACGCGCTGATCGAACGCTGGGAGAAGGATGGCGAGAATTTCAAGGCCGAATGGGCGAAGGAACTGCCCGAAGACGAGGAGATCACCGTCTATTGGTCGGGCCCACCGAATGAAGACGGATCCTGGATGGACATGTGCAAGGGACCGCATCTCGCCTCGACCGGTAAGCTCGATCCCCAGGCCTTCAAGCTGATGCGCGTTGCCGGCGCTTATTGGCGCGGCGATCAGAAGAACGCGATGCTCAGCCGCATATACGGCACCGCCTGGCTCAACAAGAAGCAGCTCAAAGCCCACCTCCACCGGCTTGAGGAAGCGGCCAAGCGCGACCATCGCAAGCTGGGTCGCGAGCTCGACCTTTTCCATTTCGAGGAATTCGCACCCGGCGCGGTCTTCTGGCACCCCAATGGCTGGCACCTGTTTCAGAGCCTGATCGCCTATATGCGCCGTCGTCAGGAGCGGGCGGGCTATGTCGAGGTCAACACGCCCGATGTGATGGACCGCAGCCTGTGGGAAACCTCGGGCCACTGGTTCAACTATCATGAGCATATGTTCACGACGCAAACCGAGGATGAGCGCGTCTTTGCGCTGAAGCCGATGAACTGTCCCGGCGGGGTGTCCCTGTTCGCGCACGGCCTGAAAAGCTATCGCGACCTGCCGCTGCGCATGGCGGAGTTCGGCAAGGTACACCGCTATGAGCCGTCGGGCGCGCTGCACGGCCTGATGCGGGTGCGGCATTTTACGCAGGATGACGCGCATATTTTCTGCACGCCAGAGCAGCTCAATGATGAGAACCGAGACGTGGTTGCGCTGGTGCTCGATATCTATCGCGAGTTTGGTTTTGAGGATGTGCGGCTCAAGCTTTCGACGCGACCGGAAAACCGCATGGGTTCAGACGCAACCTGGGACGTGCTTGAGGGCTCACTGATCGATACACTCGACGCAATGGGCCTCGAATATTCGATCAATGAGGGCGAAGGCGCGTTTTACGGGCCGAAGCTGGAATTCGTGCTGCGCGATGCGATTGGCCGCGATTGGCAATGCGGCACGCTGCAGGTCGATATGAACCTGCCCGAAGCGTTCGACATCGGCTATATCGGCGAGGATGGCGAGCGCCATCGCCCGGTAATGCTACACCGTGCGCTATTCGGTTCGCTGGAACGGTTTATCGGCATATTGATCGAGCATTATGCTGGGAAACTGCCACTCTGGCTTGCGCCGGTGCAGGCGGTGGTTACGACTATCGTCTCGGACGCCGATGATTATGCGCAAGAAGTTGTTGCTAAGCTCAAAGCCGCCGGCATCCGCATCGAAGCCGATCTACGGAATGAAAAAATCAACTATAAGGTACGCGAACACAGCCATGCCAAAGTGCCGAACCTGCTCGTCGTGGGCAAGCGCGAGGCGGAAGAGGGCACGGTGGCGCTCCGGCGGCTCGGGTCGGACGAGCATCAGAAGGTTATGAACGTCGACGATCTGGTTGCGATGTTGACCGACGAAGCAACGCCGCCAGACTTGCGATAGCCGCAGTCAATGCGCTTACGCGTAATCCGCATCTTTGATTCCCCGCCGAAGCACCGTATATTGGATTGATGGCGCAGTGACGCGCTTCAGACGTAAGGAGATATTGCTATACGCCCCCCGATGACCCGCCGTCCTGCGGCACCGCCGATGAATGGCCCACGCTACAATCAGTTCATTCAATCCCCCAAAGTCCGTGTGATCGACGAGAATGGGGAAAATCTGGGCGTATTGCTTACCAACGAAGCGATCGAACAGGCCGCCGATGTTGGCCTCGATCTGGTCGAGGTGTCACCGAACGCGGACCCGCCCGTCGCCAAATTCCTCGATGTCGGCAAATATAAATATGAGGCCCAGAAAAAGGCCAATCTGGCGCGCAAGTCGCAAAAGACTCAGGATATCAAAGAGATCAAGATGCGGCCGAACATCGACGATCATGACTATGACGTGAAGATGAAAAAGGTGCATCAGTTTATCGACGATGGCGACAAGGTGAAGGTGACGCTGCGTTTTCGCGGACGCGAACTCTCCCACCGCGAACTCGGCATGGACCTGCTCCGCCGGGTGCAGGAGGATACCAAAGAAACGGCGAAGACCGAAGCCCATCCGAAGATGGAAGGCCGGCAGATGCTGATGGTACTCGCGCCGAAATGATCCGACTGAAAATTGGGCGTTTCATGGTTCCGGCCGGCGCAATTCTCTTGGCCGGATGCATGGAAGCTGCGCCCGAAACCGACGACCCGATGCCGGAAATGGACGCGCATCACAGTATGCCGGAGGGCGGCGATCCGCAAAGCGCATCGGCAGCGGCTTTCGATGAATCGATGCAGCGCATGCATCGCGACATGGGCACGGCGTCCGATGACCCCGACGAGACGTTTATGCGCATGATGATCCCGCATCATCAGGGCGCGACCGACATGGCGGAAATCGTACTCGAACATGGAACAGACCCGGAAACGCGCGCACTCGCCGAGGCGATCATCGAAAGCCAGAGCGCCGAAATCGCGCAGATGGAAGCCTGGCTCGCGGCGCGTCAGGAGTGATCAGGCAGAGTTGGACGTCGTCTTAGCGAGCGATTAGGCTGCACCGCGGAGTAAGCCCTGGGTGAATTCAGCCGCCAGCTTGAAGCTCTTTTCGGCATCTTTCGAGCGAAAGCGCTCAAGGTGATGCCGGGGACTGTCCCAATAGTTCATCCGGATCGACACACCCGCATCCCTGGCCTTTTCGGCCAATGTTACCGCGTCATCGAAGTGCATGTCATGCCGGCTGCAGTGAATGGCCAGCGGCGGGAAGCCGGTGAGCGCGGCAAAGGCAGGGGATGCGCGCGGATCGGTCGGCAGAATGTCGCCGAGATAAAGCCTTGCACTAAAAGCAGCGGTTTCCATCCGAAAAGGGCTTTCGCTGGACAGGCTTTTCGTGATGTAAGACCACCCGCTGAGCGAGAGATCGGCCCAAGGTGAAAACAGCATGGCGCCCGCGGGCATCGGCAGTTTGCGCGCGCGCAGCTCGATCAGCATGGACAGCGCCAACGTGGCGCCCGCGCTATCCCCCGATATGATGATGCGTTTGGCCGGTATACCCGAACTCAGCAGGCCTGCATATTGATCGGCGAGGTCATTGACGGGCACCGGAAACGGGTTTTCGGGTGCAAGGCGATGCTTCCCGATGATCGCTTCGCATCCACAGCTTTCGGCAAGCCTGAACGCTAACGCAACCTGTTTGGGCGATGGCGGCAGGATAAACCCGCCGCCGGGGATATACATCAGGACAGGATCATCCGGATCGACCTCATTCTCCCAAGCATTCAGATCGTAATCGACCGCTATTTCATCGGTTGCGGCAGCTCCCGGATCGGGCGTTGTCATGGCCATCGGTGAAAAGATGCCGAACCGTCCTGCGGCGGTTGCGGACCTGATGCGCGATAATTTTTCAAGCCCTTGTGCATCGTTACCGCCGGCTGCGGCCCCCGATTTTACCGCGCGCAACAATAATCGGCCGATAACCCAATTTTCAATGCGCGCACCGGCATCGGCGATCATCTTATATGCCAAGCTTGTTCGGGCGCGGACCAGCGATGCTATCTCATCGGCTTCCAACTGCGATAACCGGAAATCGATTTCCGATGGCATTGGCGCAGTCTCAGCCCGCATCCCCGCTCCCGCAAAACTATGCTAAAGATAGTACATATCCTAGGCAAAGGAGCAGGCATGGGCAACGATGATAAGGAGGTGAAACACTCCACGGACGGTAATAGCCCAGCGGAATGGTTGCGCGACCAGCTTCGGATCGATGGCGAGAAGATCGGCTCCGAACCGGTTTGGAGTGACCGCGCTACAGAGATTTTTGATAATCTGCCCGACGGCCTCGTCGCCGACCTGAACACGCGGCTTATACGAGGCAGGGGGTCAGAAATCATTGATTTCAAGAACTTCGGCCAGAGATACGGCCTGACTGCCGCTGAAGTGAAAATAGTCGAAAGTATAGCGGAGGGCCTTTCTGTCCCCGACCACGCCGCCGCAAATGGCATCTCGGTAAATACAGCACGCGTCCATATGCAACGGGTTTTGGAAAAAACCGGGGCCAGACGCCAGACAGACCTGCTACGCCTCGTCCTGACCAGCTGAAACACGCTTCTGCCGGCGCGCAAGCCCGAACAGAACAATCACATAATGCAAATGCATGATGCGCGCCTATTCGCGCCGTCGCTACCTTGTCTGGAAAGCTGAATATTCAAGTCTCACGGCAAGGGGGAATCATGCGGAAATCGGAGAAACTGTTTCTGGCTTTGTTTCTGTCAGGCGCACTGGCAGGTTGCCAGACGATAAACCCTTCCGAAGAGCAGGATCTGAGCATTGATTCGGCGGCGGGCATGGATCTCATCAGCCTTGCCGATACCCAGCAAGCCCCTCGTCGCGATCCGGCAGAATCGGTTCGCGAACTGCAAGCCATGCAAGAACTCTGTGAAAACCTGCGAGATGGGACGCCAACCGATGCAGAGATGCAGTCGCTACGCGATCGCTTTGGCCGTCACTATCGAGAGCTGCGCGCCATTCGGGACAGGTATCAGCAGGCTGCCGAGTCAGCAGAAGACGCAGAAGACCGGCAGAGGATGGGAGATTTGTCGCGACGCTATACCGAAATTCTGGATGATCTCCCGCATCCTTCGGAATTTTGCCAGGAATTGGTCAGCATTGTTCAAATGGACCCCACTGGCACATATTGGGAGATCCGTACCAGCTATTCGCCCGGCGAAACGCATGTCCCTTCAACTGGCATAGGGTTCCAGCGCGATGGCGCACCGGGCACAGCGCCCGAACGCTTCGCCACTGAAGGCAGCGACAATTTCGGCTATAGCCAGTTTGAAGTCAGTGTCCGATCCCCCAACTGGTATGCGGACATACTCTATGGCGATGGTGACAGCCGCGCTTCCAGCAGCATCCCCGGTAACTCCGATGTGGATTCCGGTATCGTCTATGGCGAGCTATCGCCCGGTGGAAGATCGGGCAGCGCAACGCCGTTCGGACTCGATAGCGAGATCGAGACGGATATCGAAACGATCGGCGTGCGCGGTGGTCACACAGTATTTTCCGAGGAAAATCTCAGCCTTATATTCCGCCTTAGCGCCGAGTTCAGTGCGATGTTCGCCGATCGCGACTATGTGAGTATGGCCCAAGGCAGCGGCGTGAGCGGTGGCACGACCTTTTCGTTCCGGCAGGACAGGGCGCAGGATGTTGACGATTTCCGGGTGTTACTCGGCATAATGGCGCAGACACAGTTCAACCCGCGCGGAACATTCTCACCATGGGTGCGCGGTAGAGTTGGCGCCTATTATTACGACACCGACCTGGAGTCGGTCGAAAACAATAGCAGCAATTTCGGGCCTGCAGCGGACCAGGCCTTCACCGTGACGATCGAAGACAGCCGCTCGGGCGTCGGCTTCGCCAGTTCAGCGAGCGCCGGGATCGACGTCAACGTAACCGACGATTTCGCAATCGGCATAGGTGGCGGCGTTGATTATCTTTCGGATGTTGGTGCGATCTTCAATCCCAATTCGGGCGACCAGGTGTTCTTCGACGGGCTGACCACCGAGTTGCGAACCGAGGATATGTGGACTTGGTATGGAATGGTTCGCGCCATCATCCGCTTCGGCGAAGGCAATTAGCTCGGTTCGTGGGGATGCCTATTCCTCGGGCATCTCCGCCGGCGGCTCCCAAAGCTCGATCGCATTGCCTTCAGGATCATGTGCCCGAGCGAAACGGCCATAACTGCCGTCCATATCCCATTCGTCCTTGCGCAGCACCTCGATGCCGGCGGACTCCAGTTTTTCGATCATCCCGGTCAGGTCGTCGACGCGAAAATTGAGCATAAATGCTTTGTCTTCGCTGAAATAGTCGCTGTCCTGTTTGAATGGCGCAAACACCGTCGGCCCCGCCGCCTGGTGCCACAGACTATCGCCTCCACCGAAGTCGAAATGATCGCGATACCATTGCGTAAGCGCCTCCGGATCCTTTGCACGAAAGAAAAATCCACCGATACCAGTCACTGCCATTGATCTGCCTCCAGAGTCGTTTCACCTAAAAATGCTATCATCCGTGACCCCAACGAGGCCAGTCGAGTTAGTGTTGCCCAAAGGCCGCACTGGCGCGTGCGTTGATGCAACAACCGTTGGATTCGCTGGCCTTTCGTCGCGAAAATTCTAGAAAGCCTGAGATAACAAAAACAATAATATTCGTGAACTGGAGACGAACCCATGCGTAAATCTTTGTTTCTCGCGACCGCCGGTCTTGCGGCGATCGCCTCCCCTGCCATCGCTCAGGATGCCGACGGCACGACCGAAGTTGCTCAGAATGCCACCACCGACAGCAACGTGATCGTCGTTGTGGCCCAGGGCCGCGAACAGCGGCTGCAGGATGTTCCGATCGCGGTCAGCGCGGTCAATGCGGAAAGCCTCCAAAATTCAGGTGCCAACGATATTCGCCAGCTCAACCAGCTCGCACCGTCGCTGCTGGTTTCTTCCACCGGCTCGGAAGCCAACGGTTCGGCTCGTATCCGCGGTATCGGGACGGTCGGCGACAATCCGGGCCTTGAAAGCTCGGTCGCCACGTTCGTCGACGGGGTATATCGATCACGCACCGGTGTCGGCCTCAATGAGCTGGGCGAAATCGAACGGATCGAGGTTCTCCGCGGTCCTCAGGGAACATTGTTCGGCCGCAACGCATCGGCCGGCCTGATCAACATCGTCAGCCGCGCGCCGGAATTCGACTTCGGCGGCAATGCTGAAGCGACCTACGGCAATTTCGATCATATCCGCCTTGCCGGCGGCATCACCGGACCGATCGGCGAGAATAGCGGTTTGGCCTTCCGGCTCGACGGCGTATATGTGAATCGCGATGGCTTCTATGACGATGTCACCAACGGTGGCACGATCAACGACCGCGATCGCTATTTCATTCGCGGACAGCTGCTCTGGGAAGCGACGCCCGATCTGACTTTCCGTCTCATCGGCGACTATACGAGCCGCGACGAAAGCTGCTGTGCCGCCGTCTATGCAACAACGGAACTCGCGCCAGCCAATGCCGGTCTGCTCGATCTCAGCAACCCGATCATCCCGGTGCTGACGGCATTGGGTCTTCAGATTCCGTCTCAGAACGATATCTACGAACGGCAGGTTTCGATCACGCCCGGTCGCACCTATGACGGCGAGACAGAGGATTACGGTATCTCGCTGCAAATGGATTGGGACATTGGCGGGGCAACGCTGACCTCGATCACGGCCTATCGCGAATATGATTCCTCCCAAGCATCGGACACGGATTACGGCACTGTCGACATTCTGTTCCGTCCCGATGACGGCGTAGCCGGCCGCAGCTTCGAAACCTTCAGCCAGGAACTCCGATTGCAGGGCGAAGCCTTTGACGGTGTGCTCGACTGGCTGATCGGGGCGTATTACGCAAATGAGGACCTCACGCTGACCGAAAATATCAAATTCGGCACCCAATATGGCGCCTTCGCACCGTGCCGCCTGGTTCTTGCGATAAATCCCGGCCTGATCGACACGGCTCAGTCAGGCTGTGTCAGCGCGCCGGGCCGCGCACTGCTTACCGGCGCAGGGTCTCCGCTGGGCCCGGCGGGTCCCCTGATCGTTGCCGGCCTCGATAATCTGGCGACCGTCAACGGCCTTGGTGACGATGGCACACGCTATTTCCAAAATAGCGAAAACTATGCGTTCTTTACGCACAACATCATCAGCATCACGGACGAGCTCGATCTGACGTTGGGCCTTCGCTACACGAACGAGAGCAAGCGCTTCAATGCGACGTTCAACAACACGAATACGGTCTGCCCGACGCAGCGTGCGCTCTTCACGCCTCTGCTGGGTGGTCCTCTTAACGGCCTGGCGGCCGGCCTCATCGGGCTTTCCTGTCAGGGCAACTCGACATCGGAGTTGAACAATCTCGTCCTTAACGACACGCGCGATGAAGACGAAATCACCGGCACGGCGATCCTATCCTACCGCCCGATCGACGATCTGCTGCTCTACGCCAGTTATTCGCGCGGCTATAAGGCCGGCGGTTTCAACCTCGATCGTTCGGCCCTCAACGTTCCGATCTTCAACCCGGCCGTCGCCGGCAGCACGGCTGCGTTGCAGTTCGAGCCGGAAATTGTCGATGCGTTCGAAATCGGCGCCAAATATACGGGCCGTGATTTTACGATCAGCGGCGCGATCTTCCGGCAGGAGTTTGCGAACTTCCAGCTGAACACGTTCAACGGTTCGGTCTTCCTCGTGCAGAACATCAATGCATGTGGCACGGACCTGGGTGGAGCTGATCGTGATGGCGACGCGACGACCGGCGCCTGCGCACCGGACGATGTTCAGCCGGGCGTCATCTCGCAAGGCATCGAACTGGAAGCGACAATCCAACCTGCCGACTATGTGAACGTCACCGCAGGCTTGACCTATGTCGATACGAGCTATGAGAATAATCTGATCGGCAACGATCAGGGCGCTCCGCTCGATCCCGCTCTCAATCTGCTTCCGGGCGACGCCCTGTCAAATGCCCCGGACCTCGTTGTCACCGGTTCGTTCGCTTGGACACCGCCGATCGGCAACAATGGCATGTCTGCGCTGTTCTATGTCGATACGCGGATCACCAGTGGTTTCAACACCGGTTCCGATCTGCGCCCGCAGAAGGAGCAGGAGAGCTTTGCGCTGGTCAACGGACGCATCGGCATCCGGGGCCCCGATCAGAATTGGAGCCTCGAAATCTGGGCGCAAAATCTGCTGAACACTGACTATTCTCAGGTTGCCTTCAATACCCCGTTCCAGGCACCGAGCCAGATATTCTCGGCATTCCTCGCGGAACCGCGGACCTATGGCGTGACGGTTCGTACCCGCTTCTAGGGACGATCTTGGCGACTTTCGAAGGGGCCCGCGCCGTATCGAACGGCGCGGGCCCTTTTTTGTCCCGTAACAATATGTTGAAGCCACCGCCTTTCCCCGGCATGGACCGGTAATGGCGCTCGACTCCCTTATGGTGAAGATCGCGGTTATCGGCGTGGCCGGCGTCGGCGCGCAATGGATCGCCTGGCGGACCGGCCGGCCCGCCATCGCCCTGATGTTGATCGTCGGCATCCTGGTCGGCCCCGTCAGCGCACTCATCCCACATGAATTTTTCCGCGGAGGCCTCATAAATCCCGAAAGAGATTTCGGGGCTCTGATGGAGCCCATCATCAAGCTCGCGGTCGCGGTGATCCTGTTCGAAGGCGGTTTGAGTCTGAACTTCCGCGAATTGCGTCATGCGGGATGGGCAGTGATGCGGCTTGTCGTGATCGGCGTGCCGGTGGGCTGGTTTCTCGGAACGCTCGCCTGCCACTATGGCGCGGGCTTGAGCTGGGAGGTTTCGGCCCTTTTCGGCGGCATCCTGGTGGTTACCGGCCCAACTGTGATCGGCCCGATGCTGCGCTCGCTGCGCGTGGGCAACCGGGTTTCTAGAATCCTCAAATGGGAAGGGATCGTCAACGACCCGATCGGCGCGCTCCTCGCCGTCTTCATCTTCGCCTATATCACCTATGGCGGAGCGGGAACGAGCGTCGCGGCGATCAGCTTTGACGTCATTGGATCGACTTTCATCGCCGCCCTGCTCGGCGCAGCACTCGGCTGGGGCGTCACCTGGTTCTTCCCGCGCGGCTATGTGCCCGAATATCTTAAAGCGCCAGCCCTGTTGATTCTCGTCATCAGCGGCTTCGTCATCGCCGACATCATTCAGCATGAAACCGGGCTCGTCACCGTCACAATCATGGGCGTCGTCATGGCCAATCGGCCGATGTTTTCAAGTCAGGCGCTGCGCCGCTTCAAGGAAGATCTGGCCGTCCTCCTGATTTCCGGCGTGTTCATCATGCTATCAGCCACGCTCGACTGGGAAGTCATTACGAGTTTCCAGACAACCTCGCCAGACCCGATCGAGGGCGTGCTCCGTTTTGTCGGCTTTTTGCTGCTGTTGCTGTTCGTCGTGCGACCACTGACAATCCTAATATCGTTGCTGTTCTCGAGCGTGCCATGGAACGAGCGGCTGTTCATCGCCTGGATTGCGCCGCGCGGCATCGTAGCCGTCGCTATTACCGGTCTGTTCGCGATCCGACTCATCGATTTCGGCATCGAGGATGCCGAAGCCCTGATCCCTCTATCCTTCGGCGTCGTGATCGCGACGATCTTCGCGCATGGTTTTTCCGCGAAATGGTGGGCACGGCGGCTCGGGCTCGACCAGGGCCCGGCCAACGGCGTGCTGTTGGTGGGCGCCAATCGTTGGACGATCGACTTCGGCGAGCTGCTCAAGAAAATGGAGATCCCCGTCACCATCGCCGATCCGTCCCAATATGCGTTGCGCGCTGCCAAGCGCCGCGAAATCGATGTCTATCGCGGCGATATTCTCGACGAAGTGACGCAGGAGCATCTCGATCTCGGCCAGTTTCAGGAGTTGATCGCGGCGACCGATAACGATGCCTATAACGCCCTGATCTGTGATGATCTGGGCCCGGAAATGGGATATGATTCGGTCAGCCAGATCGGCACCGACCGGGATCGCGCGCCCTATCATTCGCGCGGCCGCGTACTGATGCGATCGGCGCCCACGATCGACGATCTGCTGAAATATGAGGATGCCGACTGGGTATTTACCCGCACCAAGATCACTGAAAAATTCGGTGTCGAGGATCTGAAGAAAAACCTCGATCCCGACGCGCTGATGATCTGCGTGCTGAAGCCCGACCGTCGGCTGCTCTTCTATTCGACCGATGCGCGGCCGGTGGTCGAGCCAGGCGACGTGATCGTCAGCTACGCCCCGCCCGAAACGCCCGAGATGCAGCGCGAGAAGAAACAGCGCCCTTCGCCACCGGAGCCTGAGCCGGCCTAAGCCGCCGCCTTCTCCTCGGTTTTCGCGGCGGCGGCCTTGAGGAGTCTCTTCTGCAGCGCTTTCAGCCGCGCCGGATTGACGATCTTTTCGCCGAACAGGTCCGTCAGATAGAAAGTGTCGACGGCGCGTTCGCCATAGGTGGCGATATGGGCCGAGCGGATTGTCGCCTTGGATTGGAACAGCACATGGGTGAGGCTGTTGAGGAGAGCCGGCCGGTCGAGCGCATTGACCTCGATCACCGTATACCGGTTCGACGCCTTGTTATCGATGAGAACCAGTGGCTCGATATGGAACGCCTCGGCGCGCGTCCGGGACAATGGGCGCGCCTCGAGCCGTTCCTTCAGCTTGTGCTTGTTGGCGAGCGCGTCACGGATCGCCGTTTCCAGGCGTTGCAACTGGCCCGGATCGTCAAACGTCCCGCCAAAGGGATCCTGCACAAGGATATTGTCCAATGCCATCCCGTCACGGGTCGTGTAGATACGGGCATCGATCACATTGGCGCCCGCCATATCGACAGCGCCCGCAAGCCGATAGAATAAGCCCGGATGATCGGCCGTATAGACGGTCACCAGCGTAGCTCCGCGATCCGGATCGGGCTGCATCGCGATAGACAGTTTCTCCTCCGCCATATGCGCTTGGGCCATCTGCCGGGCATTGGCGATGGTGGTATCCTCATTCTCCGCGATCCAATAGGCACGCGGCATCCGTTTGAAGAGTTGCTTGATATCCGGCTCGGGCCAATCGAGCGCGGCAGCGAGCTTCGCTTGCACCGCCGCGATCCGCGACCGCCGCCCCTGATGCTTGTGACCGAGCCGCAATGTCTCTTCCGCCGCCTCGAAAAGGTCGGTCAGCAATTGCCGCTTCCAGTCATTCCAGACGCCGGGGCCCACCGCACGGATATCGACGACCGTCAACACGAGAAGCAACTTGAGCCGCTCGGGACTCTTCACGGCCAGAACGAAATCCTCGATCGTTTTCGGATCGGAGAGGTCGCGTTTGAACGCTGTCGCCGACATCAGGAGATGCCACCGTACAAGCCATGCGACGGTCTGCGTCTCGCCGGCATCCAGGCCCAGTCTCGGGCAGAGCTTGTCAGCCACTTCGGCACCGAGGATCGAATGATCCCCGCCTCGGCCCTTGGCGATATCGTGCAACAGAACCGCCACGTAGAGGACACGCCGGGAGACCAGCTTGCCCATCACGGCGTGGGACAGCGGATGATCGTCTTTGAGGCGTCCATTCTCGATCTTGGACAACAGGCCGATCGCCCGGATCGTATGCTCGTCGACCGTATAGTGATGATACATGTCGAATTGCATCTGCGCGACGACGCGGCCGAAGTCCGGAACGAACCGGCCGAAGATTCCGGCCTCGTTCATCCAGCGCAAGACGGTTTCCGGATCCCGCGGACTGGTGAGAACATCCAGGAACAGCCCATTCGCGCGCCGGTCCTTGCGGATCTTCGCCGCCAATTTCTCGTTGCGACCGGCCTGGCGCATCGCGACCGGGTGGATTTCCAGACCATGTTTGTCGGCAAGCGCGAACAGTTCGATCAACCGGACCGGGTCCTCTTCGAAGAAATCCACATCGGGAATGGACAGCCGCCCACGATCGATCGTGAAGCCGTTCAACTTACGCGGCTTGCGGCGCAAGGCCGGCATCACGAACCGCCGCCCGCGCGGCCCATATTGCTCATCGAGATGAGCGAGGAACACGCCGGTCAGATCGCCGACCTGTTTCGCGATCAGGAAATAGTGCTGCATGAACCGTTCGACCGCCGATTTCGCGGTGCGCTCGGCATAGCTCATCCGCTTGGCGATTTCGGGCTGGACATCGAACGTCAGCCGCTCTTCGGGCCGTCCGGAAATCAGATGCAGATGGCACCGCACGGCGAGCAGAAAATCGCGGGCCTTGCGAAACTGCTTGAGTTCGTCGGACGTCAATAGGCCATGTTCGACCAGTTCTCCAAGATCGCGCACCTTGTGAACGTAACGCCCGATCCAGAATAGCGTATGGAGATCGCGCAGGCCGCCCTTGCCGTCCTTCACATTGGGTTCGACCACATAGCGACTGTCGCCCATCCGTTCGTGCCGCCGATCGCGCTCGGCCAGCTTGTCGGCGGTAAAGGCCTGAGCCGTACCCTCGACGATTTCGGCGTAGAAACGGTGCGTCGCTTCATCGTAGAGGCGTTCGTCACCCCAAAGATACCGCGCTTCGAGCAGCGCCGTCCGGATCGTCAAATCACTTTTCGCCATGCGGATCATATCGTCTAGCGAGCGGCTCGAATGACCGACTTTCAGGCCGAGATCCCAGAGCGTGTAGAGGATGGATTCGATAACCTGTTCGCACCAGGCCGATTGTTTGTACGGCGTGAGAAAGCCGATATCGAGATCGGAAAAGGGCGCGAGTTCGCTGCGGCCATACCCGCCGACGGCGATCAGCGTCAGCCGTTCGGCATCGGACGGGTTACTGTTGGAATAGAGCCGTTGAACCGTAAAATCGTAGATCAGCCGGAGCAGCTGATCGTAGAGAAACGAGTAGCTTCGGGTGATGATCGAGCCGCGCGACGGCCTGGCCGCGAGACGGTTGGCGATTTCGGCGGAACCATCCTCCATGGCGCTACGAAGTTCAACCACCGCCGCGGCGCGCAGATTCGCCGTTCCCTCTGCATCCAGCGCATATAGTCTCGCCGCGACATCGCGTCGGTCGATAATCGCGCGCCGGTTGGGAATGGGGCTGCTCATACTGCTAAGCTAGGCAGAAACACGGCGTAAAGAAAGCATTCGAAACACCGTGCTCCTGCGCAGGCAGGAGCACATTCATTCGTTCGCCAGCCGTTTGAGGCTGTAGATGAGATCGAGCGCTTCGCGTGGGCTGAGATCGTCGGCATGAACCGCTTCCAGCGCCGCGCGCAGCGGGTCGATATCGTCTTCCTCCTGAGCGATATCAGCGGAAAAGAGCGGAAGATCGTCGAGCCCGGCGGCGAGGCCGCCCGTCGCGGCGCGCCCTGCCTCCAGCTTGGCCAGCACCGATTTTGCCCGGACAACCGTTTCCCGCGGCAGTCCGGCCAGCTTCGCGACGGCCAGCCCGTAGCTCCGATCCGCGGGCCCGTCCGCCAGTTCGTGCAACAGCACGAGATCGCCCTTCCACTCGCGCGCGCGGACGTGATGGAGGGAGAGTGCATCGAGACGTTCGGCAAGCCGGGTCAGCTCGTGATAATGCGTTGCGAAGAGGCAGCGGCATCGATTCACATCATGCACGGCCTCGACGACCGCCCAGGCGATCGCAAGCCCGTCATAGGTGGATGTGCCGCGTCCGACCTCGTCCAGGATCACAAGGCTGTTCTCCGTCGCCTGCGCAAGAATCGCCGCGGTCTCGACCATCTCGACCATGAAGGTCGAACGGCCGCGCGCCAGATTGTCCGACGCGCCGACCCGGCTGAACAGCTTGTCGACGATGCCGAGTTCGGCCGAGGCGGCCGGAACATAGCTGCCCGCCTGGGCAAGGACCGCAATCAGGGCGTTCTGACGCAGAAAGGTCGATTTGCCGCCCATATTCGGACCGGTGACAAGCCACAGCCGTTCTTCCGGCGAAAGGCCGCAATCATTGGCGACGAAGCGTTCACCCTGCCGCTCGACGGCGCTTTCGACCACCGGATGACGGCCGCCCTCGATCTGAAAACAGGCATGGCCGGCGAGCCTGGGCCGCGACCAGCCGCGCAAGGCCGCCTGTTCGGCAAGAGCCGTGGCGACATCGAGCCGCGCGAGCGCATCGGCGGTAGCCGCGATCCGCGCAGTGTCCGACAGCGTGGTGTCGATCAGCTCTTCGAGATGCGCGGCCTCGGCAGCCAGGGCGTGCGCGCCCGCCTGCACAACCCGCTGCGCTTCTTCGTGCAGGTCCGGCGCGTTGAACCGTACGACTCCGGCCAAAGTCTGGCGGTGGGTGAAACGGGAGTCCGCGCTCATCAGCGCATCGGCATGCCGCGCCGGTACTTCGATATGATAGCCGAGTACATTGTTGTGCTTGACCTTCAGGCTCGCAATTCCCGTCGCTTCGCGATAGCGGGCCTCCAGCGCCGCGATCGCCTTGCGGCCGGCTCCCGCCGTTTCACGCAAATCGTCGAGCGCCGCATCATGGCCTTCCGCGATATAGCCGCCCTTGGTCGTATCGATCGGCGGATCGGGAACGAGCGCGCGGGATAGATGATCGGTTAGGGCACCATGGCCGGTGAGCGCCGGTAGCAATTCGCTCAACAGTGCCGGCGGTGCATCGATCCTCGACAGACTTATATGCAACTCGCGAGCGGCGCCAAGTCCATCGCGCAGCAATCCGAGATCGCGCGGCGTTCCGCGTCCGGCCGCGAGGCGCCCCAGCGCCCTGCCGATATCGGGAAGCGCCTTCAGCGCAGCACGCAAATCTGCGCGGTGCCCGGCACCGGCTTCGAACAGTTGCACCAGATCGAGCCGCGCCTCGATATCGGTTGTCGAGGTCAGCGGCGCGGCTATATCGGCGGCCAGCAAACGCGCACCCGCACCCGTCACGCTTTGGTCGATGCAATCGAGCAGGCTGCCCTTGCGACCGCCACCCACGGCCTGAGTCAGCTCGAGGCTCTCGCGCGTCGCGGCGTCGATCAACATATGATCGCCGGTCCGGTGTCGTCGTGGCGGCTGCAGGAAGGGCAGATTGCCTTGCCCGGCCGTTTCGAGATAGGCGAGCAGACCTCCGGCCGCTGCGAGCTCCGCCCGTCCGAAATCGCCAAACCCGTCCAGCGTCGCGACGCCGAATAGCAACTTGAGCCGTTTCTCTGCGCCGATGCTGCTGAAATCCGTTTTCGGGCATGTCTGCGCCCGATCGGGTGTTCCGGCGAAGCCGTCCGGCACGATCAACTCGGCGGCGGACAGGCGCGCAAGTTCGGCGTCCAGCATGTCCGGTTCCGCCGCAGCCAGTGTGAAACGGCCTGTCGATATGTCCGCCGCGGCGATGCCGAGCACGCCGCCCGTCTCGGTTATGGCGACCAGCCAGTTCTCCGTTTTTGCATCGAGCAACGTTTCCTCGGTCAGCGTGCCCGCCGTCACAACCCGGACGATCGCGCGGCCGACCAGCGCCTTCGATCCGGCCCGTTTCTTCGCCTGTTCCGGCGTTTCCGTCTGATCGGCGATCGCCACGCGATGACCGGCTTTGATCAACCGCGCGAGATACGCCTCGTGGCTGTGCGCCGGCACGCCGCACATCGGAATCGGTTCGCCGTCATGCTCACCGCGCGCCGTGAGCGCGATATCGAGCGTCGCCGCTGCCTGTTTGGCGTCATCGAAGAACAGCTCGAAAAAATCACCCATCCGATAGAAGAGCAGGCAATCGGGCACCGTCTCCTTGAGCGCCAGATATTGCGCCATCATCGGCGTGGGCCCGGCCTTTGCCGGGCGTTTCTTCTTCACCTTGGTTGCCATGTCGAATCCCGGGATAGCGTCTTGCCGCAGCCGCCGCCATGCCTCAAAAGGCAATTGGGCGGGATCGCCCGGTTATCCACTGAGTCATCCACAGGGGCGCGCGATGAGCGATCACAGCAATGTCGAATTTTCGGAGCGCGAGGCATTGCTGTTCCACTCGCATGAGCGGCCCGGCAAGATCGAAATCGTCGCCACAAAGCCGATGGCCACGCAGCGCGATTTGAGCTTGGCTTACTCACCGGGCGTCGCCGTTCCCGTACAAGCGATCGCGGACGATCCGGCGACCGCCTATGACTATACGGCCAAGGGCAATCTCGTCGCCGTGATTTCCAACGGCACCGCTATCCTGGGACTCGGCAATCTCGGCGCTCTCGCGTCCAAACCGGTGATGGAGGGCAAAGCCGTGCTTTTCAAACGCTTCGCCGACGTCGATTCGATCGATATCGAACTCGCGACCGAGGATGTCGACAAGTTTATCAGCGCGGTCGAGATCATGGAGCCGAGCTTCGGCGGCATCAATCTGGAAGATATCGGCGCGCCGGCCTGTTTCATCATCGAACAGACATTGCGTGAACGCATGAATATTCCGGTCTTCCATGACGACCAGCACGGTACCGCCATCATCGCCGCGGCTGGTGTGATCAACGCACTGCACTTGACGGACCGCGACATCACCGATGTCGATATGGTCGTATCGGGCGCCGGCGCGGCCGCTATCGCCTGTACCGAGCTGATCAAGGCGATGGGCGCGCCGAGCGACCGCGTACTCATGTGCGATTCCAAGGGCGTCATCTATCAGGGCCGCGAAGAGGCGATGGACCAATGGAAGTCCGCCCATGCCGCACCGACGGATAAACGCACGTTGCGCGAAGCGATGGAAGGTGCGGACATTTTCTTGGGGTTGTCGGTCGCGGGGGTCGTCGACCAGGATATGGTGAAATCGATGGGCGAGAAGCCGATCATCTTCGCAATGGCCAATCCCGATCCGGAAATTCTGCCGGAAGACGCCAAGGCGGCGCGCCCCGACGCGATTATCGCGACCGGCCGGTCGGATTATCCGAACCAGGTCAACAATGTGCTCGGCTTCCCCTTCATCTTTCGCGGCGCGCTCGATGTGCGGGCGACGACGATCAATGACGAGATGAAGATCGCCGCAGCCGAAGCGCTCGCCGAACTGGCGCGCCAGCAGGTGCCCGAAGAAGTCGCCGCGGCTTATGGCAAATCGCACAGTTTCGGGCCGGACTACATCATCCCGGCACCCTTCGACCCGCGGCTGATGGAGATCGTGCCGGCTGCCGTTGCTCAGGCGGCTATGGATTCCGGGGTCGCTCGACAACCGATCCTCGACATGGAGAATTATCGGCACACGCTGAAATCGCGATTGAACCCGACCAATTCGGTGCTCACCCTCGCCTATGAACAGGCCCGCGCGCAGCCGCGCCGCGTGCTGTTCGCCGAGGGCGAGGAAGAGGTGGTTTTGCGCGCCGCCATCCAGTTCCGCGATGGCGGCTATGGTATTCCAGTGCTGGTCGGTCGCGACGATGTACTGGACCGGCTACGCGAGCTCGGCGTCGATGAACCCGAAAGCTTCGAACATCATAACAGCCGCAATTCGCCGCTCGTGCCGCAAATGGTCGATTTCCTCTATGACCGATTGCAGCGGCGCGGATTCCTCCGGCGCGATTGCGAGCGGATGGTCAATAACGATCGCAATATCTTCGGCGCACTCCTGCTCGCGCTTGGCGAAGCGGACGTGATGATCACGGGCGTGACGCGCCAGTTCAGCCAGTCGTTGAGCCAGGTGATGAAGGTCATCGATCCGATCGACGGGCGCCGGCCCTTCGGCATTCATATGCTGGTCGGTCGCAATCATAACGTTTTCATGGCGGACACGACAATCAACGAACGACCATCGCCGGAACTGCTTGCCGACATCGCGGAACAGACGGCCGCCGTGGCCAGGCGCATGGGCCATGAACCGCGGGTCGCCTTCCTCTCCTATTCGACCTTCGGCAATCCGCCGGGCAACTGGCTCGAGAATATCCGCGAGGCCGTCGCATTGCTCGACGAGCGCGGTGTGAGCTTCGAATATGAAGGCGAGATGGCACCCGATGTGGCGCTCAATCCGCAGTTGATGAAGAGCTATCCGTTCAGCCGGCTGTCGGAACCCGCCAACGTACTCGTGATGCCGGGCCTGCAATCCGCCAATCTATCGGCCAAATTACTGCGCGAATTGGGCGGCGATTCCGTGGTCGGACCGATGCTCGTCGGCATGGCGCGCCCCGTTCAGATCGCCACCATGTCGGCGACCGCGAGCGAACTGGTGACATTGGCGGTCCTCGCAGCCGGGGGTATCGCGCGTTAGTTTGTCAGACTCGACCTGACGGTCGAGCGCGGCACCGCCCTCCGATGGCATCCAACGACGCTGCATGAGCAACGTTTTGACAAACTAAACCCAGCTCAGGAAGTTTCTGACAAAAAGCCTTACCCGCCCGGATTGTCCGCCGTGCCGCCACTCTGGCCGACACTGCCGACCCGGCCGATATTGCCGAACAACTCGTCGAAAAAGCCGCGATTACGGCCAAGCGTGGGCGTTTCTTCGCCCCAGGGATCGATCGACGCGACTTGGTCGATGCCCAAAATATCAACCGCGGCGACATTGCCATCACCGGCAAATCGGACGGCCAGGATCATCTGATCGACGGCCCGCGGGCGGGCGAATGCCAGCTGTCGCGAATCCCGGGATACGTAATACCAAGTCGGTGTTTCGGTCGAAGTCGTGAACTGGCTCGTAAATGTGGGGCGGCCCAGCGTCGCTTGCACCGAAGCTCGGTTATCCACCCCCGGCTGGACGGATTCGATCAGGATCGGTTCGCCGATATATCCTTGATGGGTGCGAATCTGGGCGCAGCCGCTCGTCACGAAACCCGTTGCGAGCAATGCCATAGCGCTGGCGGCCAAAGGCATGTGCCGGATTTTCGGGGCCATTTCACTCTCCTTACGCGCAACGCCCAAACAGCCGGCATTGCAACTTCGTCTTCGGCGCTCAATATGCGGAAGGCGACCCGGATAGCAAGGCCGCATCGAAGGAGCGATATACAACGCCATGTCTCTCATTGACCGGCTTTTCACCCGCAATCGGCCGCGCGACGCGATGGTGCCCCTTTATCGGGCGATCGTCGAACGCGGCCGCGATCCGCAATGGTATGCCGAAGGCGGCGTGCCGGACACGAAGGATGGGCGGTTCGACATGATCGCCGCCATCCTCGCCACGGTCCTGCTGCGTCTGGAACGGGACGGCCAGGCCTATGCCAGCCAGAGCGCGCTGGTGACCGAGCTTTTCGTCGAGGACATGGACGGACAATTGCGCGAACTCGGCGTCGGCGACATCGTCGTCGGCAAACATATCGGCAAGATGATGGGTGCATTGGGCGGGCGCCTTGCCGCCTATCGTGCCGGCTTTGAAGATAGCGGCGATATGCGCGAAGCGCTGTCGCGTAACCTGTACCGGGGCGAAGAGGCCCAAAATGAAAAAATCGACGATACGGCCAGCCGGCTGAAAGACTTTGCGGCTGCCCTGAGCCGAGAGCCGGCCGAAGCGATATTGGCAGGCCAGCTACCGAATCTCGCATGATTGCAGATCCGGAATTTTCCCGGCCTGTGGCGATCGACGCTATCGGCAAAGGTGCGACGACTCACGCCATCGAAGCGAATGCCGAAGAACGCGCCGCGCTGGCCGAACGGTTCGATCTGGAAGCCATTGCGGGCCTGTCCGCTCGCGCCGAAATCCACCGTGACGGGAGCGCAATATTCGCGAACGGCCATATCGACGCCGATGTCACCCAGAATTGCGTTGTAACCGGAGAGCTGGTTTCCAGCCTTATCGCGGAAGAATTCGCCCTCCGTTTTGTGCCGGAACAACCGGCTGGCGACGAGGAGGAGGAGATCGAACTCAGCGCCGACGAATGCGAGACGCTGCCCTATGTCGGCGGAGCGATCGACCTGGGCGAAGCGGCTGCCCAGACCATGGCGCTGGCGCTCGATCCTTTTCCACGCAGCGGCAATGCGCCGGACGCCTTGCGCGAAGCGGGCGTAATCAGCGAAGAGGAAGCGGGCCCATTCGGAGCGCTCAAGGGTTTGCGCGATGCACTTACCAGCAAGGGCGACGCCAAAAGCTAGAACGGAACGTCGTCGTCGAGATCGTCGTCGAATGCGCCGCCAGCGGGCTTCGACCCCGAGGACTGACCGCCGCCATAGCCACCATCATTGCCGCCGGAACCGCCCCAGCTGTCACCGCTGCCGGCACCTCCACCCCCGCCGCTGTCGCGGCCGTCGAGCATCGTCATGCTGCCGTTGAAACCGTCGATCACGACTTCGGTCGAGTAACGATCGTTACCGGACTGGTCCTGCCATTTGCGGGTACGCAACTGGCCCTCGATATAGACCTTGCTGCCCTTGCGCAGATAGCGT
>JBCDDN010000018.1:0-55363 GCA_039180285.1 Pseudomonadota bacterium | reverse complement strand
TCGTCGCGCGCGCGCGCGCGACAATATACGATGTGCGCAATCTCGACATTTGCGAGGCGATATGTGCGTCGGAAGTCGGCGATAACGACCGAGCAAGTCGGTTGTTCGACCGGGTCGCGCCCCATGCCGAGATGCCGCTCGCCGTGCGCTACATGCGGCACATGCTGCGCACCGGCCGGCCGGATGCCGCGGCGGCGTGCGGGGAGAAGCGCATGAACGATCCCGATGCGAACGAAATGTGGCCCTATCTCGGTGTCGCATGGCGGCTGTTGGACGATCCGCGCTGGAACTGGCTCGAACGGGACGAGCGATTGATCCGCACCTATGACATCGGCGACACGGTCGATATGGCGGCGTTGGCCGATCATCTTCGCACGCTCCACGTATTGAAAGCGGATATGGCGGGTCAGTCGGTCCGCGGAGGTACGCAAACCGACGGTCCGCTTTTTGCGCGGGCCGATCCCGAGATCCGAGCATTACGGGCGGCCATTGTCGAAACGGTCGCCGCACATATGCAGACGCTGGCGCCGCTCGATACCGATCATCCCGTTCTGCGTCAGAAACCGGGGCCGGTGCGGTTCGGCGGCTCCTGGTCGGTGAGGCTGGAGGGCGCGGGTCGCCATACCCATCATATCCATCCGAAAGGCTGGTACAGTTCCGCGCTTTACGTCAGCCTGCCGCCGCAAGACCAATTCGGCGAGCCGCCTGCAGGCTGGCTCGCCTTCGGCCAACCGCCCGACGAGCTCGGGCTTGATCTGCCGCCATTTCATACGGTCGAACCAAAGGTCGGCCGTCTGGCGCTATTTCCGTCGATCATGTGGCATGGGACGATACCGTTCGATGCCGGTGAGCGATTGACGGTCGCCTTCGATGTTCAGGCTCCGCCTAGCTGACCGGTGCGGCGTTGGGCTGCATGGCGATATTCAACCCCGCTGCAACCGTTTCGACCCAGATTGCCACCTTCTCGATTTCGTCTGCATGCGCGGTTTCTCCCGCGGCGCGTTCGGCATCGCGACGCTCCGCGTCGAATTTTTCGCCGAATTTGGAGTGAGTCTGGAAAACCGGGCCATCGGCGATCGCGTTGGCCGTTTGATGGTTCATATCCAAGGAGAATAGCTGACCGACGCCTTGAAGCGCCTTTGCCGGTTCCGCGATAAATGTTTCGCTGTCGATAGTACGTACGCGGTCGGCGCCGAATTCGGCCGCCAGCTC
Organism: Pseudomonadota bacterium; assembly: GCA_039180285.1. Classification (GTDB taxonomy): domain Bacteria; phylum Pseudomonadota; class Alphaproteobacteria; order Sphingomonadales; family Sphingomonadaceae; genus Parasphingopyxis. Next base: position 54,151 of record JBCDDN010000018.1, on the reverse strand, counting down.
ACTAAACCGCCGAATCTGGATCAACCAGGCAAGTCCGGCGATCTGAAGATCGGTTTGGCCGAACAGTTGTTCTTCGTCGAAGCCAAGGTCCATCCGATTGGCTTGCTGCAGCCCGATAAACAGTTCGCGCGCCCAGAGGCGGCCGGTAATCCCCTTGCGCGCGATCGAGTTCAGGAACACCCGGACCGGAGCATAGAGCGTGACGGCGCAGCTGTCGGGGCGTGCTGCCAATATGTCGCGCGCATGGCCGTTGACGATGCAGGACGGTTTGACGATGATCGCCTCACCTTGTTCCAAAGGGCGCGACAGAAGCGCAAGACTGGTCTCCAGAATCGCCTGATATCGCGCAGGATCACCGCCCCGGCGACGAAAACCGACCATATCTCGCAACACAGTCGGCTCACTCATGCCGGTTGCGAGTCCCGGCTGATCAAATGCACGCGTCAATAATGTCGAGCAGCAGAAACCGGAGTGGAGTATGAAATGTAACGGAGCCGGTGCCGGCGCCTGATCATCGCATTGCGCTCTCGGCAGTATCTGCCGGTCGGCGTCCTGTGGCATATATTCGTCGGACAGGAATATTGCGTCCGAACGGATATTGCGCGGCATATGCACGAAATGAAAGCCATCGATCGTCTCATCATACCGATGGGCGAGCCATGCGCCGTCGTCTAACGCTACCGGGTGTGTGGTCGCCATGTTTCGCTACATCCTCATATAATCTGTGGAGCACCTCCGGAACCGGCGTTTAGCGCAGCATAAGCGCCCTTACCATCTCCGGACTTGTCGCCCGGAAGTCGGCAAGTTACAGTAAAACCGAGGGTGTCAATGGGAAGTAATGAGATCCTTCCCGAATTTCTAACAGTTAGCGGAGTATTTCGATGAAGATTGCCATCCCCGTTTTGGCGGCGTTTGCCGTAGCGATAACAACGCCCGCCCATGCCGTCGTCCAAGAGGAGGCGCCGGGTACCGAACCGGGTACCGAAGTGGCCGAACAGGATCCCGATCAGCGTATCCGCTGCCAAACTCGCCGCGTTACCGGCTCGAATGCGCGCCGGGAGCGTATTTGTCTGACGATCGCGGAGTGGAGGGAATTGGCGAGGTCGGGCAACCGGGATGCGCGCCGCATTCTGGATGACACCACCCGCGACTCGATGCAGCGTAACTAGGCTTTCTTGGCGACGCCCCGATGTCTAGCGAACGCGCGTCACTGAAATAAAGCCGGTCCGCCCTTCCACGCGAAGCCGATAGCCGCCGATACCGCCACGCGAGACAGTGGCCGTCGATCCGACCCGAATGCGCCCGCGCAGGCTGCTATTGTTGCCTTCGCGCCAAATCTGTCCGTTCTCCAGCAGGAAGACGCGCCGACGGGTTGCGTCCGTCAAGGTCTCGGCGATCGTCGAGGTCACTTCCCGAGGCTCCGGCGGAGCCAGTTCGGCAACATCCTCCGCGCTGCCGCCGCTGCGTTCGGCTCTGCGCACTTCGCGCTCATACCGTTCTTCGATTTGCGTTCCCGACAGGCCGAAATCTTCGACCGTTCGCCGCCTGCGCCGTTCCTGGCGCGCTTGTTGCGCCGCATCGGCGCCGGCAAGTGCCGCATCGAAACAGGCCAGCCGCGCCGGGCCTTCGGTTATCGCCCCGCACTCTCGAAACGGTTCCAGCGCTTCCTCGCCGTCATCGGCATGCGCGGGCGTTGCGAGAAAGAGCGGCATCGTGGCTGCAAGAGCAAGGGATGTTTTGGAAACACGCATCGCAAAAAAGACTCCGGAAGTTCGAACGGGTAAATGTCGATTACCGTCTCATCATTACCGATCAAGGCCGATCTGGCTAGCCTTTGCGATCAGTCCTTGCGCGCTGCGGAGACCAGCCAGGCGATCGGGTTTGCAAGGCCCCGCAGTTTGAGGGGCTTGACCGGGCGGCAGACGAAACCCCGTGAAAGCGTACCGGCGAACTCGGCGATGCCGTCTTCGTCCAGCGCGGCATCGAGCAGCGCCGCCAGCACCTCGCATTCCCGTGTTAGATTGGCCGAAATCCGGTCGAACTCGGTATTGCCCTTCTTGCCGCCGATGCGAATGGCGTTGTCGATACCGGCGGCGATTTCGCGTACCACGGCCTGATCGGGGTGGCTCCGCGCTACAAGCGAGAACGCCTGGCGCAGCAGTGCCGTATCGCTGCCCGGTTGCGCGGCCGCGGTCCGGGCCATATCCAGGATGGAGGAGCGGGCGATCGCACAGAGCGCCGCGTGCCGGTTGCGATTCTGCTCGACGACCGGGCTCTCGGCGTGATGCACGACGAATTGGAGTCGCGCGCCGGGCTTCGCGACCCGCGCCATTTCGGGACCCGCCGTGGCAAGATCGGCATATTCGATCCCGAACTGGCTTGTCAGGCCATCGAAATGGCCATCTTCGAAAGGCAGACTGGCGATATCGGTCGATCCGATGAGCGTGATCCTCTTCGAACGGCTTTTGGGCAGTTCCGCATAATCGACGCCGACAAGGTCCAGTCCGTCATTTCCCCGAAGGAGCGACCGCATTACCGCGCCCGCGCCGCAGGCCAGGTCGACCAGTTTCGCGCCACCGCCGAATTGATGCGCGAACTCAGCCCATAGTCGCGTCAGCTGCGCATCGACTTCAGGGGGCGCACCCGGCAGACAGCCGCCTTTGTCGCCCATCTGTGCCCAATAGGCACTCCATGATTGTGCTGTGTTCATGCGGGGCGGCCTAGCCGAAAGTCATGGCCAGCGCACCCTCACCTTCATCGACTTTCACCGTCATCCCGTCGGCGATATCGCCGCGCAGGATCGCATCGGCCAGCGGGTCCTGCAGATATTTCTGCACGGCGCGCTTCAACGGCCGGGCACCATAGACAGGATCGTAGCCGACCCGGCCCAGCCATTCGCGGGCCTTGTCCGACAGTTCGATTTCGACCTTGCGATCATCTAGCAGCTTCTGGACGCGCGCGACCTGAATATCGACGATCGGCGCCATATGGGCCTGACTCAGGCGGTGGAAGAGAATGATCTCGTCGAGGCGATTGAGAAACTCGGGGCGGAAATGGCCGCGCACCGTTTCCATCACCTGCGGTTCCACCTCGTCGACCGTCTGCTCGTCGCCGAGCGACGACAGATACTGGCTGCCGAGATTGCTCGTGAGGATGATCAACGTGTTCGAGAAATCGACCGTCCGGCCCTGACCGTCCGTCAACCGGCCATCGTCGAGCACCTGTAGCAGGACGTTGAAGACATCGTTATGCGCCTTCTCCACCTCGTCGAACAGGATCACCTGATAGGGCCGCCGCCGCACGGATTCGGTCAGCACGCCGCCTTCGTCATAACCGACATAGCCCGGCGGCGCGCCGATCAGCCGGGCAACCGAATGCTTCTCCATGAACTCGGACATATCGATCCGCACCATCGCGTTCTGGTCGTCGAACAGGAATTCCGCCAGGGCCTTCGTCAGCTCGGTCTTGCCGACGCCGGTGGGGCCCAAGAACAGGAAGCTGCCGAGCGGCCGGTTCGGATCCTGCAGGCCGGCGCGCGACCGTCGCACGGCCGTCGACACGGCCTTAACTGCATCTTCCTGTCCGATGACCCGCTTGCCGAGATGCTCCTCCATCGCGAGCAGCTTTTCGCGTTCGCCTTCGAGCATCTTATCGACCTGGATCCCGGTCCAGCGTGAGACGACCGAGGCGATATCCTCGCTCGTCACTTCCTCGCGCAGCATCGCACCCTCGGTCGCTTCGCCCGCCTCTTCGAGCTTCTTTTCGAGATCGGGAATCGTGCCGTAGGAGAGCTCGCCGGCCTTGGCGAGATCGCCCGCGCGCTCCGCCTGTTCGAGTGCGATCCGCGCGGCATCCAGCTCTTCCTTGAGCTTCGCTTCTGACTGGATCTTCTCGCGCTCCGCCTGCCAGCGCTGGGTCAGTTCGGCCAGTTCCTGTTCGAGATTGGCGAGCTCTTCCTCGATGATCGACAGACGGTCCCTGGATGCCTCGTCATTCTCCTTGGTCAGCGCTTCGCGTTCGATCTTGAGCTGGATGATCCGGCGATCGAGCGTTTCGATCTCTTCGGGTTTGGACTCGACTTCCATCCGGATCCGCGAGGCGGCTTCGTCCATCAGGTCGATCGCCTTGTCCGGCAGGAAGCGATCGGTGATGTAGCGTTCGGACAGGGTCGCGGCGGAGATAAGCGCGCCGTCCGTGATACGCACGCCGTGATGGAGTTCGTACTTTTCCTTGATCCCGCGCAGGATTGAAATCGTGTCCTCGACGCTCGGCTCTTCGATGAAAACCGGCTGGAATCGCCGCTGTAGCGCCGGGTCCTTCTCGACATGTTTGCGATATTCGTCGAGCGTCGTCGCGCCGATGCAATGCAGCTCGCCGCGCGCGAGAGCCGGTTTCAGCAGGTTCGACGCATCCATCGCGCCCTCTGACGCGCCGGCGCCGACCAGCGTGTGCATCTCGTCGATGAACAGGATGATCTCGCCATCCGCCCCCTTCACCTCGTCGAGCACGCCCTTCAGCCGTTCCTCGAACTCTCCGCGATATTTGGCGCCGGCGATCAGCGAACCCATGTCGAGCGAGAGTAGGGTGCGGTTCTTGATGCCGTCCGGCACATCGCCATTGGCGATACGCAGCGCGAGCCCTTCGGCGATCGCGGTCTTGCCGACTCCCGCCTCGCCGATCAGCACGGGGTTATTCTTGGTGCGGCGTGCGAGGATCTGGATGGTTCGGCGAATCTCTTCGTCGCGGCCGATGATCGGATCGATCTTGCCATCGCGGGCGCGCTCCGTGAGGTCGGTCGCGAATTTTTTCAACGCGTCGTAACGGTCTTCGGCGCTCGCCGTATCGGCGGTCCGGCCGCCGCGCAGTTCTTCGATCGCGCCGTTCAGCGCCTCGGGTTTCAGGCCCGCTGCATCGAATGCGTCGCCTGACGGCGTACCCTTGGCCATGACCAGCGCGAGCAGCAGCCGTTCGACCGTGACATAGGAATCGCCCGCCTTTGTGGCGATCTGCTCGGCGGTATCGAGAATGCGGACCGCATCATTGTTGAGCTGCGGCGTTTGTTGCGCACCGCCACCCGAGACTTGGGGGATTTTCGACAGGGCTTCGTCGATCTCGCGCACCGCGGCCTCGGCACTGCCACCGGAGCGCGCAATCAATCCCGCCGCCATGCCCTGCTCGTCTTCCAGTAACGCCTTGGCCAGATGTTCGGCGCGAACCTGCTGATGATTCATGCGGATTGCGACGGTCTGCGCGGATTGCAGAAATCCCTTGGCGCGGTCTGTGAATTTTTCGAGATTCATATGTCCATCCCTGTTTCGGTATCCGGTCCGATATAGTGTTGTAAAAATGCAACACAAGGTGCCGTTCGCCCTGTCTTTGTCGATAGATTTAGGCGTTCGTCGAGTGGGCGCAACCGCCGCTTGCGTGCGCTCGTCCCGGCGTTATTGTCGATCGGCATTTTCCCGGGAGAAATCTTCGATGCGTTCCTTGAAGCTGACCCTGTTGGCGCCGCTCATGCTCATTGCGTCGCCGGCTCCGGCCGTCGATCATCACGGCGAAGCGCCCGTCGGCCCGCAGCCCAATGTCACGGCGGCGGATCTCGTCGATCAGGTGGCGATCCCCTATGAACGTTTCACGCTCGACAATGGCCTGCGCGTGATCGTGCACGAGGACCGCAAGGCTCCGGTTGTCGCGGTATCGATCTGGTATCATGTCGGTTCGCGGCACGAGCCCGAAGGCCAAACGGGTTTTGCGCATCTGTTCGAGCATCTGATGTTCAACGGCTCGGAAAACGCGCCGGGAGATTTCTTCGAGCCGCTGCGCGAGATCGGAGCGACCGATTTCAACGGCACGACCTGGTTCGATCGGACCAACTATTTCCAGACGGTTCCGACCCAGGGGCTGGAGCTTGCACTCTATCTGGAATCCGACCGGATGGGTCATCTGCTCGGCGCGGTGACCCAGGAGAAACTCGATAACCAGCGCGGCGTCGTTCAGAATGAAAAACGCCAGGGCGACAATCAGCCTTATGGTCTTGTCAGCTATGCCCAGCTCGAAGCGCTGTTCCCCGAAGGCCATCCCTATCGCCATTCGACGATCGGTTCTATGGCCGATCTCGACGCGGCCAGCATGGACGATGTCCGCGCCTGGTTCGGTCGCCACTACGGCCCCAACAACGCGGTGCTCGTTCTGGCCGGAGACATCGACGCGGAAACCGCCCGGCCGCTGGTCGAACGCTATTTCGGCGATATCCCGCGCGGCCCCGATACCGAGCAGGTCGATCCCGGCGTGCCGACGCTCGACGAGCGTCGCGACATCCTCATGCAGGACAATGTCGCGACGACGCGGCTCTATCGGACCTGGGTGGTGCCGGGTCTGAATGATCCGGTCGCGAGCGACCTCGACGTTGCAGCAAGTGTATTCGGCGGCCTCGCCAGCTCCCGGCTCGACAATGTGCTGGTGCGCGACGAACAGACGGCGGTTTCCGTCACCGCGTTCTTGCAGGAATTCGAATATGTGAGCCTGTTCCGCGTGCAGGTCGATGTCGCGCCCAGCGCCGATGCCGATGCCGTTTCCGCGCGGCTCGACGAACTGATTGCCGATTATATCGCCGACGGCCCGACCCAGGACGAAGTCAACCGCGTGGCGATGCGCCAGGTGGCGGGGCAGCTCGGTGGGCTCGAACAGGTCGGCGGCTTTAGCGGCAAGGCGGCCGTGCTGGCGACCGGCGAACTCTATTCCGGCGATCCGGCCTATTATCGGACCCGGCTCGAACGGCTGGGCGCGGCGACGCCCGAAAGCGCGCGCGCGGCGATGCAGCAATGGCTGACGCGGCCTGTGCTCGCCATTCGCGTCGATCCGGGCGAGCGCGCGGCTTATGAGGAGGCGGCGTCCGTCGGCGGCGAGTATGGCGATGGCCTGAACAGCCCGGCATTCTATCTGCAATCCGGCGAAGAGGCCGAAGCGGCGGACAGTGTGGAATCGGATATGGGAACGCGCAGCGTGCCGCGTCCCGATGTCGGTGCGATCGACGATCTCGATTTTCCGGAGGTACAGCGCGCGACGTTGTCGAACGGGGTGGAAGTCCGGTTCGTGCAGCAAAGGGCGGTGCCGACCATTCTCACACGCTTGAGTTTCGATGCGGGTAACGCGGCAGACCGGGCCGACCAGCTGGGCACCCAGGCGCTGATGCTTGCGCTGATGTCCGAAGGCACGACCAACCTTAATTCCGTCCAGATCGCCGAAGCGCAGGAGCGGCTCGGCGCGGCACTGAGCACGGGCGCCAGTGTCGACCGGACGACGCTCGGGATTTTCGCGTTGGAGGCGAATTACGAACCGTCATTGGATCTTTTGCAGGATGTGGTGCGCAATCCGGCGTTCGCGCCATCGGAGATCGAGCGGCTGCGCGCGACGCAGCTCGCGGCCATTACCGCCGAACGTCGGGCCCCCGCCAGCATGGCGAGCCTCAATCTCTGGCCGGTTCTGTTCGGCGAAGGGCATCCCTATGGCCGACCGGTCAGCGGACTCGGCACGCCTGAAACCGTCGCCGCGATCACGCGCGAAGATCTGATCGATTTTCACCGCAGCTGGATCCACCCCGAAAAGCTGAGCATCATGGTGGTCGGCAATACGACGCTCGAAGAGGTGGTCGCGGCGCTGGAACCGCGGTTCGGCAGCTGGACGGCTCAGGGCGAGGCCGGTGCCAAGTCTTTGGATGCCGGAATTCCCGCCGCCAATCCGCGCATCATTCTGGTCGATCGGCCGAATTCGCCCCAATCCTATATCTATGGCGGGCAGGTGCTCGATTTGCGCGGCACCGATGAATTGCTGCCACTTCTGACCGTCAACGAGGCGCTTGGCGGCAGCTTCCTGTCACGACTGAACATGGATCTGCGTGAAACCCGGGGCTGGTCCTATGGCGTGCGCGGTTCGGTCAACCGCTTCGCCGGTCCCATCAGCTATACGGTTCGCGCCCCCGTTCAGGCCGATCGCACCGGCGACTCGATCGCGGCGCTGCAGGAACAGATCGAAACCTTCCTGACGACCGACGGGATCCGGCCGGATGAATTCAATCGTGCGATTACCGGCAGCATCCGCAGCCTGGCCGGCAGCTTCGAAACGTCCGGCGATGTGATCAGGGGCATGTCCAACAACATGCTCTACGAACGGTCGGACGATTATTATGACGGAATCGCCGAAATGTACCGATCCCTGGATCGGGAACAGCTTGACGCTACGGCACGTTCGGCCATCGACCCCTCGGCATTTACATGGGTCGTGGTGGGCGATGCCGGCCAGGTCCGGGAACAGCTTGACGTGCTGGGCCTGCCTGTGGAAACAGTCGCATCGGAATAATTGACACAACTGTAAGGAAGGATTCGCACATGACAGACGTAACCGGCACCTGGGATTCGGTCGTAAACTCGCCGATGGGTGAGCAGAAATCGACGATGACGCTCAATCAGGAAGGCGACACCGTTACCGGCGTGAACGCCGGCGCGACCGGTTCGGCGGATGTCCAGGAAGGCAAGGTCGACGGCAGCACCTTCACATGGAAGATGGACATCACAGTTCCGATGCCGATGACGCTCGAAGGCACGGCGACGGTCGAAGGCGACAAGATGGCCGGCAACATCAAGGCCGGCGCATTCGGCGAAATGCCGTTCTCGGCCACCAAGACCGGCTAGATTCCTTTCGGCATGCGCGGTTCTCAAAGGAGCCGTGTGATATGCCCCATTTTGCGACCCGGGCGCGCTTCCCCCTTTCCATAGAGGTGGAGGTGCGCCCGGTCTGTTTCGAGCCATTGCAGCCAATCGTCCGCGTCGGCGCCGATCAGATTGTCCATTTCAACACGATCCGCCGTTAGCGACGTATCCCCGAGCGGCAATCCGCAAATCGCGCGGATATGATTTTCGAACTGCGACGTCACGGCCCCTTCGATCGTCCAATGGCCGCTATTGTGAACGCGCGGTGCCATCTCGTTGAAAACGGGGCCGGCGGCGCTCGCAAAAAACTCGCATGTCAGAACGCCGACATAGTCGAGCGCTTCGGCAATTTCGCGCGCCAGATCGCTCGCCGCGGCCTTTTGCACGCCGATTATACCGTCTCCGGGCACGAGAGAATGGGCGAGGATACCGTCTTCGTGCCGGTTTTCGGGCGCATCCCAAATCCGCGTCTCGCCATTCATCCCGCGGGCAAGCAGAATCGAAAACTCCTTCTCGAAGTCGACGAAACTCTCAAGCACCGATGGCTGCTCACCGATATCCGTCCAGGCTGCGGCGGCGGCTCCGGCGCTCATGATACGGACTTGCCCCTTGCCGTCATAGCCGAAGCGCCGGGTCTTGAGGATGGCGGGCGTGCCGACCGCTCGTAGCGCCTCTTCCAGATCGGCAAGTGAAGACACTGCACGATAATCGGCCGGGCGACCGCCATGACCGACGACATAGTCTTTTTCGGACAGCCGATCCTGCGCCAATTCCAGTGCGTCGACATTGGGGTGAAGCGACGCTTGTCCGGCAAGAGCACGCAGGGGTGCCGCAGGAACATTTTCGAACTCGTACGTCAGAACATCGACGGCATGGGCGAAATTCCGAAGGGCGGTTTCGTCGCCATAGTCGCCCCGGACATGCAGCGTGGTGACGTCCGCCGCGCAGGGCGTCTCTTCCGGCGCGTAGATATGGCAGCGATAGCCGAGCTGTGCCGCCGCGACGCTCAGCATCCGGCCAAGTTGCCCGCCGCCGATAATGCCGATCGTCGCTCCCGGTGCGAGCGGTCGACTCATCCCGCCGGGTCTTCGCCGACGGCTGCGGTCTGCGCTTCCCGCCAGGCGTCGAGCCGCGCGGCCGCCCGTTCGTCATGGGTCGCGATAATCGCGGCGCCGAGCAGCGCCGCATTCTTCGCGCCCGCGACACCGATGGCGAGTGTACCGACCGGAATGCCCGCGGGCATCTGGGCGATCGACAACAGGCTGTCCATACCCTTGAGCGCCTTGGACTCGACCGGAACGCCGAGCACGGGCAGACGCGTCATCGAAGCCGCCATGCCGGGCAGATGCGCGGCGCCGCCCGCGCCGGCGATGATCGTTTTCAGGCCGCGATCCGCGGCGCTTTTCGCATAATCATAAAGCCGGTCCGGCGTGCGATGGGCGGAGACGACCTTGCACTCGTGCGCGATGCCGAGTTCGGTCAGTATCTCGGCCCCGTGGCGCATCGTTTCCCAATCGGAACGGCTGCCCATGATGATGCCGATAAGTGGCGTTTCGGTCATGCTTCGTCCTGCGCTTTGAGCCAGAAGAAGCGATTTCTTCTAGTGCCAAGCCCCGCCCCGCGCAATGGCGCGGCAATGCTACCGTTCGGACAGATAATAGCGGTCGCGCGCGGAAAGATCGTCGGCGAGATCGTAGACGATCGGCTGGCCGGTCGGAATCTCCAGCCCGGTAATCTCGTCGTCCGGGATCTGCGACAGATGCTTGACCAGCGCGCGCAGCGAATTGCCATGCGCCGAGATCAGGACCCGCTTGCCGTCCTTGAGCGCCGGTGCGATCCGCGCCTCCCAATAGGGCAGCACGCGCTGGATCGTATTCTTCAGGCTTTCGCTCTTCGGCACCGCGATGCCCTTATAGCGGCGGTCCGTGCTCAGGTCGTACTCGCTGCCATCCTCCATCGGCGGCGGCGGCGTATCGAAGCTGCGGCGCCAGATATGGACCTGTTCGTCGCCATGCTGGTCCCGCATCTCCTGCTTGTCGAGCCCGGTCAGCCCGCCATAATGCCGCTCGTTGAGCTGCCAGTTCTTCTCGACCGGCAGCCAGAGCCGATCCATCTCGGCGAGCGCCAGATTGAGCGTGCGGATCGCGCGGGTCTGAAAACTGGTGAAACAGATATCGTGATCGACCCCTCGCTCGCGCATCAATTCGCCTGCCGCCTTGGCTTCCGCGATGCCCTTTTCGGTCAGATCCACATCCCACCAACCCGTGAACCGGTTCTCGAGATTCCATTGGGACTGGCCGTGCCGGATGAGGACGAGCTGGGGCATGGGCGAACTCCTGCATTGGTGAACATCGAACCGAGACGTACCCAAAACCGTTTGCCCTGAGCTTGTCGAAGGGCCGTTCTTACTTTTAACTCACGGAAAGAAAAAGGCAGGGCTTCGACAGGCTCAGCCCAAACGGAGTTATTTGTTTATGCCGATCCACCGTGAAACCCTTCTATATGACGGCCCCGGCGGCCCTTTCGAGGGGATGGCCGTTGTCGATACAGATTGGGATATGCCGCGACCCGGCGTGATGATCGTCCCCAACGTGCTCGGCCCGAAAGAGGCGGATTTCGCCGTGGCCGACCGGCTTGCCGCAACGGGCTATGCCGGGTTCGTCGCGGATAGCTACGGCCGGGGAAATCGCGCAACGCGGGACGACGAAAATCCCCGCCGCTTCATGGACGCGCTCGATGCGGACCGCGCGCTCCTCCGCGATCGCCTGCTCGCCTCGCTCGGGGCGATGAAAGCGCTGGAAGAGGTCGATGCGCGCAGGACGGCGGCGATCGGCTATTGCTTCGGGGGCAAATCCGTCCTCGATCTGGCGCGGGCGGGCGGCGCGCTGCTGGGCGTCGTCAGTTTCCACGGCATCTTCGATCCGCCCGGGCTCGATGGCGGCCCGCTATCGGCGAAGATCCTCGTCTGCCATGGCTGGGACGATCCGCTGGCGCCGCCCGATGCCGTCACGGCGCTCGCCGCGGAGCTGAGCGAAGCGGGCGCCGACTGGCAATTGCTCGCTTTCGGCGATACCGGGCACAGCTTTACCGACGCCGCGCAGCCCGACTATGCTGGCGGCTTCGGCTACCGCCCCGATGCCGACCGGCGGAGCTGGCGGGCGATGCGCCATTTCCTCGAGGAGATTTTCGGATAGTCCCGCGCCGGTCCGGCAGAGCGAGCATGACAGCGGCTTTCCTATTTTGGAGGCGGCGTGTTCGGTTCCGGCAAGACGCCGCGCCTGCTACGACGCAATCGTCGAATAATCGGCGGTCATGTCACAATCGGTGGCCCCGTTTCGTCTTGAAGGCATCACCCATAGACAGGATGGAACGATGCAAGCACGACTCAATTATCCCGAAGCCAGCCCGGCCGCCTATAAGGCGATGTTCGCGCTCGAGACCGCGGCGCGCGAGGGGGCGATCGAACTCTCGCTCGCCGAACTGGTCCGTATGCGCGTGTCGCAGATCAATGGCTGCGCCTTCTGCCTCGACATGCACAGCCACGACATGATCGAGCAGGGCGAACATTCCCAGCGCATATTCCTGCTCGACGGCTGGCGGGAATCGCCGCTTTACAGCGATCGCGAACGGGCCGCGCTGGCCTGGGCCGAACTGCTGACCAAGCTTCCGGACAGCCATGTGCGCGATGCCGACTATGCGGCGCTGGATGCCCATTTCGACGACCGGGAGAAGACCGATCTGACCTTGCTCATCGTCGCGATCAACGGCTGGAACCGGTTCGGCGTCGGCTTCGACGTCAAGCATCCCGACAGGACGGTGTGAGCGGTACGCCAGACCCGTTGGCCGAGTTCGAACGGCACCGCGCCTATCTGTTCGGCATTGCCTATCGGATGCTGGGTTCCGTAGCCGAAGCCGAAGATATGGTGCAGGATTGCTGGCTGCGCTGGTCGGCGGCCGATCGTATTGGGGTTGCGAAGCCGCGCTCTTTTCTCGCGCGGACGGTCACGCGGCTCTGTATCGATCACCAGAAATCGGCCCGTGTGCGCCGCGAGACCTATGTCGGCCCGTGGCTGCCGGAGCCGCTGGCCGACGGATTGGGCCCGGGCATCGAGATGGAAAGAGCCGAAACCGTGACGATGGCCCTGATGCTGGCCCTCGAAAGGCTCTCTCCGCTCGAACGCGCGGCCTATCTGCTGCGCGATATCTTCGACATGGATTTCCCGGAGATCGCCTCCGCGCTGGGCCGGAGCGAAGCAAGCTGCCGGCAATTGGCGTCCCGGGCGCGGCGACATATCCGAGAGGCAAAACCACGCTTTCCGGTTGCCGGCGCCGATAGCGAGAAGCTGGTCGATGCCTTCATCGCCGCCAGCCAGGAGGGCGACATCGGAACGTTGGCCAGTTTGCTGGCCCAGGATGTTGCCGTGCATACGGATGGCGGTGGCAAGAGGATTGCGGCGCTCAACGTCATTCGCGGCCGGGAGAAGGTCGTTCGGTTCATCGCCGGCTTGCATCGAAAGCTCGGAGCCTGGCCGCCGGGAATCGTGTGGCGCGGCACCATGAACGGGTTGCCGGCTATCCTTAGCCGCGATGCCGATGGCGTCTTGCAGTCCGACATGTTTGCGGTCGCCGATGGCCGGATCGAAGCGATTTACACGATCCGCAATCCTGCGAAGCTCGCCCATATCGAGCCATATCTGACCGGCTAGGCGATGTCGTCGATCATATCGAGCAACGCGGACAGGCATGCGCGGCCGAGCAATGCGCAGCGCTCCGGCGACCAGCCGAATTCGGGATCAGGCAGTTCGTGATTGTCCTTGAACGGCATTTCGAGGGTCATCGCCACACAATCGAACCGTTCGGCGACCTGATTGGTCGACATGGAAAGATTGCCCTTGCGGGGCTTGGCCACTGGATAGCCGAGCGTGGTCTGAAAATCGGGCGAGGCTTTGAGCAAAGCCGCAAGATAAGCGTCGTAGAGCCTGCCCTGCCGTTCGGTCCAGCTCGGAATACCCTCGAACCCGGCGATGAAATTGGCCGGAATGGCTTCGTCGCCATGCACGTCCATCGCGAAATCGACGCCGGTCTTGTCCATATGGTTGCGGATCCACAGCACTTCCGGGCTCTTCTCCGGCGACGGATCATGCCATTCGCGATTGAGATTGGTGCCCACGGCATTGGTTCGCAGGTGACCGCGGGCCGATCCGTCCGGGTTCATATTGGGGACGATGTGGAACGTTGCCTTTTCCCGCAACATCCGCGTGACCGGGTCCTGCATGTCAGTCAGCCGATCGAGCACGCCCTCCATCCACCATTCGGCCATGGTTTCGCCGGGATGTTGACGGGCATAGAGCCAGACGGACAGTTCGCCCGTGCCCAGCATGAGATAGTCCAGTTCCTGACCATCCAGCGTTCGTCCCAGCGACGCATGGCTGACGCCCTCGCGCGCGGCAATCTCGGTCACCAGATCGTGATGCCGTTCCATCGTATAGGGCGCGAAATAGGCGAACCAGAGACTGTTCGCCTCGGCCGAATGGCGGATGGTCAATTTGCCGTCGGCATAGCTGGTATCGGCCAGCCGCCATTGCTCTCGATCCGCGGACACGCGGGCCTGATATTTCTCCCAGCCCTGCGGATAGGCGCTGTCGCCCGCATTGCCGATGGTGAGGACGAGATCGTCCCCGGCGCAGCCGGTTACCCGGAAATAGAACCATTGATAGAAATCGGACTGACGGTCCTTGACGATTTCCAGTTCCGCGGTGCTGCCGGAGGTTGCAAGAACCGCGATATTGCCGCCGTCAAAGGCGCTTGAAATGCTGAGTGTCATTCCACGGTGATAGTGCGGCCGGACTCGCCTGGGAAGCCTTGAAACAGAGCCGCGGCCAGCATATCGACGATGGCCGCCGGGCTCTCCGCGCCGGGCTGGGTAACCCGGGTCGCCGTGCCTTCCCAAACGATCGTGCCTTCCGAACGCCGTTTGAGCGCGACGGATAGCTCGGTGACATTGACCTCACCGCCGCGCGAGCCGCCGACGCCGAAACTGGTGCCGACGCCTACGCCCGTCCGACGGCCGAAAGAACCGCCGCCGATGCCGATGGTGAAGGGCGAGCGGCGGGCCACTTCCTCGCGCGTTCCGCGCTCGACATCGATCACCGCGATCATCTCCGCCTCTTCCAGGCTCGTTTCGGTAAAGCCGATCGTCGCCAGTTGTTGCGCGACCACGGTGGCATATTGGCGGAATTCGAGGCTCGCCTCCCGGTCCGGATTGGCGGGTTCGACATTGATCGCCTGGGCCGGAATGGTCTGGCCGAGGTGGAAGCGCGTGACTTCCGTGCCGCGCTGCGATGGTGTCGCGCAGGCGGCGAGGAGGGCCAGTGCGGCAATGGCGGTGGTGCGGGCGAACGTCTTTTTCATCAACTCTCTCCATATCGCGACCCAAGGCGCTATAGGGCTATCAACGATTGTGACACGAAATGGCTGCAAAAGGGAGTCGGCACCCGATGCAAGATACGGAAAAAGGCGAAAAACCCACGGTTCTGGTGACCGGCGGTGCGGGCTATATCGGCAGCCATGCGGCGCTCGCGCTGCTCGATTCCGGCTGGCCGGTGGTCGTGCTGGACAATCTGGCGACCGGTTTCCGCTGGGCGGTTTCGGACGGGGCCGTTTTCGTCGAAGGCGATATTGCCGATCGCGCGCTGGTCGGGCGGCTGTGCAAAGAGCACGGCATCGCGGCGATCATGCATTTCGCCGGATCGGTCGTCGTACCGGAATCGGTCGAGAATCCGCTCAAATATTATGACAACAACACGGCCAAGAGCCGCACGCTGATCGAAATCGCCATCGCCGAAGGCGTGCCGCATTTCATCTTTTCTTCAACGGCCGCGACTTACGGCATTCCCGAGACGATCCCGGTTACCGAGACCATGCCGACCGAACCGATCAACCCTTATGGCCGGTCCAAGCTGATGACCGAATGGATGTTGCGCGATACGGCTGCGGCACATTCGATCAACTATTGCGCGTTGCGCTATTTCAACGTGGCGGGCGCGGATCCGGACGGCCGGTCCGGCCAATCGACCGCCGGCGCGACCCATCTGATCAAGGTCGCGGTCGAAGCGGCGCTCGGCAAGCGCGACGGCGTGGCGGTCTTCGGCAGCGATTACGATACGCATGATGGCACTGGCGTGCGCGATTACATCCATGTCAGCGATCTGGCGGCGGCGCATATCGATGCGCTGGACAAGCTGATCGCTGAGCCCGAAGAGAGCCATATCCTCAATTGCGGTTACGGCCGGGGCTTCTCGGTTCTCGAGGTGCTCGACAGCGTCGATCGGGTGGCGGGCGTGACGCTCGATCGTGTCATGGAGCCGCGGCGATCCGGCGATCCCGATGCGCTGATCGCGGACAATGGCGCGATACTCGCCGCGCTGCCCTGGCGGCCGCGCCATGCCGATCTCGACGGGATCGTCGCCGACGCGCTGGCCTGGGAAAGGCGGCTTGGCGAGCGGGGTTAGTCGGTCGCGCCGATCCGGGTAATGGCGAGCCCGTCGCTATCCTCGCCCGCATTGTAGCGCCGCACGACCTCACCGCTTTCCATATCGACCGCGGCGATCCGGTTGCGCCCGGTTTCGGCGACATAGAGAGTCCCGCCGTCTTCGGAGAAAAGGATGGTGACCTGCCGCGTTCCCGCTGAGCTCGACACGGGAATTGTCCGGCTGACCGTTCGGCTCGCCGCATCGATCAGGCTGAGATTGCCGCTCATCAGATTGGAGGTGACGACCGTTGCGCCATCGGGGCTGATCGCGACGCGGATCGGAAACTGGCCGACCGCGATTTCGGCGATCCGCTCGCCGCTTGCCGTGTCGAAGGCGAACAGCGTTGCATTGGCGCGATCGGCCACCCAGAGCGTCGCGCCATCGGACGAAACCGCGAGCCCTTCCGGCATCTCGCCCGCTTCCCAAGTGGCGAGCAATGTGCCGGTTGCAAGCTCGAGCACACTGACGGTGCCGCTGCGCATATTGGTGACATAGGCGCGCCTGGCGTCCGGGCTAACGGCGACCATGTGGGAGCCTTCCCCGCCCGTTGCCATCGCCGAGACCCCGGCATCGCTCATATCGACGACGGTCAAGGTATCGCTGCCTTCGGTGGTCGCGACGAGCCGGTTGTCGGCCAGCCAGAGCAGGCCGTGCGGCCGGCTGTTCGGTGCGATATCGATTGTTTGCGATATGGTGGCCGCGGCGACATCGATAATGTCGATCGTCGTCCCGCCATAGGCGACGACGGCCGCACGCTGTCCGTCGGGCGAAATCGCGATTTCATGCGGCTGACTGCCCGTTTGGAGCCGGGCAAGTTCCGCACCGCTATCCATGTCTATCAGGCTGACCGTGTCTTCGCCCTTGTTGCCGGTCAGCAGGACGGTGCCGGTGATCGGCGCATCGACCGGGAAGGGCGCGCTATCCGCGGCCGGACCACAGGACGCGAGCAGGATGAATAGCGGAACGAAGAGTTTCATGGCGCAGATCCTTCAGCTTTGGATAAACCAGCGCGCGCCGCCTTCCAGGCCGAGCGCGGTCAATGTGTCGCTGAAATAGGCGCCCGTGTCGATCCCGATCCGGTTATGCCGCTCTTCCGGCTGCGGTGCGATCGAATGGCCGTGTACCACCACGGCTCCGTGATCGGCCTCGCTGTCGAGAAATTCCGACCGGATCCATAACAGGTCTTTGGCTTCCTGATCATCCAGTGCGCGGCCGGGGCGGATTCCGGCATGGGTGAAGAGATAATCGCCGCGGCGCAGCGAAAGCGGCCGGTCGCGAAGCCATTGCCGATGGTTTTCGGGCACCGACGATCGGGCGATCTTGGCAATCGCTTCGGGCGTTTCGGCAGTCAGCCTGTCCGACGCAATGCCGTAGCTGGCCAACGTCTCCCGCCCGCCATAGCCGAGCCAGCTGTCCAGCCATCGCGTTTCTCCCTCGAGAACCGCGACGAGGGAAGCCTCGTGATTGCCGAGCAGGACTTCGATATCGGCGAAACCGGGAGGCCAGGTGCGCGCATGTTCGATCACGGCCGCGGATTCGGGGCCCCGGTCGATCAGATCGCCGAGCAGTATGACCGTCACCCGAGCGCGTGCGCGCCGGGCGTTGTCCGCTTCTATTCTGTCGAGCAAGGCTTCGAACAGATCCATCCGGCCATGAATATCGCCGATCGCATAAACCCGCTCGCCTTGCGGCAACAGGCTCGGCTTTTTTCGATGAAACAGCGATTTCACGGGCGGCTCCTCAATAGCGTCCAATGCGCCCGGATGCTTGACTTTGGCGCGATCCGACCATAGGTGCACGCTTCGTTTCCGACAATTGAGATAGCAAAAGGCCGCAGCAGCGCCATGAAAGTCCGTAATTCACTGAAATCGCTCAAGGGCCGTCATCGCGACAACCGCGTGAT
This sequence comes from Pseudomonadota bacterium, assembly GCA_039180285.1. GTDB lineage: Bacteria > Pseudomonadota > Alphaproteobacteria > Sphingomonadales > Sphingomonadaceae > Parasphingopyxis. The sequence goes on along the minus strand of JBCDDN010000018.1, from coordinate 36,011 downwards.
TCGTCGCCGTGGCCGCACCTATGTGATCAACAAGACCAATCGCAGGTTCAAAGCGCGTCAGGGCTGATGGCAGTGCACGCCGCCGTCTTCGATGTCGGCAATGTTCTGTATCGCTGGGATCCGCGCTTTCTCTTCGAAAAACTGATTCCCGATCCGCAGGAGCGGGACTGGTTTCTCCAAAATGTCGTCACGATGGACTGGCACGTTCAGCACGATGTCGGTCGCCCGCTCGCGGCCATGGTCGCCGAGCGCAAAGCCGAATTCCCGGAACATGCGCCGCTGATCGATGCCTATGTCGATCGTTGGCTGGAAACGATTCCCGGGCCGGTGCCGGGCGTGCATGCGCTGGTGGGCGCACTGGCGCGGCGCGACGTTCCGCTTTTCGCGATCACCAATTTCGGAGTCGAATTCTGGGAACGCTTTCGCCCGACGGCGCCGGTCATCGATAGTTTCGGCGATATCGTGATTTCCGGCGAAGAAGGGCTGATCAAACCCGATCCGGCAATTTATCGCCTTGCGCTGGAGCGGTTCGGCCTGGAGCCGGGTATGGCGGTTTTCATCGACGACCGGGAAGACAATGTGGAGGCCGGAGAAGCGGAGGGCTTTGTCGGCCACCATTTCCGCGATGCCCGTACCCTGGAGGAAGCGCTCCGCGGCCACGGCCTGATCGATTGACGATCCGCTAGTCGTCCGCGGCGATCTCGTCGTTCGTATGGCGTTTCAGCTCGTCGCCTATCAGGCGGACGATGTGGAGGACGTTGGTCGATCCCGGCGTTCCGAACGGCACGCCTGCCATAACGATCACCCGATCCCCGCCCTGCGCGATCTGCGCGCGCAACGCCATGCGTTTGGACTTGGCGACCATCTCCTCGAAACTGCCGACATCGCGTGTGTGAACGGAATGGGCGCCCCATAACAGGCCGAGCCGCCGCGCGGTTTTGAGCTTCGGCGTCAGCACGAGCAGCGGCACCGACGGCCGTTCCCGCGAAACCCGGCGGGCCGTCGATCCCGATGTCGTGAAGCAGATGATCGCACTCGCCGATACGGTCTGCGCGATGCCGTTGGAGGCTTCGGCCAGAGCGTCGGCGCTGGTGGAATCGGGCAGCGTTTCGGTGAAATGGACGCGCGCCCAATGGCTGGGGTCCGCCTCTACCGCCGTCGCGATCTTGTCCATCATCGCGACCGATTCTTCCGGCCAGTCGCCGGCCGCGCTTTCGGCCGAGAGCATGATCGCATCCGCGCCGTCATAGACGGCCGTCGCGACGTCGGAGACTTCGGCCCGGGTCGGGGTTGGCGAGCGGATCATCGATTCGAGCATCTGCGTCGCGACGACCACCGGCCGGCCGAGCATCCGCGCCTTTTCGATAATCTGTTTCTGCAGCGGCGGAACTTCCTCGGGCGGGATTTCCACGCCGAGATCGCCCCGCGCCACCATCACTGCATCGACGGCCTCGAGGATCTCGTCGATCCGATGCACGGCCGAGGGTTTTTCGATCTTGGCGAGCAGGGCGGCCCGGCCCTGGATCAATTTGCGCGCTTCGGCCGCGTCTTCGGGCTTCTGCACGAAAGACAGGGCGATCCAGTCGGCGCCCTGGTCCAGAGCAAAGGCCAGGTCGGCGCGATCCTTGTCGGTCAGCGCGGCCATCGGGATGACGATATCGGGAACGTTGAGGCCCTTATTGTTGGATAGCGGTCCGCCGACTTCGACGATCGTTTCGATCCGATCCGGTTCCGCCTCCGTCACCCGCAACACGATCTTGCCGTCGTCGAGCAACAGCCTGGCGCCGGTCTCGATCGCATCGAAAATTTCCGGATGGGGCAGCGCGACGCGGCTGTTGTCGCCCGGCGTCTCGTCACGGTCGAGCGTGAATCGGCTATCGGTTTCCAGCTGGACGAGACCGTCCGCAAAGGCGCCGACCCGCAATTTCGGTCCTTGCAGATCGGCCAGGATGGTCATCGGCCGCCGGGCCTCTTTCTCCAGCTCACGAATCGCGGCGATCACCGCCTTGTGATCGTCATGGCTGCCATGGCTCATATTGAGGCGAAACGCGTCGGCTCCCGCCAGATACAATTTGCGGATCATGGCGGAATCGGCGCTCGAAGGCCCGAGCGTCGCGAGGATGCGCACCTTGCGTTGTCGCGGAGCGGTGTCTGAAACCACAATGCCTCCCGGGGCGGCTGGACTTACGCCTGCGGCTCTATAGCCTTATCATGACAGTGCAACTGCAATGGAGCCCGATCGATGCCAGATTCTCCCATCATGCCGGAGATTGACGACGCGGTCGCCGCGGCCGCCTTCCGCCGTCTCGTCGCGCATCTCCGTCACCGGACCGATGCGGCGAATATCGACCTCATGGGGCTGTCGGGATTTTGCCGCAACTGCCTGTCCGACTGGATTGCCGAAGCGGCGGCGGAAGCCGGTGCGCCGTTGTCCAAAGACGACGCGCGGGCGGCGATCTACGGCATGCCCTATGCGGAGTGGAAGGATCGCTATCAGGGCGAGGCGACGCCCGAACAATTGCAACGGATGAAGGACAGCGTTGCGAAGAATGCTTGAGGCTTGTCGCCCGCTCGCCTAGAGCCTCGCGCTTTCCCACTTCCAGTAGAAAGAGACCATCATGGCGGACGGCGCGGTACAGGCGGACAGACTCAGACTTTTGATCGAGCGGATCGAGCGGCTCGAGGAGGAGAAAAAGGGCATCGCGGACGATATCAAGGATGTCTATGCCGAGGCCAAGGCGGTCGGTTACGATCCGAAGATCATGCGGACCGTCGTGCGGTTGCGCAAGATGGACACGCATGACCGGCGCGAGCAGGATGATCTCCTCGAAACCTATAAGTCCGCGCTGGGAATGGACTGAGCCGAGGATATGGCCGGGCGAATGGAGGATGAAATCGTTCGCCCGCTCGTCTAGTCTCCTCGGCGAACAATGGTGAGGAACCGGACATGATCATCAGCACTACCCCGGAGATCCAAGGCCGGCCGATCACCCGCTATTGCGGCGTCGTAACCGGCGAGGCGATTATCGGCGCCAATATCTTTTCCGATATGTTCGCCAAGGTACGCGATATCGTCGGCGGTCGTGCAGGCGCCTATGAAGGCGCTCTCAAAACGGCGCGTCGCGAAGCATTTGCCGAGCTCGAACATGAGGCCGAGGATGCCGGCGCGGACGCAATAGTCGGCGTCGATCTCGATTATGAAGTGATCGGCGAAACCGGATCGATGCTGATGGTCTCGGTGTCGGGTACGGCGGTAAAGCTCGGCTGACGCGCAGGTGACGATCGCGGTTCGCCAGGCTCGCGCCGAAGATGCCGAAGGGTGTCAGGCGATCTATGCGCCGTTCGTTGAAGAAACCTGGGTCAGTTTCGAAGAAGAAGTCCCGTCTGTCCGCGAGATGGCGCGTCGGATCGAAGGTTATGGCCGATCGCATGGCTGGGTGGTCGCGGAAGTCGACGATTCGATTGCCGGCTATGCCTATGGCTCGCCGCATCGGCTGCGCCATGCCTATCGCTTTTCCTGCGATGTCGCGATCTACGTGCCGGATGCGCATACGGGCAAGGGCGTCGGCACCGCTCTGTACGAGGCGCTGTTCCCGATTCTCGCGGAACACCAGATTCACGCCGCCTATGCGGGTATCGCGCTCCCCAATGGCGCGAGCGAGGGGTTGCATAAATCGGTCGGCTTCACGCCGGTCGGCATCTACCGCGAAGTCGGCTGGAAGTTCGATGCCTGGCGCGATGTCGCCTGGTGGCAGCGGCTGCTTTGACATTGCGCGTGGCCCGCCTGCTACGCTAAGGCCGCCGCAGACCTTCATTGACGGGCGTAACGGAACCCATGGCAGGCCATAGTAAATTCAAGAATATCATGCATCGCAAGGGTGCGCAGGACAAGAAGCGCTCGGCGCTCTTTTCCAAGCTCAGCCGCGAGATCACGGTCGCGGCCAAGATGGGTGCGCCCGATCCAGACATGAACCCGCGTCTGCGGCTCGCCGTCAATACGGCGCGCGGCCAGTCGATGCCCAAGGACAATATCCAGCGGGCCATCGACAAGGCGATAGGCGGCGATGCCGACGATTATGAGGAAATTCGGTTCGAGGGCTTCGGCCCGGGCGGCGTCAGCCTGATCGTCGAAACCCTGACCGACAATCGCAACCGCACGGTGACGGACGTGCGCACGATCTTTTCGAAGAATGGCGGCAATATGGGCGAGAGCGGATCGGTCGCCCATGGTTTCGAGCGCCTTGGCCTGATCACCTATCCGGCCAGCGTCGGCGATGGAGAAAAGGTGCTCGAAGCGGCGCTCGAAGCGGGCGCGGAAGACCTGCAGTCGGACGACGAAAATCACGAAATCTGGACGGCGGCGGACGATCTTCACGCTGTCGCCGGCGAGCTGGAACAATCTCTCGGCGAACCGGAAGGCGCGAAACTTGCCTGGCGGCCCAATGTCGAAGTGACGCTCGACGAAAAGGACGCCGGAACGTTGCTCAAGCTGATCGACACGCTCGACGATAATGATGACGTTCAGACTGTCTGGGGCAATTATGACGTGCCGGACGAGATCATGGAGAAGCTCTCCTGAAGCTGATCGGCCTCGATCCGGGGCTCGGATGTACGGGCTGGGGCGTCATCGCGGCGGAGGGCAACCGGCTGTCGCACATCGCCAACGGCCAGATCAGAACCGACGCCAAGGCGCCGATGGCCGAAAGGCTGGTCGCGCTGGCGGATGGCCTGCGCGCGGTGCTCGCCGAGCACGAACCCGCGGATGCCGGGATCGAGGAAGTCTTCGTCAACACCAATGCGCAATCGACGTTGAAGCTCGGTCAGGCGCGCGGGGTGCTGATGCTGGTGCTCGCCGATGCCGGTCTGCCGGTTGCCGAATATGCGGCGCGCTTCGTGAAGAAGGCGATCGTCGGGACGGGCGGTGCGGACAAGGCGCAGATCCATGCGATGGTGTCGGTGCTGCTGCCGGGCTCCACAATCGCCGGATCCGATGCGGCCGATGCGCTCGCGGTCGCCATCACGCATGCCCATAACCGCGCCAGTGCCAAGGCCGTGGAGCATGCGGCATGATCGCTAAGCTGAAGGGTGCGCTGGAATCTAAGGCTGTCGACCATGCGGTGATCGATGTACGGGGCGTCGGCTATCAGGTCGCCGCATCGACGCGCACGCTGGACGCGCTCGGGCCGGTCGGCGGCGACGTGACGATCCATACCGAGATGCTCGTCGGGGACGATTTCATCCGGCTGGTGGGTTTTGCGAGCGCGGGTGAGCGCGACTGGTTCCGGATGCTGGGGAGCGTGCAGGGCGTCGGCAGCAAGGTCGCGCTGGCGATCCTCTCGACGTTGGAAACTGCGGAAATCCAGACGGCGATCGCGGCCGGTGACGCAGCCATGCTGGCGCGTACGCCGGGCGTCGGCCCGAAACTGGCGAGCCGCATCGCGAACGAGCTGAAGGACAAGGTCGGCGGCATTGCGACGGCATCGGGCGGCACCACCGCGCCTGCATCCTCCGGTCCCTCTGCCGATGCCGTATCCGCCCTCCTCAATCTCGGCTTCAAACCGGCGGCGGCGAGCGCGGCGGTGGCGGCGGCGCAGGGTGAGCTGGGTGCGGATTCAGGGCTGGATGCGCTGGTGCGCGTGGCGCTGAAAAAGGCGGCGAAATGAGCGTGCAGCGGAAAGCCTCCTGCCGGTGCGGCCAGCTTTCGGCGACCTGTGAGGGCGAGCCGGTCCGCGTTTCCGTTTGCCATTGCTTCGCCTGCCAGCAGCGGAGCGGGTCGCCGTTCGGCGAACAGGCGCGCTGGCCGAAGGACAAGGTGACAATCGAAGGCGAAAGCACGGTCTGGGAACGCAAGACCGATGCCGGTAATATCACGACCTATCATTTCTGCCCCACCTGCGGCACGACGGTTTGGTATACCGGCGGTCCGATGCCCGATGCGATCGCCATTCCGGTCGGACTATTCTGCGATCCCGATTTCCCGCCGCCGAAATTTTCGGTCTGGGAGGTGCGCAAGCATGGCTGGGTCACGATCCCGGGTACCGAGGTCGAGCATTATGACTGATAGCGATGACCGGCAGGATCAGCCGTCCGGCGAAACGCACGACCCGCGGCTCGCCTATCGGCGGCCACTGACCTTGCTGCCCTTGCTCACCATTGCCCTGTTCATCAGCATCATCATCGTGGCGATCGTTCGATGACCGATACCGAGCGCCCACTTTCGTCCGAGCGGCAAGCCGACGATGCCGATGCGGCGCTGCGTCCCAAAACGCTTGCCGAATTTATCGGGCAGAAATCGGCCTGCGATAATCTCCGGGTCTTTATCGAGGCAGCCAAAGGCCGGTCCGATGCGCTCGATCATGTCATGCTGTTCGGGCCACCGGGGCTCGGCAAGACGACCCTGGCGCAGATCGTGGCGCGCGAGCTCGGCGTCGGGTTCCGCGCGACCTCGGGCCCCGTCATCGCCAAGGCTGGCGATCTGGCGGCGCTGCTTACGAATCTCGAGGATGGCGATGTTCTGTTTATCGACGAAATCCACCGGCTCAATCCGGCGGTCGAGGAAATTCTCTATCCGGCGATGGAAGATCGCGCGCTCGATCTCATCATCGGCGAGGGGCCCTCGGCGCGCTCGGTGCGGATAGATCTGCCGCAATTCACCCTGGTCGGCGCGACGACGCGGCAGGGTCTGATCACGACGCCGCTGCGGGACCGCTTCGGTATTCCGGTGCGGCTCACCTTTTACAGCGTCGAGGAGCTCGAGCTGGTTGTCCGCCGCGCGGCCAGTCTGCTCGACCTTGCGATTACCGACGATGGCGCGCGCGAGATTGCGGCCCGGGCGCGGGGCACGCCGCGGATCGCGGGGCGATTGCTGCGGCGGGTCCGCGATTTCGCCCATGTCGATGGTATCGGCGAGGTCGATGCGACAATCGCCGATGCGGCACTCAACCGGCTGGAGGTCGACGCGCTCGGTCTCGACATGATGGATCGGCGCTATCTGATGATGATCGCCGATATCTACAAGGGCGGCCCGGTCGGCGTCGAAACGCTGGCGGCCGGGCTCTCCGAACCGCGCGATACGATCGAGGAGGTGATCGAGCCCTATCTCATCCAGCTCGGCCTGATCGCGCGAACGGCGCGCGGCCGGACGCTCAACGCGCGCGGCTGGACGCATCTCGGCCTCAATCCGCCCGCTGGCGCGGAAGACGGGCTGTTCGACTAGCGCGTCCACCGGTTGCCCCACCGCGATAGCCCGAATATCCATGCTTTTCCGGCGAGTCCCGCCCGGCTAAGGCTGAAGGCATGAGCGACGAAATGCGCGACCGGCCGGTCTCTGGCTATTTTGACGGCAAGCAGCATCGCTTCCCGGTTCGCGTCTATTTCGAGGACACGGACCTGTCCGGAATCGTCTATCACGCCAATTATCTGCGCTTCATGGAGCGTGCCCGGTCGGACATGCTGCGGTTGTCCGGTGTCGATCAGCGCGCGCGAATGGAGGCGGGCGAGGGAGCCTATGCCGTTGTCGATCTCGCCATCAAATACCGCATGCCGGCGAAACTCGACGACGATCTCGTCATTGTCAGTCATGTAACAGGCGTGCGGGCCGCGAGCTGTTCCATTCATCAGCGAGTCATGCGCGGCAACGACATATTGACCGATGGCGACGTGACCGCTGCGCTGGTTGCGCCGAACGGCCGACCGATGCGGCAGCCACGCGAATGGATCGAGGCGTTCAAGCGTTTGGAAATGGGAGACTAATAACCGCTATGGGAGGATTCGAATTCGGCGCGAGCGAATCGCTGATGAACCCGCTGACCCTGTTCCTGCAGGCTGATATCGTCGTCAAACTGGTGATGATCGGACTGCTTCTGGCCAGTATCTGGACCTGGGCGATCATTTTCAGCCATGGCCGGAAGATCGGAAATATGCGCAAGCAGAGCGAGCGGTTCGAACGCGATTTCTGGCGCGCCGAGGATATCGACCGCTTCTACGACGCCCGGGGCGGCGATGAAAACTCCGCCGCGAAGGTGTTCAGCGCGGGCCTTTCCGAATGGCGGCGTTCGACCAAGAACGGCACGATCGATCGGCCCGGTACGCGGCAGCGTTTGGCGACCGCCATGGGCGCGGCCGTCGCCGCCGAAATGGATAAGCTGACGGATCGTCTGAACATTCTCGCGACGGTCGGTTCGGTCGCGCCCTTCGTCGGCCTGTTCGGGACGGTATGGGGTATCATGCGCGCGTTCACCGATATCGCCGGCCAGGCCTCGACGAGCCTCGACGTGGTGGCGCCGGGTATCGCCGAAGCGCTGTTCGCCACTGCACTCGGCCTGTTCGCGGCCATCCCGGCGGTGATCGCCTATAACCGGCTGACCCATGGCCTGAACCGTCTGGAAGCGCGGCTCACGCGCTATGCCGACGGTCTGCACGCGACGCTGAGCCACGAGTTGGAGGCGACGCGATGAGGGTTCTTTGTCAGGCCTTCGGCCTCGCCTCAGGCGCGCCACCGGATTTTCTTCGTCAGACTCGACCTGTCGGTAGAGCGCGGCACCAGCCCGCTCCCCCACGAGTGTATCCTGATTGGGAGGTCGGGAGGGGGTGCGGGCTGGTGCCGCGAACTTCCGCAAGGAAGTTTCTGACAGAAGAATCCGTTGCCGCGCTTCATCACAAGGTCGAGTCCGACCAAAGGACCTCTCTCTGATGTCGATGCAACTGCCTTCCCAATCGATGCGCGGCCGACGGGTGCCGATGTCCGAGATCAATGTGACGCCTTTCGTGGACGTCATGCTCGTGCTGCTGATCATCTTCATGGTGACGGCGCCGCTTCTGGCGTCGGGCGTTCCGGTACAACTGCCGGAAAGCCGGGCCGGGGCGCTCGATCAGGAAAGCGAACCGACGCAGATCGCGATAGACGGAACAGGCCAGATTTTCGTCGACGATATCGCGATTACCGATATCGAACTCGCTTCCACCCTTGCTGCGATCTCCGCCCGGCCTGCCGGTCCGGAGGGCCATGCTGTGTTTCTGCGCGCCGATACCGGGCTTGATTATGGACGGGTGATGCTCGTGATGGGCGAACTCAATCGGGCCGGCCTAAATCGCATTTCGCTGCTGACGACGGCGCCGGGCGAAGGCGGCGCGCTCGAAGGCGCCGATGACGGTGCGGACGAAGAGCCGGCTGGCGACGATGTCGAACTGCTCGATCCCGCCAATGTGGAGCCGATCTAATGGACCGGGCGGAGCGCATCGGTCTCGGCGCGGCGGCTATCGGCCATGTCGCGCTGTTCGCCCTGCTGTCCTTTACGCTCCTGACGCGCGACGAAGTCCCCCGTCGCGAAGCCGTGGCCGTGACGCTCACCGACGATATCGGACCGATCGCCACCGCGACCGACAGACCGGCGCCGGCGGCCGAACGCCGCGATCTCGAAGATGATCTCGATGCCATGGTCCCGCCGGAGATCGAGCCGCTACCGCAACCCAGCATCACGCCGACCCCGGCTCCGTCTCGTTCTGCGGAGCGGCGTACGGAAACGCGGCCCGCGCCCCGGAGCGAGCAACGGCGCTCCCAACAGCGACGATCCTCGCGAATCGCCGGAATCACCGACGGTATCGGCTCGACGAACGATAGCGGTACGTCGCGATCGCAGGCCACGGTCAGTTCGGCCGACCGGTCCAATCTGATCAGCCGGATCGTGAATGCGGTACGGCCTTGCTACAATCTCGGATCGCTGAGCGGCACATCGGCCGAGGACATCGTCGTCCGCTTGCGGATTCAACCCGGCCCGGACGGTTCGTTGAGCCGCAACCAGGTGAGCGTCATGGGCGCCCGCGGCGTCAATGGCGGAAACCGGCAATATGAATCGCAAATGATAGAAGCCGCCCGCAGCGCCGTTCTCAATCCGCGTTGCCCGTTGCCGCCTTTGCCCGATGCGCTTTACGAAGACGGCTGGAGCGATGTGGTTTTGAATTTCATTCCGGCGCAACTGACCTGAGGAGCATGAGCATCATGGCTGTCCCGATTCCCTCCCTTTCGGCTTTTCGCCAGCTGGCCCTCGGCCTGTGTCTGGCCGCTTTCGGCAGCGCTGCGGTCGCGCAGGACGAACCCGCGTCGGGCCCGATCGAGGGCGATGTCGTCGGCGGCATCTCCAACCCGACGGCCATCGCCGTTCCCGATATGCCGACGCCGCGCGCCGTCGGAACGCCGGCGGGTAACACCGAAGAGCTCGGGCGGCAGGTCGCGCGGGTGATCGAGGACGACCTGCGGAATTCTGGTTTCTTCAACCCGGTCGAGCGGCAATTCTTGCGCGATGTCGACATGCCCCAGGTCACGTCGCCCGAATATGCCGCATGGAACCAGGTCGGTGCCCAGAATCTGGTGCAGGGCTATGTCCAGGCCGGGACGAATGGCCGGCTGACGGTCGGCTGCTATCTTTACGACGTCTTCGCCCAGGCGCCGCTCGAACGGGCCGGCTATGAAGTCGATTACGCCGATTGGCGGCGCGCGGCGCATCGCTGCGCCGACATGGTCTATGCACGGCTGACAGGCGAAGGCGCCTATTTCGACAGCCGGATCGTCTATGTCGCGGAGAGCGGCCCGAAAGACAATCGCGTGCGGCGGATCGCGGTCATGGACACCGACGGCGCCAATCATCGCTTTCTCACCAACGGCCAATCTATCGTGCTGACCCCGCGCTTCGCGCCGGACGGGCGGACGATCACCTATATGAGCTATCTGAACGACGAGCCGCGGGTCTATATCTACGATGTCGAAAGCGGGCGGCAGCGGCTGCTCGTCGATGCGCCCTATATGACGTTCGCGCCGCGCTACTCGCCGGACAGCCGTTATGTCGTCTTTTCAATGGCCGTGAACGGCAACAGCGATATCTACCGCGTGCCGGTGTCCGGCGGGCGCCCCGTGCGGCTGACCAACACGCCCGGGATCGATACGAGTGCGAGCTATTCGCCCGATGGGCGGCGGATCGTGTTCGAGAGTGATCGATCGGGCGGTCAGCAACTCTACGTGATGAGCGCCGATGGCTCGGGCCAGCGGCGGATCAGTTTCGGCGGCGGTCAGTACGCTACGCCGGAATGGAGCCCGCGCGGCAATCTGATCGCTTTCACCCGATTGGGCGGCGGTTTTCGCATCGGCGTGATGCGGCCGGATGGCTCGGGCGAGCGTATCCTGACGAACAGCTGGCAGGATGAAGGTCCGAGCTGGGCGCCCAATGGCCGCGTCATTCATTTCTTCCGGACGCCCCGCGGCAACACGCTGCCCAGTCTCTGGTCGGTCGATGTGACCGGGCGGATGATCCGACGGTTGCCGACGCCGGTCGGCGCGTCGGACCCCTCCTGGTCGCCGCTGCGCAACTGACTGCCGCATCTGCTTATTGACTCCCGCGCATAAACTGGCGGCATAAAGCGGGGCCGCGTCGCAAAAAAGGATCGGATATATGACTCAGCTTTCGAAAACCGCGATTTTCCTGGTTGCCGGTTCGGCGCTTGCGCTCGGTGCCTGTTCGCGAAACGCACCGGACGATTTGCCGCCTCCGCCGGTCGGCGCCACGGGTACGGAACCGCCGCCCGCGCCCACCGGCCCCGTGCCGGGCAGCCGCGAGGATTTCCTCGCCCAGACGGCCAGCGATACGATCTTCTTCGAAACGGATTCCTACGATATCGATCCGGAGGACCGCGCGATTTTGGATTCCCAGGCCGCCTGGCTTGTCGCCAATCCCAGCGTCCGCGTGACGATCGAGGGACATTGCGACGAGCGCGGGACGCGCGAATATAATCTCGGGCTGGGCGAACGGCGCGCGAACGCGGCCTCCAACTATCTGGCGGCACGCGGCGTGGACGCATCGCGGATGACGGTTATCAGCTACGGCAAGGAGCGCCCCATAGCGCTGGGATCCGATGCGGCAAGCTGGGCGCAGAATCGGCGCGCGGTAACGGTGGTGCCCGTCGGCTGACAGGCCGCTGATCCCCCTATCTCCCTTCGGGCCGGGAACCACGGCTCCCGGCCCGGCGTTGGCATGTCATGAACGGGGAAGCAGATCGCATTATCGTCGAGCCGCTCGAACTGATCAGCTCCAAAACCGAAGCCATTATCGACGGCTTCTATTTTCAACTGCCCAATATCATCGCCGCTCTCGTGTTGCTGTTTCACGACCAGACCGAGGAATCCGACGGTGACCGCCGCCAGCAGCGCGAAGGCTGGCCGAGCGGCGAAGCGCCTCCAAAACCGCGCTGGATCAAGATGCGCGAGACGGATGGACACGGCACCAAGGACGCGGAGCGCAGCACCAGCTAATTCTCGTCGCCATAGATGGCGACGCTCGGCTCCATCTCGCTCGACGCCATACCGCGATACATGCCCGGTGTGTTGAACGAATAGATGCTGCTGCCCCAGGGCGTCGTCACGATCACGCCGCCGGTTCCTCCGAGATCGCCCATCTCGGCGATCACGCCGTCCGCGATCTTCTGAATGTCGGCGGTCTCGAGCCCGAACTCGCTTGCATGGACATAATATTCGGGGATGCCGTCATCTGCGAGTGGCACCGAGGCACGGGCCTCGGCCAGCCGCTGCGCGAAGCGGAACCGGATTTGCGCGCAAATCTCATGCGCAACGCCGACGCGGATGAAATATTCGCCCGATCCGGTCGCCGATACCGCGCAGCCGCGATTATCGGCATAGGTGCCTGCACCGATCACCGGAGAATCCCCGATCCGGCCCCAGCGCTTGCCGGTCATGCCGCCGGTCGATGTGGCGGCGGCGAGATTGCCGTCTCGGTCCATCGCGACGGCGCCCACCGTTCCGTATTTCATGTCGATGTCATGGCTTGATATCTCATCCCCCTCGCGCGCCCGGAACTCTTCGAGCTGTTCGCGCCGCCGATCGGTAGCGAACCAGCTATTCTCGACCTGTTCGAGGCCCTGTTCGACGGAGAACGCGTCCGCACCGTCGCCGCTGAGGAAGACATGCGGGCTGTTGTCCATTACGCGGCGGGCCAGCGTGACAGGATGGCGGGTGTTCGACGTGCCGGTGACCGCGCCGGCGGATCGCGTCGCGCCGTCCATGATCGATGCGTCATGTTCGATAGTCCCGTCATAGGTGAAGACCGCGCCGCGGCCAGCGTTGAAATTGGGGTCGTCTTCGAGCTCGCGGATCGTCGCTTCGATGGCGTCTATGGAAGTGCCGCCATTACGCAGAATGGCGCTACCGGTGTCCAGCGCCCGGCGGAGCGCGGCCCGGATTGCGCTATCCTGCCCGGGCGTTAGCCTTTCCCGCTCGATAACGCCCGCTCCGCCATGGATGGCGATCGTCCATTCCGTTTCGGCCGCCGGTAAGGGTTGGGCCGGTGCCGCTGTATGGCTCGCGATGAAAAGAACTCCGATGGCTAACCGATGTCGCATGTGTATCTCCCTGTCCGCGTCTCTGCCGCTTTTCTATGCCATCAATTTCCGCCAGGCGAGATCCGCATATTCGCACAGCAGCGGGCGCGTGTCGCGCGGGTCGATGATATCCTCGACGCCGAAATGCTCGGCTGTGCGAAAGGGCGAGCGGACCTTGTTGAGCCGGTTGCGGATGTCTTGGAGCGTGGCGGCCGGATCGCCGCCGGCCTCGATCTCCGCCTTATAGGCGACTTCGATACCGCCCTCGATGGGCAGCGATCCCCAGTCGCCGCTCGGCCAGGCGAAGCGATACTGGAACCGTTCGGCGTTCGACATGGCCGATCCGGCGATCCCATAGGCGCGGCGGACGATCACGCTCGCCCAGGGCACGGTCGTTTTGTAGATCGCGTTCATCGCGTTGACGCCGTAGCGGATCGTCCCGGCGCGCTCGGCTTCGCCGCCGATCATAAAGCCCGGATTGTCGACCAGATGGACGACGGGAAGCCGGAACTGTTCGGCAAGTTTTACGAAGCGCTCGGCTTTTTCGCTGGTCTTGGCCTCCCAGCTGCCGCCGAGGAAAGACGGGTCGCTGGCGAGAACCGCCACCGGCCAGCCGTCAAGCCGGGCAAAGGCGGTGATTGCCGCCTGGCCCCAGCGGCGGCCCATTTCGAAAATACAGCCCCTGTCGAACACATGCTCCATAATCCGCCGCATAGAATAGACCTGCTTGGCTTCGCGCGGGACGATGGACAGCAGGTCTTCTTCGCGTCGCTCGATGGGGTCGTCGGATGGCGCCCGCATCGCCAAGCCTTCGACCGATGACGGAAGATAAGATAGGAAACGTCGAGCGGCCGCAAAGGCCTCGTCCTCGCTCGCGACCTCGTCGTCAACGACACCATTGCGCGTATGAACGTCGCTTCCGCCCAATTCTTCCTTGCTCAGATCGTCGCCGATGGCCGCGGCCACGGCCGGGCCCGCCGCGAAGAGTTGCGACAGCCCGCGCACCATCACCGAATAATGGCTGGCGACGACGCGCGCGGCACCGAGCCCCGCCGTCGGCCCGAGCGCCAGCGCGACGACCGGCACGGCTTCGAGATTGCGTGCGATATGCTCCCAGCCAGGCACCATCGGCACATAGGTATAGCCCATCGTTTCCAGCGTTTTCACCGAACCGCCGCCGCCTGTGCCGTCGATCATCCGTATGAGCGGCAGACCGAGTTCATGCGCCATCGCCTCGCATTGTACGAACTTGCGGTGCAGCGCCGCATCCGCCGCCCCGCCGCGGACCGTGAAATCGTCGGCCGACGCCACGACCGGGCGCGCATCGATATCGGCGCGGCCGAAAATGAAGTTGGAGGCGGAGAAATCGGCCAGATCGCCCTTGCCATCATAGTCCCCCCGCCCGGCAATCTTGCCGATCTCGCGAAAGCTGTCCGCATCGACGAGCCGTTTCAGCCGTTCGCGCGCGTCGAGCTTACCCCGGCTATGCTGGCGCGCAACTTTCTCCGCGCCGCCCATCTTTTCCGCGAGCGCCTCGCGCCGGCGGAGTTCGTCGATATCTTTTTCCCAGCTCATCGGGCGGACTTAGCCAAACGGATGCGGCAAAGCCAATCGCGGCGTTACCAGGGCAGCTGGCTGCCGTCATAGGCGGTGAAGCGCCCCGTGTTCTGTAGCGACAAGGCATCAAGCACCGTGCGCAATCCGTTAACGCTGGTTTCGACGTCGATATGGGCGCTCGGTCCGCCCATATCCGTCTGAACCCAGCCGGGATGGAGAATGGCCACCGCGATGCCGTCTTCGCGATAGATAGTGCTCAGCGCCTTCCAGGCGGCATTCACGGCTGCTTTGGAGGAGCGGTAGATGATGGCGTTGCTGCCGTTGCTATCGCCGATACTGCCCATCATGCTCGACATCACCGCCATCTTCTTCCGTGTGCTGGCTGCCACATTGGGCCGCAGTTTCTCGGCCAGCAGCGTCGGCGCGACGGTGTTGATCTCGAAAGTGTTCAGCCAGTCGTCGCGATCAAGATCGCTGCGGCCATAGACGCCGGCATTGCTGACAAACAGGTCGATGGGGCGATCGCCGAGCGCAGCCGCAAAACCGTCGATACTGTCGGTGTCGGCGACATCCAATTCCATCACTTCGGCCGTGTCGATGGCATACAGTTCGCTCGCCGCTTCCGGTTCGCGGGCCGTGCCGATCACGGCCCAGCCATCGGCCGCATATTGTCGGGTAAGTTCCAGACCGAGGCCGCGATTGGCCCCGGTGATAAGAGCTGTGGGCATGGTTTCCATCCTTTTCGGTTCGACGCATCTTATCTATTCAATGCGCCACAGCTATGGCTGTTCCCATGCATAAATTCGATATCCGCGTGGACGATCTTTCCGGGCCGGAGATTGCCGCCCTGCTCGAATTCCATATTGCGGAAGCCGTCCGTCACTCGCCGCCCGGCAGCGTCCATGCTATGCCGATCGAGAGGCTGCGCGCGCCAGACGTCACTTTCTGGTCGCTTTGGTCGGGTGAAGCGCTGGCCGGATGCGGAGCGCTCAAGGAACTGGACAGCGAGCATGGCGAACTGAAATCCATGCGCACCGCCCCGGAGTTTCTTCGGCGCGGTGTCGGCGAAGCGATTCTGTTGCATCTCATCGAGCAGGGACGACAGCGGGGATATCGGCGGCTCAGTCTCGAAACCGGCCGACCACGATCCTACGTCGCCGCGCACGCTCTGTATCGCAAGCACGGATTCCAGGAATGCCCGCCCTTTGCCGATTATCGCGAAGACGGCTTCTCGATGTGCATGACACGGATGCTCTGAACTGAGAGCGGCTCCCGAGTTAACCTGCTCTTCACCATAAGAATCTAGGACTTGCCGGGAGATAAGGTACCGCTGCACGAGGGCAAATTTGGCAAATATCGCGGACAATATTTTTGAGGTGGCGCTTCGGCGTGACTCGCAATCCGCCTCCCTGTCGGGTGAGGTGAAGGCGCGCATACGATCCGTCCAGATCGAGCGCGCGCTCGAACATGTCCCGATGATCTATGCCGTCGCGCTGTTCAATATCACGCTGATCATCATACTGTGCTACCACAAGAATCTGTCCCTCTCGAGCTATGCCTGGATGGGAGTGGTCGCGATTCTGGCGTTCCTGCGGATGATCCAATGGATCCGGCGCGCACGATCACGCGCTCCCGTGCGCAATCCGGAGAAGATGCTGCGCGGTTTGTCGATCATATCGTTCGGTATGATCACCGGGTTGAGCGCATGGTCTGTCTATGCGCTGACGACACCGACATTCGCGGATATGATTTTGATTCCCGTTTCGCTGGTCTTCGGATCGACCTGTATCGCCCACTGCCTCGCGCCGATCAGGCGTGTGGCGATCGGTATGCTGGTCGTCGGTATCATGCCGGCCGCTAGCTATTTGCTGGTCTTCGGCGATTTCGAGGGGGTCGTTCTCGGCGCCAGCATGGTCTCGATCGCGGTGTTGATGATCGTCTTTCTGATGGAAAGCTATCAGCGGATCGTCGACGGGATCGTGATGGAAGAGGAGATTCGGCGATTGGCGAATACGGACGCGCTGACCGGTCTCGCCAATCGCCGCGCCATCATGGATGCGCTCAAAGCCGCCGACGCCCGGGCCGACAAAGGGCCGGGCTATGCGATCGCCATTCTCGATCTCAACGGCTTCAAGCAGATCAACGATACGCTCGGCCACCATATCGGCGACGCGGTGCTGCAGATGGTGGCCGGGAGGCTGCGCAAAGCCGCGGAACCGAGCGAGCTCGTCGGCAGGCTGGGCGGCGATGAGTTTCTGGTCGTCATGCCCGCGGTGACGGATGAAATCACCGCTTCGGCGCGCACCACGGCTTTTCTCTCCGCGTTGTCGCAACCGTCCGATGTTGACGGCCGCCGCATCGCCGTCTCCGCTAGTATCGGCCATGCACTGTCGGGCCGCGACGGTGCGAACGCGGATGCCGTCATGATGGTCGCGGACAAAGCGCTCTACGCCCTAAAAAGGGGGCAGCGGGGTTCATCGGGGCGGATTGCCAGGGCCAGACGCAGAAACGCCGCCTGACACCTGACCCGGCTTGCCCGCTTGGCTCCCGTCAGAACCGCCAGCCCAGACCGGCGCTGACCACCCAGGGATCGAGATCGTGACCCGTGCGGATCAGCTCGGTGCCGCCGGCTGAGAATGTAGCCGTCGTCCCGACAAAGTAGCGCTTCGCATCGATACTGAGGCTGAGACCGTTATCGTTCAGCCGGAAATCGGCACCGGCCTGCAGGGCGACGCCGAACTCGTTGGACAGGTTGACATCGTCGATGCCCAGCGCTGCGGCGCCGGTGCCGACATTCTCGCTGAAGATGAAGAAATAGGCGGGACCCGCGCCGATGTAAGGTTTGAAGACGTCTCCGACGGGCAAGTGCAGCTTGGCCGTCACGGTTGCCGGCAGGACGATGGCGTCGTCGATCAGCTCCACCCCGGCCAGCGCCCCCGTGCCCTCGACATCATGCGGGGTAACGCAACAGATCGTTTCGATCGAGAAGTTTGGAGAGACGAAATATTCCGCGGCGATGGTGGGCACGAAGCTGTCGGTCACGCGCGTTTGCGAACCGGCCGGAAGGCCGAAATCGTCCCGCTCGACCTCGTCTATCTCGCCATTTGGCAATACGCCGGTGGCGAACAGCCGCAACTGGATGTCGCCCGCTTCCTGCGCGGCGGCCGGAGCCGAAATCATCATCGTGGCGGCTGCCAAAGCCCCGGAGAAATAACGCAAATTCATTGTCAAACCTCTTTCGAAAACTGCCTGTCCCGATGCTGTAACGGGTAAAGGTCGATTGTTTGCATCGAAACTTTAGAAGCTCATCAATAGATATATTCTATCGACTGACATATCAGCCCTCTCGTAGCGCGATGCTCCGTCGATGCGCTTCGCTCGCCCGACCCGCGGGTTGGGGCTTTGCCTTTTATTGGTAACGGCAAGGCTCTATAGGACGTTGCATGTCCGTACGCCCCTGGAGAGATATAGACCGCCGTCAGTCGCGGCAGATCATGGTCGGCAAGGTGCCCGTCGGTGGCGATGCGCCGGTCACGGTACAGACCATGACCAACACGCCGACATCCGACGCCAAGGCGACGATCGATCAGATTCGGCGCTGCGAAGAGGCCGGTGTCGATATCATCCGCGTATCCTGCCCCGATGTGGAATCGACGGCGGCGTTCAAGCAGATCACCCGCGCCGCCAAGGTACCGGTCGTCGCCGATATCCATTTCCATTACAAACGGGCGCTGGAAGCCGCCGATGGCGGTGCGGCGTGCTTGCGCATCAATCCCGGCAATATCGGCAGCGAAGACCGCGTGAAGGAAGTGATCCAAGCGGCCAAGGCCAATGGTTGCGCGATCCGTATCGGGGTCAATGCCGGCAGCCTCGAGAAAGACCTGCTCGAAAAATATGGCGAGCCCTGTCCCGAGGCGCTGGTCGAAAGCGCGCTCGATCATATCAAGATTCTGCAGGATCACGATTTTCACGAGTTCAAGGTCGCGGTGAAGGCGTCCGACGTGTTCCTCGCCGTATCCGCCTATATGCAACTCGCCGAAGCCGTCGACTGTCCGCTGCATCTCGGGATAACCGAGGCCGGCGGCCTCATCGGCGGGACGGTGAAGAGCGCGATCGGCATCGGCAACCTGTTATGGGCCGGGATCGGCGATACCATTCGCGTCTCGCTCTCCGCCGAACCCGAGGAAGAAGTACGGGTCGGCTATGAGATCCTCAAGAGCCTCGGCATTCGCACGCGGGGTGTACGGGTCATTTCCTGTCCGAGCTGCGCCCGGCAGGGCTTCGACGTGATCCGCACCGTCCAGACGCTCGAGGACCGTTTGCAGCATATCAATACGCCATTATCGCTTTCCGTTCTCGGCTGCGTCGTCAACGGCCCGGGCGAGGCGCGCGAAACCGATATCGGGATTACCGGCGGCGGCGCGGGCAAGCATATGGTCTATCTCTCAGGAGTCACCGATCATCATGTCGCGGATGGCGACATGGTGGATCATATCGTCGCGCTGGTCGAGGCCAAGGCGGCGGAGATCGAAGCGGCGGAAACCGAAACCGCCGAGGCCGCCGAGTGAGCGGCACCCTTTTCGACTTTGCCCGTATCGTCCCCAAACCGGAATATTTCGAGGACGCCAGCGATGCGATCCTCGCTATCGTTCCGGACACGCGCGAGGAGGCAGGATGCTTGCAGTTCACCGTTCTGGCCGAACCGGACGAAGGCGCACTGTATCTGTTCGAAGAATGGCAGGACGAAGCGGCGCTGAAAACGCATCACGACAAACCCTATACGCGTGCGGTGATGGACAATTACACCGACTGGCTAGCCGAGCCGCTGCGCTTCGAAACGATGTACAAACTGGCCTAGCGTAGCGGGATGCACCGGTATCTGAGGGGAGAGCCGAATGGCCGATTTCGAAACCGATTATCTTATCATTGGCGCCGGTGCGGTCGGCATGGCCTTTGCCGATACGCTGCTCGACGAGACTGATGCGCATATCACGTTCGTTGACCGGCACGCCAAACCGGGCGGCCATTGGAACGATGCCTATCCCTTCGTCGCGCTGCATCAGCCATCCGCCTTTTACGGCGTCAATTCGACTGAGCTCGGTCATCCCGAGAAAGACGAGATCGGGCTGAACAAAGGCTATTACAGCCTCGCCACGGGTTCGGAAGTGTGTGCCTATTACGAAAATGTCATGGCCAAGCGCCTCCTGCCGAGTGGCCGCGTTTCTTACTATCCGTTGTCCAACTATCTCGGCGAAGGGCGGTTCGAATCGATCCTGTCGGGCAAGGAAAGTCAGGTGGAAATTCGCGGCAAGACGGTTGATGCGACCTATTACGGGACCTCCGTGCCCTCGACCCACAAACCGAAATTCGTGGTCGCCGACGGTGCCCGCATGGTTCCGCCCAATAGCCTGCCGCAGCTTTGGCAGGACGCTGAGACGGTGCCCTCGCAATTCGTGATCCTCGGTGCCGGGAAAACGGCGATGGATGTCGGCGTATGGCTCCAGCAGTCGGGCGCCGATCCGGACAGCATCACATGGGTGCGTCCGCGCGATAGCTGGATGCTCAATCGCGGCAAGACACAGCCGGGCATGGAGTTTTTCGCCGAGACGATCGGCGGGCAGGCCGGCCTGATGCATGCACTGGCCCATGCGACGTCGCCGGAAGATCTGTTCGACCGGCTGGAGGCCGACGAGTTCATGTTGCGGATCGATCCCGATACCAAGCCGACGATGTTCCACTATCCGACAATCTCGAAAGCGGAGATCGAGATATTGCGCAATATTCGTGGTGTCGTGCGGATGGGTCATGTCCGCCGGGTCGATCCGGGCAAGATGGTCTTCGACGGCGGCGATGTGGAGACCGCTGATGACGCGCTGTATATCGATTGCACCGCGACCGCGGTGGAACGCCGGCCCGTCGTGCCGCAATTCCAAGGCGATCGCATCACCTTGCAGATGATCCGCGTGCCGCAGCCCGCGTTCAGCGCGGCGTTGACCGCCTATATCGAGGCGAATTTCGATGACGATGCCACGAAGAACGGCCTCGGCCAGCCCGTTCCGCTGCCCGACGGGATCGACACCTATGCCCGGGCCAATCTGGTCAACATGATGAACCAGTTTCAATGGTCGCAGCAACCCGAACTCCAAGAATGGATGATCAAGGCGCGGCTCGACGGGTTCGGCAAGACGATAGCATCCGTCGCGCCCGACGACGCTGAAAAACAGGCGGTGCTGAAGCGATTCCGCGACAATGCGCAGGCAGCCATCGCCAATCTGCCCAAGCTGATTGCGCAGGAAGCGGCCACGTAAGAAATGGGGTCCTGGCGGATATTCCTGCTGGCGGGGTTTACGATAGCGCTTCCCCTGGCGATGCCGATGCCGGTTCACGCGGAGGATGCCGAGCATCCCGAAGCGCGACCCTATGACAATGCTCGCCCGGCGCTGGTGGACGTCGCCATCGCGCTCGCCCGAGCCGCGATAAGCCGCAAGCGCGTGATCCTCGTGATGGGCGCGAACTGGTGCCATGACAGCCGCGGGCTGGCCGGCTGGTTCGAAGCGCCGCGCTTCGCGGAGATGCTGGAGCGGCGCTACGAGATCGTCTTCGTCGATGTCGGCCATCCCCAGGAGGGTGAAGGCCGCAATATCGACGTCGCTCAACGCTTCGGCATCGAAGAGATCGTCGGCACGCCGACCGTTCTCGTCCTCTCGCCCGAAGGCGCGTTGCTCAATCCGGAAACCGCACCGACCTGGCGCAACGCGGCGAGCCGCAGCGAGGACGAGATACACGAGTATTTCGCGGCGTTCGAACCGGAGAGTCCCGGCGACCCGCTTTCGCGCTAGGCGGCCGACACCGCTTCGTCCTTCAGCCAGTTTCCGACCTTTTGCAGATGCTCCGAGGGCGATTCCGCGAGAACGCCTTGTGCGATATCGGACAGGTTGATCGCCTGAAGCGCATCGCGAAAGGCGGCTTCGGCGGCGGCGAAAGAGGCGGCGATCGCGCACATCTTTCGGCATTCGGCGGGTTTGGCCGCGCAGGGACCGTTCTGCCGGATCTCGGTGCAGCGAAAGGCGGGTGCGCGTCCTTCGATCGCCACCATGATGTCCCAGAGCGTGATGTGGTCGGCCGGTTTGGCCAGCCAATAGCCGCCATGTTTGCCGCGCGAGGAATGGACGATGCCCGCCTTGCTCAGCGCCTGCAGCTGCTTGGCCATATAGGGGCCGGGAACGCCGTGAAATTCGGCGAGCGCCGCGGCGCGCAGGCCTTTGCCGGATGGCAGGGCGCACATCAATGCGCAGGCATGGGCCGCCCATTCGACGCCTCTGGAAATCTGCATAGTTTGGCCGTTCCTAATATCAGGACAGGGATTGTCCGAATATAACGCAGCCGAGAGATTTGGCCATGTTGACAGACTCTCCTTATTCGGACAATCTATATCCGAATAAGGGGAGTGGGATGTCCGGACCATATGATGCGCTCGATCGCGCCGCCCAACTTATCGTCGCGCTGGTGGCGCTGTTCGCGCTGGCCAATGGCGCGTTCATGATCGCCGCGCCGCTCGACTGGTATTATGCGGTGCCGACCGTGCCGCCGACCGGTCCGGCCAATACCCATTTCATCGCCGATATCGGCATCGCCTATCTGAGCTCGGGTCTGATGCTCGCTTATGCGGCAATGAATCTGAAACTGCGCTGGATGGCGGCGGTGGCGGGAACGCTATGGCTGCTCGCCCACGGCTTTCTGCATATCTACGAGCTGATCGTCGGCATCTGTTCGCCGGACCGGTTTCTGCAGGATGTGCCCGGCGTGCTCGGCCCGCCGATATTGGTGCTGGCGGCGATCGGCATTCTGATGGCGCGGCAGAGGATTGCGCCGGCGGGCATTCCCAAACCGCTGTTCCTTAAAGCCGCAACCGCGAAGATCGACCCGGACGAGGCCGATTACCTCCGCGCCGTCGCTCGCGCGCCCGGCGGGGCCTTCGAGAAGTTCGCACATTTCATGCCGGCGTCGATCCACCGTCATACGGCTCCCGTGGAACTGTTCCATGCCGCGCGCTTCGGCGCGACTCTGGCTGAAGATTGCGGCCCCTGTGCGATGACCGCGGCCCGATGGGCGCTGGTCGACACGCTGCCGCGTGAAACGATCAACAAGGCGCTGGCGGGCGGCGCCGAGCTGGCCGAAGATGAACGCCTCGCCTTCCGCTTCGGCGAGGCCGTCGCGACCCGATCGGACGAGGCGTTTGCCCTCGGCGATCGGATCGAAGAGATATATGGCGAGCACGTCCGGCTGGAACTGGCGATGACGGCCGCTTTGGTTCGCAGCTATCCGGCGATGAAGCGGGGCCTCGGCCTCACCAGGGCCTGCTCGACGATGCAGCTCGCGATCTAGGGCAAAACCCGGAAGGTCGCGCCCGCGAGCGCGCAGGTTTCGCCATCCGCCGTCACCCGCCCTTGGGCGGTGTCGATGCTGGTTCCCGGTTTGATGAAGATCGTTTCGAATGCGAGCCATTGACCCCGCTGGGCCGCCCGAACGAAATCGAGGTGCAGGCTGATCGTCACCAGTCCCGAAACGCTTTCATGATGCGCGGCGCAAGACAGGCCCATCGCATTGTCCGCTACGGCGCTGATCAGCCCGCCATGGACGAAACCGCGCGAGTTGCAATGCTGGGTGTCGGCCCGCAGGCCGATGATCACGGCATCGTCGGTGCGTTTCGAATAGAGCGGTTCCCAGGGGTCGGTAAGCGGGCTTTTGCGGAAATGCGGTTTGAAACCCGGCGGTGCGGACATGAAGGATTCCTCGGGGGTGCGGCGCGTCGAAACTATCAGAAATAGATGTCGATATAGTCGGTCAGGTTATCGCACCATTCGAACTCGCGCATACGCCAATAGCGGCGGTTCTGGGTGATCGCGAAGCGCGAGCGGCCGGTCTTGACGCAATGGCGGCCGGCATCGGGCGCGCCGCTGATCACGATTTGGCCGTCGAAAATGAAATAGTCGCTGCCGATTTCGGCGATATCGCCGGTGACCGACACATAACCGTCCCCCTCGGCGGCATATTGCACGCCGCTGATATGCACCGTGCCGCCCCGGTCGGCGACGGCCACATGGCCGCGCCGCGCGCCCGCGCTTCCGTCGGGATAGGTGAAATTGATCCATTGCAGCGTGATGCCGCTATTGCCGCGCAGCCGGGTCAGCGCGGCCGCATCGCTGACGACGGTCGCCGCGACCGGCCGTGAAGGCGGTTCACCGGTCCCTGGTTGCGCCAGCGTTCCGGTTGGAACTAGCGCCGCGACGACGGCCCATTGCAGATTTTTCACGATCTCGATCTCCCCATGCAGATTTCGTTCGCGCCCCTATTCACCCTTTCCTATAGGAGCCGGTTGTGACCCGCCATACCGCATCCGATCAAGGCTCGATCCTTTTCCCGATTCTCGCCGTGCTGACCGGTCTCGCTTTCTTTTCCGCGATGGACGCGGTGATGAAAGGGCTGTCGGTCGCACTGGGCGCCTATAATGCGGTGTTGTGGCGCTATGCGGCCGGTGTCGTCCTGATATCGCTGGTCTATTTTTCCCGGCGCCGGAAGCGGCCCGGTCGGGCCGCGATGCGGCTCTATCTGATCCGCGGCGTGCTGATTGCGATCATGGCGTTTCTGTTCTTCTGGGGCCTGGTCCGCGTGCCGCTGGCCGAAGGCGTGGCCCTATCGTTCATCGCCCCGCTGATGGCGCTCTATCTGGCGGCCGTCCTGCTTAAGGAGCGGATCGGCCGGAATGCGATTTTCGCGTCGCTGCTGGGGATCATCGGCGTTGTCGTCATCGTGCTCGGCAAGATGGGCAGCGAGTTCGGGCCGGACGCGCAATGGGGGATCGCCGCGATCCTGCTCTCGGCTACGGCCTATGCCTATAACCTCGTGCTGCAGCGGCAGATGGCTCTGATCGCGGGGCCTCTGGAGATCGCCTTTTTCCAGAACATCATCGTCTTTATCTGCCTGTTGCTGGTCGCGCCTTTCTTTGCGGTCATGCCCGCGATCGGACATTGGCCGGCATTGACCGGCGCGGCGGCGCTGGCGATCGTGTCGCTGCTCATGGTGACCTGGGGTTATGCGCGGGCCGAGGCGCAATATCTGGTCAGCCTCGAATATAGCGCGTTCATCTGGGCCGCCATTTTCGGCTGGTATTTCTTCGGCGAGGCGCTGACCTGGATGACGGTTGCGGGTACCGCGCTGATCGTGGCAGGCTGTCTGCTCGTCGCCTGGCGGCGGCCGAAAAAGGCGGAGATTGTGGAGGCGGCTGCCGGATGAGCGTGGACGAAGGCCTTGTCGACTGGGTGGCGGAATGTCTGGAGCCGATGGGCGCGGTCACCATGCGCAAGATGATGGGCGGCGCGGTGCTCTATTGCGAGGGCACGGTGTTCGCGCTGGTCGCTGAGGACGATCTCTATTTCAAGAGCGATGCAATCAATGCGGACACTTTCGAGGCCGCAGGGCTCGCCAAGTTCGAATTCACCGGCAAGAACGGCAAGATCGCGACGATGAATTATCGCCGCGCACCACTCGACGTGTATGACGATCCCGATGCCATGCGCCAATGGGCCCGCTTGGGGATCGAAGCCGGAGACCGTGCGCCCAGAAAGAAACCGCGCAAGAAAAAGCCGAAAGCCTAATCCACGGAGCGTACATCGGCGACCAATGCGCGCGGGTTCATCCCGATAACCGCGTAGAGAAACGCCACGACGAACAGTGCGATCCAGGCGACCGCCGATCCCTGGATGGTGATCCCGGCATAGCCGTCACTGGCGATCAGCGCCGTGGTCGCCGCGCCGCCCAGCGCGATGACCGCGCCGAAGATGTAACCAATGCCGCGATGGCGCGTCAGCAACACGCCGACGCATATCGCGCCGATTCCGAGCAGGGCGAATTTCGCGCGGACGGCCGGGATCAGCCAGTTGATCTCGCCCTGGGTGCCGGGCAAGCCGTCCATGATCATGAACAGCCAGAAGCCTTCGAGCTGATCGAACAGCGCCGCCGCCGCGACCGCCGCGATTCCGATCGACGCCAGCGACCCGCCATAGCTGCGCAGCGCCATCAGCGCGCAGATCAGAAAAGCCGCATAGGCCGGGATGAATATCAGCGCGTCGACCCAGGTCGCATGGCGCATGGCGGCAACGAACGGCTCGGTGCAGGGCGGCGTTCCGAACAGGGCGGCGACGTCGCCGGGCGAGCGGACCAGTTCGAAAGCGATGATCGATCCGAGATTGCTCGCATCCACGTCCGGCGCGCAGCCTTCGATACTCGGAATCAGGCCGAAATAGATGCTGACGGCGATCACGATCAGACCGGCGCCCGCACAGCGCCACCACCAACTGCGTTCCGTCGCGTTCATCCTTTCCGTCCCGCCCTGTCGATGCTTTCGACCACGATCCGGCGGGCCTCTTCCGCATCGCCCCATTTGCCGACGCGCACCCATTTTTCAGGCTCCAGATCCTTATAGTGCGTGAAGAAATGTTCGATCTGCTGCATCACGATTTCCGGCAGATCGCCGCCTTCGCCGATCGTGCGGTAATAGGGGAATGTCGCGTCGATCGGGACGCATAGCAGTTTCTCGTCGCCGCCATGCTCGTCTTCGAGGTTCAGGACGGCGATCGGCCGACTGCGGACGACCGATCCGGGCATGAAGGGCGAGCGTGCGACCACCAGCGCGTCGAGCGGATCGCCATCGGGCGACAGCGTATGCGGGACGAAACCGTAATTGGCCGGATAGCGCATCGGGGTGTGCAGGATCCGGTCGACGAACAGCGCGCCGGACGCCTTGTCGAATTCATACTTCACCGGTTCGCCCCCGACCGGCACCTCGATGATCACATTGAGATTTTCGGGCGGGTTATCGCCCGTCGGGATGAGATCGATATTCATAGCCGCTTTCTTAGCCGTTCGGGCTGAGCCTGTCGAAGGGTCGTTCTTCCTTTGTCAGACCTTCGCTACGCTCGACCGAAAAGTCGAGTCTGACAGACCTAAACCCGGTATCGCGAGCCGCCGGCAAACAAAAACACCCCCGGGCAGAGGGTCCCGGGGGTGTTCGGTTGAGGCCCTGACGGGGCTGGTCAGGGGCCTGGTTTAGCGCGAACCGCCGACCGTGACTGACGGCGAACGCGCTACATCGTGAAGCTGCGCCATGGCATCGTTCATCGCATCGTCCTGGCACGCGCGCACTTCGACGGCGCCGGCGATGTCGCGGACGTCCACCCGGCCGCATACCTGGCGGGAGGCGCGGCTGATCCGGTCGGTCAGCCGGGCATAGCCCTGCTCGGTGCGCAGATCATAGGTGCGGGTGTCGATGGTGACCGTATCACCGGCGCCGGCAAGGGCCGGCGAAGTGGTGAAAGCGGTGGCGGCGCCGGCCATGGCGACCGCAGCGAAAGCGAAGGCAATTTTCTGCATTATGATAACTCCTGAACCTTGGCCCTTCGGGACCATTCCCGTCGGATCCGGTTTGACGGTCGCCTGCCGGGTACTCCCGATCTCGCCGTCGATCATTGGTATAGGCGGTGCGCGCTCGGCCGTCGTGCCGGGATCGACTATCGGGCAACGCCTTGCGTCAAATCGACAAACGTCGGAATTCCGTCGACCGAAGTTTCGGTTCACCGCTACATCGGCTCGGTTCGAGGGGCGAGTAGGGCCGTTGGTCGATGCCGTTCGTCGAAAACGCGTTTCGGTCTAGCCCCCGCTCCGGGCCGTTGCCGCTCGTATCGACATTCCGTCGTCCGCCGCCTAATCCCGCGCGATGCTTCGCTATACGCTCGTCGCGCTCCTGCTGTTGGCCATTGCCGCGGGGATCGTCGTCCTTACGGCCGACCGGCTGATGCTGTTCAACCGGCTCGTGCCCAAGGATGCGGGATCCGAACGCATCGCGCGCGATATCGCGTTCGGCGAAGAGCCGCGCCAGCGGCTCGATATCTATGCGCCGACCGGCGGGGAGGCCGATGCGGCGCTGCCGGTGATCATGTTCATCTATGGCGGCAGTTGGCGCACCGGCGACAAGGCAGGCTACGAATTTGCCGGACGCGCGCTCGCCTCGCGCGGTTTCGTCACGGTGATCCCCGACTATCGCCTGACCCCCGCCGATCGGTTTCCCGCCTTTGTCGAGGACGGGGCAGCGGCGATCCGCTGGGTCCGGCGGAATATCGCGGACCGCGGCGGGGATCCGGACCGGATCGTGATGGTCGGTCACAGTGCGGGCGCGCATATCGCCGCGATGCTCGCGATGGACGAACGCTGGCTCGGGGCGGATCGCGCCGCGATCGCGGGCTGGGTCGGCATGGCCGGGCCGTACGATTTCCTGCCGCTCGATACGCCCGGCACGATCGCCGCGTTCGGCCAGGCGCCCGATCTCGCCGCGACCCAGCCGATCAACTTCGCCGATGCGGGCGATCCGCCGGCTCTGCTGCTGCACGGCGATCTCGACGATACGGTGAAGCCCCGCCAGAGCCGCCGGTTGACGGCCCGACTCGAAGCCGCGGGCGTGCCGGTCCGCCATGTCGTGTATGAGGGCATCGGCCACATCAAGATCATGACCGCCCTGTCGCGCTGGACCCGGGGATCGGTGCCGTCGCTGGCGGATATCGAACGGTTCGCGCGCGAGGTGAGTTAGGGGGAGCGGGCCGGTGCGGCGCTCGACCGTCAGGTCGAGTCTGACAAAATCAAACCTCGGTGCGGCGATTTCCCGTGAGGGAAATTCCGACAACCAAGTCGGCGGCCAACCGCCCGCTAATCCAGCCGCTCGACGCTCACCTGCTGTTCGTTGAGATCCGCCCGGCCGAAAATCGTCATGAAGGCGATGTCGGTCGCGTCGCGGCCGCTGATGATCGGTGCCATGCCTTCGACCGGGGCGAGCTTGCTCGCATCGACCATGTGCCAGGCGCCGTCGAGCCAGACTTCGGTTACCGCGTGGAAATCCTCCGGCCGGAGGTCCCAGGCATAGGTCGAGACCATCCGGGCCGGGATGCCGGCGGCGCGCGCGAAGCTGATCAGCAGATGCGCATAGTCGCGGCAGATGCCCTGACGGGAGATGAAGGTGTCGGTCGCGCCGGTCTTTCCGTCGCTGGCGCCGGGCACGTAATCGAGTTGCTCGTGGATCCAGTCCGCCATGGCCAGTATCTTCGCGCCGCCCTGCTGCCCGCCGAACCGCTCGGCGACGAAGCTTTCGAACCGGTCGGACTGGCAGTAGCGGCTCGGCCATATATAGGGCACCGCTTCGCCGGGCAGTTCGGCATAGGGCGTCTCGCCCAGCTGCGCGATATCGGCCGGCGTCCGTTCGACCGAAACCGTCGCCCGATACTCGACCCGAAACGGGCCCGCGCCGCGCGTCCAGGTCCGCCGCCCGACCCCGGCGTCCACCGGCACCGGGTGCAGCTCGGCTCCGGTCGCCACCGTCATCCGGCCCTCGATCACGCGCTGCGTGGGCTCGTCGGACGCGACCTCGATCTGCAGCAGCACATCGGCTTCGTCCTGAATGACGTAATCCAGCAATGAGTGAATCGCGAGACGCATGATGGCCGGGCCATAGCCGCCCGCCGGGATCGGCGCAGCAAATATTTCGGTTCCTTTTTCCGGATCGCCGGTATCGCTTTGAATTCGAAGCGGATTGGAGCGCGAGGAGGGAGATCATGGCCAGTATCGCGGTCATCGGCCTGGGCGGATTCGGCAGCACATTGGCCATCGAGCTGTCCCGGCTCGGCGATCATGTCCTCGGCATCCACATCACCGAACGTCAGGTAACCCCCTGTCTCGGCACGCTGGCCGAAGCGATCATCGCCGACGGGCGCGATATCCAGGCTTTGAAAGAGGCGGGGCTCGGCAGCTACGAGATCGCCGTGATCGCGATCGGCGAGGATCTGGAGGCCAATATATTATGTCTCATGAATCTGCGCGAGATCGGCGTCGAAACGATCTGGGTTAAGGCGCTCGACGGTCCGCACGAACGCATTCTCGCGGCACTGGGGGCGGAACATATCATCGAGCCCGAGCGCGAAGTGGGCCTCAGGATCGCTCAGACGCTGCACAACCAGCTGATGCGCGACCATATCGAGCTCGCCAACGGCCAGTATCTGGCCGATATCGCGGTGCCCGCCGCCCTGGCGGGCAAAACGCTCCAATGGCTCGATCTCGATGGCCGGTTCGGGATCCGCTGCCTCGGCATCACGCGCGCCAAGGAATTCATCACCGGTCCCGATACCGAAGCGCCGCTCGAATATAACGATCATATGCTGTTGCAGGGCGAGCGGCTGCAGCTGCGCAGATTTTCCGAAGAGCTGTAGGGCGGAATCTTGGCCCAGGGATCGGACAGCGCGGCCGAGGGCAGTGTCGGCGGACGGACGATCCGCTGCCCCCGCCCGCGCTGCTCGCCCTGCTATACGCGGCCTTCATCACGGCCGGCGCGCTTCTGCTCAAGCTGCCCGGCGCGACGACCGCGCCGATCAGCTGGTCCGACGCCTTCTTCACCGCAACCTTTGCGGTCACTGTCACCGGGCTCGTCGTGGTCGATACCGGCGCGATGCACGATGCGACGACGATGATGACCATGGGCCTGATCCTGACCGGCATCTTCGCCATCTCGATCAGTCATGACGGTGAATTTCTCGACCTCGCCTTCGAGGTGACGAGCGCCTTCGGCACGGTCGGCCTCTCGCGCGGCGCGACGGGCGAGCTCGACGCATTCGGTCGCGCCGTCATCATGCTGCTGATGTTCCTCGGTCGCGTCGGGCCGCTGACGCTCGGTTTCTTCCTCGCGACCCAGATCCCGACACGCATCCGCTATCCGGAAAGCAAGATCTTCATCGGTTGACCCGGCTTGGACCCGGAAACGCGTGGGGTGAGACAGGGCGTGCGCCCGCCATGGCGAGCCGATGGCGATGCATTGTATTTCCAAACCTTGTGAGTTATTGAGTTAATACAGTGAGTCGGGAAGGCGCGATCGCGAAGGGATACGCAAGATTGAAACACGAGCGCGCAATAGGAGCTCAAAACCATGCTGTTTGTCAGCCCGAAAGCAATATTCGCAGAACGACGCATGTCGTTTGTCTAATAGATCGCCGCCCCGGCCGGGGACCGGATACACTGTGCGGCAAACATGATCACAATGTATGACCAGGGAGTGTGATCGAGTGGCGTTTTTGGAAGTCGCACGAGCCAGCGGAATAACGGCATGGAAATCGAGCAACAGCTTTGCCGAGGCCGAGCGCGCTATCGCCCATTATCTGGCCGCGCTGGCGTTGTCCGATCATGCGGCGCTCAAACAGATGCGCCATCCGGTCTGGAGCCGCCGCAAGCTCAACGGCGGCGGCGATACGCTGCACTTCGCCGGCAACGCCGTTCCGATCGCCAATGCGCATGAGCCGCTGGACTGGTCCGACGGCGTCTGGCTGACCAGCCTGCAGGTGTTTCGCGATGGCCTGGCCGTCGCCCGGTTCGACGATTGGGATCATGACAAGGCGGCGATCATGCTGCTTTATCATGTCGGCCGGAAATGGCGGATCGCCAGCGAGATTTCGGTGACCGCGGAACATGGCGACAATAAAGCCGCAATGTCGTTCGAAACGCCGGAGCGGAAGATCCTCCAAACGCTGGCGCGCTTCTACGATGCGATCGAAAAGCGCTCCGCATCCGAACTCCACGCTCTGTCGGACGAGAATTGGCATGTGAAACATCCCGGATCGGACGACAATCTGGTTGCCGAGGATATGGCGGGCTTCATCCGCCGGATAGGAACCACACCGCCCCGTCTGTACCGCGACAATTGCCGGGTCGCCGATGTCCAGATCCTCCACAATCGCCTCGCCTGCGTCCGCATCGATACGCCGCGGCTGGCCGAGACCACGATATTCCTGCTGTGCCGCCGGGGGCCGGACTGGGTGATCGCCGAAAAGGCATCGTCAGGAAAAGTCCCCGAAGCCATGCCCCATCGCATGGCGATGTAATCGAGAGGCCTTCGGTTCGGCCGTCCTCCCGTTCTCGCTTCCCCAACTATCCGTTCCGCGAACGCCCTGATCTTCGCGGGGGCATGTTCGACCTTGCAATGATCGGCCGGGCTGCCAATTTGAACGGCTTGCAAACCTCTTGCGCCATCAGAACAAATATGGAACATCGCGAAGCATGCTGACCAAGATTACAAAGCATCGGTGTTCCGCATGCTGACCAAGATCCAAGTGCGCGGCGCGCGCGAGCATAATCTCAAGGGCGTCGATATCGATCTGCCGCGCGACAAGTTCATCGTGATCACCGGGCTGTCGGGATCGGGCAAATCGAGTCTTGCCTTCGATACGATCTATGCCGAAGGCCAGCGGCGCTATGTCGAGAGTCTGTCGGCCTATGCGCGGCAGTTTCTCGAGATGATGCAGAAGCCCGATGTCGAGCATATCGAGGGGCTCTCGCCGGCGATCTCGATCGAGCAGAAGACGACGTCGCGGAACCCGCGTTCGACGGTGGCGACCGTCACCGAGATATACGATTATATGCGATTGCTCTGGGCGCGCGCGGGCATCCCCTACAGCCCTGCGACCGGCGAGCCGATCGCAGCCCAAACGGTCAGCCAGATGGTCGACCGGGTGATGCAGCTCGACGAAGGCGCACGCTTCTACCTGCTCGCCCCGGTCGTGCGCGGGCGGAAGGGCGAATATCGCAAGGAGCTGGCCGAGTGGCAGAAGGCGGGCTTTACGCGCGTCCGCATCGATGGCGAATTCTACGATATCGAGGACGCGCCGGCATTAGACAAAAAATTCAAGCATGACATCGAGGTGGTCGTCGACCGGCTCGTCGTGCGGGAAGGGATGGAAACGCGGCTGGCAGATTCGTTCGAGACCGCGATCCGGCTGGCCGACGGGTTGGCCTATGTCGATCTGGCGGATGGGACGGTGGCGGAGGCGATGGACGATGCCAAGCAAACCGTTAGTGCTGAGCCTGTCGAAGCACGTTCCTCCGACGAGAAGCGCCCTTCGACAAGTTCAGGGCTAGCGGATGGGGGCAAGATGAAAGGCGCCGGCCTGCCCGACAATCGCATCGTCTTCTCCGAAAAATTCGCCTGCCCGGTCTCCGGCTTTACGATCGAGGAGATCGAACCGCGGCTGTTCAGCTTCAACGCGCCGCAGGGTGCCTGCCCGGCATGCGATGGTCTCGGCGAGAAGCTCGAATTCGACGAGGACCTCGTCGTACCCAATGGCGAGCTGTCGCTCAAAAAAGGCGCGGTCGTGCCCTGGGCCAAGTCCAATCCGCCCAGCCCTTACTATATGCAGGTGCTCGGCAGCCTCGCGCGCGAATTCGGCTTCGATCTGGACACGCCCTGGCGCGATCTCGCTGAAGAGCATCGCGACGTGATCCTCCACGGCACCCAAGGCCAGCCGGTCACGCTCTCCTTCAAGGACGGGCGCAAAAGCTATGACGTGAAGAAGCCGTTCGAGGGCGTGATCGGCAATCTCAACCGCCGGATGATGCAGACCGAGAGCGCCTGGATGCGCGAGGAGCTCGGCAAGTTCCAGACGGCCGCGCCCTGCGAAGTGTGCGGCGGGGCGCGGCTGAAGCCCGAGGCGCTGGCCGTGAAGCTCGGCGAAGAGGATATCTCGATGAGCGCGCGCCGCCCGGTCGGCCAGGCGCTGGCCTGGTTCGAGGCGCTGCCCGACAAGCTCAACGACCAGCAGCGGCAGATCGCGACGCCCATCCTCAAGGAAATCGTCGAGCGGCTGGGTTTCCTGAACAATGTCGGGCTCGATTATCTCAATCTCGACCGCAGCTCGGGCACCCTCTCGGGCGGGGAGAGTCAGCGCATCCGCCTCGCCAGTCAGATCGGCTCGGGCCTGTCCGGCGTGCTCTACGTCCTCGACGAACCCAGCATCGGCCTGCACCAGCGCGATAACGACCGGCTGCTTGCGACGCTCAAGCGGCTCCGCGATCTCGGCAACACCGTGATCGTCGTCGAGCATGACGAGGATGCGATCCGCCATGCCGACCATATCGTCGATATGGGTCCGGGCGCGGGCGTTCATGGCGGCGCGGTCGTGGCGCAAGGCACGCTCAAGCAGATCCTGAAATCGAAGAAGAGCCTCACCGCCGACTATCTGAACGGGCGGAAAGAGATCGCCGTCCCCGCAAAACGCCGCAAGGGCACGGGCAAAAAACTCACGCTCAAGGGCGCAACGGCGAACAACCTCCAATCGGTCACCGCGAGCATTCCGCTCGGCACCTTTACCTGCGTCACCGGGCTTAGCGGTAGCGGCAAATCGACCTTCACCATCGACACGCTCTATGCCGCCGCGGCGCGCGCGCTGAACGGTGCGCGCATCGTCGCGGGGAAACACGACAAACTCGAAGGTCTGGAGTTTCTCGACAAGGTCATCGATATCGACCAGTCGCCGATCGGCCGCACGCCCCGCTCCAACCCCGCGACGTACACAGGCGCCTTCACCGCGATCCGCGACTGGTTCGCGGGCCTCCCCGAGGCGCAGGCGCGGGGCTACAAGCCCGGGCGTTTCTCGTTCAACGTCAAGGGCGGCCGCTGCGAGGCCTGCCAGGGCGATGGCGTGCTCAAGATCGAGATGCACTTCCTGCCCGACGTCTATGTCACCTGCGACGTCTGCCACGGCGCGCGCTACAATCGCGAGACCTTGGAGGTGAAGTTCAAGGGCAAGAGCATCGCCGACGTGCTCGACATGACGGTCGAGGACGCGCATGAATTCTTCAAGGCCGTTCCCCCGATCCGCGACCGGATGGCGATGCTCGAACGCGTCGGGCTCGGCTATATCAAGGTTGGCCAGCAGGCGACGACGCTGTCGGGCGGCGAGGCGCAGCGCGTGAAGCTGTCGAAAGAGCTATCGAAGCGCGCGACCGGCCAGACGCTCTACATCCTCGACGAGCCGACGACGGGGCTTCACTTCGAAGATGTCCGCAAACTGCTCGAAGTGCTCCACGCGCTGGTCGATCAGGGGAATACGGTCGTGGTCATCGAGCATAATCTCGATGTCATCAAAACCGCCGACCATATCCTCGATCTCGGCCCCGAAGGCGGCGACAAGGGCGGCGAGATCGTGGCCGAGGGCACGCCCGAACAGGTCGCCAGGGCCACGGGCAGTTTTACGGGCGGCTATCTGAAGGATATGCTCGGCAAATAGGCCGAGGCCGGATAGGGTGAGGCCGGATAGGCAAAGGAGAGCCCGATCATGCGCCCCGATTCCATCATCCTGTTCGAACGGCTGTATCTGGGCGCGCTCGCGCTCGGCCTCGTCAATCTTTTCGTTTCCTGGGACAGCAGCATCGCCCTGATGACGTCCGATCCCGGCGCGGCCGCGCTCGGCGATCCGGCGACGTTCATCCTTGTCGTGTTCGTGATCAGCTTCGGGGTATCGCTGACGCTCTGGTATTTCGCGGCCCGGCGCCGCAGCCGGGTCGCCAAATGGATCCTGACCGTCCTGTTCGTGCTCGGCCTGTTCAGCCTGCCCGGATCGATCGCGCAGGGCGTGTTCAGCGGCATCGGGGGCCTGTTCGCGGCGGCCGCCTGGCTGTTGCAGGCCGTGGCCCTCTTCATGCTCTTCCGCCCGGATTCGAACGCCTGGTTCCGGGGCGAGTGGCAGGGGGATGTGGCCGAGCGGTTCGAATAGAATGGCGAGGGTGACATGAAGACGATGAGCAAAGGCACGGCATGG
The DNA here is from genome assembly GCA_039180285.1 of Pseudomonadota bacterium. GTDB lineage: Bacteria > Pseudomonadota > Alphaproteobacteria > Sphingomonadales > Sphingomonadaceae > Parasphingopyxis. The sequence continues at coordinate 399 of JBCDDN010000018.1, read as the reverse complement.
GCGGTCCTGATCGGGGTCAGCCTGTTTCTGGGCGTCATGATCGGCTGGGTCGCGCCGCTGGCCTTCCCGCCCCTCGCGCAGGTCGCTCAGCCCATCGTCTGTCCGGGTGGCGAGCTGGCGCACGATGTGATCCGCGAAGAATCGCCCGATGAGATCACCTATAACAGTGCCTTCCAATGCTATCGCGGCGATGGCGCGACGGGCGAGGACGTCACCGCGAACGCCATCTTCGCGGCCATCGGCGTCTATAGCGTGATCGCGTTCGTGCTGCTGTTCCTGATCTTCGCCCGCATGCGCCGCGCCCACGCCGCACGGCTGCGCGCGGCCCTGCGTGCGATCGACGCGCCCGGCGTGGTGTTGGAGGGCAGGACCGTCAACATGCGCGCCGCGAGCCTCGAC
>JBCDDN010000017.1:0-57448 GCA_039180285.1 Pseudomonadota bacterium | reverse complement strand
GTGTTGAAGAGCTCAGCCAAAGAACCCTCCATACATGATTCTGACGCCATTACGATCCTTGATCGAAAATCTGCCAAGCCGCCCAAATGCTACCATGACTGCGAGGCTGACGTGGTTGACTGGATACTCAGCCCCCTCAGCAATCCCGATCGTGAACGCTTCGAATCCCACGAGAATCGAGAAGGTGATCACGGAAAGGCTATCCATAAATCGTTCGATTGTAGCATTATGGACCTGGCAGATGACATCGCATACGGCGTACACGACCTTGAAGACTCGATTGCACTTTGCCTTATAAGCGAACCGAGTTTCCGAGCAGAGGTGACGGAAGATAAATGCGCAAGTTTTCTAGATTATTTGAAGAGTAGGTATCCAACTGAATCACAAAACAATGTCTATGACATTTTTGTTCGAGATATTTTTTCTGATGGTAGGACAAGAAAGCGAACGATAAGCCGGATCGTGAATCATATAATGCTAAATTTGCAGATATGTGAAATTGACGACTTGGAGGAACCGCTGATCAAATTTCGAGCGAAACTAGCGAATGGCCCTGCCAAGTTTCTCGAATCCATGACGGAATTGGTACGAAAAAAAGTAATATTTAGTGCGGGTGTCCAACATCTTGAGTTCAAAGGCCAGCAAATGGTTCTGGCAGTTTTCGAAACCCTGAGGTCTGATCCCAAACATTTTCTCGCGAATGACACATATGAATTGTTTAGTTCAAGCAATGAACCAGTTCGAGTGATCTCAGATCATCTGGCCGGAATGACAGACTCATTTCTCTTGAAAACATATGATCGGCTTTTCAGCCCACGCATGGGGTCTGTATTTGATAGGCTTTGACGCTAACTTTCGCTGCTCATTCGGTCACCAAACCCTTCCCCTAACCTCTTCATCGCGCTAATCTTCTTCGCGCAGCCGGTCTGTCCCGGTTGTGAGGCTTAGTAACCTCGGGACTCTCGACCGGTCGGAACACTGTTTCGGCCGGGTGGCTGTCGCGTATGTCCAAGGCTCTGCCCAAAGGCGGCAGCGCCTGCGCGAGAGCCCAGGTTACTAACACCCGGCTCACCGCCGCGCCTCGTCACTCTCAAGCGAAGGAGGCATTGGCCCCATGCATCGCCGCATCCGCACCGTTCTGCTCTATGTCGAATGCGCCATCCTGATGGCGTTCATCCTGTTCGGGATCGCCCAGGCGATCTGGGAGACGGTGCTGCCGCGCGTTTCCGCCATCGGCCTCGCCGTCATCGCCTGCCTGATCGCCGGCATCCTGATCCTCTCCCACTGGACGCGCGGCGACCGGTGAAGGCCGGCCGCGCCAGCCCGGCCAGCCCCGATCCCCGGACATCCGCCCCCGTCTTTTGCGGCAGGGCGCGCGGCGATCAATCCTCTTCGGACGGCGACTGAACGGCGACGCGGTTAAGCGGGTACGAGGTTTCGTTATTGTCGTCGGTCTCTTCCTGCCATTCGATAAAGACCGACAGTTTCTCGTTCTGGGCGCGCTTGAATTCGTCGAGCTGGGCCTTCGTCATCTCGCCCTTATAATCGAAAAAGCGCTCCTTGTGGTTCTCCGTCTTGACCGTCACGGTAACGCGCCCGTCGCGATAGGTGGTGATGGACTCCACGGTCCCGTTGTCACTTGTCAGTTTCTTTTTTTCGGCCTGTTTCCAGAAAACCCGCTGGACATCTTTGGGCATATCCGCCCGCGCGAACAGCTCCGAAATCACATGCAGCGGGATCGTTTCCTCGCCCGCGAAACTCGCTAACTTGCCATAGGGCACATCGACATTGCCGAAACTCTCTTCTTCCATCGCATCATTCCTTTGCATTGCATGACGCGACCCGGGAATCCGGATAGGCCGGGCACCGTCCGCCGGTCCGTGTCCGAAATCACAGTTTTCGACTCTGTCGCGGCATCGGGGGTGACGGCGGCGTTTTTGATCGCACCCCGCGATCCTATTCCCTGTCCTACACGGGCCGGCCTGTGATATGGCTGTATATCGGCCGCGCTTACGGCTCTGCGATACTCGCGAGGGCGGTTCGCCGATTGCGTCCTATCGGCCACCGTCACCGGCCCGTTTGTGGCCAATAGGACGCAGTTGGCCCGGCCGAAAGCATGGCTGTGTGCCTACTATGTCAACTTAGCGCGATATGGGGGCGCGGCGAGGGGCGGCCTGTGTCAACCGGTGTCAACCGGCTCGCGATTCGATCGCATCGCGCGGATGGCGCCCGCCACGCGGGGTGCGCGCTCGGTCATGTGCTTTTGCGCGCGCGATCATGTACCTGCGCTGGCGGGGGGCCTAGGCCGCCTGTCGAATCGATTTCATCTATCCATTTGAGGGGGTTATTCCATGCGCAAGACACATTTCACGACGACCGCGATTGCGGGAACGCTGCTGATGCTGGCCGGTTGTTCGGGCGGCGGCGAAACGGCCGAGGGCGGCGAGGACGCTGCGGCGGGCGGCGAAGAAGCCGCGGCCGAAACCTATGACAACGGCATTCCGATGTATTCGGGCGTCGATGCGGCCGAGGTCGAGATCGAAAATATCGATGGCGAGCGCCGGGCGGAATTCACGATCGAAGGCTCGCCCTTCGCCGCGATCGACTTTTACGGCCCGCAATTCACCGCCAATGGCTGGGAAAACGGCGCGGGTACGGCCGACATGCTGGACGCCGAGGGCAATCCGTTCCGCACGCTGAACGCGGCGACCGGATCGGACGGCACGGTGCGCGTAACGATCGGCGCGGTCGGCGGCGAAGCGGGCGACGGCATGTTCGAAAACGGCGTGCCGGCCTATGCCAACGTCATCGAGGGATCGGTCAACGCCTCGGCGGGCGCGGGCGATATGCAGAACGTGACCTTCGACACCAACGATACGGTGCTGGCGGTGATGAATTTCTACACCGGTGCGTTCGAGGAAGCGGGCGCTGAGAACCGGATGCTCGTCTACACCGCCGGCAATCAGGGCGACGGCCCGGGCGGACGCATCACGGTCAACCGCACGAACACCGTTCGCATCACCTATTTCGGCGCGGAATAGACGGCGGACCCGACATCTCGGAACGTTGCGGGCGCAACGTCGTCGCACCGGCCCGCTCCCACTACCGGCTTCCCATGGAACATACCAGATGGGAGGCCGGGAGGGCCGGTGCGGCAATGGCCCGGCGGGGACGGGCCGACAAAGGGCCTTTTCGGCCTAAACGCGCAAACCGCGCGCCAGCCGGTCGACATAGGCCTCCGCTTCGGCCGCCGGCAGTTTGAGCCTGTTGCGAGCGTGGCGAACGGCGCGGTCGGGGCGGTTTTGCAGGAGCAACGCCTTCACCTCGCGCTCGGCATATTGCTCGGCCGTGTAGCACGCCTCGCTCAGCCGCGCGCGCCCCGCAGGCCCCTCGCGCCGCCAGATCGCGGCCGGGTCGGCGGATGGATCGCGCGCCGGGGCCGACGTCGGTTCGGACGGCGGGCCGGCGATAACGGCAATCCGGTCGGCGACGGGCCGGTCGGGCTCGGAAATGGCCGGTTCGGATCGGGGCAAGGGCTTCGGCGCCGGGCGGGCCGCCTTTTGCCGGCGTGGCCGTGTGGGCGGCGCGATCAGATCGCCCCGGCCGCTGCGGTGCCCGAAATACAGGAACAGGCCGAGAAAGCCCGCGACGCAGGCGAGCCCGGTCAGCGCGAGGACGATCGGCATCTCCATGGGCGCGGGCATAGCGCGGCCGGGTCAAAATCGGGTAAATGGCGCCCGAGGCGATGCCGGAGGCCCGGCGGACAAGTCCCGCTAGCTCTTGACCGCCATCACCTCGATCTCGACATGATATTCGGGATCGGCAAGCGCGGTGACGCCGATCGCTGTGGCGCAGGGGGCGGTGCCGTCGAACAGGGCGGGCAATGCCCCGCCGACCGCGTCGAGCCGCTCGGGCGTCAAGTCGACGATATACAAGCGCATCAGCGTCACATCCTCGGGCGTCGCCCCCGCCGCGGCCAGCGCCAGCTTCACATTGTTCGCCGCGATCCGCGCCTGTTCGGCCAGATCCTCGGGCACCGGCGTTCCGTCCCGGTCGATCGCGACCTGGCCCGAACAGAAAACGAATTCTCCGGGCGGCGAGGTTACCGTCTGCGTATAGCCGAGCGCGCCGGCATCGGGCAGCGTATCGGGATTGATTTTGGTAATCGGCATGGCGGGCTCCTCGGGCGCGGATGGCGGAAGAGCGAACAGTAGGAGCATGGCGCACGGTGTCGAGCGGTAAGAGCGGGTTCAGCCGCACCAACTCCGCCGGCCGCCGCCATAGGGCCGGGCCAATCCTTCGCGGATCAGGGTCCGGCCGACCGGCGTTCCGTCGACATGGACGGTCCGGAGCAGCCGCCCATAGCGATCGCGGTCACGGCCCCGGGCTTCCAGCGTCACCGTTCCCGCATTGAGCAGCGCCCGCAACCGGGCCTTCGCGGCTTCGCCCAGCCGCTCCTCATCCGCGCAGCGCGCCGACGAGAGTTCGGGCGTGTCGATATCGAGGATGCGGATCTTCTCGCCATCGAACCAGAACGTATCGCCATCGACCACGCAATTGATCCGCGGCCCGGATCCGCAGATGGCGAAGGATATAGCCCGAGGCCTAGCGCCGGAAACGGGCGCAATCGCGGGCTGCGTCGTATCGGCGGTGTCGCCCGCCCAACGCTCTGCGAATTCGGATCCCCACATGCCGATAATCGCCGAAATCAATAGGATCATCAGCAGATAGGGCATGGTAAGGCGTTTGGCGCGCCGCGGATGTTCATAGATCGCCGCTTCGCGATGCGCGCCATGCCAGGATCGGCGATAGAGGGTAGATCGGCCTGCCACTATCCGGATATTGCCCGCTCGCCGGCAAGGATCGCGTTAATCCTGCACCGTTTCGGCACCGATCCGGAGGCTTTTGAGCGAGATCAAAGCCGGGTTTTCGTCATGCTCCTAAACTTGCCGGAACAGCCACTCAGGAGCTTTGCATCATGATTGACCTCTCAACCGATGCCACCAAGTCCCGCCTCGGAGCGCAGCTGGCCGAACTCGAAGAGCGCGAGGCGCATCTGGCGCGCGATCTCGCCGAACCGCTCAATGCGGATTCGTCCGAACAAGCGGTGGAGATGGAGGACGATCAGTCGCTCGAGGCGCAGGCGCTCCTTGTGACGCGCGAGATCGCCTCGGTGAAACGCGCCCTCGCCCGGATCGACGACGGCGAATATGGCGTCTGCGTTCGCTGCGGCGGGGACATCAACCCCAAACGGCTCGAGGCCCGACCTGAAGCCGCGCTGTGCATCCATTGCGCGTCGAAGGAGGGGTAAGGAAGTCTTGTCTGTCAGAATTTCGCTCGCGCGAAATCGCCGCACCGCCCTGCACCCCCTCCCGGCCTCCCAACGGGGTACCATCAAGTGGGAGGTCGGGAGGGGTGCGGGCGGAGATGGCAAAAGGCTCCGGCGGCGCGAAGCGTCGTTGGATGCCATCGGAGGGCGGTGCGGCGCTCAACCGTAAGGTCGAGTCTGACTAATTAAACCCCGGTGCCGTGTCTTGGGCGAACCCGAAGGTCTGTCGGATGGAGCTCCCCGCTGGCAATGTCGGAGCCGGGCTGCTATCGGCTCTCGCGCAACCAAAACCAGAGTGTTTTATGAAGGAAATTGTCGCCCGCTGATGGACGGCCCGGGACCTTGATCCCGGTGACCCGTCGGTTCGCAACGGCCCGCCGCGCGCGATAGCGCGGGGCGGTGTATCGTTGCGCCTTCTCACCTCAGCGAAGAGCATGCGGGACGGTCCCATGCTCCGGGGTCACGATTTCCAATGAATATTTCCAAATATGAACAACGTACGCTGCACGTGCTCGCTCAGGGCGGGCATATCCGTCACGAGCATGAAAGCCGGGAGGACGGTCGCCGCGGGCGGATTACCGAGATCACCTGCTTTACGCGGGAGGGCCACATTCTGTCCGACTGCACGATGAACGTTTTCGCCAGGCTGAAGAAGCGGCGGCTGATCATCAGCCGCGGCGGCGGACCCTATCGCATCACCCGAAAGGGGCTGGATGCGGTGCGGCCGCAGCTCGATAACCGCTGACCGGGCGAACGCGGGACCCCACATCCCGCACCGTCTAGCGCCGGATCGCAACGGCATCACCAGGCGATGCCGTTGTAAATTTCGGGATTTTGTGCGCAGCATCCGTGCAGCATGAACAGGAGCCAATCGACCATGAACACAACCAACGCCAGCGCCGTTATCACCGGCGGCGCATCGGGAATCGGGCGCGCGATCGCCGAACTGATCGTTGGGCGCGGCGGACGCGTCATAATCGCCGATATCGATGGCGCCGAGGCGGCGAAAACCGCGCGGGCAATCGGCGAAGCGGCCACCTCCATGACCTGTGACGTGCGCGATGTTGCGGCGGTCGAAACCCTGGCCGCGGAGAGCTGGTCCTTGTTGGGCGGTATCGATATCGTCTTCGCAAATGCCGGGGTCGGGCCGGGCGCGCCGATACTGAAAGGCGATCCGGCGATGTTCGATTTCATCTATGAGGTAAATATGCGCGGTGCCTGGGCGACTTGTGTGAGCTTTGCCCGGCTGATGATCGCCGAAGAACGCACGGGACATCTGTGCATTACCGGTTCCGAGCATAGCCTCGGCATGCAGCATGTCGGCGCGGGATTCTACAATGCGAGTAAGGCGGCGGTGCTCGGTCTCGCCGACGTGCTGCGCGCGGAGATGCCGCCGCATGTTTCGGTGAGCCTGCTCTGCCCGGGGCTGACGGCGACACGACTCTACGAGACCGGCCGCAATACCGATCTGCCCGCACCGCCCGATCGGGTAAAGGCGTTCGCCAAGGCGATCACCGAGCGAGGCATGCCACCATCCCGCGTTGCCGAAACGGCCCTGCGGGGGATCGAAGAGGGCGCGTTCATCATCCCGACCAACGCCGCGCCGCGCCCGATGGCGGAGAAGCGCATCGCCGAGATTGTGGAGGGCTTCGACCGCTATGCGACCGATACGGACGATGCCGAACGCTACAGTGTCCCACGGGTGATAGCCGCAGTTCAGGACGCCATGCGACGTCGCGATTAGCGGCGTTCGCGCGGCAAGGGGCCGGTCGCATCCACCGCTCCGTTGGTCGTAGCGCGGGAACCGAAACCCGCATGATACGCGTTATCCTCTCGCCCGGCGTCTCCGCCCGGGATCCGAAGAGGAGATTTGCCATGCGTATCCCATCCCTCGCCCTCGGCATCGCCGTGCTGATTGCCGCGCCGACCGCCGCCTATGACGGGCGCGGCCATGTCGAAGAGATTCCGCTCGATGCGCCGATCGCCGGCGTCGAAAATGATTATTGGTACGATTATCTTTCCGACATATTCGAAGCCGAGCAGGAGCTGCAAAGCGATCTGGCCCGCGCCACCGATCCTGAAGACCGAAACGACGCCTGGGAAGAATATGAAAACGAACTCGCCGACGCGCGCAGCGATTATGCCGGCGAAATGGCCGAGCGCGGATATCGCGAAGGCCGCGTGATTTTGGGCGAGGGAGACCGCTAACCTCCTTCCTGCCCAGTGCCGGGGCGGACGAAAGCTGTTCGCCCCCTCCCCATCCGTAGTGAGCGGCTCCGCCCCGGCACGCTTCGCCTTCCGAATCTCCGCCAACATGCCTTTGGTCGAAAAGGGCTGGGCATCGGGACCCCGAGCCAGCATCATGCCCCGCAATCGCAGGGAGAAATCGGATGCGCCTTTTTGTCTGGATCGCCGCGCTGCTGGCAATCGCACCGCTGAGTGCGCAGCCCGCCGCGCCGCCCGAACCGTCCTCCATCGCTGTCGAGCAACTGCGGCACGCGATCGGGTTATGGAATGTCGAGACCGATTTTCTGGCGGCCGATGGGTCCGTCGCCCAGACGCTGACCGGCCAATATCGTTTCGGCTGGGTAGTGCCGGACCGGATCGTATCGGGCATGAGCGCGATCCCGGACCTGAACCAGGCATCGGCCATCCTGTTTTTCGTCCGGCCGAGCCGCAGCGAAATCGAAATGACCTCGGTCGGCGCGGACGGGCATCTGTGGCGGATGGTCGGGCCCGATACGAGCGAAACCCGAACGACCCCGAACACGCCAATGGCCGATGGTTCGAGCCTGATGCTGCGTTTCACGCGATACGATGTGGAACCGAACAGTTTCCGATCGCGCATGGAATCGTCGACCGACGGCGGCGAAACCTGGCGGGCGGCCAACCGGCAACGCTTCGTTCGCGCCGAATGAGGGGTCATATCAACGGGCGTTTGTCGCGCCAGGCGAACCACTTATCGCTCGGATGACGGCCGTTGCCGCCCATTCATCGGAAAACGGCTAGCAGGAAAAGCGCGGGGAATGATTGTCGTAACCAACCATCGAGAGGATTATTCGATGCGCACAATGATATTGACCGCCGCCGGTTCCATGACCGCCCTGATCGCCGCACCCGCTGTCGCGGGCCCCGCCCACTATGCCGATGGGACAGCCATCGGCCAATCGGCCGGTTTCACCCAGATCGCCTATGACGATGACGACGATTATTATCGCGGACGCGTCTGGCGCGATCGCGAGGGCCGCTATCGCTGCCGCCGTGAGGACGGCACGGTCGGCCTGTTGGTCGGCGGTGCGGCCGGTGCATTGCTCGGCCGCGAGATCGACGGCGGCCGCGATCGCACGGTCGGCACGATCATCGGCGCCGGCGTCGGCGCGCTGATCGGCCGCGAGATCGACCGCAGCGATTCCCGCTGCGAGTGACAGTCACACCGTAAGCGCCACGGCCTTTTCCTGCCGTCCAACTCAGCCTAGACTGGACGGCGGAGAAAGCCGTGGACGCACCGCCGACACAATATCGGGTTATCGAACGGGGCCGCAAGCTCATCGTCCTCGATTCGCAGACCAACCTGCCGCCGAAGCAGGCCTGCGAAATCCACCCGACCGGCCATTATGGCGACGCCCCCGAAACGTCTGGGACATCGCATGTCGAGACGGCAACCGAACCGGAAGACCGACCGCCGAAACGCGATAGGCCCCGCGACACATTCGAAGACTTCGGCAACGCCGCATTTCTGAAACGACTGGAAGGCGATGGCCTCAATCCCGCGTCTATCGGCATAGGCGCTTTCGGCTTCGCCATGGTGCTGGCGATCATGATCGGCGGTTTTACCGGATTCCTGATGGCGGCCGCCGCAATCATTATCGCGGGTAACATTGCGATCAAGAAGGTCGGAAAACGGCGCTAGGCGACTGGAATCAGTATCTCGTTGCGCCGTATCGGGCCGGGAATGAAGGGCGAATTGTAAAAGGCGTATTCCGCATCGCCCGCCGGTTCGAGACTGTTCGCCGCCATCCATTCGCGCAGCGTCGCCTCATTCTCCGCGAGCGCCGTATCGTCGGCATTGCCGGAAAATCGGATCGCAGCGATCTTGCGGGCCGGTTGCTCGGCCAGCGCCACGCCAGCGGCCGGTTCCGGCAGATCGGCCTTGCGAAGCTTTGCGGGCATGACGAACCGGGTCCGCCAGCCATCGGCGTCCACGGCCCTGTCCGACAGAACCGGCGAGGTCATCGAGATCTTCCGACCCGGCCGCGAGCGCGCGAAGATATAGTCGGCGAGTACCCGGAAACCGTTGCCGAGAGCCGTCTCTCGCTGACCATGCTGGACCGTTTCGGCCACCATCATCGCCGGATAGGCGCGCAACGCGAAACGGCCCTCCTCGATCAGCAGATCATAGTCCGGCTTCTCGCTGTTGCGTTCGTTCAGATAGTAAGCGGCCGCGGCCACAGCCGCCGTTCCCGCCGCCGCTGCGGCAATCCATCGTGCTTTTCCCATGGGCCGCCTTGTGCCGGGATTTGGGGTTGGGTGCAAGCAAGACGGGGGTCTCATAGGCCTTTCCGCTTGACGGACGAACGGCGCCGCGCAACCATCGCTGCATGTCAGATGCAGCCTATGTCGATCCCAGCCGGGAGAATTTCGAAGCCTTCAAGGCCCTGGACCGGGACCAACCCGTGGCGATGCTCAACCTCGTGAAATTTCGCGAACGCGCCGCCTATCCGGACGATCATCCGATGGCGGCGCAAGACATGAGCGGCGCGGAGGCCTATGCACTGTACGGCCGCGACAGCGGGCCGGTGTTCGAGCGGGTCGGCGGATCGGTTATCTGGTCGGGCGAGCCGCAGGCGATGGTAATCGGACCGGAGGACGAACGTTGGGATACGGCCTTTGTCGCGCTTTACCCGACGGCTGGCGCGTTCCTCGAAATGGTGACTGATCCCGATTATCGCAAAGCGGTCGTCCATCGTCAGGCGGCGGTCGAAACCTCACGCCTCATTCGTCACAAGCCGCGCGATACGAGCAAGGGCTTCGCCTGATCCTGCAGGGCCGGGCGGTTAGAGAAGCCCGCCGCCGATCAGCAGGCGGAGCATGCCGATAACGATGATCACCATACACAGATTGCGCCCGCCATTGCTGTCCGCCAGCAAGCCGATCACCAAACCGACAAAGGCGACGGGCAGCATGAACCAGTTGACCCAACCGAGAAACGGGATGAGGCCGATCAACGCGAACAATGCCGCGAAAAGTCCGACAAGAATCGATATGATGTTGAGCATCGCGTTTACACCCGTGGCTGGTCAGTTTCTGCTGTATTAGTGATATAGGTCACTTATTTTGCACTTCAAGTCCGCTATGGGATAAACGCTCATCATTACAGTTTCCGGAGGGACAGATGCGGACAGGGTTTGGAATGGCATCGCTAGCCTTGCTGGCGCTCGCGGCATGCGGCGGATCGAACGAACAGGTCTATCGCGGACCGGACGGCGAAGAGGTGCGCGTCGAGCGCGGCGGCGACGGTACGACGACCTATCGCAGCGCGGACGGCGAAGCGGTAGTCACGACCGGAGAACTGGGTGCGGATATGCCCGGCGGTCTGCCGGCCTATCCCGGTGCCGACGCCAGTAACGGCCTCAACATCAATGCAACCGGGCGCGACGGCGGCTCGGGCCAGGTATCGAGCTTCAACACGAGCGACTCTCCCGCCGATGTCATCGCCTTTTATCGACGCGCGCTCGAACGCGACGGCTATCGTATCGCGGCAACCATGGACATGGGCGAAAGCCAGATGATCGCCGCCGAGCGCGAGGACGGTGAAGGCGGTATTCAGATCACCGCAACCGAAGCGGGCGATCAAGGAACGACCGTATCGGTGATCGCCGGTATGGGCCGCTGAGCCCCCGGTTTCCGGTCGGCGCCGAGTCGATAAAGTGAAGAAATCGTAAAAATTTCGCGCGTTCACCATCTTTCTGAACGCTTTGGTAACCTTTGACCGCGAAAATCGGCGCTTCCGACAAGGAGTCTGCCGACCATGACGCTTAACCGATTCTCAACGACCGCCGCCGCTATCGCGCTGAGCCTGTCACTCGCCGCTTGCGGTACGGGGCAGACCGAGACCGATGCCGAGGCGATGGACGAGGCGCTGCTCGGCGAGGCGGACGACAGCGATCCCGCGCTCACCACGGCGCTCGAAGACCAGATCATGGTTGATCAAGAACTGGCCGGCCAATCCAACGCCAATGCCGCCCTGCCCGGCAATGCGGTCAGCGGCGCCCCGATTCCCGAAACGCTGCATACGATGCGCGACGCCCAGGAGGCGATCGACGCGGGCCGCCTGCTCTCCGCACCCGCGCCGACCCGAGGCGAGGATTGCGTGGACTGCGCCGGTAGCCGCAGCGCCGCCCAGGGCGAAACGACGCTCGGGGCGATGGCCGTCCGCCAGGCGAACGAGCCGGACGTCGATACCTGCGACGGCACGGTCGAATATGGCATGGGCTGGGCGACCACCCTGCCGAGCGCCTTCACCGTCTATCCGGGTTCCGAAGTCGTCGAAGCCGCAGGCTATAATCAGGACGGCTGCCGCATGCGCGTCGTCAGCTTCCGCAGCCGTGCCTCGACCGAGCGTCTGATCGACTGGTATTATACCCGCGCCGTCCGCTCGGGCTATTCGTCCGAGCATCAGCTGCGGCACGACAATAACGTCCTGGGCGGTTTCCGCGCCCGCGACGAAGGCGCCTATTATCTGATCTTCGCACCCCGGCGCGGCGGCGGCACCGATGTCGACGTGATCGTCAGCAACGGCGGCTAGCCTGCACAAGGCGCGCTCTTCCGGCCGAGCGCGGGTTAGCGTTTTGTCGGGATTTTCCTGACGGAAAATCGCGGCGTGAGCAACGTTCTGACAAACAGAATTCCGAAATCGGCGGCCTGACAAATAGGCCTACAGGCTGCACAGTACGACTGGCGATGCACCACACACTCGGCTAGATCGCGGCCATGCCCCATCTCATCCTCGTTATGGCGGGCGGCGCCATCGGTGCAGGACTGCGCTTCCTGCTCGGCCGCTGGACGCTGCATCAATTCGGACCCGGTTTCCCCTGGGGCACGCTGACCGCCAATATTCTCGGCGGGCTGGCCATGGGTGTACTGGCCGGGCTGCTCGCGCGCTTCGGCAGCGGCGGGGAGGGCTGGCGGCTGTTTTTCGGCGTCGGGATATTGGGCGGCTTTACGACCTTCTCGGCCTTCAGCCTCGAAACCGCGAACATGATCGAGCGCGGTACACTGGGCTTGGCGGCCGGCTATGCGCTTGTTTCCGTCATTGCGTCGGTAGCGGCCTTGTTCGTCGGGCTCTGGCTGGTCAGGGTGGCGACATGACCGAGACGTTCAGCGACGATGTGCGGCAATTCACGGTCGGAACGGATGACGACGGCATCCGGCTCGACCGCTGGTTCAAGCGCAACCTGCCTGAAGCGACGTTCAACATCGTTTCGCGCTGGTCGCGGACCGGGCAGCTGCGGCTCGACGGCAAACGCGCCGCGCCCGGCGACCGGATCGAGACCGGTCAAGTCATCCGCGTGCCCCCTGCCGAAGCGCCCAAGACGCAAAAGCCCAAGAAAGAACGCCCGCCGCTCAGCCCGGACCAGATCGATTTTGCACGGACGCTCGATTTCCATCGCGACCGGAGCGCGCTCGTCCTCAACAAACCGCCCGGGCTGGCGACCCAGGGCGGGACGAAAATGAAAGACCATGTCGACGGGCTGCTGGATGCACTTCAATATGATGCCGACGCCCGGCCCAAGCTCGTTCATCGGCTCGACAAGGATACGAGCGGGGTATTGCTCGTCGCTCGCACGGCTCGCGCCGCCGCCTTCTTTTCCAAGACCTTTTCGACCCGCAAGGCGACAAAAATCTACTGGGCCATGGTGATGGGCGTGCCCGAGATCGCGGATGGCGTTATCGATCTGCCGCTCGCCAAACAGCCGGGGACAGGCGGCGAGAAGATGCATGTATTCGAAGAGGGACAAGCGGCCAAGACCCGCTATCGGGTGATCGAGCGCGCCGGGAACCGGGCCGCGTTCGTCGCGCTCCAACCCTATACCGGTCGCACGCACCAGCTGCGCGTCCATATGGCGGCAATCGGCCACCCGATCGTCGGAGACGGCAAATATGGTGGGGCCGATGCGTTTCTGACGGGTGGGATCAGCCGCAAGCTGCATCTTCATGCGCGGCGGCTGAAATTGCCGCATCCCGATGGCCGGCAGCTCGACGTGACAGCCGATCTGCCCGAGCATTTTGCGAACAGTCTCGAGACGCTCGGCTTTTCGCCCGAACTCGGCGATTCGGTGTTCCTGACACCCCCGCGCGAAGACAAGAAGCAGACCCAGAAACGCGCGGCCAAAGCCCATGCCAAGGATCATCGCAAAGCGCGGCGCGGCGAACGGCGCGAGCGCGGCAATCGGGGGAAAGGCTGATGCATCCCAATCAGTGCTTCCACTGGCAGGATCGTGACGCCATGGCCGAATTTATCCGCGCGGTCGGCTTCGGCATGCTGTTCGCCGATACGCCCGATGGACCGCGTGTCGCGCATGTTCCGGCGATACTCGACAACGACCGGCTGCTCTTCCATCTGGCGAAAGGCAATGCACTGACGAAGCATCTCGCTGACCGGACTGGGCTGTTCGTGGTCAACGGTCCGGAGGCCTATGTCAGCCCGGACTGGTACGGCGAGGACGATCAAGTACCGACCTGGAACTATATCGCGGTCGAACTGGAGGGGACGGTTTCCAAACTCTCCAAAGACGAGTTGATCGCGCAAGCCGATGCGCTGAGCGGGGCACAGGAAGCGCGGTATGACAAGGAGCCGTGGACGCGGAGCAAGATGCGCGACGGTTTGTTCGAGAAGATGCTCGGTGGAATTACCGGCTTCGCGCTCGAGCCCAAAGCCTGGCGCGGTACGATCAAGCTGAACCAGAACAAACCCGACGATGCGATCCATAACGCCGCCGACGCGATCGAAGCGCATGGCCGCCCGGCCATCGCGCACTGGATGCGCAACCTGCCTCTATGAGCAACCGCCTCGCCATATTCGATTGCGACGGCACGCTCGTCGATAGCCAGGCCAATATCTGCATGGCGATGGAACAGGCGTTCGAGCAGGCCGGTCTGGCGCCACCGCCGCGCGAACAGACGCGCCGCGTCGTGGGCTTGAGCCTCGTCGAGGCGATGCAGCTCCTGCTGCCCGATGCCGAGCCGGACCGGCATGAGGCGCTCGCTCAGGATTACAAGGCGGCCTTTACAGAAATGCGCAGCACGGGCGTCGTCCACGAACCGCTCTATGACGGCATCGCCGACACGCTCGCGACGCTCGACGCAACCGGTTGGCTGCTCGGCGTCGCGACCGGCAAGTCCGACCGGGGTCTCAATTTCGTACTCGAATCGCATGGGCTGACCGGAAGCTTCGTCACCCTGCACACGGCCGACCGGCACCCCTCCAAACCGCACCCCGCCATGCTGGAAGCATGTATGGCCGATGCTGGCGCCACGCCCGAAACCAGCGCGATGATCGGCGATACGACATTCGACATGGCGATGGCGCGATCCGCCAACATACTGGCCGTGGGCGTCGCTTGGGGATATCATGACGCGCATGAACTGGAGGCCGCGGGAGCCGATATCGTGATTGCCGCGCCGGCCGACATTCCCGCCGTCCTGGAGGAGCTTGCATGACCCCCGAAGACCGCGAGCGGCTCGCCAAGTCGCGCTTTCAGACGCTGCAGCTACTGCGCTTCACCGGGATCATCGTGATGATCATCGGCATGTGGATCTGGGCCGGCGACATATTGCGCGAAGGCGGCTGGCCGATGCTCGGCATTCCGGTCTTCGCGATCGGGCTGTTCGAATCGCTCGTCCTCCCGACGATCCTCGCCCAAAAATGGAAAAGCTCGCCCCCCGAATAGATTGAGACGTATGAAGCGCTTCTACGAAAAGGCCGATGCGACGCGCACCAGCGACGGCTGGGCCATCGCGCTCGACGGGCGGCCGGTTAGAACGCCGTCCCGCAAACCGCTGGCCGTGCCCGCGCGCAAGCTCGCGGACGCTATCGCCGCGGAGTGGGCCGGGCAGGAGGAGGAGATCGATCCGGCCGCCATGCCGTTGACCGGGTTCGCCAATGCCGCGATCGACCGGATCGCTCCGCACCGCGCGGCATTCGCCGCCGAGCTCGCCCAATATGGCGAGACCGATCTGCTCTGCTATCGCGCCGACAGCCCGGCTGAGTTGATCGCGAACCAGTGCGCGGCCTGGGACCCGTTGCTGGAATGGGCGCGGAAACGCTTCGATGCCGGTTTCGAAACGACCACCGGGATCGTCCACCGCCCGCAGCCCGAAGCCACCGTCGAGCGTCTTCGCGCGGCCACCGAGGCCTATGACGCCTTCCATCTGGCCGGGCTTTCGCCGCTGGTGCGGATCGGAGGGTCGTTGGTAGCGGCTCTTGCGCTGGCCGAAAATGCGTTCGACGAAGATACGATCTGGGCGGCCACGCGGGTCGACGAGGATTGGCAGGCCAGCCAATGGGGCGAAGATGAGGAGGCCATCGCCGCCCGCGACGCCCGCCGCCGCGAGTTCAGCGCCGGGATGCGGTTTTTGCGGTTGCTCGAGGGTTAATATCGATAGCTCAACCGCAAGGTTGAGTCTGACAAGCAGACTTTAATCTCCCCTATTCCTCCCCGAACCGATCGTCGCTGTCGATCTGTTTCGGTAGGAACCAGCGCGCGATGATCGCGCCGCCGACGATGAAGCTCAGCGCGTTTATGAAGAACACGAAGCCGTGATAGAGCCAGTCATGGTGCCACCAGATCGGATTGCCGAGATCCATGAAAAATGCGGCGGCGATGCCGAACAGGATGACGATCGACAGCCGCGCGCCGAAATCGCGGACATGACCGGATAGCGTGTAAAGCGCCGCGCCGATGAGCAAGGCAGAGATCAGCATATGGATGAACCCGGCCAGCATCGTGGAACCGGCGCCGATCTCGAACCCGTTCGGATTATAATGGATCATCGCGATCGGCCCATCGAGATACATGCGCTGCTGCACCTCGCCCGATCCCGACGGAACGAGCACGGTGCGCGCTGCGTCATTGTCCATATTCGCCGCCAGCACACTCTGTATCGCCGCGGCTTCGGTATCGCCGACATCGCCGACCGGAATGCTGCCGAGCAGGCCGTAGGCGATAAACCCGATGATGAACATGGCGACCGCCGCGACGATTGCGCCCGGAATGACTTTGAGCATGAGACCCTCTCCCCTGACTGGTGGCAGGAAAGCTAGGCCTGTCGCGCAGCAATGAAAAGCCCGGCCGAACCTATCCGGTCAGCCCGCGGACGAAGTCGACGAGCCCCGTACGGCGGTTGCGGCGCAGCCGCTCAGCCTGAAGGATCGCCCGGGCCCGCCCGGCACAGCGGTCTGCATCGTCATTGACGAGGACATAATCATATTCGGCCCAGTGGCTGATCTCGGCCGCGGCCCGTTCCATCCGCCCGGCGATCACCGCATCGCTGTCCGTCTTGCGCCCACGCAATCGGCGTTCGAGCTCCTCCATCGAGGGCGGCAGCACGAAGACCCGAACGATATCGGGGTCGACCTGTTTCAGCTGCTGCGTCCCCTGCCAGTCGATATCGAGCAGCACATCGCGCCCGGCATCGAGCGACTTGTTCACTTCGGCCTTGAGCGTGCCGTAGCGCCGATCGAACACATGCGCCCATTCGAGAAACGCCTCATCGGTGACGAGCTGGTCGAATTCCGTATTGCTGACAAAATGATAATGCTGGCCGTCCACTTCGCCCTCACGGATCGGTCGCGTCGTTGCCGATACCGACAGCGATATCTCCTCATCGCCGGCCAGCAGCATCCGCGCGATGGTGGACTTGCCTGCGCCGCTCGGCGATGAAAGAACGTAGAGCAGCCCGCGGCGCTCAAGCTGGATCGGATCGGCCATGGACCCGGTTCGCCCAACCGCGCCGTAACGTCAAGATGGGCAGGCTCAGGCGGGGAGGGACATATCGCTCGGCATTACTGGATCATAGCGGCGGCCATCGCCATCGCCGCCGCCGCCATCCTCTACTTCATGGGCCGGAACCCGATCTGCGAGTGCGGCGAGATCAAATTCTGGGTCGGCACCGTCCATGGCCCCGACAACAGCCAGCATCTCGCCGACTGGTACACACCGAGCCATATCATCCATGGCTTCCTCTTTTGCGGCTTGGGCTGGCTGATCTTGCGCAACCGTCCCGTCGGCCTCTGGTTCTGCCTCGCCGTCGCGATCGAGGCGGCCTGGGAAGTGCTGGAAAACTCGCCCATCATCATCAACCGCTATCGCGAGGCGACGGCGGCCTTCGGATATTCGGGCGATGCGATTATCAACTCTATCGCCGATATCGGCTGGATGGCGCTGGGGTTCCTGATCGCCCGGCGCATCGGACTGTGGCCGACGGTTGCCATCGCACTCGCCTTCGAACTGTTCACGCTCTGGATGATCCGCGACAATTTGACGCTGAATGTGGTAATGCTGGTCTGGCCGATCGACGCCATACGCGAATGGCAGGCGGCGATTTGATCATATGAGGTGGATGGGGTGACCGACATTCTCGACGCCATAAAGCTGAAGGCGAGCCAATATCCGGAGGTAGCCCAAGGCACCTCCTGCACGCAGAATTCGTTCAAGCGCGGCAAGAAAGCGTTTCTGTTCGCGGGTGAACAGGGCGGGCGCTACAAGGTGATGATCAAGCTGAAACGCTCGATAGCCGAAGCGCAGAAACTGGCCGACGCCGAACCGGAGAACTTTCAGGTCGGCAAACCGCCTTGGGTCACCATACGCTTTTCTAACGAAGACCCCGTTGCCGCCGACATCTGGGAGCGGTGGCTCGACGAGAGCTACGACCTCTCCGTCTAAGCGCGTATCGCGCGGTATCCGATCGGGACTGAAACGGTGACGCCCGACGAGAACGACAACGGCTTCGCCTATGGCGATATTCACGAGGTAACGGGCTGGGCCAGCTACGAACCGGCTTACTGGATCAGCGTCTCGGGCCGCCCGTACCACGGGCCGGGTCGACGGTAACGATCCGATGATCATGGGTCCGGTGCAGACCGCGAATCCCGATTTCCAGGGCGGCGAACGCATCGATGCGTTTCTCGGCGTTAACCTCGCCGTGCAGGGCAGCCTCGAGAGCCAGCGGCTCGCCATCGAAGTCGGTACGCCGATCTATCGGGATCTGAACGGTCCGCAGATGGACACCAACTGGACCGCTCACCGTCGGCTGGCAGGGAGCCTTCTAGGACGCGGCCGACGGTTCATCCGCAGGCGAGGCCCTCGCGGCGATATCGGTTTCGCCTTCGGCGGTCTCGGCCGCCTCGCGTTCACGCTTCCTGTCCCAGAGATATTTGGCGACCAGCCCACCCCCGACCAGAGCCGCGCCCGGCAGCGAGCGAGTCGCGATGCGCGCGGCGATCAGACCCAGGCCCGCACCCAGCAAACCGCGTCCCGCCGTCCGGTTACGCACACCGCTGCCGATAGCGCTGCGCGCCAAACTTCTGATAATACCCATCATTTGCTCTCCAACGGTACAGACTCCTTGAACGTATGGGTAACGTACGGAAAGGGTATTTCGATCCCCGCCTTGTCGAGTGCGGCTTTCACGGCGCGCACCACCTGGTCCCGGCTTGCATGCCCGTCGCGCTGGCTGGATCCCGACCACCAACGGATCAGATAATCGACCGAACTGGAATTGAATTCTTTAGCAAAGACGTCGATGCCCTTGTCCATATCGACCTTGTCGCAGCTGCGCACCGCTTCCCCGATCACTTTCGCGGCCTCGTCAAGATCCACGTCATAGGCGACGCCGCATACCACTTCGTGCCGCCGCTCGGGATCGTCGGTATAAATCTCGACCGGATTTTTGAAGAGAAGCGAATTGGGAACGATAGTCACCTCGTTCGAGAGTTTGCGGACATAGGTTTCGCGCAGGGTTATCTGTTCGACCTTACCCTCTATGCCCTCGCATTCAATGAAATCTCCGATCCGCATTTTCTCGCGGATCATGATCAGCACGCCGGCGAGGAAATTCTCGAAGATATCCTGAAATGCGAAACCGATCGCGACGGCACCGATACCGAGACCAGCGAGAATGCTGCCTGCGGTGAGGCCCGGCAGGATGATCGTCGCGACGATGAAAAGTCCGAGGATCCAGATCAGAACGGTGATTATCGTTTCGATCAGCGTCAGCAGGCTAGGCCGGACTTCGGTGCTGCCGATCAGCTTGTGCGCGATCTTGCGTCCACCCTTCGCAAGCAACCAGGTGAAAATGAAGACGATCAGCGCGATTGCGAATTGCGGCAACATACGGATGAGCTGTTCGCCCATATCGCCGACCTGATCCGTCAATATCGTTATAAAACCTGCGTCCATTGCTACCCCATTTGTTCGATTTCTTCTATCCAACGGGGTGGACGCGATGATTGTTCCGGATCGTCAACGATGTCGGTAGCGTGCAAAGGCGCCCGTCAGGCGTTGCCGACACTTTCCCGCGCCGATACCCGCTCGTGCCAAGCCCGCAGATGCGCGGCATCGTCCGGCATCGCCAAGCCGATCCAGTCCGCGAAATCGATGGTCGTCAACAGGACGATATCGGCCATCGAATAGCTGTCTCCCGCCAGATAATCGCGCCCCGCGAGCTGGCGGTCGAACCAGCGCATCGTCTTGTCGGCCCGCTCTTTGCTGGCCTCTCCGAAATCGGTGAATTGACGGCCTAGGCCCGTGGTAAACGGGTGGTTGTGGATCCAGACCATGCCGACCGGCACCATCAGCATATGCTCGGCCCGGCGGAGCCACATATCGATCCCCGCCATCTCTTCCGCCGCCGAACCGAAGAGCGGCGTTTCGGGATGCAGGACTTCAAGATAGCGGCAGATCGACACGCTTTCGGCGATCACCGTGCCGTCGTCGAGCTCCAGCGCCGGAATCTGGCCGGCCGGGTTTTTCTCCAGATATTCGGGCGATTTTTGCTCGCCTCTGACGATGGCGAGATCGCGCATCGGGACTTCGAGCCCCTTTTCGGCGAGAAAGAGGCGGACGCGCCGCGGATTGGGTGCCGGATCGGGGGCATTGTAGAGCAGCATGGCGGAAGGCCGTTCTTTAGCGACCGATCATATTCTCGGGCCGCACGACACGATCGAAGGTTTCTTCGTCGACCAGTCCGAGATCGAGGCCTGCCTCTTTGAGCGTCATGCCTTTCTTATGCGCATGCTTGGCGATCGCCGCGGCATTGTCATACCCGATTTCCGGCGCGAGCGCGGTCACGAGCATGAGCGAGCGGCCGACAAGTTCGGCGATCTGCTCTTCATTCGCCTCGATACCGTCGACACAGCGTTCGGAGAAGCTCGTCATGCCAGTCGCCAGAAGATCGATGGAGCGCAGCACATTCGCGCCGATCAGCGGCATGAACACGTTAAGCTCGAAATGGCCCTGCATGCCGCCCACGGTCACGGCCTGATGATTGCCGATCACCTGGGCGGCGACCATGGTCAGACTCTCGCATTGCGTGGGGTTGACCTTGCCCGGCATGATCGAACTGCCCGGTTCGTTCGCGGGCAGCGACAGCTCGCCAAGTCCGGAGCGCGGCCCCGATCCGAGGAAGCGGATATCGTTCGCGATCTTGTTGAGCGCCACGGCCAGCGTATTGAGCGCGCCGGAGAAGAAGACGAGCCCGTCCTTGGCGGCCAGCTGCTCGAACTTGTTGGGCGCGCTTTCGAAGGCGAAACCGGTGATGTCGCTGATCGCGTCAGCCATGTCGTCCGCCCAGCCCTGGGGCGCATTGAGCCCGGTGCCCACGGCCGTGCCGCCGATCGCGAGCTTGGCGATATTGCCGCCGAGCGCGCCCTCGATCCGCGCCTTGCAGCTTATCAGCTGCGCGGCATAACCTGAAAACTCCTGGCCGAGCGTCAGCGGCGTCGCGTCCTGCGTATGGGTGCGGCCGATCTTGACGATATCGTCCCAAGCCTCGGCCTTGGCCGTCAGCGAAGCGATCAATATGTCGAGCGCCGGAATAAGCTGATCGCGCGTCGCCAGAGCGTTGGATACATGCAGCGCCGTCGGAAAGCTGTCGTTCGAGCTCTGCGACATGTTGACATGATCGTTGGGATGGACTGGCGCCTTGCCGCCGCGCGTTCCGGCGAGCGATTCGTTTGCAATGCCTGCGATCACCTCGTTGACGTTCATATTCGTTTGCGTGCCGCTGCCCGTCTGGAAGATCGTTAGCGGAAATTCGCCGTCATGGCGGCCGGATCGGATGGCCGTCGCCGCCGCTTCGATCGCATCGGCGAGAGCGGCATCAAGGCCATGCTTCTTGTTAACCCGCGCCGCCGCCTGTTTGACCGCGGCCTGGGCGTGGACGATGCCGATCGGCATCCGCTCGTGCGATGCGAAGGGAAAATTCTGCAAGGAACGCTGCGTCTGCGCACCCCAAAAAGCTTGGGACGGCACCTCGATCGGGCCGATGGAGTCGGTTTCGGTACGGGTCGGTTCTGTCATGGGATATCTGTTCCTGTGATACGGCCGGAACTCGATAGGGAGGCGCGGCCTCTATTTCTTGCGTTTGAAATCGACCGCGACGACGTTCGAACCATCCTCGACGGGCTCGGCGGCGGGCGGATCGTTTTCGGCATGGTCGACCGGCGCGCTGTCATCGCCCTGCGCCTGGAACTGCAGCGCGAAATTCACCGCCGGATCGACGAAACCGGTAATCGCCGCGAACGGCACGATCAACGTCGACGGGACTTGATTGAAGCTGAGGCCCACCGAAAAGCCGTCTTCATCGACCGTCAGATCCCAGAAGCGCTTTTGCAGCACGATCGTCATCTCGTCCGGAAAGCGCTCCAGCAGATGGCCGGGAATATCGACACCCGGCGCGCGCGTTTTGAAGGTGATGTAGAAATGATGCTCGCCGGGCAGATCGCCTGCCTCGCCGACCTCGCTCAACACCCGACCAACCACCGCGCGCAGGGCCTCCTGCACGATTTCATCATAGGGAATCAGGCTGTCGGGCGTCTCATCCGTCATGCCGGTTTGGTGAACGCGTCAGCGGCAAGGGTCAATATTTGTTTGCGAGAATTTCCGAAATGCGCGCCCCGCCCGGGCCTGTTCTCAAGCCTCCAAAGAGCCTCAACCGATGGCCTGATACATGGCCATCACGAGCGAAATTCCGCGCATATCTCCGACCAGCGCGGCATCCATCCGGTTCATCACATAGGACAGGCACAGCCGCGCATCGCGATCGACAAACACGAGCGATCCGCCATAGCCGCCCCAGAAACAGTAGTTCGTGCTCGGCCCGATCGGCATCAGATCATTCTTCAAGCCATAGCCCATCCCGAACCTGATCGGGATGCCGAGCACGAGATCCATGCCGTTCGTCTGTTCATCGAAAATCCGCCGGGCGCCCTCTTCGGACATGATCCGGGTGCCGAATGCCGATCCGTCATTGGCCATGGCGGTTTGAATGCGAACGATGCTCCGCGCATTGCCATGGCCGTTGGCGGCGGGAATCTCCGCCGCGCGCCAGGCGCGGCTCGACGTCTCCGCGATATCGGCACGTGGGTTTCTGAGGGAACGCGCCGCGATCGAGCCGTCATCCTTCACTTCGGACAATACGGCCGGCGGAACCAGTTCGGCAATTCGGGGGTCGCAGGATGTCGGCGTGCCGATATGGAAATCGGCATCGAGCGACTCGGCAATTTCCCGCCGGAAAAAGGCGCCCGGCGACTGGCCGGTGACGCGGCGGATAACCTCTCCGATCAAGTGACCCTGGGTGATCGCATGATAGCCCGACTGGGCGCCCGGCTCCCACCAGGGGGCCTGTTTCGCCAAGGCGGAGACCATCCGGTCCCAATCGTAAAGGGCGTCGCCTTCGATCGGCTCATCCATGCCGGACAGTCCGGCCGAATGGCTGAGGAAATGCCGCACTTCGACATCGGCCTTCCCGTTTTGCGCAAATTCCGGCCAGTAGCGCGCAACCGGGGCGTACAGGTCGACATCGCCGCGATCGGCCAATAGCAGCAAGGACATGGCCGCCATCGTCTTGGTCGACGACCAGACATTGATAATCGTGTCCTCATCCCATAGCCGGGCTTTCGCAGCATCGGTGTGGCCGGCCCACAGATCGACGACCATTTCGCCCTCGTAGCTCACGGCGACCGATGCGCCGACCTCCTTGCCCGCGTCGAAATTGCCCTGGAACATGGCTTTGACCGGCGCAAAGCGATCGGCGCAGGTCCCGTGAATGTCCGTCATCGTCGATAATCCTTCAGCCGCAAGTTGCGCGCGCATCGCTGCACGCAATCCGCCGGACAGTCCAGCCCGGCATGTCCATGCGGTACGAGAGTGATTGTCTGATGCGCCGCATGCGCTATATCGCCCGGCATGCGCACTGCTTCGATCGCTCGAAAGACCGGAGAAACCGATATCGCCGTGGAGATCAATCTCGACGGGACGGGAACCTATAAAGTGTCCACCGGCATCGGCTTTCTCGATCATATGATCGAACAGCTGTCGCGCCATTCGCTGATCGATATCGATCTGAAGGTGGATGGCGATCTGCATGTCGACCAGCATCACACGACCGAGGACAGCGCCATCGCGCTCGGCGAAGCGGTCGCGGAGGCGCTCGGCGACAAAGCCGGAATCCGCCGCTACGGTTCGGCCTATTCGCCGATGGACGAGACGCTGTCGCGCGTCGCGCTCGACATTTCCGGCCGGCCGTTTCTGGTCTGGAAATCGGGTTTCAGCCAGGAGCGGCTCGGCGAAATGGACACCGAGCTGATTCAGCACTGGTTCCATAGCTTCGCCGGTTCGGCCGGAATCACGCTCCATATCGAAACGCTGTACGGAGAGAATAACCACCATATCTGCGAGAGCATCTTCAAGGGCCTGGCCCGGGCGCTGCGCGATGCGGTCGAGATCGACCGGCGCAAGAGTGGCGCGATTCCTTCGACCAAGGGCACGCTCGGCTGATGGGTGAGCGCATCGCGCTGATCGACTATGGCGCGGGAAATTTGCGGTCGGTGTACAATGCGCTGATGGCGGCGGGTGCGGGCGCGATCGACGTGACCGCCGATGCGGCCGCCGTTGCAACGGCCGACCGGATCGTCCTGCCCGGCGTCGGCGCCTTTGCCGCCTGTATGGACGGCCTCTCCGCCCTGCCCGGCATGGTCGATGCCCTGCATGGCGCGGCGGTGGGCAAGGCGCGCCCGTTTCTCGGCATTTGCGTCGGGATGCAGCTGATGGCCGATCGGGGCGAAGAGCATGGCACCCATCCGGGCCTAGGCTGGATCGCGGGGACGGTAAAACCGCTGGCTCGCAACGATCCGCGGCTCAAAATCCCCCATATGGGCTGGAACGATGTGATACCCGCGAACACACCGCCGCTGATCGAGTCGGGCGAGGCCTATTTCCTGCATGGCTATCACGTTGCGCTGGATGATCCCGCGGACGGTTATGCGATGACCGATCACGGCGGGCCGGTGACCGCGGCGATCGGCCGGGACTCGATGATCGGCGTGCAGTTCCATCCGGAAAAGTCGCAATCTTACGGCCTTGCCTTTCTCCGGCGCTTTTTGGACTGGCGACCATGAAATCAATTTTTCAGACTCGACCTGCCGGTGCGGCGATTTTCCACTAGGAAAATTCTGACAAAAGGAGCTTCCCATGAGCCTGATCGTCTTTCCCGCGATCGATTTGAAGGCTGGCCAGATCGTCCGGCTCGCGGAAGGGGACATGGATCGTGCGACTGTTTACGGCGACGATCCGGCCGATCAGGCGCGGATTTTCGCCGAAGCCGGAGCCGAGCATGTCCATGTCGTCGATCTCGACGGCGCCTTTGCGGGCGAAGCCAAGAATGCGCCGGCCGTGGAGGCGATCGTCGAGGCCTTTCCCGGCTATGTGCAACTGGGCGGCGGAATCCGGAACCGGTCCGATGTCGAACGCTGGTTCGATCTCGGCGTGGCGCGCATCGTGATCGGCACCGCAGCGCTGACCGACCCGGATTTCGTAAAAGACGTGGCGCGCGATTTTCCCGGTGGGATCGTCGTCGCGGTCGACGCCAAGGGCGGCTTCGTCGCGACGCAGGGCTGGGCCGAAACTTCCCAGGTCAGCGTTATCGACATGGCCCGGCGGTTCGAGGATGCGGGTGTTGCCGCGCTCCTATTCACTGATGTCGGGCGTGATGGATTGCTCAAAGGCTGCAATATAGAGGCGACCGTCGATCTGGCGCTGGCAACCGATATCCCGGTCATCGCTTCGGGGGGTGTGAAGAGCATTGCCGATATCCATGCACTGACCATCCATGCCGATCGCGGCATCGAGGGTGTAATCACGGGCCGGGCGCTCTATGATGGCGCGCTGGATCTGGCGACGGCGCTGGCATTAGCGGCGCGATGATCGAGCTTTTGTCAGACTTTCCCTGTCGGGGAATCGCGGCACCGGCCCGCTCCCTCTCCCGACCTCCCAACAGGGTATACTCAAGGGGAGGTCGGGAGCGGGAGCGGGCGGAGATGGCAAAAGGCTTCGGCGGCGCGAAGCGTCGTTGGATGCCATCGGAGGGCGGTGCCGCGACGTTGCGTGAGCAACGTTCTGACAACCTGATCCCGGTGCGGCGCTCAACCCACAGGTGGAGTCTGACAAACGAACATCCCGGCAACGTGCTTGATCGCCAGCCCGGATCTTGTGGGAAAAGCGCATGACGCTCCGCCGCCGCATCATTCCCTGTCTCGATGTCGCCAATGGCCGTGTCGTCAAAGGCGTCAATTTCGTCGATCTCGCCGACGCCGGCGATCCGGTCGAACAGGCACGGGTCTATGATACGGCGCAGGCCGACGAGCTCTGCTTTCTCGATATCACGGCGAGCCATGAAGAGCGCGACACGCTCCTCCATATCGTCGAGCGGACGGCGGCGGTTTGTTTCATGCCCTTTACCGTGGGCGGCGGCGTCCGCACGCCAGACGATGCGCGGCGGCTATTGCTCGCGGGTGCAGACAAGGTAGCGGTGAACAGCGCGGCCGTGGCTCGGCCCGAGCTGGTCGGCGAGATGGCCGAACGCTTCGGTAGCCAATGCGTCGTCGGTTCGATCGATGCGCGGCGCTCAGGGACGAATTGGGAAATATTCACTCATGGCGGCAGACGGGGAACGGGCGTCGATGCTATCGCACATGCGCAAAGGCTGGCCGAACTCGGGGCCGGCGAACTGCTCGTAACGTCGATGGATCGGGACGGAACCAAAGACGGCTACGATCTCGAATTGACCCGCACCATCGCCGACAGCGTATCCGTCCCGGTGGTCGCATCGGGTGGCGTCGGCACACTCGATCATCTGGTCGAGGGCATATGCGAAGGCCATGCGGATGCCGTGCTGGCCGCGTCCATCTTCCATTTCGGCACCTACAGCATCGCAGAGGCGCGCGCGGCGCTTGCGGCTGCGAAGATCCCGGTCCGGGGCGGCAGATCCGTCGGGTAACTTTACATTTACCCTGTTTCGAAAACCGGGATTAACCATCGAACCGCTTCCATTTGCCCGGATTGGCCGAACTGGCGGGTTTCTTGCATCTATTCCAACCAACGGAATCGTTTTCGGAGTACGGATGTTCAAGATGCACATCATCGTCGCCTTTCTGGCCGCAATCGCGATTGGGGGCACGCCCGCCATGGCGTCCGCGATGAGCGTCGATGCGCCCGGGGACATCATGCTTTTCGCTCTGGGTGTCACGGGACTGCTGGTCGGGCGGCAGATCAGCAGGCGGCGCAAAAAGCACGACCCAGACGAGTCCGGTTGACGGCGTGGCTCAGGCCGCGCAGAGGCGAGCCATGGCTGATACGCTGACTCGCCTCGAAACGATTATCCGCAGCCGAAAGGGCGGCGATCCCAAGACCTCCTACGTCGCCAAGCTTTTGGGCAAGGGGCGGGAGAAGGTTGCGCAGAAATTCGGCGAAGAGGCGGTCGAAACGATCGTGGCCGCGCTGGCCGAAGACGATGACGCGCTGGTCGGCGAGGCGGCGGACGCTCTATTCCACCTGCTCATCCTGCTCGCCGAACGCGATATCCCGATCGCCGACATCCTTGCCGAACTCGACCGGCGCGAGGGCGTATCGGGCCTCTCCGAAAAGGCCGCGCGCGAAACCTAGCTGCAGGTCAACCGACCCGAACCGATGGTGCTCGACCGGCAGCGTGCGCCGCCGCCACAGTCAGCGCGATGCATGGAGCCATGATCCGCATCGCCTTCTCCCTGTTCGATGCGGAAAGGCCAGCGTAAGACGCTTATTACGACAAATGCCGTTTATTGCGTGCGGACGGACGTTCGCCGAATCAGGTGTCGCTGCAGCGCATTTCGCCCGAACCGATCGAATTGGACCGGCATTCGGCACCGCCGCGCACGCGGATATCGCCCGAGCCGATCAGGCTACCATTTACTTCCCCGGTTGCGAATATCTCGACATTGCCCGAACCGGCGATATCAACCTCGGCCCGTTCGACGCGTAACTCCTCGGCCTCGACATCGCCGGAACCGGCGATGCCGATCTCCAGATCCGCAACAGTTCCGGCCGCTTCGATGTCGCCGGAACCAGCGATATCGAATTCGGCCTGTTCGGCTTCCAAAGCGGCGATCGCCATGCTGCCAGATCCCGCGATCGACGCCTCGAACCGTTCGGATTCCGCGCGCTCGATCCGCATATCGCCCGATCCCGAGATCGACGCACCGTTGAGCACAGGAAGCGTGATGAACACAGTGGCGGCCTCGTCACCGATACCGATGCCGTTGCCGCGATCGCGCCCGATGCGCAGCGTATCCCGGCGGATCTCGAACTCTAATCGTTCGACGACATCGGGATCGCCCTCGATCCGGATATCATAGGCCTCGCCCAGCGTGATTTCGACATTGTCGGGTCCGCGCAGCGAAACGGAATCGAATGCTTCGAGCTCCAGCGCGTCCAAGGGCTGGCCGTTGGCCAGGCCGTCGCCGCCCAGCTCAATCGAACCGTCGCACCCGGCGATTGCCAATGCCGAAAGGGTTATGAAAAGCGCCCGCATCTCATCTCTCCTAGCTGTATTGTTGAATTAATACAGTAGGGCGATGGGTTGTGCAAGCCCTATGCCGCGGCGCCGGGTTTGGTCGGCATATCCTCGCACACATTGTCGATATCTCCGCCACGCGCGATTTCGCCGGCCTCTTCCGCCTCGATCTCGTCATGCTTGATGTGTAGCGGGGCGAAGCGCAAAAGCAGAAAACCGACCAGGCCCGACATCGCTGAACCGAGCAGCACACCGATCTTCGCCTCCTCGATCAGTAACTGATTGCCCGGAAAAGCGAGGCCGCCGATAAACAGGCTCATCGTGAAGCCGATGCCGCATAGCATCGCCGTACCGTAAATCTGCAGCCAGGTTGCACCGCGCAGCTTGCCGGCGACGCCGAATCTGACCGCCAGCCAGACGCTGCCGAAAATCCCGATCTGCTTACCCGCGAACAGACCAAGCGCGATACCGAGCGGCAACGGCGCGAGAATCTGATCGACGCCCATGCCTTCCAGGTTCACGCCGGCATTGGCGAAACCGAAGATCGGCACGATGAAAAAGGCGCTCCACGGCGCGATCGCATGCTCCATCTTGTGGAGTGGGCTTTCCTCCGAGTCGGGCGCGCCAGGCGTCCGGGTGATCGGGATCATCATCGCGGCGAGCACGCCGGCGATCGTCGCGTGAACGCCCGACAGCAACACGCAATACCAGAGCAATCCGGAAAGCAGCACATAGGGCAACAGCCGCTTCACGCCGGTCGCGTTCAGATAATACATCACTGCAAGCACGATCACCGAGGCGAACAGCCAGATCGTCGAGAGCGACGGGGTATAGACGAGCGCGATGATCGCGACCGCACCCATATCGTCGACGATCGCGACCGTGACGAGGAACAGCTTGAGCGAAGTCGGCGCGCGTTTGCCGAGCAGGGCGAGCACGCCGATCGCAAAAGCGATATCGGTGGCCGCAGGGATCGCCCAGCCGTTGGACAGTTCGGGAAAATCCCGTGTCACGAAGAGGAAGAAGATCGCGGGAACCAACATCCCGGCCGCGGCGGCGATAATCGGCAGGCGCCGCTTGTCCCAGCTCGACAGGCGTCCGTCGACGAACTCGCGCTTGATCTCGAGCCCGACGAGGAAGAAGAAGATCGCCATCAGTCCGTCATTGATCCACAGATGGAGCGTCATCGGCCCCAGCTTGCTCGTCAGTTCGGGGCTGAAGACCGGACCCATATTGTCGTTCAGGATATGGTGATAGGCCTCGTAGAAACTGCTGTTCGCGACCGTCATCGCCAACACGGCCGCCACCATCAGGACGATGCCGCCCGCCGCTTCGCTATTCAGGAAACCGCGCAGCGCAGATCGGACACCCTTGCGTTCAGCCATGTTCACTCCCTCATTTCGCGCTCCGCTCTAATGGGGAATCCCGGCGATGAAAACCGCCTGCCGCGCACCCGCATCGCAAATTCGCTAACTACTTCCATCTATTGATTTTTTGCCCTATGGACTGCCCTAACGCAATCGGGGCAGGCGTTTGGGGGGATATGCTGGGGGGCTGGCCGCTTCTGGATCTTGTCGAGCTGGCATTTCGCGAACTCGCCCTGTTCGCGGCATTCGGTTTTTTGCTCGGCGCACTCGACAATCTCACCATCGACATGCTCTGGATCCGAAGGATGATCCGGCGCGCACTGGGTCGGCCCGACGCCACCCGACGCGTGCTGACCGATTTGCCGCCGCCGGCCGCTCCCGGCCGCCATGCGATCTTCATCCCAGCCTGGGACGAGGCCGATGTCATCCGCGCGATGCTCGAAAGCACGGTCTGGCGATTTGCAGGCCAGGATTACACGCTTTTCGTCGGTTGCTATCCCAACGACCTGGAAACGATGACGGAGATAGAGACCGTCGCGCATCGCGCCGCCAACATCCGCATGGCGATCTGTTCCGATCCCGGTCCGACGACCAAGGCCGATTGCCTGAATAGGCTGTGGCGGGCGATGCGGGACGAGGAAGATCGCGCGGACTTGCGGTTCAAATCGATCGTGCTGCATGACGCCGAGGATGTCGTGCATCCATCCGAAATCGCCCTGTTCGACCGGCTGATCGAGCATCACGACCTCGTCCAGATTCCGGTCGTCCCGCTTCCGCACCCGCGATCGCGCTGGGTCGCAGGCCATTATTGCGACGAGTTCGCCGAAGCCCATGGCAAGGATCTCGTTATCCGCGATAGCCTGGGCGCGGGCGTTCCATCGGCCGGTGTCGGATGCGCGATCGCCCGCTCCACGCTCGGCACGCTCGCCGAAGAGCGCGACGGCGCGCCCTTCGATGCGGGAAGCCTGACGGAGGATTACGAACTCGGGCTGTCGCTGGCCGAACGCGGGCGGAACGGCACATTCATGCGTTGCCATGACGCCGCCAGCGGCGAACTGATCGCGGTTCAGGCCCATTTCCCGGCGACGCTCGGCGAGGCGGTGCGGCAAAAGACGCGCTGGATAGCGGGTATAGCGCTATACGGTTGGGAGCGGCTGGGCTGGCATTCCGGCGGCGCGGATCTGTGGATGCGGATTCGCGACCGCAGCACGATACTGGCGGCGCTGGTTCTGCTCACCGCCTATCTCGCTGCGATCCTGGCGTTTGGCCTGTTGATCGCCGCTTCGACGACCAACTATTCCCTGCCAGCGATACCGCCAATCCTTGCCATCGCGTTGAGCATCAATTTCGCGTTGTTGCTGTGGCGGCTCGCGATGCGCGCTCTGTTCACCGGTTTCACCTATGGCTGGCGCGAAGCGTTGCTGGCAGTTCCCCGCACCGTGATTTCCAATATCATCGCGATAATCGCCGCGCGCCGGGCCATGACGCATTATATTCTCGCCCGGCGCGACCACCCCCCGGCCTGGGACAAGACCCGGCACATCTTTCCCGAAACCGCCACGCCCGAATGATCCGACTGACCCCGCCCGTTCGCTTCATCGCGACGCTGATGACGGCCTGGGTCGGATTTCGTGTCATCGTCTGGAGCCCTGCGGAACCACCCGCCCTGCTCGTGCAAAATCCTGAACCCATCGGACCTGGCCTTCCAGCCCTTTCTCTGTTCGGCGGCCGATTCGGGAGCGGGGCTTCGCTCGACCGTCACGGCGCGCCACGGATTGACCGAATGACCGGTGAAACACGCCGCGTCATGTCGCGGACGTCTCTTTCCCGGCCCGCCCGAGAAATCACGACCCGATCGGAACCGCGATCGCCTTGTATCGACGGACGATGCCGAGAAAACCCGTTCACCGATGCCGAACGCTCCCCCGAGCGCGCGATGACGACGATCGCCGCAAGACGGCGATCGCGCCTGCCGCCGGTCTCGCTGCCCGAAAATCGCCGTCCCCCACCGTTCAGCCTCTCGGCATGGGCGCAATGGCGGTCGGGGGACGGCATCAATGCGCTGACCAACGAGGGCGAGCTGGGCGGCAGCCAGGCCGGCATCCGGGCGCGATACCGGATCGCGCGGACCGGACTGGCGGACATCGCCATCGCCGCGCGCCTGTCGCGGCCGATCGAACGCGGCACCGGCGCGGAGGCAGCAATCGGCGTTTCGGTGCAGCCGATCGAGGGAGTACCGGTGGAACTGATGGCGGACCGTCGGATCGCGCTCGACACTGGCAGTCGCAACGCCTGGTCGCTGGGCATCGCGGGCGGGCTGTACCGCCGGCCGCTGCCTATGGGTCTCGAGCTGGACGGCTATGCCCAAGCCGGAATCGTCGGCGCGAACAGCCGCGACCTTTATGCCGACGGCGCGGTGACCGTGTCGCGGCCCGTTCCGCTGGGCGAACGCAGCGTCGTATCGCTGGGCGGAGGCATTTGGGCGGGCGCGCAGCCTGGCATATCGCGGGTCGATATCGGACCGGAAGCCAGTCTGCGCATGCCGGTCGGTGATGGCGGGGTCCGCCTGTCGTTCAGCTGGCGCGAACGCGTCGCCGGATCGGCAGCGCCGGGATCGGGGCCGGTGGTCACGCTCGGCGCCGACTTCTGAACGCAGTGGCTTTCGGCGACAGACTCCGTCTTCCGCTGGCTGTCCAAAATCGGTAGGCCGGAAGACACATGGATATCTACCTCCCGATCGCCGAAATCTCGGTCAATGCGTTCGTGATCATCATGCTGGGCGGCTTGGTGGGTATATTGTCGGGCATGTTCGGCGTGGGCGGCGGCTTTCTGACGACGCCGCTGCTGATCTTTTCGGGAATATCGCCGGCCGTCGCCGTGGCATCGGCGACCACCCAGATTACCGGTGCCAGCGTCTCCGGCGTCGCCGCCCATGCGCAGCGCAAGGGAGTCGATTTCCGGATGGGCGGCGTACTGATCGTCGGCGGGATATTCGGCACGATATTCGGCGGCATATTGTTTCTCGAACTGCAACAGGCCGGACAGATCGATGTCGTGGTCGCGATGCTCTATATCATCCTGCTCACCGGCATCGGGGCGCTGATGATCCGCGAAGCGTGGAGCGTGATCCAGGCCCGGCAAACCGGCATCCCGATCAAGCCGCCGGTCCGCCGTCATCATCCACTGGTCGCCGCATTGCCGCTGCGCTGGCGGTTCTACGGTTCCGGTCTCTACATCTCGCCGCTCGCGCCGTTCGGCGTTGGCTTTCTGGTCGGCACACTCACCGTGATGCTCGGCATCGGCGGCGGCTTCGTCCTCGTGCCAGCGATGATCTATCTGCTGGGTATGTCCACCCGGGTGGTGGTCGGGACGTCGCTGTTCCAAATCCTGTTCGTCGCGGCGGCGACGACGATGGTCCATGCGCTGACGACCCAGGCCGTCGATATCGTCCTCGCCGTGCTCCTGCTGATCGGCAGCGTCACGGGTGCGCAAATCGGCGC
Organism: Pseudomonadota bacterium; assembly: GCA_039180285.1. Classification (GTDB taxonomy): domain Bacteria; phylum Pseudomonadota; class Alphaproteobacteria; order Sphingomonadales; family Sphingomonadaceae; genus Parasphingopyxis. Next base: position 24,146 of record JBCDDN010000017.1, on the reverse strand, counting down.
GCGCCTCTCGACGCGGATCAACGCGGAATGGCTGCGGCTCTTTCTCGCGGCGCTGTGTATCCTCGTGGCGGTGCGCATGGGGCTCGGCCTCGGTTGGCGCCCCGACGAAATCTATTCGATTGAGATCACATGATGCGGCGAAGATATCTGAAACGGATTGCGCCGCTCCTGTTGCTGCTCGTCGCCGTGCCGATGCTGATGGGTCAGGCGCGGCCTCGGCTCGTTCCCGCCGTCGATCAGGAGCAGATCGAGATCATCTACAGCTTCACCGGCGCCGAGCTCATGGTCTATGGCGCGATCCTCTATCCTCAGGGCCGCGTGCCTGAAGATCCGGTCGATATCGTGGTCGTACTCAAGGGCCCGGAACAATCGATACTGGTCCGCGAGAAGCAACAGCGCATGGGTATCTGGATGAACGCGGCCCAGGCGCGTTTTCGCTCGGCACCGGCTTTCTACGCGCTCGCCAGCGCCCGGCCGATCGACGAGATCGTCGACGAGCGCACCGCCGCCATTTACGAGCTCGGCATCGACAGCCTGCAATTGTCGCCGGCCAGCGCCAATCCGCCGAACGAGGCGCGACGGTTCGACGAGGGGCTGGTCGATCTCCGGGGCCGGAACGGCCTATATGTCGAACAGCTCGGCGCCGTCGAAGTCACCGAAGGCGTATTGTACAATGCGCGAATCGAGATACCGGCCCGGGTGCCGGTCGGCGAATACACGGCCGAAACATTTCTGATCCAAGACGGCCGGGTGCTGGCCGGAGAAGTGCGCGATATCCGCATCGACAAATCGGGGTTCGAGCGGTTCGTCGCCAATGCCGCGGAAAATAACGGGTTTCTCTACGGTCTGGCGGCGGTTTTCGTCTCGCTGCTGCTCGGATGGATCGCCGGCATCGCCTTCCGGCGACTCTGATCCCGGGCGCAGCATAGTAAGCGAAAAATTTACCCTTCCCGGCTAACCTACCCGTTCGTGAATAACCATGATTGGGGCAGGGCGAGACATGGACGAGATGGGCGTTTTCCGACCGGCAACCGAAGACGATACGAATACGGCATCGCTGGACGGCACCATGGTCGCGCGCGATCAGGGGATCGTTATCGGCCGGGTGACCGAGATTGCGGGCTCCGGCTCGCGCATCGCCGTCGATGCCGAGATGCTCGACAAAGTGCGGTCCGACCCCGATCCGACGCTCGCCATGGCGGGCCAAGTCGGCAGTCAGGTCAAGATACGCGTCGGGGACAGCTGGCTCGTCGCCAATATCCGCACCCTTGCCGCCGACCCGAACGATCAGGGATCGGTCGACGCCTATATCGACTTTCTCGGCGAAGGCATGGTCGTTGAGGGCTCGACCAAAGTGAAGGGTTTCCGCCGCGGTGTAACGCGCTTTCCGATCCCCGGATCGCCGGTTATGGCGGTTTCCGATACCGATATGCGCCAGATGTTCGCCGCCGAAAGCCGCCCGCATATCGAAATCGGCAATGTCTATCCTACGAGGGACATTCGCGGCGCGCTGTACATCGATGCGATGCTCGGCAAACATTTCGCAGTGCTCGGATCGACGGGTACGGTTAAATCGACCAGCGTCGCGCTGATCCTCCACCGGATCTGCGAACTCGCCCCGGAAAGCCATATCGTGATGGTCGATCCGCACGGCGAATATAGCGCCGCGTTCAAAGGCGCGGGCGAGATTTTCGACGTCAACAATATCGCGCTCCCCTATTGGCTGATGAACTTCGAGGAACATTGCGAGGTCCTCATCACGACGTCGGGCGCGGACAAACAGCGCGATCGGGACATCCTCGCCAAATGCCTGCTTGCGGCGCGGAGCAAGAGCCGGCTCGCCGAAGATATCCCGCAACTGACGGTCGACAGCCCGATCCCCTATCTTCTGTCGGACCTCATTTCGAACATTACGACCGAAATGGGCCATCTCGATTCCGCCAACGACACCGCGCCCTATATGCGGCTGAAGAGCAAACTCGAAGAGCTGAAGGCCGATCCGCGCTACAGCTTCATGTTCTCCGGTATGCTGGTTGCCGATACGATGGCGGATTTCGTCGCCCGCGTCTTCCGTCTGCCCGGCAACGGCAAACCGATTTCAATCGTCGACGTTTCGGGCGTTCCGTCGGACATCACATCCGTCGTCGTCGCCGTCCTGTCGCGCATGGTGTTCGACTATGCGATCTGGTCGCGCAACGAAGCACAGCGGCCGATCCTGCTCGTCTGCGAAGAGGCCCATCGCTACATACCCGCCGGCCATATCGCCGAGGATTCTGCGGTCGGCAACATTCTCAGCCGGATCGCCAAGGAAGGCCGGAAATACGGTGTTTCGCTTGGCCTCATCACCCAGCGTCCGTCGGACCTTGCCGAAGGCGTCTTGTCGCAATGCGGCACGATCATCGCGATGCGCCTCAACAACGATCGCGACCAGGCGCATGTCCGCGCCGCGATGCCCGAAGGCGCGCGCGGCTTTCTCGACGTCATCCCGGCCTTGCGCAACCGCGAATGCATCGTCTGCGGCGAAGGCGTGTCGGTTCCGATCCGCATCGCCTTCGACACGCTCGAAGAAGAGAAGCGCCCCGCATCGGCCGATCCTGTATTCTCCGAACTCTGGACCCATGTCGGCGACGAACCCGGCATCGTCGATCGGACGATCAAGCGCTGGCGCAGCCAGGGGCGTTAGACCATCGCGATCATGTTCATCGGTACGTTGCCGACAAACACGACCTGACTCGCAAAACGGGCCCGATACCCCTACATGGCGCCGCATGAGCGCATCGTCCGCACCCATGAACCGTCCCGGCACAGTCGATCCCGTGCCCGTTCCCCGCGACATCGCGCCGCGCGAGGATGGCCGCGTCGATATTCTCGGCTTGCCGCAGGCCGAAATCCGCGCCGCGTTCGAGGCGGCGGGCCTGCCGCCGAAACAGGCGAAGCTGCGCGCCAAGCAGGTTTGGCACCAAATCTATCATCGCGGGAAAACCGATTTTGCCGCGATGAGCGATATCGCCAAGGCGCAGCAACCCTGGTTCGAAGAGCATTTCGTGATCGGGCGTCCGGAAGTCGTCGAGCATTTGGTTTCCGAGGACGGCACGCGCAAATGGTTGCTCCGGACGGTGGATGGCCAGGATTACGAGATGGTCTTCATTCCCGACGCGGATCGGGGCACATTGTGTATCTCGAGCCAGGTCGGCTGCACGCTCAACTGCCGCTTCTGCCATACCGGCACGATGCGGCTCGTCCGCAACCTGACACCCGGCGAGATCGTCGGACAAGTCATGCTGGCGCGCGATACGCTGGAGGAATGGCCGGGTCCGGGCGAAAGCAGTAACTACGATCCGCATGGCCGGATGCTGACCAATATCGTTCTGATGGGAATGGGCGAGCCGCTCTATAATTTCGACAATGTCCGCGATGCGATGAAGATCGTGATGGACGCGGCAGGTCTCGCTTTGTCGAGGCGCCGGATTACGCTGTCGACCTCAGGCGTCGTGCCGATGATCGCGCGGGCGGGCGAAGAGATCAGCGTCAATCTCGCCGTGTCCCTCCATGCCGTGACCAAGGAGGTGCGCGACGAGATCGTACCGCTCAACCGGAAATACGGTATCGAGGAACTGCTTCAGGCCTGTGCCGATTATCCCGGCGCCAACAATGCGCGCCGCATCACGTTCGAATATGTGATGCTCAAGGACAAGAATGATAGCGACGAAGACGCCCGCGAACTGGTCCGCCTGATCAAACAGTATAAGCTGCCCGCCAAGGTGAACCTCATCCCGTTCAACCCTTGGCCCGGTGCGGCCTATGAATGCTCCGATCCCGAGCGGATCAAGCGCTTTTCGGAGATTATCTTCGATGCCGGGATCAGCGCGCCCGTCCGAACGCCGCGCGGCCGCGACATCATGGCGGCGTGCGGCCAGCTGAAATCAGCATCCGAGAAGAAAAGCCGCGCCGAACTCGATCGGCTGGCGAAAGAAAAACAGGCCGCGCTCGGCTAATCCGCCACAGCGATCACATCGATTTCGACCATCAATTCGGGCAGCGCCAAAGATTTCACCTCGACGATCGTATCGGCGGGCCAAGGCGGCGTGAAGTAGCGTTTGCGTGCTTCGACCATCGCCGGGAAGTTGTCCATATCGGTCAGATAGATCGTCACCTTGACGATCTTGTTCCGGCTGCTGCCGCCTGCAGCGAGCACGCGATCGATATTGGCGAACGTTTGGGCGAGCTGCGCTTCGAAATCACCCGCGCCGACAATCGCACCGTTCTCGTCGATCGCCGCCTGGCCGGACAGAAAGAGGATATCGCCGACCCGCCAGCCCGGCGAAATCGCATAGGGCGCGAGCGGATCGGGCTCGATCGCGATCATCCGAGCTTTATCGGTCATAGCGGCATTCCTTTCTTATCGCACAGTTCACGCGCTCAGCAGTCCTCGCAACCGCCGGACCCGTCGCCGCGTTCGATCTGGATCGTCGAATGGCCGATATGGAACCGGTCTTCCAGCTTGAACTGAACCCGTGCGAAGAACGCATCGCCCGGATGACCGCCGGGTATCACGACATGCGCAGTGAGTGCGATCTCGGTCGTACTCATATTCCAGATATGGAGGTGATGGACCTGTGCGACGCCTTCGAGATTTTCAAGCTCGCTCCGGACTTCATCGAGATCGATATGCTCAGGCACGGCAGCCAGGGACATCTTGATCGCGGCGGTCAGCAGACCCCAGGTGCTGAGCAGTATCACCAGACCAATGAACAGGCTCGTTATGGGGTCGATCCAGCTCGCTCCCGTCCATAGGATGAGAATGCCGGCAATGACCACTCCCGCGGAAACCGCGGCATCGGCGGCCATATGGAGATAGGCGCCGCGAATATTGATATCGCCTTTGCGGGCGCGCGCGAACAGCAGGGCCGTCGCGCCGTTGACGACGATCCCGATCGCCGCGACGATAATGATGGTGCCGCCGGCGACGGGCGCGGGGTAGACGATCCGCTGGATCGCCTCGAGCGCGATCAGCCCGACCGCGACGAGCAGCAACGCGGCATTGAACAGGGCCGCGAGGATCGAGGACCCGCGAAACCCGAATGTATAGCGCTTGCTGGGCGGCCGTTTGGCCAGGGCCGCACCGGTCCAGGCGATGATCAGGCCGAGAACATCGGAGAGATTGTGCCCAGCATCGGCGAGCAGCGCCATCGAGCCGATCGCGAAGCCATAGCCCGCTTCCACCACGATATACACCGAGTTGAGCGCGATCCCGATCGCGAACGCCCGACCGAAACCGGCCGGCGCATGGCTGTGCCCATGTCCGTGTCCAGTCCCATGCTCATGCCCGTGATGCGAATGTCCCGCTCCCATTCCGAAGACCTAGTCGGAAAAGCCGAGGTGATACTAGGACATTGTGAAACCGGCCGAAGCGCGACACGCGATGGACCGAACCAAAAGAGCCGGTGCATCGCTGCCCCGGCTCTTCCATGTTCCGCTATGGGAGCGGGAACTGTTCAGCGGCGAGCGCTCCGCCGCGCCTGACGGGCGGCGCGCCGTTCTTCCGGGGTGACCGTACCGTCGCCATTGGCATCCGCACGATCGAATCTCGCCAGCGGGCGGGCGGACATTTCGGCAAGCGTCAGCTGACCGTCATTGTCGCTGTCCATCCGGTCGAAGCGTCCGGCGCGGCGGTTGGCGCGCTCGGCTGTCATAGCCGCAAACTCATCGCGGTTCAGCGCGCCGTTTGAGTCGGTATCGGCAGCGTCCCAAGCCTGATTGCGCCGTTCGATACGCGCAACCCGGCGATCCTGCCAGGTTTCCGCTGACGCCGGACGTTCGGCTTCCGTATCGACTTGACCCAATTCCTCCGGAGTCAGCCGCGCGCGCATGTTGCGATTTTCCGCTATCATCGCGTCACGGCGCGCGCTGCGCCTTTCCAGGCGCCGCGCATCGGCCGCATCGCACTCGGCAATGCTGATTTCCCCATCGCCATCGGCGTCCATTCGGGTGAAGCGGCGTTCCTGCCGGTCGGCCCGGCGCGTTGCCCGATACGTCTCCGCTTCCTCGCGGCTGACCGCGCCGCTGCCATCAGCATCGGCCGCCGCGAATCGTTCGGCGATCCGGGTTTCCATCTGCGCGCGCGTCACCGGTTCCGCCCAACCGCGAGCGCCCTGCGCATCCGCGATCGTCGGGATGGCCAACAGCGATGCCGTCACGGCGAAAGACACCAAGCCTATGGCGATTGAACGGTCCACCAACTCAACTCCTGCTGACGTCGCCCGATGATGTCGGTCGACGCAAATCATGTTGAAGCCTGTATAGGCGCCAGCGCCTGTATCGCCGTTTAACGTGCCCGATCGGTTCGTCGATGAAATCTCACGTTGTGTCGTAATTGGCGCGCATATGATCGAGCGAAGCCGTGACGAGCTCCTCGAGCACATCGAGGTCGACGTCCGACAAGCGTTTCACATATAGGCAGGATTTCCCGGTCTTATACTTACCCAGCCGCGCCATGATATCCTCATGCCGGGGAAAGCCGCCCATGATGTAAAGCGTCAGCGCCGTCTTGCGCGGGCTGAAGCCGGTCAGCATGAAGTCACCCTCGCGCCCGCTGTCATATCTGTAGTGATATTGGCCGAAACCGATGATCGAAGGCCCCCACATTTTCGGTTTCTCGCCCGATAATCGCTCCATCATAGCGCAGATCGTCTCCGCGTCCTCGCGCTTCCAGTCCGGCTCCACGGCGGCGATGAAATCGGCCGGGCTTTTTTCGATCGGCTTGGTTTTGTTCTCCGCCATGAACTCTCTCCCATCACTAGAGTTGCGCGAATCCCGTGCAGCGCATAGGCCGCGTCGGTCTGTTCATACCGCAAAACGGGAAGCGTGCCGATGGCCGAGAAAATCACCCCATCCGAAATCAAGCGCGTCGTGCTGGCCTATTCGGGCGGCCTCGACACCAGTGTCATCCTGAAATGGCTGCAGGTCGAATATGGCTGCGAGGTCGTGACCTTCACCGCCGATCTCGGCCAGGGCGAGGAGCTGGAACCGGTGCGCGGCAAGGCGCAGATGGCCGGCGTCAAGGACGAGCATATCTTCATCGACGATCTGCGCGAGGAATTCGTCCGCGATTACGTCTTCCCGATGTTTCGCGCCAATGCGGTCTATGAAGGGCTCTACCTGCTCGGTACCTCGATCGCCCGACCGCTGATCTCCAAACGCCAGATCGAGATCGCGCATCAGGTCGGTGCCGACGCCGTCGCCCATGGCGCGACGGGCAAGGGCAACGACCAGGTCCGTTTCGAACTCGGCTATTATGCGCTCGACCCGGACATCAAGGTCATCGCCCCCTGGCGCGAATGGGATTTGACGAGCCGCACCAAGCTGATTGAGTTCGCCGAAGCGCATCAAATCCCGGTCTCGAAAGACAAGCGTGGCGAAGCGCCCTTCTCGACCGATGCGAATCTCCTGCACACGTCGAGCGAGGGCAAGGTACTCGAGGATCCTTGGGAAGAGACGCCCGACTATGTCTATTCGCGCACCGATAATCCCGAGGATGCGCCCGATACACCCCAATATGTCGAGATCGATTTCGAACATGGCGACCCGGTAGCGATCGACGGTGAGACGCTGTCACCGGCCACCTTGCTCACCGCGCTCAACGCGCTCGGCAAAACGCATGGCATCGGCCGGCTCGATCTCGTGGAAAACCGCTTCGTCGGCATGAAATCGCGGGGCATGTACGAGACGCCGGGCGGCACGATACTGCTCGCCGCCCATCGCGGCATCGAACAGCTGACTCTGGATCGCGGTGCGATGCATTTGAAGGACGAACTGATGCCGCGCTATGCGGAGCTCATTTACAACGGCCTGTGGTTCAGCCCGGAACGCGAGATGCTGCAAGCCGCGATCGACCATAGCCAGCAGGATGTAACGGGCACGGTGCGGCTCAAGCTCTACAAGGGTTCCGCCGATGTCGTCGGGCGCAAGGCGGACGTGGCCTTCAACCTCTACAGCCAGGATGTGGTGACGTTCGAGGACGATGCCGGCGCCTATGACCAACGCGACGCGGAGGGCTTTATCAAGCTGAACGCGTTGCGATTGCGATTGCTGGGGCAGCGTAGGCGCTGATTTGTCAGGCCTTATTCGTCAGACCTCGGCTTCGCCTCGGCGCGGCACCAGAGACTCGTTTGTCAGACTCAACCTGACGGTTAAGCGCCGCACCGGCCCGCTCCCCCTCCCGACCTCCCACTTGATGGTACCCTGTTGGGAGGTCGGGAGGGGGAGTGGGCGGAGATGGCACAGGCTCCGGCGGCGCGAAGCGTCGTTGGATGCCATCGGAGGGCGGTGCGGCGACATTGCGACAGCAATGTTCTGACAAACTAAACCTGGCGCTGGCGAAACCCCTGCAAACAGTCCCCATTAACAGTTTCGTCTACACCGAAAGCTCCCTTGGAATTACCTGGCACTTGACATATTTCGATAATTCTGGAAATATCGAAATATGAGCGATGAAACAGACACCCGACGGGAACGGCAAGCGATCGACGCACTCGGCGCGCTCGCCCAGTCGAATCGCCTCGCCCTCTTCCGCCTGCTCGTACAGCACGGCGAAAGCGGCCTGACGGCCGGCCAGATCGCCGAACGGCTCGGCGTTCCCAATTCCTCCCTCTCCTTCCATCTCGCCCATCTCGAACGCTCGGGCCTGATCAGCCGCACCCGCGATGGGCGTTCGCTCATCTACCGCGCGGACTTCGCGGCGATGAACCGGCTGGTCGGCTATCTGATGGAGAATTGCTGCGGCGGCAAAGGCTGCGTCACCGAATTGACCAACTCGCTAGAAAGGATCGCCTCGTGAAAAGACTGCATGTCCATGTCGGCGTCGACGATCTCGACGCCTCCATCGCCTTCTATTCGACGCTGTTCGACACCGAACCGAGCGTCACCAAGGCCGATTACGCCAAATGGATGCTCGACGATCCGCGCGTCAATTTTGCGATCTCCACCGGCAACCATGCCGCCAAGGGCGTCGAACATCTCGGCATCCAGGCCGAAGATGCCGCCGAGCTCGCAGACATCTATGCGCGCCTCGAAAAGGCAGGTCGCCCGGTCCTCGAAGAGGGCGAAACGACCTGCTGTTATGCGCAGTCCGAAAAGAGCTGGGTCGGCGATCCCGACGGCGTCGTCTGGGAAACCTTCCTGACGCACGGCGCGGCGACGCATTATGGCAGCGGGCCTTCGGCGGAAGACGTTGCGGCGTTGGGGGGCGCGGCCGAGGCGGCCGTCGCGCCGCGCTGTTGCGGCTAAACCGGAAAACTACCGCATGTCCGACAAGATTTATAATGTGCTGTTCCTGTGCACAGGCAATTCAGCGCGATCGATCCTCGCAGAAGCGCTGCTCAATCGCGAAGGGCAGGGCCGGTTCCGCGCCTTTTCGGCGGGCAGCCAGCCCAAGGGCGAGGTGCATCCGATGGCGCTTGCCACCCTCGAACGGGCGGGCTTCAAGACCGAGGGCTTCCGCTCGAAAGGCTGGGACGAGTTCGCCGAACCCAGCGCCCCGGTGCTCGATTTCGTTTTCACCGTCTGCGACAACGCCGCCGGCGAAGCCTGCCCGGTCTGGCCTGGCCAGCCGATGAGCGCGCATTGGGGAATCGAGGATCCGGCCGCCGTGCGAGGCGAGGAGCAGCGCGAAGCCTTCGAGCAAGCGCTGCATTTCCTGCGCAACCGCATCGCCCTGTTTACGGCGCTGCCGATCGATTCGATCGACGCGATGAGCCTCCTGCACAAGCTTGCTGCTATCGGCAAGAGCGAAGGATCGACGATTGTCTAGAGCGCCTATGCCCGTGATCAGCGATGCCAATCATTCCGTTAGTCCTGAGCCTGTCGAAGGACGTCTATCGGTTGAGGAGCGTCCTTCGACAGGCTCAGGACTAACGGTTTTATGGAAAGCTCCCGCCTGTTCGATGAAATGGAGCAACCGCCATGTCTGAAGACATGATCCGTGACGAGCAGCCGCGCGCCACGGACCATCCCGGCCTACCGCGCCGCCTCGCGGCCGAAGCCATCGGTTCCTTTTTCCTGTTCTGCACGGTAATCGGGTCGGGCATCATGGGCGAGACGCTGTCGGGCGGGAACGTCGCCATCGCGCTGCTCGGCAACACGCTGGCCACCGGCGCGATCCTGTTCGTCATCATCCTCACGCTGGCTCCGCTCTCCGGCGCGCATTTCAACCCGGCGGTCACCCTCGTCGCCTTTATCCGCCGCGAACTGCCGGCTGGCGAAGCCCTGCTCTACGTGCTCATCCAGCTTGCGGGCGGCATAATCGGCGTCTGGACCGCGCATCTGATGTTCGATCTCGATATCCTGCAACTCTCGACCAAAACACGGGCCGGCACCGGCCAATGGGCTGGCGAAGCCGTCGCCACGTTCGGCCTGATCTTCACGATCCTCGGCGCGGTTCGCTATCGCCCGACCTGGGTCGCGCCCGCGGTCGGTCTCTATATCAGCGCCGGTTACTGGTTCACGAGCTCGACGAGCTTCGCCAATCCCGCGATCACCGTGGCGCGCGCATTGTCCGATACGTTCGCGGGCATCGCCCCCGCCGATGTCGGGCCGTTTCTCCTCGCCCAGATCGCGGGCGCGGTGATCGCCGCGGCGATCTGCGGTTGGCTGTTCGCCGACGAAGCTCGTTAGCCGGACCGCCTATCCGGGCCGGTGGACGGTACGCCGGCCCATGAGCCCTCGCGCGGGATAGGCCATGTACAGCGCCTCCGCGACGGCCGGGTTGTAGCGTTCGTCGAACCGTTCGTCGCCCCGTTCGCCGGCGGTTACGAAAAAGGCGAAATGCCGTTGCTCGATCAGGCGGACGAAGGGCGCCTCGTCCCATACTCCGGTCGAAGCGAGCTCCGCGAAGATGGCCGATTCCCACAGGACGGGCTGACCGGCGCGGATCAGGATCACCATATCGTCCGATATCACCGGCCGATCGGCCGCCCGGATCTGCGCCTCCAGCGCGGCGAGTTCGCGATTGCGTTCGGGATCGTCGATATTCGCATAGGGCAGCGACGGCAGGATCAGAATCTGGATGGCGAGCGCCCCCGCGACGATTTCGGGGCCGAACATCTTGCGCTTTCGCTCCCCTGCGGCATCCGGCGATGGCGCGATCCGATCATGAACGGCAAGGCCGCAATAGACGCATACCAACCCCAGCCACTCGATGAAGTAATTGACGCTCGAACCCGATTTCCCGACGAGCAGCAGCATCGCTGTGGTCAGGATCAGATAGAGTCCGAGCATCGTTTGCGCTGCGGCTTTCGGATCGGCATTCGTCGACCAGCGATCGCGCCATAGCGTCCCAAGCTGCGGCAGCCGTGCCGCGAAACCGACCGCGCCGACCGCGACGATCAGCGCATGGCCGCCCGCGATATCGAGGATCCAGCCCAACCGGTCCGGATCGAACCGGTTGACGTTGTAGAGAAAAACGTGCCGGAGAAAGCCACCATCGGTCAGCCAGGCCAATATGCCGAGTGCCGCCAGCCCGGTTATGATGCAGGTCGCGATACCGGCGATGGCGACCCGCGGCCGGACCAGCAGGAGCACCAGGAAGACCGCCGCGGGCGCGGCGATCATCGTCTGTTTGGTGAACACCGCGAGGACGAAGGCCAGCGCCGCGATATGGATCAGCCAGCCGCGTTCGAAGGCCCGCAACGCGAAATAGAAACCGGCAAGGCTGAGCGCGAAGGCCAGCATGTCGACCCGCATGAGCGGGCTCCAGATCTGAACGGGATAGGTCGCCAGCAGCAGCAATCCCGCGATTGCCGCGCTGACCGATACGGTCCAGCCGCGATCTCCGTCTTGCCGCGCAAAATGACGACAGATCAGCCCGGCAAATACCGCGAAAGCGGCGGTCGAAAGCAAGGAGACGAGCCGGCCGGCGGCCAGCCCATCCAGGCCGAGCGCGGCCAAGGCATTGCTCAGAAGGTGGAAGAAGGGCGTGTAATGATAGACGATCGCCGGAAAGCCGTGAATGTCGCCAAAGGCTTCGGCCGTGAACAGCTGCCGCGCCTGATGCCAGACGATGCCTTCGCCATAATCGAGTTCATAGCGATAGCCGATGGCCCGGATCGCCATCAGCACGAACGCGCCAAAGGTCCAGAGCAGCGCCGCCCCGAGCGCCGTGAGCGCGACCTTTGCCGGCAATGAGAGGCCCTTCGCCATATCCGTCATGACGGTCAGCCCTTCGGACGGGCGACCAGCAGCATCTGCTTGCCCATCGGCTTGATCGGCGATGCGAGATAGGCACCGATCAGGATCGGCCAGGTCGGCAGACGCGATTTCACCGTAAGCGGCAGGAAACGCGGATGGACCTCGAGCACTTCATAGCCATGGGCAGTGAGGAAATCGGCGAGCCCGATATGCGACCAGACGGTGATATGGGTGTAATCGTCGAAATATTCCTTCGACGCGTAGCGGTAATTGGGCTGCAGCGTGGTCAGCGTGCCACCGTCTTTGAGCTTGCGCTTCAACTGGGCGAGCGTCTCGGCAAGATCGTCCTGGCTGATATGTTCGAACAGGTTGCTCGAAAAGGCATAGTCGACGCTGTCGTCTTCGATGGCCGAAAGATCGTTGACCGGGCCGACGATCGGCTCGACATCGGGGCCGACATGCAAGGGCATCTTGTCCCACAGATCGAGCGCGATGCGGCGTTCGGCCGTGACGTTATTGATGAATTCGCCATAACCCGCGCCGAGATCGAGCACGCAATCCTCGGGCCGGATGTGGCGCGAGAAATGATAGCGCCACAACGCCTGCCAGACGATATCGCGTTTTGGGTCCGCCGCGAGCCGGGATTCGTGATAGCCGGAGGGGTCGAGCGCGCTCATGTCGCCGGCCGCTTCCAGCCGAAGACGAGGCCGAGGATCATTTTCGAACCCACGGTAAAGCCGCGCCAATTGTTGATATTGCCGCCTTTCGACACGCCGACCCGCGGGTGGAAGGTGATCGGGCATTCGAGCAGCACATTGTCATGGGCCAAGGCGGTATCCAGGAAATGGGCGTTGAATTCGAGATTCACCGCCGGATTAAGCTTGGGCAGCAATTCGAGCAAGGCTTCGCGGCGGCACAGCTTGTAGGTCGTCCCGACATCGGTGATGGTGCCGCGGCCCAGATGTTTGAATTCCAACAGCTTACCGACGAAAACATTGCCATAATACATGAAGGTCGAAAGCTGGGTTTGATACTGACGCAGCGGCTCGACCGTCCGGGTGCCGTTGACGATATCGGCATGCGGCGCATAGGCGAGCAGTTTTTCGATATCATAGGCGCGGAAGGTGAGGTCGCCCTCGCACAGCACGACGAACTCGGTATCTTCATGCTTGGCCGCCTCGGTCAGGCAGCGATGAACGCAGCGCCCATAGCCCGGCTGAAGCTCGTTGAACGTGATCGCGCCGGCTTCTTCCGCGCGCTCGAACGTCCGGTCGCTGCTGTTATTACTGACCACGATTACCCGTTCGACGAGCGGATGCGACAGAAAATCCTCGACCGCTTCGGCAATGCTGAGCTCGTCATTATAGGCCGTCAGCGCTACCGTAACGCGGCGGCGGGCGACCGGGATGTAGCGCACGGGCCGATCCGGTTTCTTGCGGCTCATGAAGTAGAGCAGGTCGAGCAGCGCCATCGCAATGCCGATGACGATCGGAACGCCGGAATACCAGACCAGCCACTCGGCCGCCGGATCGAGCCATTCGCGTAACCCGAGAAGATAGCGCGGAAAGACGAGCAAAACGCCGGTCAGATACATCGCGATACCGAGGCAGAATACCAGCACGCCATACATCAGGATCGGCGTATGGGGGCGGCTGGGCGTCTTGAAGGCTGGGAGCCGTGAATTGGCCATGGATGGTGGTTTCCCGCTGTTGCGAGCCCACCCTCTTTCCGGCGAGGATCGAGAGCGGCTCCGTCACGAATGAGCGGTAAGCGAAGAAGGTTAACGAACCTTCAAAGCACCGGCGCGAGGGCCGGCCTATCCGCCGAACGTCCAGCGGCGGTTCAGATAGAAGCTGACCCAGGGCGTAACGAAGATGATCGGCAGCAGCGGCAATGACGGAGACAGGCCCCAATGGACCGCGATCAGCCAGACCCAGAAGCTGTTCAGGGCGAAACCGGCCAGATTGACCAGCAGAAAGATCGCGGAGGACCGCATCGGCCGGTCGCGCCGCCCGTGGCCGGCAAAGCTCCAGCGCGAATGGACGATAAAGCCGAGGACGACCGTCGCCGAAAAAGCGAGGCCGTTGGCGATCAGCGGATTGATGGCCGCAGGAATCGCCGCCAGCCAGTAAATCGCCGAGTAGAACAGGGTCAGCCCGCCGCCGCTGATCGCGTAGCGGACGATCTGACGGCGCAGATCTTCGGAGGGAAACACGGCTTTCATCAACATATCGACGCCCAATAAGGCAAGATGGTTAATCATTCTTGCCCTATAAGCGGCTCGACCTTGCGGACGATGCGAAAGGGATGACGGGGGACAAGTGACCGAGCTTTCGGACAATAGCTGGCTGAAAGATCGCTGGCGGACGGGCGTTCTGGCTATATGGCTGGCGATATCGGTCGCGATGATCTTTGCGCGCCTGCCCGATATCGCGGCACTGGCGCTCGGCGATACCGACGACAATCTCAGGCTCGCCCAGGTTCGCGCGTTGCTCGGCGGACAGGCCTGGTTCGATCTCACCCAGTATCGGCTCGCTCCGCCGGTCGGCGCGGACATTCACTGGTCGCATCTCCCCGATCTGCCCATCGCCGGCCTCATAGTGCTGCTCGAACCGCTGCTCGGCAGCGCTGCGGCCGAACGCTGGGCTGCGGCGCTGGCGCCGCTTCTCCCTTTCGGCATCGGGCTGTCGGCGATCGCACTGATCGCCCGGCGCGCCATCGATCCCATCGCCTGGCCGCTGGCGCTGCTCGTCACTTTCTGCGCGGGCATATTGATGCCGATGTGGCTGCCGCTGCGGATCGACCATCATGGCTGGCAGCTTGCGATGCTGGCCGTCGCGGTCGCGGGGCTGGTCGACGCGAAACCGGCACGCGGCGGCGCGACGACCGGGCTCGCGACCGCCCTGTCGCTGACCATCGGTCTGGAAATGCTGCTGTTCCTCGCATTGATCGGCGCGGCCGGCGCGCTGTTCTGGGTACGCGACCGCGCGGAGAATTCGCGCATCGCCACCTATGGCGCGACACTCGGGGGCGGTGCGGCGCTCGGTTTCGCCCTGTTCGCCTCGAATGCCAACCGCATGCCGGTTTGCGATGCGCTGTCGCCGGTCTGGCTGTCGGCCGTCGCGGCAGCGGGAGCATTGCTCCTGCTGTTGGCCGTTCTGCCGCTGCGCAGCTGGATCGCCCGGATCGGCGCGGGCGCGCTCGCGGGCGGGACATTGGCCATCGGCTTTGCGCTTGTCTGGCCGGACTGCCTCGCCCGGCCAGAAGGGGTCAGCGCGGAACTTCAGGCGATCTGGCTCGACAATGTGCAGGAGGCACGGCCCGTCTACCGGCAGGGCTGGCGCAAGGCATTGTTGATCGTCGCCCTGCCGCTTTCGGGGCTTGCCGGATATGCGCTGGCGATTGCCACCGCATCGAAAACCGGCCGTCGGATCGCGCTTCTGATCGCCCTTGCCGTTCTTGCGCTGGCAAGTTTCGCGCTGCTCTTCTGGCAGGTACGCACGGCCCCTGCCGCGCAATTGCTCGCCATACCCGGCGCGACGATATTGGGGATGTACCTGTTGCCCCGCTGGCGCCGATCCGCATCGATGCTGCCGCGCGTCGGCGGGTCGCTGGCAGCGCTTGCCCTGATGACGGGGCTATGGGCGATCGCACCGATCGCCGCTTTCCCTGAACCGGCCGATATGGATGAAACGTCCGAAAGCGGACCGGGATGCAAGGATAGCGCCGCGTTCGCCCCGCTTCGCGCGCTGCCGGAAGCCACGATACTTACGCCGATCGACATGGCGCCGCGACTCATCGTGATGACCCCGCACAGGGGCATTGCCGGGCCCTATCATCGCAACGGAGACGCGATGCTCGATGTGTTTTACGGTCTCCGGGGAGACGATGGGCGGCTGCGCGAAACGGTCGACCGCTATGGCGTGGATTATATCCTGCTCTGCCCGGGCATGCCGGGCGAGGTGCATTATGGCGGAGAAGACCCGGAGAGCAGCTTTGCACGGTTGAACCGCAGCGACGCGCCGGTCTGGCTCGAACCGGTCGCGCTGCCCTCCGACTCTCCCTTCATGCTGTACCGGGCAGAGTGATTTCGAACGCCCCGACCAGCCCGTCGATCACGAACTGCGTGGCCAGCGCGGCGAGGATGACGCCCAACAGCCGGGTGATGACCGCCTCGATCCGCTGACCGAGCAATTTCATAAGCGGCCCCGCGGCCAGCAACGCCAGCAGCGTCAGCAACAAGATGGTCCCGAGTGCGGCCAGCACGACCAGCGATTCCTCGATACCCGTGCTGCGCGCCTGGAGCAGCATGATCGCCGCGATCGTGCCCGGCCCCGCGATCATCGGCATCGCCATCGGGAAGGCCGAGACATCCTCGATCTCGGGCGTGTCGATAACCTTTTGTGCCCGATCCTCCCGCCGCCGGGTACGCTTTTCGAAAACCATTTCGAAGGCGATGGCGAACAGCATGAGGCCGCCGGCGATCCGAAAAGCGTCGAGGCTGATATGCAGCGCGCCGAGCAGCTCCTCACCGAACAGGGCGAAAAAGATGAGAATAATCGCTGAAATGACGATCGCGCGAATTGCCATGGACCGCCTTTGCCGCGGTGTGGCTTGGGTTGTCAGGCTGGCGAAGATCGGAGCGTTGCCGGGGGGATCGATGATCACGAAAAAAGTGATCAGCGCCGAGACGAAAAGATCGATCATTGAAGGGGCGCCTCGACCTCGTGAACGAGTACTTCCTCGAACCGCTGCCCGTCGAACAGATTCACCTCCAGCCGGCGCCCGCCGTCTTCTGTAGTATGCCAGTGCCAATATAGCGTGCCGTCCGTCGAGCGGCCATGACCGTGCTGCGCCGGAGGCGGAGGGAAAACGATCGCAGGCGGCGGCGGGGCCAGACGGGAGCAATCGGCGCGCCGCACCTCCGGTCCCTCCCCTGCCGCCATCGGATCGTCGAGATCTCTTCCGTCGTCGAGCAGCCAGCGCCAGCTGTCGTCCTGTTGCCTCTGCCAGACTGTGACGAAATAACCGAAGCGGTCCTGATGCGCGCGAACCCAGGGCCCCGTGTTGACCGCGACCGAACCGTCGCAGGACACAAAGCTACGCGCCGGCCACCAATGCGTTGCCGCAACCGGATCGGCAAGACCCTCAAGCGCTTCGTGCACGTTCGAGGGCTGCGGCGTAAAGAGAATCCCGTCTTCATCGGCGAAAGCCCGAAATGCGGTCCACTGGCCATCGATCTGCGCGGCACGGGCGAATGCGTACTCCGTCGCGATCGCGCCTTCGGCGGGCGAGGTAAGAAGCAGCACAGCGGCGAGCGCGCTCACAATCCCTCGAGCGCGGCGAGACCGGCGCGTTTATGGGCGGCGGCCAGCGTATTGCGAAGGAGGACGGCGATCGTCATCGGACCCACGCCGCCGGGCACCGGGGTGATCGCCTTCACATGATCGGCCTCGGCAAAGGCGACATCGCCGACGAGTGCGCCTTTCTTGCCCTCTTCGACGGGCGGCAGCCGGTTGATCCCGACATCGATAACGACCGCGCCGCGCTTGAGCCAGTCGCCCTTCACCATCTGCGGCCGGCCGACGGCCGCTACGACGATATCGGCATTGCGCACGATATCCGGAAGATTGCGCGTGAGGCTGTGCGCGACCGTTACCGTGCAATTCGCATTGACCAGCAGTTGCGCCATGGGCCGCCCCACAAGCTGGGACCGGCCGACGACGACCGCTTCGCGCCCCGTTAGGTCGCCGAGACGGTCGTGCAGCAACATCATGCAACCGAGGGGCGTGCAGGGCACGAGCCCGTCCTCATTATTCGCCAGCCGCGCCACATTGGCATCCGTCAGCCCGTCGACATCCTTGGCGGGATCGATCGCCGCGACGGTGGCGGCTTCATCGAGCCCATCGGGCAGCGGCAGTTGGACCAATATGCCGTCGACCGCATCGTCAGCGTTCAGTTGCTCGACGAGCGCGATCAGTTGGTCCTGGGACGTCGAGGCGGGAAGAATATGCTGGAAACTATCCATGCCCGCGGCAACCGTCGCCTTGCCCTTGGAACCGACATAGACCTGGCTTGCCGGATCGTCGCCGACCAGTATGACTGCCAGGCCCGGCTTACGACCCGTCGCGTCGACAAAGGCCGGAACATGGTCGGCGACGCGCCCGCGCAAACCGGCCGCGAAAGCCTTGCCGTCGATAATCTCCGCGGTCATGCCCCCTCCTTCGCGCCGCTACAGGGTAACGGCCTGCAACTGCAGACTCATGAGGAAACGCGCCAGCAGATGCAGCAACAGGATGACGACGATCGGCGAGAAATCGATACCGCCGAAATCGGGCATGATGGCCCGCACGGGCTTGTAGAGAGGGTCGGTAATGCGCTGCAGCAAATAGAGGAACTGACGCATGCCCTCGTTATAAGTGTTGATCACATTGAACGCGACGAGCCAGCTGAACACCGCCTGGATGATAATCACCCAGATCATGATGTTGATCAGCAGGATAATGACGCCGAGCAGGGCGGGAACCATCAGCAATACTCCTTGGGAGCCGGTCTTCGCATTTAGCGATTGTGCCTTACCTATTCAACACACCGATCCACCAAGCGCCGCAGCTTTTCGATCTGGATCGTCCGGATATCTAGATCGTCCGGATCATCGTGCCCGCGCCGCGGCGGGTGAAGATTTCGAGCAGCATCGCATGCGGAATCCGCCCGTCCAGGATAACGGCGGCCTCCACCCCGCTTTCGACCGCCTTCACGCAAGTTTCGAGCTTGGGGATCATCCCGCCCGATACCGTGCCGTCCGCCGTCAGCTGCCCGATGGCGTCGGGCGTCAGATCGGTAAGGAGCGCGCCGTCCTTGTCGAGAACACCCGGAACGTCGGTGAGCAGGAACAGGCGTGCCGCGTCCATCGCGCTCGCGACGGCGCCGGCCATCGTATCGGCGTTGATATTATAGGTTTGGCCGTGCGTATCGACGCCGACCGGGGCGATGACCGGGATCATCCCGGCGTTCGAAATCGTATCGAGAACGGTTCTGTCGACCACCGCCGGTTCGCCGACAAAACCGAGATCTATCACCTTTTCGATCAGGCTTTCGGGGTCGCGCACCGTGCGACCGACCTTTTCGGCGCGGACGAAACCGCCATCCTTGCCCGAAATACCGAGCGCCCGGCCCCCGGCCTGCCCGATCCAGCTGACCAGTTCCTTGTTGATCGCGCCCGACAGGACCATCTCGGCGACCTGAGCGGTCTCCGCATCGGTCACGCGCAATCCGTCCACAAATTCGCTTTCGACACCGAGCTTGTCGAGCATGGCACCGATTTGCGGACCGCCGCCATGCACGACGACCGGGTTGATCCCGACCGCCTTCAGCAGCACGACATCCGATGCGAATTCGCGGGCGGCCTTGGCATCGCCCATGGCATGGCCGCCATATTTGACGACGAAGGTCGCTCCGGCGAAGCGCTGCATATAGGGCAGCGCCTCGACCAGCGTTTCGGCTTTCTGCAGCTGGGCCGGGTCAGGGGCGTGGTCGTCTGTCATCCCCAACTGCCTAGAGGCGCTTCGTCCGCAAAGTAAAGCGTGACGGTTAGAGCGTCATCTCGCGGAAACAAGCGCGCACTTCGCCGACGAAAGCGTCCGGTCGTTCCATCGCCGCGAAATGACCGCCCCGTTCGACACTGTTGAAATAGACGATATTCTTGAAACGCGTTTCCGCCCAGCGGCGCGAGGCGCGCATGATCTCGTGCGGGAAAAGGCTGCACCCCGTCGGCACCGTCACCGGATCGAGATTGGGATTGCCGAAGCTATGCCAGTACAGCCGCCCGGAAGAAGCGCCCGCATTGTTGAGCCAGTAGAGCATCACATTGTCGAGCAGCCGATCGCGCGAAAAGACATTTTCCGGATGCGCGCCCCGTCCTTCGTCGCAATCAGACCAGTCGTGGAACTTCTCGACGATCCACGCCATTTGCCCGACGGGAGAATCGGCGAGCGCATAGCCGAGCGTCTGCGGCTTGGTGCTTTGCTGTTTCGAATAGCCGGCACCCTTGGACCGGTAGAGCGCGAGCCGCGCCAGCGCGGTTCGTTCCTCTTCCGTCGGGTTTTCGAGAACCTCTTTCGGCGGTGCGGCGACGATCATATTGACATGGATGCCCTTGCAACCGCCGCCCTCCTCGCGCCGGGACGCCAGCGCGCCGATGGCTGCCGTGATCATCGCGCCCCAATCACCGCCCTGTGCGTACCAGGCCTCATAGCCGAGCGTCGTCATCAGCGCATGCCAGGTCTCGGCGATCTTCTCGACCGTCCAGCCGGTTTCCGCCGGCTTGCCGGAAAAGCCGTAACCGGGAAGCGACGGGATCACGAGATGGAAGGCGTCTTCGGCTCTTCCGCCATGGGCGACGGGATCGCTGAGCGGTCCGATCGCGTCCATGAACTCCACCACCGATCCGGGCCAGCCATGGCTGAGAAGCAACGGCCGCGCATCGGCTTCGGGCGAACGGATATGGAGGAAGTGGATGTCGACGCCATCTATCTCGATCAGGTGATTGGGGTGGGTGTTGAGCGCCGCTTCGCAGCGCCGCCAGTCATATTCGTCGCGCCAATAACCGGCGAGTTCGCGCACATAGGCGAGCGGAATGCCCTGATCCCAACCCTCTACCGTTTCCTTTTCCGGGAAACGGGCATGCGTAAGGCGCGACTTCAGATCGTTTAAGGCCGCGTCGGCAATATCTATCCTGAAATCGCGAACAGCTCCCGCCATCCCATATCCTCCCCTTGCCACAACTTCGGACGATAGGGCGATTGGCGCGCCAGAGAAAGTCCGTTAGCAGGCCCGACATGACCGCTGTTCTTCGCCTTCATTTCACCAAGGGCTCAGCCAAATATGATTGGCTGGACGTGGAGCATGCCGACGGGCGGCGCGAGCGGATCGATTGCCCGAAACAACGGATCATTCCGCATGACATGGTGCATTATGCCGTCGAATCGACGCTCGATCAGCGCGGTTTTCTGGGCCGGTTGGCCCAGGGCGAAGCCGCCAGCTTCCGGATGGAGGCCGAAGACGAGAGCGACGGCATCGAAAGGCTTGTCGAAGTCATCCAGGCCGATGCCTGGTCAGGCCGGACACCGGCTCGGGAGATTATCGACCTCTATCGGGTCACATGCGACGCACGGAACTGTACGCCGCTGCCGCTCGACGCCAACGCCATCGATGCGATCCGGGACAGAATGGCGGAGCTTGACGCACGGTGGGCGGCGACAGCCGTCGGCGAGACGCTGACAGTGGATTTCGCCAAGCCCTGATGGCCGATGTTCAACGCGTCGCCCGCGCGTCGAGCCAGTCGGTCGGCATCCCGTCATAACCGCTGCCAGCCCGCTTGGCGATTTCCAGCACCGCCCAATCGGCGGCGTGCCCATAGACGTTCCGTAGCCAATCCGTATCTGGATAGTTGAAATAGCGCCCGAAGCGGTCCCGGCCCTCGTCACGCCCGGTCTTGTAGCTCGCGGTGAACTGCCCGCCGGGTTTCAGCGCACGATGGATACGGCGGAGAATGTCGGGCAGGCCGGAGCGCGGCACATGCAATAGACAAGCATTGGCCCAGACGCCGTCATATCGTGCCTCCGCATCGAGTGCGGCAAAGCGCAGGATGCGAACGGGCTGGCCGATCCGCGCCTCGGCCTTCGCCGCAAGTGCGGCGCAGCCATCGGTGGCATCGACATCGAAACCGGCCGCTATCATGGCGGCCGCATCGCGCCCGCCGCCGCAACCCAGTTCGAGGATCGCCGCACCGGCCGGCAGCGCCGCGAGAAATTCGGGCAGATGGCGGCTCGCGCCCTGTGCGCCGCTCGCGGCTTAGACCGGCGCTTCGGCTTCGTAAAAGGCGAGCGTCCGGGCGTCTTCGCGCCGGCTCACCGGGTCGGTTTCGGCGTATCGCCCGAATAATCGTAGAAACCCCGCCCCGTTTTGCGCCCAAGCCATCCCGCCTCCACATATTTGACGAGCAGCGGCGCCGCGCGGAACTTGGGATCGCCGGTGCCCGAATAGAGCACATTGGTGATATGCAGACAGGTGTCGAGGCCGATAAAGTCGGCGAGCGTCAGCGGGCCCATCGGATGGTTGAGGCCGAGCTGGCAGGCCGCGTCGATATCCTCGATGCCCGCCACGCCTTCGCCGAGCGCGAAACAAGCCTCGTTGAGCATGGGCAGCAGCACGCGATTGACGATGAATCCCGGAGCATCGTTCGCGTGGACGGTGCGCTTGCCGAGCGCGGTCGCATATTTCTCGACGCGCGCGACCGTCTCGTCCGATGTCGCCAGTCCGCGGATCACCTCGATCAGGCCCATCAGCGGAACGGGATTGAAGAAATGCACGCCGATAAAGCGTTCGGCATCGGTCGAGGCCTGGGCCAGCCGGGTAATCGAAATCGAGGACGTATTCGAAGCGAGAACCGCATCATGTCCCAATATCTTGCCGACCTCCTCGAAAATCTTGCGTTTGATATCTTCGCGTTCGGTCGCCGCCTCGACGATCAGGCCTGCCGTCGCCATCGGTGCGAGTTCGCCGACCGGTTCGATCCGCTCCAGCGCCACGTCCCGCGCCTGCGGCTCCAGCTTGTCTTTTTCGACCAGCCGTCCGAGCTGCCCGGCGATGCCGTCGCGCGCCTTTTCCGCGACTTCCAGACTGACGTCGGAGAGGTACACGCGATAGCCGGCCTGCGCCGAAACCTGCGCAATGCCTGCCCCCATTTGCCCCGCCCCGATAACACCGACTGCCTGCATGATTTTCCTTCCTTCCGTGTGACGCCGGTCACTACCGCGCCGGCACCGGATCGGCTAGATATTTGCGCATGATCGATTTGCTCTTTGCGCTCGCCGCCGCAACCCAGAACCCGGCACCCGTCCCAGAACCTGGCACACCCGAACCCGGCACCGTCCGATTGTTCGGCGACTGGGCCGTCGGCTGCGACAATGGCTGGGCGTGCGAGGCGATATCGCTTCCCACGGAAGACTGGGAGATCGGCAACGGCTATTCGATCACGGTCAGCCGGGCCGGCGGAGCTGACGGCTATCATCGCGTCGGCATTCGCGTATTCGAAGATGACACCCCCGGCGCGATGGTGCTGCTCGTCGATGGCGAATATGTCGGTACGGCAAGGCGCACCGAAGGCGACGAACTGTTCCATTTCGATCCCGAAGCATCGCAACGCATAGCCGGCCATATGGCCCGTGGCAGCGATGCCGAACTGCGGGATGTCGATGGCGGCATGATCGATCGGATTTCACTGACGGGCTCCTACGCTGCACTGCTTTTCATCGAAGATCGACAGCAGCGGGCGGGAACCGTCACGGCTTCGGCGGCGGTCGGCGACGACCCCGTCTCGTCCATCCCCGAGCCGCCGACAATCCCGACAGTGCGCGCGATGCCGATCGCAGATCGCGCCGGCGAAGCGGCGGACGAATTGTCCGGCCCCGAATTCGCCGCATTTCGCCCGGGCATCGAATGTGACTATGACGACGAGGCACCCTTGCCGAGCCGTGCGGTGGTCCTGTCGGATGCGGCGGACCTGATCCTCGTCGCATGCAGCCGGGGCGCCTATAATTTCAGCGATATCGCCTTTATCCGAAGCGACGATGCGCTCACGGCCGCCCGGTTCGACCGGGTTTTCGCCTGGGGCGACACCGCCGATATGCCGTTTCTCGTCAACACGCATTGGAGCCCGGAAGAGGGCGTATTGAGCACCTACGCCAAGGGCCGCGGGATCGGCGATTGCGGCACGGCCGAACGCTTCGTCTGGAACGGCGAGATGTTCCGCCTCATCGAACGGCGCGAGATGAACAGCTGCCGGGGCAGTCCCCATTGGATCACGGTCTATCGCGCCAATGTGGAATGGGTGACGCCTTAGGGTTTTGTTTGTCAGACTCAACCTTTCGGTTGAGCGCCGCACCGGCCCGCTCCCCCTCCCG